>NZ_JAPEPJ010000001.1:3505625-4242500 GCF_026340255.1 Streptomyces sp. NBC_01408 | reverse complement strand
GCTGGACTTCCTGACTCCGGCCGACGAGCCGAACCCGGCGCTGGGCGTGCGCGGTCTGCGCGCGCTGCTCGACCACCCGGAGGTGCTGCGTACGCAGCTCACCGCGCTGGCCAAGGCCGCCGAGGGCCTGCCGGTCTACCTCGAGGTCATGGCCCCGATGGTGGCGGACCGGATCGACGCCAAGGCCTTCGCCGACGCCTGCCGTGAGGCCGGGCTGCGGGCGAAGTTCGGCGCGATGGTGGAGATCCCCTCCGCCGCGCTGCGGGCGCGCTCGATCCTGCAGGAGGTCGAGTTCCTGTCGCTGGGCACCAACGACCTCGCGCAGTATGCCTTCGCCGCGGACCGGCAGGTGGGCGCCGTCTCCCGGCTGCAGGACCCGTGGCAGCCCGCGCTGCTCGACCTCATCGCCCTGTCGGCGGATGCCGCGAAGGCGGAGGGCAAGAGCTGTGGCGTCTGTGGCGAGGCGGCTTCCGACCCGCTGCTGGCCTGTGTGCTGACCGGTCTCGGTGTCACCTCCCTGTCGATGGGTGCCGCTTCGATTCCGTACGTGCGGGCGACGCTCGCGAAGTACACGCTCGCCCAGTGCGAGCGGGCCGCGGCCGCCGCGCGTGCGACGGACACCGCCGAGGAGGCCCGCGTGGCCGCCCAGGCGGTGCTGTCCGGCGAGTAGCCGGTCGGTCTGGCCCTTTGCCGGGTCGTTGTTGGAGTCGAGGGGCCTTCGCCAGTGGCGGGGGCCCCTCGGCCGTCGCCCGCGGCCTACCCGTGCGGGCCCGGGTCGTCCACCTCGTAGCCCGGGCAGTATTCGACGCCCGGTTCGGGGGCGACGGGCTCTCCGGTGTCGGCGTCGGTGCAGTAGGCATTGAACACGGCCGCCGCCGAGAGTGCGGTGAGGCGGCCGCGGTCCAGGCGCCAGCCGTGGACCCGGTCCCGGTGGCCCTCGGCGGTGCTCCGCAGGACCAGTCCGCCGGGGCCGCCCAGGGCGAGTCCGGCGGCCAGGACCGTCACGAAGTCGAGGCTCTCCCGGCTCTCCACGAGGGGCAGGGCCTCCGGATCCCCCGACGTCTGCGCGTGCAGGACGGCGACGAGCTGTTCCGTCTCGGTCGGGACGCTGCAGACGAGGTGGTGGTGGCCCGGGTCCGCGCCTGCGAGCAGGCGCCTCAGCGCGGCGGCGGCGCGCTCGAAGGAAGCCTGGCCGATGTCCTCGCCGCAGTCCGCGCAGGCCCCTACCTGCGCCAGGAGGGTGGTGGCGTACTCCCAGGTGGCGTGCCGGACGGCCTCGTCCACGAGGAGCGGGACGAGCTCGTCGACGGGCTGGCCCCCGTAGGGCAGCCCGGCCCCGGCTCCGGCGAGTTCCGCGGTGAAGCGCGTACGGGTTTCGGCGGTGTCGGGGTCGAGACCGTGGTCCGCGCAGTAGTCGGCGTACTCCTCGGGGTCGAAGAGGGCGACGGTGGTGTGGATGCCCTGGGCCGCGAGGGAGCGGAGCAGGCCGTCCACGTGGTGGAGGTAGTCGGGGTAGTCGGCGGGCTGGTCGAAGGTGAAGCTGCGGTAGCCGCACATGGCCGCGAAGTCCTCGGCGTCGGCGAGGAGGCCCACGGTGCTGGGGACTTCGCGGCGCAGCGTACGGCGCCTGCTGGTGCTGCTCGTCCTGCTGGTCCGGCCGGTCCGGGTCCTGCTGGTCCTGTTGGCGCCGGCGTGGTTCGTCGGTGGCATGGCTGGCTCCCCCTGAGTATCGCAATCACTTGCTCACTCAGAGTAATCACGGCCACTGACAGTGGCCGGTGTCAGCGGCGGGTGCGGGCCAGCTCCTCGTAGAAGTGGAGGAGGTCGATGTTGTCGACGGAGCCGGGGTTGACCGCCTTGGCCATCGGCGTGCCCTGGAGGAGTCGCTTGACGGGGACCTCGATGCGCTTGCCGGTGAGGGTGTGCGGGATGCCCGGGACCTCAATGATCTCGTCGGGGACGTGGCGGGGGGAGAGTTCCTCGCGGATGGTCGCCTTGATGCGGCCGCGGAGGTCATCGTCCAGGGTGGCGCCGGGGGCGAGGTGGACGAAGAGCGGCATCCAGTAGCCGCCGTTCGGCTCCTCCAGGCCGATGACCAGGGATTCCTTGATCTCCGGGAGTCGCTCGACGGCCTCGTAGATGTCGGCGGACCCCATCCGGACGCCCTGGCGGTTGAGTGTGGAGTCGGAGCGGCCGTGGATGATCACCGAGCCGTGGTCGGTGAGGGTGATCCAGTCCCCGTGGCGCCAGACGCCGGGGAACATCTCGAAGTAGCTTTCGCGGTAGCGGCTGCCGTCGGGGTCGTTCCAGAAGTGGATCGGCATGGACGGCATGGGGTTGGTGACGACGAGTTCGCCGACCTCGCCGATGAGGGGCTTGCCGGACGGGTCCCAGGACTGGAGGTCCGTACCCAGGCAGGGGGCCTGGAGCTCGCCGATGTGGACGGGCAGGGTGGGGACGGCGCCCGCGAAACAGCTGCAGACGTCGGTGCCGCCGCTGACGGAGGCGATCCAGAGGTCCTCGGCCACCTCGTCGTGGAGCCAGCGGAAACCGTCGGGCGGCAGCGGGGAGCCGGTGGTGGCCACGCACTTCACGGCGGAGAGGTCGAAGTCCCGGGCCGGGTGGACCTCGGCCTTGCGGCAGGCCATGACGTACGCGGCGGAGGTCCCGTACAGGGTGGCCTTCGTACGCTCGGCGATGCGCCACTGGGCGCCGGTGTCGGGGTAACCGGGGCTGCCGTCGTAGAGGACGACCGTGGTGCCGGTGAGCAGGCCGGAGACGAGGAAGTTCCACATCATCCAGCCGGTGGAGGTGTACCAGAAGAACCGGTCCTCGGGGCCCAGGTCGCAGTGCAGGCCGAGCTGCTTGAGGTGTTCGAGGAGGATGCCGCCCTGGGACTGGACGATGGCCTTGGGGAGGCCGGTCGTGCCGGAGGAGTACAGCACCCACAGGGGGTGGTCGAAGGGGACCGGCTCGAAGACGGGCTCGGTGTCTCCCGCGGTCAGGGCGGACCAGTCGAGGGCGCCCTCGGGGGCCGGGGTGCCGAGCAGCGGGATGTGGACGACGGCGCGCAGGGAGGGCAGTTCGGCGCGGAGCTCGGCGACGGTGTCGCGGCGGTCGTGCTCCTTGCCTCCGTAGCGGTAGCCGTCGACGGCGAAGAGGATGACCGGCTCGACCTGCTGGAAGCGGTCCAGGACGCTGCGGGCGCCGAAATCGGGGGCGCAGGAGGTCCAGACGCCGCCGACGGCAGCGGTGGCGAGGAGGGCCACGACGGCTTCGGGGATGTTGGGGAGGTAGCCGCTGACCCGGTCGCCGGGGCGTACGCCGAGGGCGCGCAGTTCGGCGGCGAGCGCTGCGACCTGGCGGCGGAGCTCGGCCCAGGTGACGGGGGTGGCCTCGTGGGTCTCGTCGACGTACAGCAGGGCGGGGTCGTCGGCGCGGGCCGGGTCCTCGGCGGCGCGCAGGGCGTGCTCGGCGTAGTTGAGGGTGGCGCCGGTGAACCAGCGCGCGCCGGGCATGGAGCGGTCGGCGAGGACGGACGTGTACGGGGTGGTGAACCGGACGTCGAACCAGTCGGCGACGGCCTGCCAGAAGGTGTCGAGCTCGTCGACGGACCAGCTGTGCAGGGCGGGGTAGCCGCCGTCCGCGGGGGCCCCGTACCGCTCGGCGGCCCACGCCTGGAAGGCGGTGATCCGGGCCGCTGCGATCCGGTCGGGGCCCGGGGCCCAGAGGGGTTCCGGCTGCGTGGCTGAGGTCATGGGTGGGCTCCCGGTCAGGTCTGGCGCTCGCGCTTCGTGTGCGTACGGTGCCATCGCGCGGCGGGTGGGTGCGCGGCGGCTCACAGGGGACCATGCCACGTGATCGACATCCGCACCAGAGTCGTCATCGCCGCTCGCGGGGCGGGCGGCATGTGGGCCGCCACCGGTCGCCGGTGATCGCCTGCGGGTGAACGGCAGTTGAACGCAGCACCTGCGGCGGGGGCCCGGTGGCAGGGTGATCTCCATGGACGGTCGTGATCTGGTGCGTGCGGTCAAGGACATCGGTACGGAGCGCGGACGGCGGGCCCTGCTGTCCGCCTGGCGCCACCGGCGCGCGGATGCGGTGGGGCTCCCGCGCCGGGGCG
Source organism: Streptomyces sp. NBC_01408 (assembly GCF_026340255.1). Classification (GTDB taxonomy): domain Bacteria; phylum Actinomycetota; class Actinomycetes; order Streptomycetales; family Streptomycetaceae; genus Streptomyces. The sequence goes on along the minus strand of NZ_JAPEPJ010000001.1, from coordinate 4,238,377 downwards.
CGGAGCGGGCGCGGGTGCCGGGGCTGCTGACCGGTACGGAGCCGCGGCCGGGCGGGGGCGTGCTGCGCTTCGCCCGCTCGGAGCTGCTGGTACGGGTCACCGTGGGCGGCGCGGTGTTCTGGGGCTGGGACGGGGCCGCGCCGACGCCCTCGTACGCAGTGGTGGGCAGCGGGCCGGAGCCGGATCCGCGAGCCGTGCTGGAGCCCGACACCGAGGGCGGCTGGCGGGTGGTGTCGGAGCGGGTGACGGTGGCGGTGTCGCGGCACGGCGCGGTGGAGGTGCGCACTCCGGGCGGGACGGTGCTGCGGCGGGAGCTGCCGCCGCGGTGGTGGGAGCCGGTGGACGGCGCCGAGGGGGCCGGGACGCGGTGGGTGCAGCGCAGCGAGGTGCCGGCGGACGCGCGGTTCTTCGGGCTGGGCGGGCGGGCGGCGGGGCCGCGGCTGCGGGACGGGGTGTACCGGCTGTGGAACACCGACCCGAAGGGCGGTTTCGGGCGGGGGGACGATCCGCTGTACATCACGATGCCGGTGCAGATGGTGGTGGCGGACGCGGGGACGCACCTGGTGTTCCACGACAACTCCTGGGACGGGCGGGTGACGCTGCGCGAAGGCGAGGAGGGCGCTGGCTCGGGGGCGGACCGGGCGGGGTCGAGCGAGCTGCGCGTGGAGGGCGGACCGCTCAGGTGCTGGGTGCTGACGGGGACGCCGGCGCGGGTGCTGCAGGGCTGGTCGGGGCTGACGGGCGCCGCGGCGGTGCCGCCGGAGTGGGCCTTGGGGTACCAGCACGCGCGGTGGGGGTTCGGCAGTGCTGCGGAGGTGCGGCGGGTGGTCGGGGGCTATGCGGAACGTGGGCTCGCGCTGTCGGCCGTGCATCTGGACATCGACCACTACGACGGCCACCGGGTCTTCACGGTGGACGAGGAGCGGTTCGCGGATCTGCCGGGGCTGGCGCGGGAGTTGGGTGAGCGGGGGGTGCGGCTGGTCTCCATCGTCGATCCGGCGGTGAAGGCCGGGGACGCGGTGCACGCGTCGGGGCTGGCGGTGGGGCCGGGCGGGGCTTTCATACGGGACGCGCGGGGCGTGGAGGTGCGCGGCGAGGTCTGGCCGGGCTCGTGTGCGTATCCGGACTTCACTGATCCGGCGGTGCGGGAGTGGTGGGGCGGGCTGTACGAGGAGCGGCTCGCGCGGGGCTTCGCCGGCTTCTGGCACGACATGAACGAGCCGGTTTCCTTCGCCCCGTTCGGGGACGCCACGCTGCCCCGGTCGGCGCGGCACGCGTTGGACGGCGCGGGCGGGGACCACCGGGAGGGGCACAACGTGTACGCGCTCGCGATGGCGCGGGCGGGGTGGGAGGGGCTGCTGCGGCTGCGGCCCGCCGAGCGGCCGTTCCTGTTCTCGCGGTCGGGTTGGGCGGGGATGCAGAGGTACGGGGGCACGTGGTCGGGCGACGTCGAGACCAGCTGGGAGGGGCTGCGGGCCTCCCTCGCGCTGGTGCTGGGGCTGGGGCTGTGCGGGGTGCCGTACTCGGGGCCGGACGTGGGGGGCTTCGGCGGGTCGCCGTCGGGCGAGCTGTACCTGCGGTGGCTCCAGCTCGGGGCGTACCTGCCGCTGTTCCGGACCCACTCGGCGCTGTGGGCCGGGCGGCGGGAGCCGTGGGAGTTCGGGCCGGAGGTGGAGGAGCACGCGCGGGCGGTGCTGGCGGAGCGGGAGCGGCTGCGGCCGTACTTCGTGACGCTGGCCCATCTGGCGCGGCGGACCGGGGCCCCCTACGTGCGGCCGCTGTGGTGGGGGGCGCCGGAGGAGCGGGGGCTGCGGGACTGCGAGGACGCGTTCCTGCTCGGCGACGCGCTGCTGGTGGCCCCGGTGATGGAGTGCGGGGCGGACCGGCGGGCGGTGCGGCTGCCGCGGGGGCGGTGGTACGACACCGCGACCGGGGCGGCGTACGAGGGCCCGGGCCAGGTCCTCCTCGACGCCCCGCCGGGGCGGATCCCGGTGCTGGCGCGGGCGGGCGCGGTGCTGGCGGTCCGGGCGGGTGCCGGCGGCGACGGGGAGGGGGCCGGGGGCGGGGCCGGGGCCGGGGCCGGGGCGGTGACCCTGGAGGCCTGGGCGCCGGCGCGCGGGCGCACGGGCGGCGGGGTGGTGATCCGCGACCCGGGGCCGGGCTTCGAGCCGGGCGAGGTGGAGCGGTACGTGGTGCGCTGGCTCGGGGACGCGGTGGTGGTGGAGGACGAGGCGGGGAACGCGGTCGAGGGCGTGACGGTACGAGGCGTCTGACCTGCGGTCGGCTCGGCGGGTTCGGCTCGGCTACGCCCGGGCCCCTGGGGCAGGCGGCCTGGTCGGTGGGGTCGGTCCGCGGGGCCGCTCCGGGTTGTCTCCTCGGCTCGCGCACTGAGCCTGACCCGACGCCATCGGCCCAGGTTGCGCGCTCGTCCTGCGGGGACAACCCTGCGCGTCCCCACTCCCCTCCACCACGAGTCCCGCCAAACGCCCAGCCCGGCCCGGGCCCTGCTTCCGGAGCCTGGGCGTGGGGCGGGGTCGCGCAGGAGAGTCCCCGCAGGACGAGCGCGCAACCCGGGCCGGACTCTCGTAGCCGGGGCTCAGTGCGCGAGCCGAGGAGACGCTCCGGAGCGGCCCCGACCCACAGCAGCACCCGGCCAAGCCCCCGCCAGGGCCAAGGCCAAACCCAGCCCCGCCGGCGATTGAGGCGCGGGGCCTGGGGCAGAGCCCCAGCAACGGCGCCGCACCCGGCCAAGCCCCCCGCAGGGGTCAGGCGTACGTGCCCGCGAACCAGTTGGCCGCCGCTTGGGTGTGCAGGGGGAAGGCCAGTTCCGTGGGGGTCCGGAGGATGTGCCAGCCCGTGGTCTCGTCGGTCGCCGTCGAGGCGGGCAGGGCGGCGGCCGGGCGCTTCGGCAGGAGGCCGAAGAGGAGCAGGTGGCCCCCCGGGGAGCTCAGGGCGTCGGCCAGGGTGACGTCCGAGGCCGGGGCGGTGATGCCGGTCTCCTCGCGGAGTTCGCGGACGACGGACTCGCGCCAGTCCTCACCGAAGTCCATGAAGCCGCCGGGCAGGGCGACCCCGCCGAGGGCCGGTTCGATGGTGCGCGTGATGACGACGAGGCCGGTGCCGTGCTCGTCCTCGACGGGGAGGAGGGTGACGGCGACCGGGAGCGGGTTGCGGTAGGCGGTGGCGCCGCACGCGGTGCAGGTGCGGGGCCAGGCGGTCGATCCGTACGGCGCTCCGCAGGTGGAGCAGTGCGAGTCCTTCAGCTGTGCCGGCATCCCGCGATGGTATGCCAAGGGGTATGTGGATCAGGGTTGTTGTGGGGCTCGCTGCCGGGGTGCTCGCGGCGGTGCCCGCCGGAGGGTTCGTGGCCGTACCGGCAAAGGGCTCCGCTTCGGCCGGGTTCGTCGCGCTGCGCGAGGTGGATCCGAGTATCCGTCAGGACATGCGGTACGCCGGTGCGTGGAATTTCACCGGCGGGGTGGTGGACGGGTACGAGGAGCCCGTCTGCCTGCTGGCCCGTCCCGCGGCGCAGGCGCTGCGGCGGGCGCAGCGGGGGCTGTTGCGGCGCGGGTACGCGCTGCGGGTGTACGACTGCTACCGGCCCCAGCGGGCGGTCGACCACTTCGTGCGGTGGGCCCGCGAGCCCGACGGCCCCGGGGACGCGCGGGCGAAGGCGGAGTTCTATCCGAACGTGGAGCGCGGCCGGCTGATTCCCGAGGGGTACATCGCGGAGAAGTCCGGGCACAGCCGCGGGAGTACGGTCGACTTGACCCTGGTGGAGCTCTCGGGGCGGGAGGTGGACATGGGGACTCCCTTCGATTTCTTCGATCCGCTCTCGCACACCGACGATCCGCGGATCGGGGCCGCGGCGCGGGCCAACCGGCAGGTGCTGAAGGGTGCGCTCGGGGAGCAGGGTTTCGTCAACCTCCCGGAGGAGTGGTGGCACTTCACCTTGCGGCCCGAGGCGTTTCCGGAGACGCATTTCGATTTCCCGGTCGCTGTCGCCGCCGTGCGGCCGTGAGTACCGTGCCCGTATGACATTCAGTTCGTACGAGGAGTTCTGGCCCTACTACGTCGCCATGCATTCCCGCGCCGCCACCCGCTGGGTGCACCTCGCCGGGACCCTCACCGGTCTCGCCGTGACGGCCTACGGGCTGGCCCGTGGCCGCAAGCGGTATCTCGCGGCGCTCCCCCTGATCGGGTACGGGACGGCCTGGCCCGCGCACTTCCTGATCGAGGGGAACAATCCGGCGACCTTCGGGAATCCGGGGTGGTCGCTGCGCGGGGACGCCCAGATGATCCGGATGATGCTGGCCGGCCGGGACGCGGAGCTGGCCGAGATCGCCCAGAAGTGGCTTGCCGAGAACCGGTGACCGGGCCGGTCCTCCCGTGGCAGACTCCTGACGATGCGTCAGATTCGGCAGGGGAGGGGTCTTGGCACTCACACGCACACCCGTCGTGGACGGGTGGTTCACCGAGCACGGACCAGACGGCGGCTTCCGGCTGCTCGGCACCCGGTGTTCCGCCTGCACCACCGTGTACTTCCCGCGCGAGGACGCGTACTGCCGCAACCCGCACTGCGCCGGCGGCGGCGAGCTCGCCGAGGTGCCGCTGTCCGCGCGCGGGCGGGTCTGGTCCTACACCGACGGGCGGTACCGGCCACCCGCCCCGTACGTGTCCGACCCGGACGCGCCCTGGGAGCCGTACACCCTGGTCGCGGTGGAGCTGGCGGCCGAGGGGATGGTCGTACTGGGCCAGGCGGCGCCCGGGGTGACCCTGGCCGATCTGGCGGTCGGGGCGGAGGTCGAGGTGGAGGGCGGCGTACTGAACGAGGACGCCGGGACCGCCTGGACCACCTGGCGGTTCCGGCCGGTCCCCGCCGCGGGAGCCGGGTCGTGAGCGCCGACGTCGCCGTCCTCGGCGCCGGGATGCACCCGTGGGGCAAATGGGGCCGCAGCTTCGTCGAGTACGGGCGGGCCGCCGCGCGGGCGGCGCTCGCCGACGCCGGTCTGGACTGGACGGACGTGCAGTCCGTCGTCGGCGCCGACACCGTACGGGGCGGCTACCCGGGCTACGTGGCCGGGGCGACCTTCGCCCGCGCCCTCGGCTGGCAGGGGGCTCGGGTGACCAGCGTGTACGCCGCCTGCGCGTCGGGGGCGCAGGCGATCGGGACGGCCCGGGCGCAGATCCTGGCCGGGCTGGCCGACGTCGTGCTGGTGGTGGGGGCGGACGCCGCGCCCAAGGGCTTCTTCGCGCCGGCGGGAGGCGAGCGGCCGGACGATCCGGACTGGCTGCGCTTCCGTGTGCTGGGAGCCACCAACCCGGCGTACTTCGCGCTGTACGCGCGCCGCCGGATGGCCGTGTACGGGGACACCCCGGAGGACTTCGCCCAGGTCAAGGTGAAGAACGCGGCGGCCGGGGCGCTCAACCCGAACGCCCGCTACCGCAAGACCGTGACCGCCGACGAGGTCGCCGCCTCGGCCGTCGTCGCCGATCCGCTGCGGTTGCTGGACATCTGCGCCACCTCGGACGGGGGCGCGGCCCTGGTGCTGAGCAGCATGGACTTCGCACGCTCGCGCGGGATCGCGGACCCGGTGCGGATCCGCGCCGTGTCCACGGTGACGCCGACCTATCCGCGGACCGTCCTGGACCTGCCCGACATCGCCACCGACTCCTCGGTGGCGGTGCGCCCGGCGCCCGGCTCGTTCCGGTCCTCGATTGCCCGCGCCGCCTACGAGGAGGCCGGGCTCGGGCCGGACGACCTCTCGCTCGCCGAGGTGTACGACCTGTCCACCGCGCTGGAGCTGGAGTGGTACGAGGACATCGGCCTGTGCGGGGAGGGCGAGGGGGCGAAGCTCGTACGGGAGGGGGCGACGGCCCTCGGCGGGCGGATCCCCGTCAACACCAGCGGCGGGCTGGCCTCCTTCGGGGAGGCGGTGCCGGCGCAGGCGATCGCCCAGGTGTGCGAGCTGACGTGGCAGCTGCGGGGTACGGCCGGGGACCGGCAGGTTCCCGGGGCGCGGGCCGGGATCACCGCCAACCAGGGGCTGTTCGGACACGGGTCGGCCGTGGTCGCCGTGCGCTGAACAGCGCGTGTTGTCGGGGTGCTTGACGGCCCCCTGCGGCGGGTTCACACTCGCTCCACAGTCCCGCGCCGCGACTGGGACCCCGCATCCCCCCATGAGAGCCGCGGCCCGTACCCCAGTCGGCGGGGGTACGGGCCGCCTCCATGTCAGGCCACCCGCCGTACGGGGCTCCGGCGCCGGGCCTGCTGTCAGGCTTCAGGAAAGGATCCCGGTGTCAGGCTCCGGCGCCGCGACCGGGCCAGCGACATCGCGTGTTCCACGACCCCCACCAGGACGTCCTTCACCGACTCCCGGTCCCGGGCGTCGCACAGGAGCACCGGTACCCCGGGGTCGAGGTCGAGGGCCTCCCGTACGGTCACCACGGGGTGCCGGTCCGCGCCGTCGAAGCAGTTGACGGCGACCACGAACGGGATCTCGCGCCGCTCGAAGTAGTCGATGGCGGCGAAGCAGTCCGCGAGGCGGCGGGTGTCGGCGAGGACCACGGCGCCGAGGGAGCCCTGGGCCAGCTCGTCCCACAGGAACCAGAAGCGGTCCTGTCCGGGTGTGCCGAACAGGTACAGCACCAGGTCCTCGCGGAGCGTGATGCGCCCGAAGTCCATGGCCACGGTCGTGGTGCTCTTGCCCTCCACTCCCCCGGTGTCGTCGATGCCGATGCCCGGTTCCGAGAGCTGTTCCTCGGTCCGTAGCGGCCTGATCTCACTCACCGCACTGACCAGGGTGGTTTTGCCCACCCCGAAGCCGCCCGCGACCAGGATCTTCAGGGTCAGCGGCTCGACCGGCGACACGGCGTGCATGGCACCGGTGCGGCTAGAGCGCCCGAAGGCCATCGATCACCTCACGCAGAATGGATTCATCGGGGAGTTCGGCCGGAGGTACCGGCCGGGTCACGTGGACCAGTTCGTCGTCGACCAGGTCGCCGATCAGGACCCGGACGACCCCGACCGCGAGGTCGAGGTCGGCCGCCAGTTCCGCGACCGACTGCGGCCGCCCCCGGCACAGCCCCAGGATGTGGGCGTGTTCCGGGGACAGGGTCATGTCCCAGACCGGATCGTCGGCCGCCGGTTCGGCGACGACGAGCGCGATCAGGTCGAGCCGGTGCTGGCCGGCGTGGCTGGTCCGGCCGCGGGTCATCGCGTACGGGCGCACCACGGGTCCCGCGTCGTCGTCGAACCAGTGCGGGTGCTCGTAGCCCTGAGCCGTGACGGGTGTGCCAGGCGGGGCGCCGGCCCCGGTGCCGGCGGGGATGCCGGTGGGGCTGTCGGTGGGGCTGTCCTGGCCGGAATCGCTCATGCCGTCCGACTCACCCTCCGGTTGGCAGCCCGGTGCGCGGGGCGGTCGCCAGGTGGTCGCCCACTCGCTTGACCATCAGCGTCATCTCGTAGGCGACCTGTCCGACGTCGGAGTCGGCGTCGGACAGGACGGCCAGGCAGCTGCCGTCGCCGGCCGCCATGACGAAGAGGAAGGCCTCGTCGAGCTCGACGACGGTCTGGCGCACGGTGCCGGAGTCGAAGTGCCGGCCGACGCCCTTGGCCAGGCTGTGGAAGCCGGAGGCCACGGCGGCCAGGTGCTCGCTGTCCTCGCGGGTCAGGTCCTTGGAGCTGCCGGTGGGCAGGCCGTCGCCGGACAGGACCACCGCCTTGCGGATGCTGCCGACCCGGTCGACGAGCTCGTCGAGGAGCCAGTTGAGCGGGCCGGAGCCGCGGCCCCTGCTGTCGTTGCCGGTCTGCGGTGCGGTCATCGACCGTCCCCTTCGTTCTCGGAGCCGGGGCCGCCGGCGGCGGGGGTGCCCGCCTCGGCCCCGGACTGCTGCTGTGCGTGCTGGTTGCGGCCCGCCGTCCAGCCGCGCTGGAGCGCGGACATGCGCGACCGCACCTCCTCCGCGTCACGGTCGGGTACGGGGTCCGCCTCGGGGGCCGCGGCGGCGGGCGCCGCGGCGTTCTTCAGCTGGGGGGCCAGGCTGGCCTGGCGGACCCGCCGGGGCAGCGCCGTGCCGCCCGGGCCGGTCTTCCCGGCGTCGCCCTCGGGTCCGGCCGCGGGCTGCGGAACCACGGAGACCGGGCGGGGCTCCACGCGGCGGCCGTGCTCGGCGACCAGGGTCGGGGTGGGGCGGCGGCGCGGCAGCGGCACCGCTCCGGTGCTACGGGCGCCGTCGGGGTGGGCCGCGTCACGGCGCGGGGTCTCCAGGCGGACCGGACCGGTGGGGGCCAGCGGCTCGCGGTCTCCGCCCGGGCGCCGGTCGGCGTGCCGTCCGGCGTGCCGGTCGCCGTCGCGGACGCCGTCCCGGTCGCGGAAGCCCTCGCGGTCGGTCTTCCAGGCGCCGCCCCGCTCCACGTGCCGGTCGGTGTGCGGCCGGTCCGCCGGGCGCAGCCCGAGCAGGGCGCTGCGCGGGGTGCCGTTGGGCGGGGTCTCGTCGTCCAGGGTCGCCATGGCCGGGCGGGCCGGGCCGCCCACGGGGCCGGTGCCCGGGTCCGGGGCGGCGGGGTCGTCGAGGCCGTCCACCGCCTCCAGGCCGAAGGCCCCGAGCGGGGCCTCCAGCTCGACCGGGCGGCGGAGGTCGGCGGCCGGGAGCGGGCGGCCCGACGGGGCGCGCTCCACGACGGCGGGCGCGGTCCGGGCGGACGGCCCGGACGGGATGGTACGGGGCCTCGCGGCCCGGCCGCCCTTGGCCGGGTCCAGCCGGACGCCCGTGCCGTTGGTGTCGGGGGCCTCGGTGAGCAGGGCCGCCGGGAGGAAGACCACCGCGGTGGTGCCCCCGTACGGGCTGCGCTGGAGGACCACCTTGACGCTGTGGCGCCGGGCGAGGCGGCTGACGACGAACAGGCCGAGCCGGTCGGTGTCGGAGAGTTCGAACTCGGGGGTCTCGGCGAGCCGCAGGTTCGCGTCGAGCAGCGCCTCGGGGTTCATGCCGAGGCCGCGGTCGTGGATCTCCAGGGTGAAGCCGTTGGCCACGCGTTCGCCGTGCACCTGGACGGCGGTGTGCGGCGGCGAGAACACGGTGGCGTTCTCCAGCAGTTCGGCGACGAGGTGGGTGACGTCGGCGACGGCGGGGCCGGCGATGCCCAGGCGCGGCAGGCGGCGCACCTCGATGCGCTCGTAGTCCTCGACCTCGGCGACGGCGGCCCGTACGACGTCCATGAGCTGGACGGGCTTGCGCCACTGGCGGGAGGGCGCGGCGCCGGAGAGGATCACCAGTCCTTCGGCGTGGCGGCGCATGCGGGTGGTCATGTGGTCGAGGCGGAAGAGGTCGGCCAGCTCCTCGCTGTCCTCCGTACGGCGTTCCATGCTGTCGAGGAGGGTCAGCTGGCGGTGCAGCAGGACCTGGTTGCGGCGGGCGAGGTTGACGAACACCTCGGAGACGCCGCGGCGCAGTTCGGCCTGTTTGACGGCGGCCTCGACGGCGGCGCGCTGGAGGGTGTTGAGGGCTTGGCCGACCTGGCCGACCTCGTCCTTCTCGTACTCCAGGCGGGGCGCCTCGGTCTCCACGTCCACGTGTTCCCCGGCGGCGAGGCGGCGCATCACGCCGGGCAGCCGGACGCCGGAGGCCTCGTGGGCCTCCTTGCGGAGCCGGGACAGGTCGCGGACCAGGTCGCGGCCGATGCGTACGGAGAGGATCAGGGAGACGGCCAGGGCGATGAAGCCGAGGACGCCGGCGACGGCCGCCTGGACCAGGACGTCCATGGCGACGGGTTCGACGCGCTTCTGGTAGCGGTCCCCCGCGGCGGTGCCCATGGTGGCGAGGTCGTCGAGGACCTGGGCGGCGGCCTCGTCCCACTGGGCGGAGGTCACGCGGGGGTTCTTGACCGCGCCGCCCGTGAGGAACCGTTCCTCCGCGTCGCGCAGCGCCTTGGTGTCGGGGCCGGCCCAGTACTCCTCGAACCGCTGGCGGTCGGCGGCCGGGAGGATCGCGAGGTTGAACTCGTACAGCAGCGTGCGGTTGGCGGCGAAGTCGGAGACGTTGCGGAGGTCGGCGGCGCCGACGCTGCGGGCGGCGAGGGCGGAGGCGATGACGGCGTCCTCGCGTGAGAGCGCCTCGCGGGCCCGGGTGATGCCGACGAGGGCGCGTCCCTGCTTGTCCATCTCGACGTTCTCCAGCGCGTGGAGGTTCATGAGGAACTCGTAGCAGGGGTCGACGAGGCGGCTGTAGAGCTCCAGTGCCTGGCTGGGGTCCAGGGTGTTCTGGTCGACGGAGCGGCGCAGGGCGCTGATGCCGTGGAACGCGGCGAGGATGGAGCGCAGGCGCTGGGCGTTCGAGGCGCTCAGCTCGTCGGTGACCTCGGGGTCCCGGGCGTTCGCGCCGATCCGTTCGACGACGTCGTCGGTGGCCGCGCGGTACTTGGCGAGTTCGGCGGTCGCGGTCGCGGCGCGGGGGTCGCCGAGTACGACGAGGCTCTGGCGGCGTTCCTTCTGGACGACGCGGACGACGTCCTCGATGGGGTACCCGACCTTGTCGATGACGTAGGCGACATCGAGGAGTTGGACGGCCTGACGGCCGGTGATGACCGTGGCGAAGCCCCAGAGGGCGGTCAGGGAGACGAGCGGCACAAGGAGCAACGCCACGATCTTCCGGCGGATGGACTTCCCGCGAAAGCGCATGGCCTCCCCAGCCTCCCCCAGCTCAACCCCGTTGTCGGGGGTCGGTGTTCCGTCATTTAAACGGCGTGAGCCTACTACTGCCACGGAGCGGCCTCGAAGGGGTGTCCGGACGTTTTCGGCCGGACCCCTGGACGAAGATCACCAGTTGTCCGATACTTCCGGTCAAGAGCGGCCCGATATGTGGCAGATGACACTCCGTGGGGCCTCGGTTCCCGCAACCGGATGGATGGCTGGAATTATTCGTTCCGGACCCACCCGGTCCGGTGAGGTGTCCGGGATCCGGGAATCTCTCGCCGCCGCCGTACGTCTGTCAGTTCGAGGGACGCATGGGGGACGCATGGGGGCGGACGTCTGGGTAGACGTCCAGTGCAGGTGTCCGGACGGACGTCGGGGGCGGGCAGGATGACGGACCGCGTGGTGGGGAGTGGGCGGACCATGAGCAGTGACGCAGGGGACGGCGGCCGGGCCGGTGTGCGGGGGCGCGGGCTGTGGGTGGAGGAACCGGCCCGTCGCCGCCGGATGCCGGACCCGGTGCGGGCGTCGGCGGTGCGGGCGGTACTGATCGTGGCCGTCACCCTGACCCAGGCGACGATCAGTTTCTTCCTCGCGCTCACCGGATCCTGGCTGGCCTTCCCGATGGCCCTCGGCGCGGTCGCGGGGACCATCGTGGCCACCTGGGGCGTCCTGGACGTGTGGATCACCCGGCAGACGTGGAACCAGCGGTACGGGGTCCTGTCCGCGCCGAGCAGCACGGCGCGCAGCCGCCGCCGCGAGGCGCGCCAAGCCGCCAGGGCCGCCCGTGCGGCGCGCAAGGCGGGCCCGGCCCGAATACCCCGCGAGGACGGCCCCCTGGCGGCCTTCGGCCGACGCTGACCCGTCACACAGGCGTCAGCTCCGGCGGAACATACGGGTGGCCGTGATCTCTCCGTGGATGGTCTCCCCCTCCGGGGACTGCTCCGGAAGGCCCGGGCGCAGGTGTTCCTCCACGCTGATGTACTTCAGGCCCGCCCTCAGGTCCGCGTCGTTGCGCAGCCGGATGACCAGCGGGAACTCGGCGAGGGCCGTGGTGTCGAACAGGCCCGTCGTGTACAGCAGCTGGACGCCGAGCGCGTCAGAGACGGCCCGCTGCAGTTCCAGCAGGTACGTGGCGTTCGCGCGGCCGATCGGGTTGTCGAGGAACAGCGTGCCCGCGTGGCGGTGCTTGTCGCGGCCGCGGTCGTTGCTGCGCAGCGCCGCCATCGTGCAGTACAGGGCGATCGCGGCGGTCAGCAGCTGCCCGCCGGAGAAGACGTCGCCCATCTGCCCGACCGGGACCCGCTCGGCGCGCAGCACGGCGTCCGGCTTGAGGATCTCGACGGAGATGCCCTTGGGCTCCAGCGCCGCCTGCACCGCGCGCAGCAGCAGGGACATGCCGTCGCGGCGGCCCTCGCCGAAGGAGGCGGTGCTGTTCTTCTTCACCGCGGCGCGGGTGGCCTCGTCGATGACCTCGCCGAGGCGCTCGGTGAGCGTGGCCTGGTCGGGTTCCTCGAAGCGGATCCGCAGGAACTCCTGGCCCGACCATTCGCCGAGGCCTTCCGGCAGCTGCGACAGGCGCTGCGCGGAGCGCAGGGTGGCCAGCGCCGATTCGACGAGGCCGCGCAGCCGGTCGACGATGCTGTCGCGGTTGCGCTCCAGCTGCGCCAGTTCGTCGGTGAGGACACGCAGCCGGGGCGCGAAGGCCGCCGCCCAGGCCGCCGCGTGCTCGGGCAGGGCAGAGGCGGGCAGTTCGCGGATCTGCTGGCGCGCGGGGGTGCGTACCTGCTCGTAGCGGGTGGCGTTGGCGTGCCGGACCAGGATGTCGCTCGCCTCGCGCACCGCCGACTCGGCGGCCGAGAGGTCGGCCGCGCAGCCGCGCAGCGAGCGTCGGGCCTCGGCGGCGGACTGCCGGGCCTCCTCCAGGCTGCCCAGGTGGGCCACCGGCTCCTGCTCGTCCTCCGGGTGCGTGTGGTCGCGCAGCAGGTCCCGGAGCAGGGCCGCGGTCTCGTCGAAGCCGCCGGCGCCGTCCTCGGCGGCCCGGTGGGAGCGCAGCAGGTCCGCGTGGGCGGCGCGGGCGTGTTCCACCGCGGCGGTGTGCGCGGCGAGCTGGACGGTGGCCGTACGCAGCAGGACCTGTGCCTGGTCGACGTCCGCCGGGACCAGCTCCTCGGGCAGTTCGGTGTGCGCCTCGCCCTCGGCGGGGGCGTGCCGCTCGGCCTCGCCGCGCAGCCGGCCGAGCTGCTCGCTGGCGTGGGAGGCGCGGGTCTCCAGCATCTGTACGAGGGATTCGGCGCGGGCGGCGGCGGCCTGGCGGGAGGGGCCGTCGGCGCCGTCAGTGCCTTCGAGGAGCTGGGCGGCGCGGGTGCGGACCTTGTTGGTGAGGCGGTCGAGTTCGGCGAGGGCCGCGCTCTCGTCGCTCTCGGCGCGGGCCTGTTCGGCGCGCAGGTCGGCGCCGACGCCGACCTTCTCGTAGAGCTGGGAGGCGGCCCGGTAGGCCTCGCGGAGGTCGGGCAGCGGGGCCTTGGAGGCGCCGTCGTCCTCGGGGAGGGGGTCCGGGGCGCCCGCGATCTCGGCGCGCTCCGCCCGCAGGGCGCGGGCGGTGCGCCGGGCGTCGTCGGCGGCGCGCTGGACGGCGCGGCGGTCCTCGTCGGCGGCGCGGGCCCGGTCCAGGCAGACCTCGGCGCGGGCCTCGGACTCGGCGGCCTCGTCGGCGAGTTCACGGAGCCTCGCCTGCCAGCCGGCGCGTTCGCGCAGCCGGAAGGCGAGGCCGGCGAGGGCGTCGGCGGCGCGGCGGGCGCGCTGGGCGGCGTCCTGGCGCTCGTCGCGGACGCGGGATGCGTCGGCGGCGGCATCGTCGGCCTCGGCGCGTACGGTGCGGGCCTCCGCGAGCTCGGCGTCGGCCTCCTCGGCGAAGGTACGGGCGGCCGCGGCCTGCTGCGCGAGTTCGGCGAGGCGGCCGGGCGGGCAGCCGGTGCGCCAGGAGACGAGGCGGGCGGCGAGCTCGCGGTCCCCCGAGAGCCGGGCGGCCAGGTCCCGGATCTCGGCGTCGCGGTCGGTGGCGCGGGTGCGCAGCGCCTGGCGTTCCTCGTCGGCGGCGTGCTCGTCGTGCATGGCCGGGTTCGGCGAAACGATGAAAATGCTGGACACGGCCGTGTCGGGGTCGGCCGGCGGTACGGGGGCCAGCAGGGCGGCGGCCGTGCCGACGGCGACGGTGGAGCGCGGCAGCAGGGCGGCGCCGGAGAGGACCTCGCGGGCGCGGCTGTGGGTGTCGGGGTCGGTGATGACGACGCCGTCGACGAGTTCGGGGCGCGCGGCGAGGACGGCGCTGTGGTCGGCGGGGTCCACGGACTGGGCGAGGTAGCGCCAGCCGGGGAGGGCGGGGATGCCGTGCTCGCCGAGGTACTCGACGGTGGCGAGGACGTCGGGGCCGGGCGGCAGCAGACCGCCGTCGCCGAGTGCCCCGAGGATGCGGGCGTCGTCGGCGGCCGCGGTGCGCAGCTCGAACAGCTGGCGTTCGGCCGCGGCGACTCCGTCGTTCAGCAGTGCGCTCAGGTCGTCGGCGCCGCGGTCGAGGTCCTCGGCGGTGAGCCGGCCTGCACCGGTGGCCGGCGCGGCGTGGGCGGCGCCCTGCGAGGTGCCCGGGGCGGTGGCGCCCTGCGGGCCGCCCGCGGGGGCGCGGTGGCCCGCAGCGGACCCGGCGCCGGGGTGCGGCCCGGGCCCGGCGGGTCCGGCCGCGGCGGCGGCCGCGGAACCGTCGCCCGCCCGGGGCGATGGCACCGGGGCGTCGGCGGACGGGAGGCCGAGGAGCTCGGCCAGCCGCGGCGCGGCGGCGAGGGAGGCTGCGGTGCGGTGCTCCGCGGCGTGGGCGGCTTCGGCCGCGTCGGCGGCGTCCGCGGCGCGGGCGGCGGTGAGTTCGGCGCGGGATTCCGTGGCCGCGGCCTCGCGGGCGGCTTCGGAGGCGGTCCTGGCGGCTGCGCGGGCCTCGTCCCAGGCGGCCACGGCGGTCTGCTCCGCGTCGGCGGCGGCGAGGGCGGCACGGGCCGGGTCGGCGTCGGGCGCCGAGTCGTCGAGCCAGCCCGCGCGGACGGCCTCGGCGGTCTCCTGCTGGACCTCGCCGAGGCGGGAGCGGAGGTGTTCGGCCTCGCTGCGGGCCCGCTGGGCGGCCGTCGCGGCGGCGGTGGCGTCGCGGTGCGCGGCCTCGCCGGTGGCCTGGAGGACGGCGGAACGCTCCTCCTCCTCGTTGGCCACGCGCTCGCCGTGCTCGGCGGCGGTGTGCAGGGCCCGTACGAGGTCGGTGGCGGCCGTGGCGCGGGCGGCGAGCGCCGGGGCGGCGTCCCGCTCGGCTTCCAGGATCGCGGCGGCGACCCGGGCGGAGCGGTCGGCGGCCGCGCGGTGGCGCAGTACGGTCTCGGCGGCCTGCCAGGCGGAGTGCAGCGTGCGGGCTTCGAGGAGTTCGCGGCGCTGGGCGGCCGCGGCCTTGTCGGCGACGGTCAGGGCCAGCGAGGCGTGCCGGTAGGCGAGTTCGGCGGAGACGGCGGCGCTGCGGGCCCGGGCCGATTCGGCGGCGGTGACCTCGTGGGCGGCGCCGGTGACGCGCTGGGCGAGGTCGGCGGCCAGGCCGCGTTCCCCGGCGGCGCGGGCGGACAGCCGCCGGGCCAGGGTGCGCGTACGGCGTTCCGCGCCGGCGTGGACGTCGCGGAGCCGGGAGCGGGTGGCGGCGGCCTCGACGATCTTGGTGAGCAGGTCCACCGAGCCTGCGGTGAACTCCCGTTCGGCCATCAGCTCGGCGCGGCGGCCGAGCTTGTTGCCGAAGCCGTGCACGAGGTCGGCAAGGCCGTCGGTGTCGCGGGTGTCGGTGACGGCGCGCAGCAGGAGGTCGGTGAAGTCGGAGTCCTTCTTGACCGCGAAGAGGCCGGCGGCCTCGCCCTCGTCGGCGTTCATCTCGCGCTGGTAGCGGAAGAGTTCCGGGTCGAGGCCGAGTTCGGTGAGGTGCTCGTTCCAGCGGTCGTGGATCTCCTCCCAGCCCACTTCGAGGTGCGGGTACGCCTTGCCGGCCTCGGTGAGGGCGTCGCGGAAGCCCTTCATGGTGCGGCGCCGGCCCTGGGCGCCGGAGGCGCCTTCGACGGGCGGGCGGACGGCGGTGGCCTCGGCTACGGGCAGGTTGTCGAGGCTGAGGCCGGGGCCGGGGCGGAAGGAGTACCAGGCCTCGGCGAACTTGCGCGGGTCGTTGGAGACCTGGCGGCCGCGCCATTCGCTGACCTTGCCGACGACCAGGCACTCGCCGGTCTGGGTGTGCTGCCACTCCAGGGCGACGTGGCCGCAGTCGTCGGCGAGGAGGAACTTGCGGAGCACGCCGGAGCTGGCGCCGCCGAGGGTGTTGCGGTGGCCCGGGAGCATCACCGAGAAGATCAGCTTGAGCAGGACGGACTTGCCGCCGCCGTTCTCCAGGAACAGCACTCCGGCGGGCGCGGGACGGCGCGGCGGGCCGGTGGGCTCGTCCTCGAAGAACTCCGCCTGGGTCGGCGCCGGGTGGGGCACCGGCTCGCCGACTCCGCGCAGGTCGAGCACGGTGTCGGCGTAGCGCGCACCGGCGGGCCCGATGGAGTAGAGGCGGATCCGGGACAGCTCGTACATGGCGGCGGACTCTCGTGGTGTCTGGGTGAGGCAGGGGGTACGGGGATCAGGACTCAGGCGTGGAAGGGCAGTCCGGCGTCGGCGGCCAGCTCCAGGTCGTCGCCCTCGGGCGGCGGCAGGAGGGTGGCGGAGCCGTCGCTGACGGGGACCACGCCGAGTTCCAGGAGCTCGGCCATCGCCGCGCTGCCCGCCATGTCGCGGACCTGGAGCTGGTAGCGGGGGGTGGTGCGGTACGTGCCTCCTGCGTCGTCCCCGGTGCGCTGGAGGAAACCGGACTCGGTGAGGAAGGCGGCGGCCTTGCCGACGATGCCGGTGGTGGACCCGGCCAGGCGGCGGGCGTCCTTGGTGGCGCCGGTCGCGCTGCGGCGGGCGTAGACGCGCCAGGCGGCCTCCAGGCCGGGGGCGTCGGTGGCGGGGTCGGTGTTCTCGCCGAGCTCCTCGGCGCGCTCCTCCAGGCGGCGGCAGGTCTGGCGGACGAAGGCGTCGACGCCGTTGACGGTGACGCGGCCGATGTAGCCGTCGTCGGCGAGGTCCTCGGGGCGGGGGAAGGCGAGGGCCGCGACGGCCAGGTGCGCGAGGCCGTGCAGGAACCGGTCCGCGGAGTCGGCGGCGGTGCGGCGGGCGTAGTCGCCCATGCGGACGGCGAAGACGGAGTCCTCGCCGGCGGCGACGGCCATCCCCGCGCGGGGGGACACCTCCAGGACGACGAGGCCGAGGCCGGTGGCGACGGCGTCGGCGAGCCGGCCGAAGGCGGGCTCCTCGCGGTAGCGGCGCAGCAGCTCGGCGTACTCGGCGTCGCGGGCGGGGAGCAGCTTGGGCTGGAGCCCGAACGCGACGAGCCGGGCCGCGTCCGCGGCGTCGGCGGGGGTCAGCGCCGGGTTCGCCGCCGCGACGGGGGTGGCGGGAGCCGCGGGCTCGCTCCACGCGGGGTGCTCGGCGTGGTGGTCGCTCACGGGTACGTCTCCTCGGCGGTGCGGGCGGTGCGGGTGGTACGGGTGGGTTCGCTGCGTGGTGGTGCGGCGGCTTCGGCGGCGGCCGGGTCCTGTCCAGCGGGGGCAAGCTCCCGCGCCGCACGATTCAGCCTCGCCGGCGTGTGAGGCGCTGGGTCTGGGGCGGCGCCCCGGGAAGCCCGGCTCCGCCGGGCACCGGTCTCCGCCCGGACCCGCGCCTCAAACGCCGGCGAGGCTGAAGCGGCCGGGAAGACGCCGGTCATGACGCCTCCGCGCGGTCGGCGGCCATGCCGGCGGCGTCCAGCAGGGCCGTGCCGACGATCAGGTCGGCTCCGCCGAATTCGGGGTCGTCGAGGGAGGTGCCGTCGTCCACGGCGAAGAGCAGCCGCTCCTCGCCCTGGCGGTACGCCGTGCCCACGGCCGGGCTCGCCGCGTGGACGGCGAGCAGGGCCACCAGGTACGGCAGTTCGGGGTCCGTGCGGCGGGCTTCGGCGAGGAGGCCGGACAGGCGGCGCGGCGCGTCGTGCGGGAGGTTCAGCAGCTCCGTCGCGACGGCGAGCTGCTCCTCGCTGAAGCGGCTGTCGTCCGGCGTGGCGATGAGGTCCGGCTCGGGCATCTCCGCGCCGAGGTGCTCCCGCTCCACGGGCGGGGTCAGCAGGATCTCGACGAGATCGGCGACCCGGACGGAGACGGGGGTGCGCAGTCCCGCGCCGGAGGCGAAGAAGGCGTCGGTGACCCGGCCGGCCTGGGCGAGGGGCAGCGGCAGGAGCGGGGCGACGAGCTGCCCGTACAGGTCGATGCCGGAGCGCGGCGCGGGGGCCGCGAAGGCCTGCCGGTCCTGTTCGGCGCGGAAGAGCGGGCCGGCGTCGAGCAGCCGGGACTGGAGCTGGGTGTGGCGGCGGATGCAGTCCTTGACGATGTCGACCAGTTCGGCGGCGCGCCGCTTGTTCTCCGGCTCCTCCGCCTCGTCGCGCGCCTTGCGGATGTTGGTGAGGATCGCGTTCTCGTGGCGGTAGCGGTCGGCGACGTGGTCGAGAGCTTCCGCGATCATGTCGGGGACGGCCTGGAGCCAGTCCACCGCCCGGACGTTGCGCCGGGTCGCGTCCAGGGTGCGGCGCAGGGTTTCGGCGTACTGGACGGTCCGGTAGCGGGCCTGCTCCGCGGCGAGCTGGGCGTCGGCGAGCCGGCCGCGGCTGATCAGCACCTCGAGCTTGACCTCGGCGGCGATCTGCGCGCTGGTGACGTCGGTGTCGAGGGCGCCGACGAGGACG
Organism: Streptomyces sp. NBC_01408; assembly: GCF_026340255.1. GTDB lineage: Bacteria > Actinomycetota > Actinomycetes > Streptomycetales > Streptomycetaceae > Streptomyces. The sequence continues at coordinate 4,219,828 of NZ_JAPEPJ010000001.1, read as the reverse complement.
TTGACGGCCTCGTCGGTGGTGCGCAGGTAGACGGTGCCGCCGGGGCCCGGGACCTCCTCGATGAGCTTGAAGTCGTAGTCGCGGCGGACGTAGACCCCGTCCGGGCCGAAGGTGCCGTAGATCGCGCGGAAGCCGCGGTCCACGCTGCCGACGTTGATCAGGTTCTCCAGCACCCAGCGGGCCACCCGCTCGTGCTCGGCCGCCGGGCGGGACGGCGCCTGGGCGGCGACGCGAGGCAGCAGCCTGGCCACTATCTGCTCGTGGTCCGCGCCCGTGTCGAAGTCCATGTTGAGGGTGACCAGGTCGATCGCGGCCAGCGCGACCTCCGCCATCGCGTAGACCCCGTACTCGCCCGCCAGATTGGCCTTGCGTACGTCGAGGTCGTGCAGCGGGGCGGTGCAGGCAAGGGCGCGCAGCCGCCGGGCCAGGCCCTCGTCGGCGGCCGGGCCCGGCGCCGGGGACGGAAGGGTCTTCGCCGGGGCGGGGAGAGTCACGGACAAAGACTAGGCGCTGACCCTGACAACAACCCAAACGGCACGGTTCGGCCGGATCGTCCCGGCCTCTAGGGAGACGGTGCGTTCGCTGTTCTACGCTCGCCGCATGGCTTCCATGATCACACCCGCGGCCGGTCCCGGGCCCGCCGTCCCGACCGACCTGAACGCCGACCTCGGCGAGGGGTTCGGCCGCTGGACGCTGACCGACGACGAGGCGCTGCTGTCCGTCGTCACGAGCGCCAACGTGGCCTGCGGCTTCCACGCCGGGGACCCGTCCATCATGCGCCGGGTATGCGAGCTGGCCGCCGAGCGGGGGGTGCGGATCGGCGCGCAGGTCTCCTACCGGGACCTGGCGGGCTTCGGGCGGCGTTCCATGGACGTGCCGCCGGACGAGCTGGCGGACGAGGTGGCCTACCAGATCGGGGCGTTGGAGGTCTTCGCGCGCGCGGCCGGCTCCCGGGTGTCGTACGTGAAACCGCACGGCGCGCTCTACAACCGCACCGTGCACGACGCGGGCCAGGCCGCCGCGGTGGTCGCGGGGGTGCGCGTGGCCGCCGGTGCGGCCGGCCTGCCGGTACTGGGCCTGCCGGGGTCGCTGCTGCTCTCGGCCGCCGCCGAGGCCGGGCTGGCCCCCGTACCCGAGGCCTTCGCCGACCGGGCGTACACGGCGGGCGGGACGCTGGTGCCGCGCGGCGAGCCGGGTGCGGTGCTGCACGATCCGGACGCCGTCGTCGCGCGGGCCGTACGGATGGCCGCCCACGGCGTGGTGACGGCCTCCGACGGGTCGCTGGTGCCCGTGGCCGCGCGTTCCCTGTGCCTGCACGGGGACACCCCGGGGGCCGCGGGCCTCGCGCTGCGGGTGCGCGGGGCGCTGGAGGCGGCCGGGGTCCGGGTGGAGGCGTTCGCGTGAGCCTGCGGATGCGCGCCTTGCCCGTGGGGGCCGAGGGGCTGCTGATCGAGCTGGGGTCGGCCGCGGACGTGGCGGCGCTGCACGCCGAGGTGCTGCGCCGGCGGGACGCGGGCGAGCTGGGCGGCGTACGGGACGTGGTGCCCGCGGCCCGGACCGTACTGCTGGACGGCGTACCCGATCCGGGGGCGCTGGCGGCCCGGATCGCGGGCTGGGAGGTGCCGCCGCTCGCGGAGACGGAGGGGCCGCTGGTGACCGTGCCGGTGCGCTACGACGGGCCGGACCTCGCGGAGGTGGCGGGGCTGTGGGGGGTGCCGGTCCCTGAGGTCGCGGGCATCGTCGGCGGCATCGTCTTCCGGGTGGCCTTCTGCGGGTTCGCGCCCGGCTTCGGCTATCTGACGGGCCTGCCGGAACACCTCCACCTGCCCCGGCGGGACACGCCCCGGCCGGCTGTTCCGGCGGGCTCGCTGGCGCTGGCGGGCGAGTACGCGGGCGTGTACCCGCGTTCCTCCCCCGGCGGCTGGCAGCTGATCGGGTCCACCCGGGCGGTGCTCTGGGACCCGTCGCGGGAACCGGCGGCGCTGTTCGCGCCGGGGGTACGGGTGCGGTTCGAGGAGGAGGGCCATGAGTGAGCTGCTGGTGCTCCGGCCGGGTGCGCTGACCACGGTCCAGGACCTGGGGCGGCCGGGCCACGCGCACCTGGGGGTGCCCCGCTCGGGAGCGCTGGACACGGGGGCCTACGCGCTGGCCAACCGGCTGCTCGGCAATCCGCCGGACGCGGCGGCGCTGGAGACGACCCTGGACGGGGTGGGGCTCCGGGCACTGGCGGCGGTGACGGTGGCGGTCACGGGCGCGCCCTGCGCGGTACGGGTGGACGGGCGGCCCGCGCCCTGGGGAGCCCCGGTCCGGCTGCGGGCAGGGGCGGAGCTCGACGTCGGCCGGGCGGAGTCGGGGCTGCGCGGCTACGTCGCGGTGCGGGGCGGCCTCGACGTCCCGCCGGTGCTGGGCAGTCGCTCGACGGACCTGCTGTCGGGGCTGGGGCCGGCCGTCGTGGCGGCCGGGGCCGTGTTGCCTGTGGGGCGGCCGGGGCCGGATCCCGTATGCGGGGCGGATGAGCTGCGGGTGCCGGGGGCACCGGGGGAACTGGTGCTGCCGGTGCGGCTGGGGCCGCGGGCGGACTGGTTCACGCCCGCTTCGCTGGCGGGCCTGTGGCGGGCGCGGTTCCGGGTGTCGGCGATGTCCAACCGGATCGGCCTGCGCACGGAGGCGGGGGCCCCGCTGGTGCGCGGGCGGCCCGGTGAACTGCCGAGCGAGGGCATGGTCCTGGGCGCGGTCCAGGTGCCGCCGGACGGGCTGCCGGTGGTGTTCCTGGCCGACCACCCGGTGACGGGCGGCTACCCGGTGGTGGGCGTGGTCGCGGCGGCGGCCCTGGACGCGGCGGCGCAGGCCCGGCCGGGCATCCCGCTGAGGTTCGTACCGGCCCGCTGAGCGCGGGGCTTGGCGTCTGCGGCGCCGTTGCACGGGGCTCCGCCCCGGACCCCGCGCCTCAATCGCCGGCGGGGCTGGGTTTGGCCTTGGCCCTGGCGGGGGCTTGGCGGGGTGTGGGTCGGGGTCGCTCCGGAGCGTCTCCTCGGCTCGCGCACTGAGCCCCCGCTACGAAAGCCCGGCCTGGGTTGCGCGCTCGTCCTGCGGGGACTCTCCTGCGCGACCCCGCCCCACGCCCAGGCTCCGGAAGCGGAAGCCGTGGCGGAGGGGAGTGGGGACGCGCAGGGTTGTCCCCGCAGGACGAGCGCGCAACCTGGGCCGATGGCGTCGGGTCGGGCTCAGTGCGCGAGCCGAGGAGACAACCCGGAGCGGCCCCGCGCACCGACCCCACCGACCAGGCCACCTGCGCAGGGGCGAAGCCAGGGCCAAATCCAGCCCCGCCGGCGATTGAGGCGCGGGGTCTGGGGCGGAGCCCCAGGGGCCCGGCCGCAGCCGAGCCTTACACCGCCGAGCCGCCCGCAGGACAGGCGGCTACACCGCCGACTCCGGCGCTATCCGGCTCCGCACCGCCGACTGCACTTCTTCCTCCTCCGCCGGATCGGCGGCAAGGCGGCGGAGTCTCGGCGCGACACGGGCGTCGGCCGTCTCCGCGTGGTGGGCGGCCACCTCGCGGGTGGTCTCCTCGCAGTCCCAGAGGCATTCGACGGCGAAGCCCGCCGCGAAGGTGGGGTCCGTGCTGGCGAGGGCGCGCGCCGCTCGGCCGCGCAGGTGGGACGAGGCCGTCTCGCGGTAGATGTGCCTCAGTACGGGCGCGGCGCAGCCGATGGCGAGCCGGCCCGCTCCGTCGACGAGGGCGAACAGCCGCTGGGTGTCGGGGCCGGCGCCGCGGACCGTGGAGCGCAGGGCGCCCAGCACGAGTCCGGCGTCCCCGGCCCCGCCCCGGGCGGCCAGGGTGGCCGCGGCGGCCGCGCCCAGGGCGTCGGGGCGGTGGATCCAGCGCCGGGCCCGGTCGACGGCGGCGGGGCCGCACATGCGCTCGTAGGCGGCCACGGCGGGCTCGTCGGCGGCGGCTTCGATGAGGTCCAGCACGGCCGGGTTCTCCGGTTCGGCGAGGACCAGGTGGTGCAGGGCGGTGGCGCGGGCGGCCTCGCCGGAGGCTCCGGCGGCGGCCGCGAGGATGGCGGGGCGGTCCTCGGGTGCGGCCACGGCGGCGAGGCAGCGTGCGGCGGGCACGTGCAGCGGGGTGCCGCGGCGCAGCCCGTCGGCGGCCCAGTCGAAGACGGCCTGGACGCCCCAGCCGGGCCGGGGGCCGCTCGGGGTCAGCTGGCGTTGCCAGCGGTCGAAGGACCCCTGTTGGCGGGCGGCGCGCAGCCGCTCCCCGTACTCCGGCGACTCCTCCCACAGGCACCACGGGCGGGGTTCGTACGCGTCGCGGACGGCGGCGGCCAGCCGCGCCTCGCCCTCCGCCGTGGCGGGGAAGCGGGCGATGACGGGCGCGGCCAGGGAGCGCAGTCCCTCGTCGTCGTCGCGCAGGGCGAGCTCGTCGAGGGCCCAGGCCCAGTTCGCGCCGGAGGCGGCGTACCGGCGCAGCAGCATCAGGGCGTCGTCGCGGCCGTACGAGGCCAGGTGGCCCAGCACGGACAGCGCGAGGCCCGTCCGGTGGTCCTCGTCGTCGAGGAGGTCCTCGGAGCAGAAGAGGTGGGCCTCGATCTCGCCGAGGGGGCCGTCGAGGTCCAGGTACAGCCGGGCGTAGTACAAGGAGCGGTTCTCGACCTGCCAGTCCTGACGCGGGTCGCGGAGCACGCACCGGTCGAGGGCCTCCAGGGCCTCCGCACGGGGCGCCGCCAGGGCGTGCAGCGTGCCGTCGCCGCGGCCCCGCTGGAGGAGCCCGAGCAGGGTGCCGCTAGGCGCTATGACTGGTTCGAACATGGGAATGGCCTCAAATCAAGCTGGGGACGCAACCGGGAATCGGAATTCACAGGGCCGCGTAACAGCATGCGAGGACGTCCGCCGTCGTGTTCCGCTCGATGTAGACCATTGCCTTCTCACTCTCGTCGGTGCTTCTCGGCCAGGGCGGCGGTCCCCCGGCAGGAGTGGGGGTCGGACACCCGTTGTGTCCTGCCCGCTCCTGCCCGTCCGCCCTGTCCGCGAATCGAATCCGACGCCATGATGACCCAGCCGGTTTGTGCGCCGCGACCACATTTACGGCCGCCGTGACCAGACTGTGAGGTCTGTACCGGTCAGAGCCCGGCAAAAAGCGGACTACTTGGCTCCGAAGAGTTCCAGCAGGTCGGCCTTTGCGAACATGCGCGCCGTGTCCACGGCGGAGGGGGTTCCGGCGTTCGGATCGGCCCCTCCGGCGAGCAGTGCGCGGATGACGGCCTCCTCGCCCTTGAAGACGGCTCCGGCGAGCGGGGTCTGCCCGCGGTCGTTGGCGCGGTCGGCCTCGGCGCCGTGCGCGAGCAGCACCGTGACGGCCTCGGCGTGGCCGTGGTAGGCGGCCAGCATCACGAGGGTGTCGCCGCGGTCGTTGGTGAGGTCGGCCGGGACTCCGGCGTCGAGGTACGCGGCGAGCGTCTGGGCCTCGCCCTGGCGGGCCAGGTCGAAGATCTTGGTGGCCAGCTCGATGACGTCCTCGTCGGGGCCTTCCGGAGAGGTGCCTTCGGTGTGCTCGCTCATCGTTACCGCCTTTCGCTCGCTGCTCGCATGGCCCGCCCCGATGACCCGTCCCCGGGCCGGAAGGCGGGCAGGGGGATGCACGGCACTGCGTCCGTACGGGTGAATCGCCAGAGTAGCGCCCGGGCCTGGACATGCCGGGGCCGGGCCGAGGCAAAGATCACCCTTGCCCCCTTCGCGCCCGACGCGCCAGCCGGGGTGAGCCGGTCAAGTGAAAAACGGCCGCGTTCACCCGTATGCACCTTTTGTCGCATTGATACTTCCTGTGAGCCTGGAACAACTGATGGTGACTGTCCCCACCCACCAGGAGAAATGCTCATGGTCCTGTCCATCTCAGGTGTCGTCCTGCTCGGCATCATCTGCTTCCTGTTCTTCAAGAAGGACGGGATGAAGCTGACGCACGCGTTCGTCTGCTCGCTCTTCGGCTTCTTCCTGGCCGGCTCCGCCATCGCCCCCAGCATCACCGCGAGCACCGCGAGCCTCGCGAGCCTTCTCGGCGGGATCAAGCTCTAGCCGCGGCCCCGCACACGGACACCCAGCCCCACCCGAAGCACCCGTCACACCCACAACTCCAGGAGACGCCCGTGGCCCGGCGCCCACTTCCCCGCATCCTCAGCAGCGGCACCACGTCGCTGGCACGGGGCCGCGACCTCGCTCGCACGGCCGCCGACAGCGCCACGGACGTCCTCCATCCGCTCCTCACCATCGGACGCGGCCTGCGCGTCCTGGCCTCGGCCGGGCGGCGCAAATGGGCCGAGACCCCCAAGGACAAGCGTGGTCCCGCGCTGTTCCTGGGGGCCGCCTGCGTCCTCGTGGTCGCGCTCGTTCCCTACGGACCGCTCCTCGCCCTGATCACGGTCATGGCGGCGGCGGCCTGGCAGGGACGCGACCGCACCCCGGCGAAGACCGGGCCCAGCGATGCCGAGACCGAACGGCTCGGCTCCCTCTACGAAGCCCTCGTGCCGTACTTCTCCATCCCGGAGGACCCCAATCCGCTCTTCGCCCACGGCGGGGACTGGGAGAAGGCCTTCAGCGGCTACGAGTTCGACGAGGCGGGCCGCGTCACCCGGCTGCGCATCCGCTACCCGGCCTACTTCACCGATGGCGAGGCCGCTTCACGGGCCCGGATCGAGACATTGCTGCACGCCAAGTCCGGGCGCGGACGGGAGTATCTCTTCGACTGGGACGAGGAGGGCAACCAGCTCGACCTGAGTGTGCTGGCGGCGCTGCCGACGGGCATCGCCGCCCAGCCGTTCGTGACCTCGCCCGGCGAGACCGTGCTCGGCTTCACCGACGCGGGCACCGTCCAGCGGACCCTGCCCGTCCTGGACTGCGGGGAGCCCCGCGACGTGCCGCCGGTGCTCTGGCGCACCGGCCCCCGCTCCACCGAACCGCACCTGCTCGCCGTCGGCCTGCCCGGCAGCGGCACGTCCACCCTGCTGCGCTCGATCGCCCTCCAGGCCCTGCGGCACGGGGGCGACGTACTGATCGTCGAGGGCGGCGGCAGCGGCGAGTACGCCTGCCTGGCCGGCCGCACCGGCGTCCTCGCCGTGGAATGCGGGCCGACCGGGGCGCTGTCCACCCTGGAATGGGCCGCCCAGGAGACCGAGCGGCGGCTCGTCGCCACCCACCGGGCCCGCGAGGCGGGCCGCCCGGCGCCCGACGACACCCGCCGACCGCTGTGGATCCTGCTCGACCGGCCGAGCGTGCTCACCCATCTCGCGGCCGCCGACGGCCGCCCCGACCCGCTCGCCCAGCTCCAGGTGCCGCTGCGGCACGGCCGGGCCGCGCACATCACGGTGGTCGTGGCCGAACAGTTCGAGCACCTGGAACTGCTGGGCGACGCCGTCTGGCAGCACACCCGGGCCCGGGTCGTCCTCGGGCCGGCCGCGATCCAGCAGATCTCCGACGTCCTCGGCCTGCCTCCGCACACCACGCCGACCGCCCAGGTCCCGCCGGGCCGCGGGTACGCCCGGCTCGGCACCGGCCCGGTGCACCGGCTCCAGGTGCCCGCCACTCCGGACCCGTACGACGACGCCACGCACCCCGGGTTCCGCCAGGCCGTACTGGACCTGCTGCCGGAACGGCTCGCGCCCGGCGGGGGCGGTCGGCGGGGCCAGGGCCCCGTCACGCCAGCCAAGCCTGTGCAGCCACCCGCTCAGGGTTCGGCGATCGACGCCTCGGAGCTCCCGGAAGTGGCGGCCGAAGCACCGTAGCCCTGGGGCGGGGCCGGTGCCGGGACGGGGTGCCGTCCGGGACTCATGATTTATGGCGCCCTGTCCGGGCTTCGTCGGCGCGGGCCGATACCGCGCCAACAAATCACGTTCTACGTCCCGGACAACACCCCGTCCCGTCCCCGGCCCCTGGGGTTACGCCACGAAGGTGCGCGGCGGTTCCGCCCCGCTGCCCCCCGCACCCGTGCCGACCAGCCGGGCCGCCGCCGCCAGCCGGGCGGCGGCCTCCTCGGCCACCGGCCCGCCCACGGTGAAGGGCAGCCGGACGTAGCCCTCGAAGGCCCCGTCCACGCCGAACCGCGGCCCCGAGGGGACCCGTACGCCGACCCGCTCCCCCACCTCGGCCAGCCGGGAGCCGGAGAGCCCGCCCGCACGGGCCCACAGGGTCAGCCCGCCCCGCGGAACCTCGAACTCCCAGTCCGGCAGCTCCCGGCGCACCGCCGCGACCAGCGCGTCCCGGTTCTCCCGGGCCTGCTCCCGGCGGATCCCGACGGCCTCCTGCCAGCCCCCGGTCCGCATCAGCCAGTTCACCGCGAGCTGTTCGAGCACCGGGGTGCCCAGGTCGGCGTAGGCCCGCGCGGCGACCAGGCTCCGGATGACGTCCGGGGCGGCGCGGACCCAGCCGATCCGCATGCCCGCCCAGAAGGCCTTGCTGGCGGAGCCCACGGTGATCACCGTGCTGCCGGACGGGTCGAAGGAACAGACCGGCCGCGGCATGGCCAGCTCCGGATCCAGCTGGAGTTCGGCCATGGTCTCGTCCACGACCAGGACCGTCCCGGCCGAACGGGCGGCCTCGACCATGGCCCGGCGCTGCTCCTCGGAGGCCAGCGCCCCGGTCGGGTTGTGGAAGTCGGCGACGACGTAGGCGAGGCGGGGGGCCGAGTCGCGCAGCACCTGCCGCCAGACGTCCATGTCCCAGCCGGCCAGCCCGTCGGCCATCGCGACGGGAACCAGGCGGACCCCGGCGGCGCGCATGAGCTGGAGGATGTTGGCGTAGGAGGGCGACTCGACGGCGATCCGCTCCCCGCGCCCGGCGAAGAGGCTGCAGATGGCGTCGATGGCGCCCATCGCACCGGTGGTGACCATGATCTGCTCGGGCATCGTGGGGATGCCCTGCTCGGTGTAGCGGTCGGCCAGCATCCGGCGCAGCGCGGGCAGGCCGGCCGGGTAGTCCCCGTGGGTGTGCGCGTACGGAGCCAGTTCCTCCAGCGCGCCCTGGACGGCCTTGGTGAGCCAGGGCTCGGGGGCGGGCAGGGCGGCGCAGCCGAGGTCGATCATCGAGCCGAGGGACTCGGGCGGCAGCGGTTCCAGGCCGCGGGCCGGCAGCGGGTTCCCGGCCGGTACGGAGGTCCAGCTGCCGGCGCCCCGGCGGGACTCCAGGAAGCCCTCCCCGCGCAGCGCCTCGTAGGCGGCGGCGACGGTGGTGCGGCTGAGGGAGAGGGCGACGGCCAGCTCCCGCTCGGCGGGGAGCCGCGCGGCGACCGGGACGCGGCCCTCCAGGACGAGCAGCCGGATCCCGTCGGCGAGGGTGCGGTACGCGGGCGCCTTGCGGGCGCCGGGCACGGCAGGCCGGTCCTGCTGGGAGGCGATGAGGCGGGCGAGCTGCGCGGCACCGACCGCCGAGGTCCATTCGGCCATTGCGTGCGGTCCACCTTCGTCGAATTGGCCCCGGCAGGTCGCGTCGGGGGCCCGGATTGGATTGAGGTCTTCCGCACAGACTGTCACGCGCCAGTCCACTTCCACCAGGGCGCTGCCGGCCCCCGCGTGCCGCCCACCCACGCGATGCCCCGGCGCGCGGCGCGGGGGATACTGCCGCCGTGACGCACGTACGCCTTCGCCACCCGTATCTGGACCACCCGGCTCCGATCCCCTTCGCGCACCGGGGCGGTGCCGCGGACGGGCTGGAGAACACCGCCGCCGCCTTCCACCGGGCCGCCTCGGCCGGCTACCGCTACTTCGAGACCGATGTGCACGCCACGGCCGACGGCAAGCTGGTGGCCTTCCACGACGCGACCCTGGACCGGGTCACCGACGGACGGGGGCGCATCCGCGAGCTGCCGTGGAGCCGCGTCCGCGAGGCCCGGGTGGCGGGTACCGAACCGCTGCCGCTCTTCGACGAGCTGCTGGACGAGTTCCCGGACGCCCGCTGGAACATCGACGTCAAGGCCGAGTCGGCGCTGCACCCGCTGGTCGACCTGATCGCCCGGCGCGGGCTCTGGGACCGGGTCTGCGTGGGCTCCTTCTCGGAGAGCCGGGTGGCCCGGGCCCAGAAGATCGCCGGCCCGCGGCTGGCGACCTCGTACGGCGTGCGCGGGGTGGTCGGCCTGCGGCTGCGCTCGTACGCGATCCCCGCGGCGCTGCGCGTCGGGGCGGTGGCGGCGCAGGTTCCGGAGACGCAGGCGGGCATCCGCGTGGTCGACGGCAGGTTCGTGCGCACCGCGCACGCGCGGGGGCTCCAGGTGCACGTGTGGACCGTGAACGAACCGGAACGCATGGAGGCTCTGCTCGACCTGGGTGTCGATGGCATCATGACCGACCGGATCGACATCTTGCGCACGGTGCTGGACCGGCGCGGCGCCTGGGCCTGACACGCCTTCGGCCGGCCGCCCCGGACCGGCGGTGGTGCGGTACGGGGACCAACGAGGGGGCACCGAATGAGTGCGCAGACGACAGACGAGGCGGATCCCGGGGCGGAGGACGGCAGATCGGCCACCGCGGCTGCCGCACGCAAACGGGAGCAGCGGGGCTGGTACTTCTACGACTTCGCCGTGTCCGTGTACTCGGCCAGTGTGCTCACGGTGTTCCTCGGGCCGTACCTGACCTCGGTGGCCAAGGCCGCCGCGGACGCCGAGGGCTTCGTGCACCCGCTGGGCATCCCGGTGCGGGCCGGCTCCTTCTACGCGTACTCGGTCTCGGCCTCGGTGATCCTGGCGGTGCTGCTCATGCCGCTGGCGGGTGCGGTCGCGGACCGGACCGGGCGCAAGAAGCCGCTGCTGGCGGTGGCGGCGTACGTCGGGGCCACCGCGACGGCCGGGATGTTCTTCCTGGGCGGCGAGCGCTATCTGCTGGGCGGACTGCTGCTGATCGTGGCGAACGCCGCGCTGTCGGTCTCGATGGTGCTCTACAACGCCTACCTGCCGCAGATCTCCACGCCCGAGGAGCGGGACACGGTCTCCTCGCGGGGCTGGGCCTTCGGCTACACCGCGGGCTCGCTGATGCTGGTGGTGAACCTGGTCCTGTACACGGGCCACGACTCCTTCGGCCTGACCGAGGGCGAGGCCGTGCGGATCTGCCTGGCCTCGGCGGGCCTGTGGTGGGGGGCCTTCGCGCTGATCCCGCTGCGCAGGCTGCGGGACCGGGCCGTGGTCCACGAGGCGGGGGCGGGGCCGGCCGTCAGCGGCTGGAAGCAGCTCGTCGCCACGCTGAAGGACATGCGGCGCTACCCGCTGACCCTGTCGTTCCTGCTGGCGTACCTGATCTACAACGACGGCGTGCAGACGGTGATCTCCCAGGCCTCCATCTACGGCTCGGAGGAGCTGGAGCTGGACCAGTCCACGCTGATCGCGGCGGTGCTGCTGGTGCAGGTCCTGGCGGTGGCGGGCGCGCTGGGGATGGGCCGGCTGGCCCGGATCTACGGTGCGAAGCGGACGATCCTGGGCTCGCTGGTGGCGTGGGGGGTGACGCTGGCGGTCGGATACTTCCTGCCCGCCCGGACCCCGGTGTGGTTCTTCGCACTCGCCGCGATGATCGGGCTGGTGCTGGGCGGCAGCCAGGCGCTGTCGCGCTCGCTGTTCTCGCACCTGGTCCCGGCGGGCAAGGAGGCCGAGTACTTCTCGGCGTACGAGCTGAGCGACCGCGGGCTGAGCTGGGTGGGACCGCTAGTGTTCGGCCTGACCTACCAGCTCACGGGCAGCTACCGGGACGCGATCATCTCGTTGGTGGCCTTCTTCGCACTGGGTTTCGTGCTCCTCGCGCGAGTGCCGATGCGAGAGGCGGTGAAGGCGGCAGGCAATCCTGTACCCGAGCGGCTCTGAGCCTGCCCGGAGCGCGCGCCCGACCCGGACCTGCGAACGAATTCCGAACGAATTTAGACGTTGAAGCAAAGGGCCGGTAGTGTACGCCTTTGGCCTGCCAGGCGGACCGTTACTGCGCGCTCAAGAAGCGTGGACGTTGGGTGACATCTGCTGCCAGATGTGACAAAACGGGCACTGGTGGGTACAACAAGGGGCGGCACGACGGGCGACGCGTGACCCGGAGCGGGAATCTATACCGCCGACCGGACGTTGACCGGATGACGACGACAGCGACACCTGTCCTGTGGGCGACAAGCCCGGGAGGCACGATTCATGAGTGAGCGAGCTCTCCGCGGTACGCGCCTCGTGGTTACCAGCTACGAGACGGACCGCGGCATCGATCTGGCCCCGCGCCAGGCGGTGGAGTACGCATGCCAGAACGGACATCGATTTGAGATGCCGTTCTCGGTTGAGGCAGAAATTCCGCCGGAGTGGGAGTGCAAGGCGTGCGGCGCCATGGCACTCCTGGTGGACGGGGACGGGCCCGAAGAGAAGAAGGGCAAGCCTGCGCGAACGCACTGGGACATGCTCATGGAGCGGCGCACCCGCGAGGAGCTGGAGGAAGTGCTTGCCGAGAGGCTTGCGGTCCTTCGTTCCGGCGCCATGAACATTGCCGTGCATCCGCGGGACAGCCGCAAGTCCGCCTGACAGCCGGACGACAGCACAAGCCGAGGGGCCCCGCCACACAGTGTGTGGCGGGGCCCCTCGGCTTTTCTCGTCGTGTTCGCCGTACCGGCTTCGCCGTTCGGTGCTCGCCTGCTCGCCTAGGGGGCGAGCGGCGGGCGGTAGCCGGTGTCCGGCTGCTGCGGCCCTTCCGGCCGGTCCTCGCGGATGACCTCACCCTGGACGACCTTGCCGTCGGGGTAGCGGATACGGGCCTGCTGGAAGGCGTCGCCGAAGCTGCCGGCGGGCGCCGAGGCCATCTTCCGCTCCAGCGAGCGGGCCGCCCGGCGGCCGATCCAGGACCGGACCGGCGGGAGCAGGCAGAGCAGGCCGGCCACGTCGGAGAGCAGGCCCGGCATGATCAGCAGGAGTCCCGCCAGCATGGTCAGGCCATTGCCCTGGCCGGGCTGCTGCGGGGTGGGCTGCTGCCCCTGCTGAGCCTGCTGGAAGGTTTCCGCCAGGTTCTTGAAGGCACGCCGCCCGGCCCGCTTGATGACCACCACGCCGAGCACCATCGCGCCCGCGAGCAGCAGGGCGACGGTCAGCCCGCCGGCCGCGCCGGCGACCAGGCTGAGCAGCCAGATCTCCAGGATCAGCCAGGCGGCGACCGCGAGGGGAAGGAACGTACGGGCGGGCGAGCGCCGCCGGGGGGCCGTCGAAGTGCCCTTCCCAAGGGATCCAGTGCCGGTCGTCATGACACCCAGTGTGCCTGGGTCCGCGTAAGAACGACCTCAGCCGGAGGTACCGGGCGACCCCTAGGGGGTGTCCGGAGCCTTCTGGCAGCGGGTGTCCGGGGCCTCTGGGCGCGGGTCAGGCCTTGGCCGGGCCCTTGCCCGTCAGCTTGGCGACCTGGGCCTTGACGCCCCACTGGGTGACCCGCCACAGGGCCTCCACCACGATGTCCTTGCTCATCTTGCTGTCGCCGAACTCGCGCTCCACGAACGTGATGGGCACCTCCACCACGCGGAAGCCCTTCTGGACCGCCCGGCGCGCCAGGTCCACCTGGAAGCAGTAGCCCGCGGAGGCCACCTCTTCCAGGCCCAGCCCCTCGAGGGTCTCGCGGCGGAAGGCACGGTAACCGCCGGTCACGTCCCGGATCGGGACGCCCAGCATCAGCCGGGAGTACGTCGACCCGCCGCGCGAGAGGATCTCACGGCTCTTGGGCCAGTTCACGACACGGCCGCCCGGCACCCAGCGGGAGCCCAGGACCAGGTCCGCCCCGGCCAGCGCGGTGAGCAGCCGGGGCAGCTCCTCCGGTTGGTGGGAGCCGTCGGCGTCCATCTCCACGATGACGCCGTAGCCGTTCTCCAGGCCCCAGGCGAAGCCCGCCAGGTAGGCGGCGCCGAGGCCTTCCTTGCCCTTGCGGTGCAGTACGTGCACGTGGTCGTCACCGGCCGCCAGCTCGTCCGCCAGCTTGCCCGTGCCGTCGGGGCTGTTGTCGTCGGCGACGAGGATGTGGGCCTCGGGCACTGCCGCGCGGACACGGCCGACGATCAGCCCGATGTTCTCCGCCTCGTTGTAGGTCGGAATGATCACCAAGGCTGTACCGAGCGGTCCGTAGCTCTGCTGTCCGCCGTCGCTCACTGAGTCCCCTTTAGGTATTCCTGTTCGTCCTGCACGTCCTGTCACAGTGGATGATTTTAGAACAGCGATCGGGGCCCGCGGTCCTTCGGGCCGGTCAGGCGCTCGCTGGCTGCGGACCGCCCTGACCGTTGTCTACTGGACCGCCGGGCCCCGACCTGGGGCACCACCCTCCCCCAGGCTCCTTCGGAGCAGGGGGGACCCCCAACCGGCGAAACCTTCCCTCGCCCCCGAGGCGCGGGCGCGCTGAGCAGACGGATCCATCCGGCACGGACGTCCTGTGGTGGACCCGGCCGAACCTATCCGGGTCCGGCCGCCCGTACCGAACCGAGGCCGACCGCATCACCCCTGTGGGCGTACGAATACCTCCCGCCCGCCGACCACCGTCGCCAGGCACACCGGCAGTTCCGCGCCGGGGCTCAGATCGGGCAGCCCGGGGGTGCCGGAGCGGGGGTCGGTGGACCAGCGGGCGACCCGGTCGTCGGGCGCCTGGACGACCAGTTCCGAGGTCCGCCAGACGGCGTAGTCGGCCGGGGCGCCGGGGACCAGGACGCCCGCGTCGTCACGGCCGATGGCCCGCCAGCCGCCGCGGGTGTGGGCCGTGAAGGCCGCCCGTACGGAGACCCGGTGCTCGGGCGTGCGGTGGAAGGCGGCGGCGCGCACGGCCCCCCAGGGGTCCAGCGGGGTCACGGGCGCGTCCGAGCCGAAGGCCAGTGGTACACCGGCCTTGAGCATGGCGGCGTACGGGTTGAGGGTGCGGGCCCGTTCGGCGCCCAGCCGGTCCGCGTACATGCCCTCCTCGCCGCCCCAGGCGGCGTCGAAGGCCGGCTGCACGGAAGCGGTCAGGCCGAACTCCGCGAAGGCCGCGATCGTGGCGGGGGTCATCATCTCGGCGTGCTCCACCCGGTGGCGGGCCGCGCGGACCCGGGCCAGGCCCACCTTCTCGGCGGCCGCCCGGACGCCCTCCACGACCGCGGTGATCGCGGCGTCGCCGATGGCGTGGAAGCCGGCCTGGAGGCCCGCCTCGGTGCAGGCCGCCACGTGTTCCCCCACCGCCTGGGCGTCGAGGTAGCCGGTGCCGGTGTGGGCCGCGTCCGCGTACGGGCTGTGCAGGCAGGCGGTGTGCGAGCCGAGGGCCCCGTCGACGAAGAGGTCACCGGCCGCCCCGATGGCTCCCAGCTCCTTGACCCGGTCGAGGTCCCGGTCGGCCCAGTACCCGAAGACGCGCGGCCCGGGCCGCTCCCCGGCCAGGTCCAGCAGGGCCGTGAAGTCCTCGGCGGAGGAGATGCCGGGCCCGCCGCACTCGTGCACGGAGCCGATCCCGAGGGAGGCCGCCCGGTCGAGTGCGGCCCGCTGGGCCTCGGCGCGCTGAGCGGGGGTGACGGCGGCCAGGGCGGCCGCGCGGACGGCGTGGTGGGCGTCGCGGGTCAGCGGCTCGTCGCCGTCGGTGCCCACACCCGGGACGAGGTCGAGCAGGGCGGTGGTGACCACGGCCGAGTGCACGTCGATGCGGCTGAGGTAGAGCGGACGGCCACCGGCCGCCCGGTCCAGCTCCTCGCGGCGCGGGGCCCGGCGCTCGGGCCAGCGGGCGGCGTCCCAGCCGTGCCCGAGGAGCACCCGGTCGGCCGGCCGGCTCGCGGCGTACGCGCGGACTAGCTCCAGCGCGGCGGGCAGGGAGCGGGCACCGGAGAGGTCCAGGCCGGTCAGCGCGAGGCCGGCCGAGGTGGTGTGGACGTGGGCGTCGGTGAAGGCGGGCGTGACGAGCGCCCCGCCGAGGTCGACGACCTCGTCCACCCCTTGCGCGAAGGCGTCGGCCGCGCCCTCGGAGCCGACCCAGGCGACGTGGCCGCGCTCGACCACCATCGCGGTGGCGAAGGGGTCGGCGGGGCTGTGGACCTCTCCTCCGCGCAGGAGGACGGTACGGGTGGGGTCGCTGGGGGCGGGGATCGCGCGCTCGGTCATGCGGACCAGTTTCGCGTGTCCGCCGGGCGCGCGTGGACGCGGGTGCCGGGGGCCCGGCCCGGGGGGCCGCCGGACGGAGCCCGGCGCGGCCGAGCGGTGCGAGGGGCGGGGGGCGAGGGGTGAGGTACGCGGAAAGGATTCAGACGCGGGGCGGGCGGGCCTCGTACGGGGTGGACAGGACCACGGTCGTACGGGTCGAGACGTGGGCGAGAGCGCGCAGGCGGCCCAGGAGGTCTTCCAGCTCCAGGGGGCTGGCCACGCGCACCTTGAGGATGTAGTTCTCGTCGCCCGCGACGCTGTGGCAGGCCTCGATCTCGGGGACGCCCGCCAGCCGGTCGGCGATGTCGTCCGGGGCGCTCGGGTCGAACGGTTTGACCGAGATGAAGGCGGTCAGCGGCAGGCCGACGGCCTCGGGGTCGACGACGGCCGCGTAGCCGCGGATCACCCCGCGCTGTTCCAGACGGCGTACTCGCTGGTGGACGGCCGACGTGGACAGGCCGGTGGCCTTGCCCAGGTCCGTGTAGCTCATCCGGCCGTCCCGCACGAGCAGATCCACGATCTGGCGGTCCAGCTCCTCCATTGCGCTCATAGCCGCTCAACCTAAGGCCCAAGGGCGCTCCAGGCCCAGTGCTGTCCACCCACTGGTGGCATCTGCGGCAGGCATGTGACCAAAGCCACAAGGGTATACCGGCGTACGGCGGCCTGTTGTGGTTACTCGTGCCGCGCGACGGGAAGTGCTTGCTGTGGCCGAGGCCGAAGAAACTGCCCGCCCGGCCCACCCAAGGGGGAGTACATCCATGCTGAACACCAAGCGCGCCGGTCGCATCGAACCGGAGCCCCTGGAACCTCTCGAATCCGAGGACGACGACTACCTCGGAACCCTCGAGGACGCCGAAGGGTTCGAGATCCACCACGCGATCTGCCCCGACTGCGGCCAGTCGATCGCCCTCGTCGCGGACGAGGAGTACCTGCCGCAGCACGCGCTCTGCCTGACCCCGTGGAACCCCTTCGGGCTCACGGTGTGCGCCGGCACCGGTCGGCCCGCCAGCGACGCGCTGCCCACCGTGGGCGTCCTCCAGCCCGAGGAGGAGGCCGCGGAGCCCGACCCCGTCGTCCTGCTGACCCTGCCCCAGGGGCTGGACTGGCGCACGCAGCCCTTCTCGCACGTGGGCGGTCCGGGCTCGCGTCCGGTCCGCGTGACGAGCCCCGTGCTGCTGCCGCAGACGCGGCAGCAGCACGCGCAGGCCGCCTGACCCGCGCCGCTACCAGTACGTGCCCTGCACCATGGCAGCCAGGCTGGCATGGTGCAGGATCAGGCTGTCCGGGTCCGCCGGGACCTCCACCTCGCCGAAGTGCGCCTGCCGGTAGGCGATGCGCAGCATCACGATGCCGTGCCGCAGGGCCGCGTAGAGGGTGTGGAACTCCATGTCGCGCGGGGCGTGCCCGGTGAGTTCGGCGTACCGGCGTTCCAGGTCCTCGCGGCGCAGGAAGTCCGGCAGGCCGGGCTGGCCGAAGCCGACGGTGAGGTCCTGGAAGAAGCAGTGGAGGTAGACGGTCCAGCCGAGGTCGACCTCGCGGGGGGCGTAGCCGGCCATCTCCCAGTCCAGGACGGCGACCGGGGTGAACCCGTCGTAGATGACGTTACCGATGCGGGCGTCACCCCAGTTGAGGACGGCCGGGCCCTCGTCCGCCGGCCACAGCTCCTCCAGGCGGGCGAAGGCCCGCTCGAGGAGCGGCGACGGGGCGAGCCCGTCCACCACCCAGGAGTAGTAGGCGCGTTGGGCGTCCACGTGGCGGCGCAGCGGGGTGCCCTCGCCCTCGGGGAGCAGGAACTCCGCTTCCTTGCCCGGGAACTGGTCGTGGAGTCGGGCGAGCAGCGCGATGCTGGCTTCCTGGAGTTCGGCGCGTTCGGCGTCGGTCGCGGAGTGCAGCCAGTTGCCCTCGTAGGTGTAAGGCATGACATCGGGCGGAACGCGGCCTTCGGCGCGGGCCATCACGAAGAACGGCGCCCCGAGCGGGCCCGGGTCCTCCTCCAGCCACAGCACGCGCGGGACCGGCAGGTCCGTGTGCTGGGCGACCAGGCTCATCACCCGGTGCTGGCGCGGCATGTCGTAGGCCGGGAAGACGGTGTAGGCGGCCGGATCGGCGGCGAGGCGCAACGCGCAGGCGCGGACCGGGGCTTCGGGGTGCTCCAGGTCGAAGAGCAGGGTCTCGCTGGACATGCCGTTGGATCCGGGGACGGACACGTTGGTGACCTCCGCGCCGGGAAGTTCGGTGCCCAGCCAGGCGGCGAGGCGCCGGCCGAGCTCCTCGGGCTCTCGGGTGGAGGTGCGCGGACGAGGTGCGGTGGCCATGGATGAGCCCCTTTCCTACTGGCTGGTTCGGACTGGTTCCTGGTGCTTTCCCTGTGCTTCCTACGGGCCCTACTGGTACCTACTGGGCGACGGAGGAGTAGTCGGCGAAGCCGCTGGGGTCGTGTCGGCCGAAGCTGCCGTGCTCGAAGATGCCGTGGCCGGTCTGCCCGTCGAGGGTGAAGCGGGCCGAGTGGTCGGTGACGCCGAAGGCGGCCATGGGGTGGGCCGCGGGGTCGGACAGGTCGTAGACGCGGCGGTCGGTCCAGCCCCGGCCCTGCCAGGTGCCGTGCTGCCAGTCGGCCGCGGGCGGGTATCCGGCGCCGACGGCGAGCGGGGAGGAGTTCAGGATCTCCACGCCGAGTTCGAGGGGCTTGCGAGAGGGGTCGGTGAGGTGCACGACGGCGCTCTCGGGGTGCCGGCCGCCGGGGCGGTAGCGGATCTCGGTGTGCGGCCAGCCGAGCTGGACGTCGTGGCGGCCGCTGCCTTCGGGGAAGACCTGCACGGCCTCGTTCAGGGTCCGGTGGCCGTCCGCGTCCTCCTGGGCTATGACCATGACGAACCGGTCCTCGAAGCGGACCGGGATCCAGAGCCAGTGGAAGCCCTCGGGGCGGTACTCCTCGGCGGCCCGGCCCCCGTCCTCCCCCGGGATCGGCCGCACACCCCAACTGCGGTCCCGGGTCCCCGTCCACTCCCCCGGGGTGAGCGTGAACTCCTCGCCCTTGGCCCGGATACTGCCGGTGACCTGGCCGGCCTGGACGAAGCGGCGGCCCTCCAGGATGAGGCGGTCGCCGCGCCGCTGGACATGGTGGGGCTCCCAGACGGCGGGGAACTCGGCGGTCCAGGTGATGTCGTACGAGAGCCCGTGCGGGTCGCCCGGGTCGGCCGCGCAGCGCAGGGTGAGCTGCTTGAGGGGGACGTCGACGGTGATGGACAGCGGCCCCACGGAGAGGTTCATCCGGTCGTCGCCGAGGGCGTCGGAGGCCCGGACGGCGAGGAGTTCCTCGCCGATCCGGAGGGTGGCGTAGGCGTCTATGACTCCGGCGTTGGGGTATACCCCGAGGCCGAGGATGAGAACGGCGCGGCCGGCGTGGTCGAAGACGTGGAAGATGCACCGGTCGTAGGCGTTGCGGTCGCCACTGACGACGTGCTTCATCGACAAGGGAGCCTGGTGGATGGGGTATTCATCAAGCGCGACGGGCCGGTCGGCGGACATGGCGAACCTCCTGGAGGGGGTGACGTGGGGCGACGGGGCGACGACGGGGCGACGGGGCGGGCGGATGGCCGGGGGATGACCGGGTGGGTGGATGGCCGGGGGGCGGGCCGGGCCGGTGGGCGGGATGGCCGGTGGGCGGGATGGCCGGTGGGCGAGTGACGGGTGGCCGGGTGGGCCAGGTGAGTAGATGTGACGGTACGTCAGAAATGCTGACCGGGACCAGAGTTCTGGCACAACCTGACAGCCCGACACGAATGGCCGAGGCGGTGGCTTCGGGGGCCTGTTACCCGTGAGGCCCATCAGAGAGGGTTTGGGGGCTTCCCGTCAGTCCCATCGTCTTGCCGTGTCGGGCCGGCCCCTCAAGGGCGCTCACTGCGTTCGCGTCGCTTCGCGATGGCCTTCGGCCACCCTTGACCGGCCGTCCCGCCCCGGAAAGACAGGACTGTCGGGAAGCCCCCAAAAAGACGGTTACCGGGGACCGATCCATGCACGGGGCCATCAGCGATGGGCGGCCCCGTTGCGGCGGCTTGCCGGAGCGAGACCCCGACCAGACCCCCGGCGGGAGCGGGGGCGCGTCAGATCGCTACATGCGTCTCATTTCTCGGCGTCTGCCACCCGTCTGTGGCTGGGCATAGGCCGCCACCGGTCCGGTGGGTGGCTGAGGTGAGCCGGCGTCGACCAGCCGAGTGTGGGATGAACGCAAGCCGCCCACGACCGGACGACGGGAGCGCGAAGGGGCGCCTGCCGGCCGTCGCGGGTCGTGAAAGGGGCGTCCACCGGCCGTCCGGAGGTCGGAGAGGGCCCCTGACGGCCGTCCGGAGCGGGAAAAGCGCCCTGACGGAGTCTGATGCCGGATTTCTCGGTCTCTCACTCCGGTAAGACGTCATCCGCGCCCCAACCGGCCGCCAAATAGAGACAAACTACCCGCTGACGCGTGGCGGGAGACGGGTGACTGGTCGTGGGCGGCTTATGTCCGACCACCGGCGACCGGCAGACGCCGTCCGGGAGAAGTGTGTAGCGATCTGTGGCGGCTTATGTCCAGCCACAGGCGGGTAGCAGACGCCAGACGGGAGAAGTGTGTAGCGATTCGATGCGCCCCCGCTTCCGGCCCCCATCTCACCGCTGTCTGGTGGTGGGTGGCCGTACCCGCGCCCCCGGCGTCCTTCAGCTGGTGCGCGGGCCGGGCCTGGTCGTGCCCCCTGGGCACCCAGGCCGCCCATCCCTGGCCGCCCCGTCTATGGATCGGTCCCAGGTAACCGTTCTTTTGGGGGCTTCCCGACAGTCCTGTCTTTCCGGGGCGGGACGGCCGGTCAAGGGTGGCCGCAGGCCATCGCGAAGCGACGCGAACGCAGTGAGCGCCCTTGAGGGGCCGGCCCGACACGGCAAGACGATAGGACTGACGGGAAACCCCCAAACCATCCCTGATCAGGCCCCGCAGGCACATGGCCCCCGAAGCCCCCGCCCCACGCCCAAGATCCCGCCCCGCCACTCCCCGCCCCCCGAAGCCCCCACCCCCACCCCCATCCCCGGGGAACCTTCGAACGGATGGGCGGGGGTTGGGGGCGATTACCCCGTGCTGCGGTGGGGCGTTGGCCGGGCATGACCATGCTTCAGTCTTCAACGGGCCGACGGCGCCGCCCGGCGCAGCCGGGTTACGAAGAATCGGTTCAGCGTGAGCCCGGGCAGCAGAGCCAGGCCGCTGACCCGCCCATCTACCGTGCGCTGCTGGCCCGCTGGGCCGATGACGGGCGTACGCTGCCCGGCCGGCGGGACCCGGAGTGGGCCCGCCTCACCCGCTCCCCGGTCTGGCCCGCCGGCGGCAGCGGGCTCTACTAGCGCTGCGGCACCGTCAGCGGGTTTCCGGCCCCGCCAGGTGGCGGGCGATGACCATGCGCTGGATCTGGTTGGTGCCCTCGACGATCTGGAGCACCTTCGCCTCGCGCATCAGCCGCTCGACGGGGAAGTCCGCGGTGTACCCGTAGCCGCCGAGGATCTGGACGGCGTCCGTCGTGACGGCCATCGCCGCGTCGGTGCAGAACAGCTTGGCCATGGCGGCCTGCCGGGAGAACGGCTTGCCGGCGTCCCGCAGACGCGCCGCGGCGAGGTACAGGGCCCGGCCCGCCTCGATCTTGGTGGCCATGTCGGCCAGCATGAAGCGCAGCCCCTGGAAGTCCGCGATCGGGTGCCCGAACTGCTTGCGGTCCAGGGCGTACGTCACGGCCTCGTCGAGTGCGGCCTGGGCGACGCCGATGGCGCAGGCGGCGATGCCGAGGCGGCCCGCGTCCAGGGCGGCGAGGGCGATGGTGAAGCCCTGGCCCTCCTCGCCGATGCGGCGGGCGTCGGGCACCCGTACGCCGTCGAAGTGGAGCTGGGCGGTGGGCGAGCCCTTCATGCCCATCTTCTTCTCGGGGACGGCCGCGGTGAGGCCCTGCGCGTCGCCCGGGACCAGGAAGGCGGTGATGCCCTTGGGGCCCGCGGCGCCGGTGCGTGCGAGGACGGTGTAGAAGTCGGCGACTCCGCCGTGGGTGATCCAGGCCTTGGTGCCGGTGATCAGCCAGTCGTCGCCGTCGCGGACCGCCTTGGTGGTCAGCGAGGCGGCGTCGGAGCCCGCGGCGGGCTCGGAGAGGCAGTAGGCGCCGAGCAGGCCGCCGCCGAGCATGGCGGGCAGGTGGGCGCCCTGCTGCTCCTTGGTGCCGTATCCGGCGAGGCCGTGGCAGGCCAGCGAGTGCACGCTGACGCCGAGGCCGACGGTCAGGCGGGCCGCGGCGAGCTCTTCGAGGACCTGAAGGTAGACCTCGTAGGGCTGCTCGCCGCCGCCGAAGGCGCCGTCGTATGGGAGCCCGAGCAGGCCCGCCTCGGACAGCAGGGTGAAGATCTCGCGCGGGAACCGGCCGGAGTCCTCCTCCTCGGCGGCCCGGGGGCGGATCTCTCGCTGGGCGATCTCGCGTACGAGCGCGAGGAGGTCCCGGGACTCCTCGGTGGGCAGCTGACGGTCCACCGGCTGCGGGGCGCGGTCTGTCATGGCGGCGCTCTCCTCCCTCGTCGGGCACGGCGGCGACGCGTGAGGTGTGGGACGCGCCGCCGGGTCTCGGTGCTCTTACAGCCGATGGTGCCCTCCCGGGTTGCGGAAGGGCCTGTTCAGCGGCTGCGGCGGGTCGAGTATGCCTGATCAGGCGCCTCCCGTCACCGGTGCAAGATCATCTCTATGGCAGGGCCGCTTCCTCGGGGAGGTGCGGAGCGGGGCACTCCGGGACGAACTCCTCGATGACCGTCAAGGTCGCGCGCAGCTGGCGTAGGAGCAGGGCGCCGAGCCGGACCCGGCCGGGCTGGCCGGCCGGGTCCGCGGCGAGGGCTCCGATCCATTCCAGGGTGATCCCCTCGACCGAGGAAAGCCAGCCGACGAGCGCGAGGCGGGCGACCGGCGGGACGCTACGGCGTCCGTACGCGCCTTCGGCGATGGTGGCGACCAGTTCCTCGCGGACGGCGTCGCGGATGGCGAGGACCTCGGCGTCGGATCCGACGCCTCCGGTGACGATGGTGCGGTAGGCGGCGTGGTGGTGCTCGGCGTAGTGGAGGTAGCCGTCGACGGTGCGGCGCACCCGTTCGGCGGCGGGCAGTTCGGTGTCCCGGCCGGCGCGGGCGACGAGTTCGGCCACCGAGTCCTCGACGATGGCGAGGTAGTACCCGCGTTTGCTCTTGAAGTAGTAGTAGATCAGTCCCTTGGCGACGCCCGCGTGCTTGGCGATGTCGTCCATGGAGAGTGCGTCGTACGAGGTGTCGGCGAACAACTTGCGCCCGGTGGCTATGAGTTCGGCCCTGCGAACCTGGGATCGGCCGGTCGCTCCGCGCTGTTGACTATTATTCAAATTCAGCCCTAGCCTCGAACTGCCACAAGATGCCCGAAGTATGGCAGACCTGCGTGCCGAGCTCTCTTCTACGCCGCACACGCCCGGAGCGGCTGCCCGCTCCCCCGGCCATCCCGCCGTTCGCCCTCACGCCGCCGGGCCCCGGCCGCTCCGGCAGGTCCGGTGCGGTCGGGGCCCGGCGACGGGTCCGGTGTCGCGCTGAAGCGCGGGTCCGGTGTCCCGGTCAGGCGCGGGTCTCCCGGTTGCGTCCGGCCATCGCCGCCATGGCGAGGCCGAGGCAGAGGGCGACGGCTCCGGTGATCACGTTGTTGACCACCGTGCGGGTCACGTCCATCTCACCGGCGATGGCCCACGGGGCGATGATCGTCCACGCACCGAGGGCGACCGCCGTCCAGGCCATCGCATGGGTGCGCTCGTACGCGGAACCCAGACCGCCCATGCACAGACAGAACGCCAGGCCGGCGATCAGGTTGTTGACGGCGAGCGGAGTCAGGACGCTGAACCCGGCAATCCAGGGCGAGGCCGCCAGGTACAGGCCCGTGACCAGGGCCATTGCCTCGACTGCCTGCGCGGCGGGAGTGCTGGTCACCCGCTCGAACCGGGTGCGCATCTCGGCGAGGTCGGGGTGGTGCTCGATGCTCGGATGGGTGGTCATGGCGGGCCGCCTCCTACGAGAAGCCTTTATCTGCCATTTACCCCATTATGTTCCGCTTATACAGGTCTCCGGTCAATGGAAAAATGCCCCTTTCCCGCCTTCATCCGCTGCGCTGGGCCGCGCTCATGGACGCGCGAAGGCCCGGCTCAGAGCACGCCGACCGCGCCCAGGGCCGCGACCTGCAGAGGGCTCGGCGCGGCCGGGGCGTAGAGGTAGCAGATGCCTCCGCTGCCCGAGACGACCTTGCCCGTCGCGTTGTGGCGCTTGGTGCGCAGCCAGACGTTCTCGAACTCGCGGCGCTCGTAGACCCGGCGGACGGCCGCGTTGTCGGGCGAGTTGGGGTCGTTGGCGATCACGTCCCCGGCGGCGGTGAAGCCGATGACGGTCATCAGGTGGCCCGCGGTGCCGTAACCGGCTCCGGTGAGCTCCTCGGTCCGGAAGGACTGCGAGGTGATGGCGGGGATCCCGGCCCGGACCAGGAGCTCCAGGTCGGTGAGGGAGGTGAGCCGGGTGACCACTCCGGCGAGCCCGCGGTAGGTGGCGGCGTAAGCGGCGTTGAAGGGCCAGTTGCCGCAGCCCTTGTACGCGGCGTCGTAGGTGGAGCGGGCGGCGTGGCACACCTGCGGGTCGGAGTACTTCGGATCGACCCAGGCCGTGGAGTCGGCGCCGGCCCTGCCGCCCCAGTACTCGATGACCATCTGGGAGGAGGTGGGGCTGCACCAGGCCTCGCCGCCGTTGTCGTACTGGGGGTAGCGGCCGGCGTGGACCTCCTGGGAGTAGCGCGGTACGGGCAGCTCGTGGGCCTGGCCGGAGGGGGTGGAGGCGGGGACGGTGAGGCGGTCCGGGACGTCGGAGACCATGGCTCCGGCGAGCAGTACGGTGGGCCCCGCGGTCGCGCCGGGCCTGCGGTACAGGGTGAGGCGCAGCTGCCAGCCGGTGAGGCGCAGGCCGCTCGCGGGGGCGTCGACGGCCAGGGTGTCGGTCCAGACGGTGGAGCGGCCGTCGCTCTGGCCGTCCACGGAGGTGCGGCGGATGTCGCCGTCGCCCGACGCCCAGCGGCCCATGACGTACCAGGGGGTGGTGGTG
This sequence comes from Streptomyces sp. NBC_01408, assembly GCF_026340255.1. Lineage (GTDB taxonomy): Bacteria > Actinomycetota > Actinomycetes > Streptomycetales > Streptomycetaceae > Streptomyces. The sequence continues at coordinate 4,194,579 of NZ_JAPEPJ010000001.1, read as the reverse complement.
CCGTCGGTGTAGGTGCCGCGCAGTTCGGTCTGGATCCAGGTGCCCGCGGGCGTACGGGCGTTCCAGGAGGCGATGGCCTCGGTGGCGGGCACGGCGGGGCGGTGCACCGGGGAGGTCCAGGTGGCGTACTCCCAGGTGCTCTTCTTCCCGGTGTGCGGGTCGGCGTACTCGGTGCGGCCGGCCGGGGTGCTGATCTCCAGGCCGGGGCGGGCGCCGGGGACGGCGGTGGTGCCCTGGTGGCGGCCGGCGAGCCAGTGCTCGTACGCGTACCAGAACCGGTTGTCGACGGTGCGGCCCGGGCCGCGGGGGGCGGGCGGGGCCGCGGCGGAGGCGCTGCCCCCGGAGACGGTGGCGGCGGTGGCGGCGGTGGCGACCGCGAGTGCGGCGACGAGTACGGCCCTGCGCGGTGTGGGTGCGGTCATCGCGGGGTTCCCCCAGGGGTGGGTCGGTGCATCGGTGGCTTCACCCTTCCAGTTCCCGGCGGCCGGGGGCCGAAGCCGCGGGCTCGTGTCGGGGGTGACGACCGGGCCGGCCGTAGGGTTGCGGGGTGGAGCCACACCAGTCACTCGAATCCCTCGCGCGGGAGATCGCCGCCCTGCCCCCCTCCCTCGGCCCCGTCCGGCTGGTCGGCATCGACGGGCACGCCGGGTCGGGGAAGAGCACTTTCGCCGGCCGGCTCGCGGAGGCCCTGGGCGGGGCGCCGGTGCTGCACCTGGACGACGTGGCCACCCACGAGGAGATGTTCGGCTGGCAGGAGCGGCTGCGCGCTCAGGTGCTGGAGCCGCTCGCCGCGGGGCGGCCCGCGCACTGGGCCCCGTACGACTGGGTGGAGCGCCGCTTCGGGGCGGAGCGGGTGCTGGAGCCGACGGCGGTGCTGCTCGTCGAGGGGGTCGGGGCCGGGCGGCGTGCGCTGCGCCCGCACCTGGCGCGGCTGCTGTGGATGGAAACCCCGCGCGCGCGGTCCTGGGGGCGCGGACGGGAGCGGGACGGGCGGGAACTCTCCGGCTTCTGGGACGGATGGGAGCGCGCGGAGCTCGCGCACTTCTCGGATGACCCTTCACGCCCCTTCGCCGACACCCTGGTGCGCCAGAGCGGTACGGGATACGAGTGGACTTCCGGGGCCGGTGTGACGGCGGGAACCCCCACTTCCGTGACCGAGGGTGACGACCTCCCCCGGGCCTGAGCGGCCCTGGACCTGAGCCCCAGCGGGCCTCCGCCGGCCTGCTTGACCGGGGGCCCGCACCGGCCTTACGTTCTCAATGTGCGGCCTTTACCGGCTGCCGCAGACGCGAAGCCCCCGATCGTTCCCCCGTGATCGGGGGCTTCGTTCTGCCCCCGCACCGCCCGTAGGCCCCTGTCCGGCGGGCCGCACCACCCCCGATCCCTCACCCTGAGTCACCGGGCAGGGTCCGGGAGGACGGCCGAACCGGGGGCGTCGCACCCTACGTAAGGTGCGAAACCGCAGGTACGATGCACCCCTGATTTCATCGGCGCAGTGAGCAACTCGCGTGCTCGACGCAGGGGTTGCCGCGCACCACGGGGGCTGGCTTGTGGGGGACGTGATGGATTTCGGCACGCCGGGCAGCACGCACGCCCCGGCCGAACTCGCCTGGCTGCGCGGGGTCGACGCCTGCACCATGGGCGCCTATCCGCAGGCCGAGGAGGAGTTCCGGGCGGCCGTACGACTCGATCCCGCGATGGCCGACGCCTGGCTGGGCCTGCACGCGCTCCGGGTGGACACCGCCAACGCGTTATTGCGCATGTACGCCCACCGGGACCGCTTCGGCGAGCAGCGGGCCCGCCACCGGCGGACGCTGAACTCCTGGTACTGGCTGGGCTGGTGGGTACAGCCGGTGCTGGAGAACCCGCGGGACCTGCTGCTGGCGCACGCCTCGCACTGGCTGGACGGGCGCCACGTGCCCGAGCTGGACCAGGCGCTGGCCGCGCTGCCCCCGGTGGACACCGATCCGCAGGTGCGGTTCCTGCACGCCTGCCGGGCCTACCTGGTCAAGGACTGGGAGCAGCTGGTGCGGCACACCGAGCCGCTGGTGGACGATCCGCTGCTGGGGATCGAGGCGGGGCTGTTCGGCGGGATGGCCCGGGTCCGCCTGGAGATGTACGGGCAGGCGGAGCCGCTGCTGTCGGCAGCGCTGATGCGGTGCCGCAGCGAGCAGCCGCAGCGCAAGGAGCTGCGGTACTGGCTGGCGCGGGCGCACGAGGGCACGGGGCGCAGTGCGGCGGCGCTCCCGCTGTACCGGGCGGTGCACCGGGTGGACCCGTCGTTCATGGACACCGCGGCCCGTCTGACGGCCATCGAGGACGGCGACGACACCGACGGCATGGCCGGGCTGGCGGACCTGGCCGGTCCGGCGGGGTACACGGGGTACGGGGCCTGGGGCGGGCACGGTCCGTCCCCGGCTGGCGGGGACTTCGCGGCGGTGGCCCTGGGCGGCGGGCCGGTCCCGGACACCGCCGCCGACGGACAGCCGGAACAGGATCCCCTGTCCGCGCCCGATCCGCCGGATCCGCGGTACGGGCCGGGCTCGCCGGGGGTGCCTCCGCCCGGCCGGGGGCAGGGTGCGCGGCGCAAGGTGTCCGTTCCGCCGCAGTCCGCACCCGCGGGGCTGCCGGCCGGTCCGGCCGATCCGGAGGCGCTCGCCGAGGCGCTGGCGGAGCTGGAGCGGATGGTGGGCCTGGAGCCCGTCAAGCGGCAGGTGAAAGCCTTATCGGCGCAGTTGCACATGGCGCGGCTGCGGGCGGGGCAGGGGCTGCCGGTGCAGCCGCCGAAACGGCACTTCGTGTTCTCCGGCCCGTCGGGCACGGGCAAGACCACGGTGGCGCGGATCCTGGGCCGGGTCTTCTACGCGCTGGGCCTGCTGGGCGGCGACCATCTCGTGGAGGCCCAGCGGTCGGACCTGGTGGGCGAGTTCCTGGGGCAGACCGCGGTGAAGGCGAACGAGCTGATCGACTCGGCGATCGGCGGGGTGCTCTTCGTCGACGAGGCGTACAGCCTCTCCAACTCGGGGTACAGCAAGGGCGACGCGTACGGGGACGAGGCCCTGCAGGTGCTGCTGAAGCGGGCGGAGGACAACCGGGACCACCTGGTGGTGATCCTGGCGGGCTATCCGGCCGGGATGGACCGGCTGCTGGCCGCCAATCCGGGGCTGTCCTCGCGATTCACCACGCGGGTGGACTTCCCCAGCTACCGGCCCCTGGAGCTGACCGCGATCGGCGGGGTGGTGGCGGACGCGAACGGGGACCGCTGGGACGAGGAGGCGCTGGAGGAGCTGCGCAGCATCAGCGGCCACGTGGTGGACCAGGGATGGATCGACGAGCTCGGCAACGGCCGCTTCCTGCGCACCCTGTACGAGAAGAGCTGCGCCTACCGGGACCTGCGGCTGGCGGGCTTCGCGGGCGATCCCTCCCGGGACGACCTGGCGACGCTGCGGCTCCCGGACCTGATGCAGGCCTACGGGGAGGTCCTGTCGGGCCGCGGGCCCCAGGACCGCCCCGAGGCTCCGCCGGTGTAGTGGGCCGGGTGGGGTGGCGCTGCGCGGGGTGCCGGGGGCGGAGCCCCCGGCAGCGGCGGCGCTACGTGCGAGCCGCCGGCACGCGGTGCGCGGGGTCGCGTACCTCTCCCACCAGCATCTCCAGGACGTCCTCCAGGGCGACGAGGCCCAGGACCCGCCCGCTGGCGTCCGCGACCTGCGCCAGGTGGGTGGCGTCCCGGCGCATGACGCTCAGCGCGTCGTCCAGCGGGAGGGTCGCCGACAGGGTGGTCATCCGGCGCCACACCCGCTGCGGAACGGCCCGCTCCCGGTCCTCCAGGTCCAGTACGTCCTTGACGTGCAGGTAGCCCATGAAGGCCCCGCTGCCGGAGCGGACCGGGAAGCGGGAGTACCCGGTGCGCACCGTCAGCTGCTCGATCTGCCGCGGGGTGGCCGAGGGGCCGACGGTGACGATGCGGTCCCGGGCGAGGAGGACGTCGGTGACCGGGCGGCTGCCCAGTTCGAGGGCGTCCTCCAGGCGCTCCTGCTCCCCCGGTTCCAGGAGCCCGGCCTGCCGGGAGTCCTCGACGAGGCGGCCGAGCTGGGCGCTGGTGTAGACGGCCTCGACCTCGTCCTTGGGCTCGACCTTGAAGAGCCGCAGGACGAGCGTGGCGCAGGCGCCGAGCGCGGTCGTGACCGGCCCGCACAGGCGGGCGAAGGCGACCAGGCCGGGGCTGAACCACAGGGCGGTCTTCTCGGGGGCGGCCATGGCGAGGTTCTTGGGGACCATTTCGCCGATGACCAGGTGCAGGACGACCACGGCGGCGAGCGCGAGGGCGTAGCCGAGGGGGTGGATGAGGGGGTGGGGGACGTGCAGGGTGTGGAAGAGGGGCTCCAGGAGCCTCGCCACGGTGGGTTCGGCGACGGCTCCCAGGGTGAGGGAGCACAGGGTGATGCCGAACTGCGCGGCGGCCATCATGCGGGGCAGGTTCTCCAGGCCGTGGAGGACCTGCCGGGCCCGCTTGGAGCTTGCGGCGAGCGGTTCGATCTGGCTGCGCCGTACGGAGACGAGGGCGAACTCGGCGCCGACGAAGAAGCCGTTGGCGAGTACGAGGAGCAGGGCGAACAGGAGTTGGAGGGCGTTCACCGGCCCACCGCTTCCAGTTCGGCGGGGGCGGTGGCGGGGACGGTGCGCACCAGCCGGACCCGTTCGGCCCGGTAGCGGCCGACCTGGCGGACGGAGAGCTTCCAGCCGGGGAGTTCGGCGCGGTCCCCGGGGGCGGGGATACGGCCGAGCAGGTCGGCGACGAGGCCCGCGACGGTCTCGTAGGGGCCTTCGGGGACCTCCAGGCCTATGCGGCGCAGGGTCTGCACCCGGCAGCTGCCGTCGGCCTCCCAGGAGGGGCGGCCGTCCTCGGGGGGTACGGGGGCCAGCTCGGGCCGGCGGTCCTCCGCGTGGTCGTGCTCGTCGCGGACCTCGCCGACGAGTTCCTCCACGATGTCCTCCAGGGTGACCACGCCGGCGGTGCCGCCGTACTCGTCGACCACCACGGCCATCGGCTGTTCGCTGCGCAGCCGCTCCAGCAGGGGCTGCACCGGCAGGGAGCCGGGCACCAGGAGCGGGGCGACGGAGATCCGGGCGACGGTGGTGCGGGCACGTTCCGCCTCGGGTACGGCGAGGGCGTCCTTGAGGGAGACCACACCGGTGATCTCGTCGATGCGCTCGCGGTAGACGGGGAAGCGGGACAGGCCGGTGGCGCGGGTCAGGTTGAGGACGTCGGCGGCGGTGGCCGTGTGCTGGAGGGCGCTGACCTTCACCCGGGGGGTCATGACGTGCTGGGCGGTGAGCTCGCCCAGCGAGAGGGTGCGTACGAAGAGGTCGGCGGTGTCCTGTTCGAGGGCGCCGGCCTGGGCCGAATGGCGGACCAGGGAGACCAGTTCGCCGGGGGTGCGGGCGGAGGCCATCTCCTCGGTGGGTTCCACGCCGAGGGCGCGCACCAGCCGGTTGGCGACGGCGTTGAGGCCGGCGATGACGGGGCGCAGGGCGCCGGAGAAGGCCTGCTGGGGGCCGGCGACGAAGCGGGCCACCTGGAGCGGCCGGGAGACCGCCCAGTTCTTCGGGACGAGCTCGCCGACGACCATCTGGACGGCGGAGGCGAGCAGCATGCCGATGACGACGGACACGCCGGCGGTGGCTCCTGCGGGGAGGCCGGTCGCGGTGAGCGGCCCGGCCAGCAGTGCGGCGAGGGCGGGCTCGGCGAGCATGCCGACCACGAGGGAGGTGATGGTGATGCCGAGCTGGGTGCCGGAGAGCTGGAAGGACAGCTCCCGTAGGGCTTCGACCACCGTGCGGGCACGGCGGTCGCCGTCGGCGGCGGCTCGTTCGGCCTCGGGCTTCTCGACGGTGACGAGGCCGAATTCGGCCGCCACGAAGAAACCGTTGGCGAGGATGAGGGCGAAAGCCGCCAGGAGCAGGAGTAGCGGGATGGTCATGCCGCCGCCTCCGGGGGGAGGGCGGCGCGGGTACTACCGGACGATCCGTCCATTGCTGGAGGGAGTCACTCCTCAAGTCGCAGTTGCCCGCGGGCCACGGGGTCCCGGGGCCGGTGGGAGGGCGCGCAGCCGCGCCCCGCCACCAGGGTAGTCACTGAGGTCGCCGCCGCAATGGGACGCAGCGGTCGGGGGCGGATGCTCAGGTTCGTCTCCGGGCCGCCTCAGGGTCGGCGCGGGACACCCCCTGGGGCTCAGTGTTCGTGGGCGCCGGTTCCGCGGGTCTCGGCGAGGGCGCGCAGGGCGCGGGCGTCGCTGACGGCCTGCTGCCTGGCCACGCCGGGCTGGATGCCGAGGGCGGGCAGGCTGGTGCCGTCGCTGAGGTCGAGGAAGACCCACGGGTCGCCGGGGCGCAGGTTGACCCGCAGGATCTGGGCCCATTCCAGGCGGCGCTTGGTCGTGAGGTTGACGACGGTGACGCCGTTCTCGTCCGCGACCACCTTGGGGCGGCTGAGCAGGACGAGGACGGAGGTGAGGAGCGCCGCCATGAAGACGAAGCTGACGCGCTCCCCCGGGTTGAGCCTCTCCAGGAGGACCGCGACCGTCGTGATGGTGACGAACATGACGAGCCCGACGCCCAGCAGGACCGCCCGGGTGCGGGTCGGCCGGAAGGTGACCGGCAGGGCGGGCGGTGCGGGCTGGGCGGCGGACTCGGTCATGTGCGTGCGTTGCCTTCGGGAGGGGGCCTACGGGTCGGCGTACGGCGTACGGGTCAGAGACGGCAGGCGTGGATCGAGGTGGTGAGGATGGCGCGGGCGCCGAGCTCGTACAGGTCGTCCATGATCCGCTGGGCCTCCTTGGCCGGGACCATGGCCCGGACGGCGACCCAGCCCTCGTTGTGCAGCGGGGAGATGGTCGGCGACTCCAGGCCCGGGGTGAGGGCGACGGCGCGTTCCAGGTGCTCGGCGCGGCAGTCGTAGTCCATCATCACGTAGCTGCGGGCCACCAGGACGCCCTGGAGGCGGCGCAGGAACTGCTGGGCCCGCGGGTCTTCGGCGTCGGCGCCGTTGCCGCGGATGACCACGGCCTCGGAGGTGAGGATGGGGTCGCCGATGACCTGGAGGCCGGCGTTGCGCAGGCTGGTGCCGGTCTCGACGACGTCCGCGATGATCTGGGCGACGCCGAGCTGGATGGCCGTCTCGACCGCGCCGTCCAGGTGGACGACGGAGGCGTCGATCCCCTGGTCGGCGAGGTGCTTGGCGACGATTCCCTCGTACGAGGTCGCGATCGTCATCCCGTGGAAGTCCTCGGGGCCGTTCGCGGTGCCGGGCTTGGTGGCGTAGCGGAAGGTGGAGCGGCCGAAGTTCAGCGGCAGGATCTCCTCGGCGCTGGCGCCGGAGTCGAGCAGCAGGTCACGGCCGGTGATGCCGATGTCGAGCTTGCCCGAGGAGACGTAGATCGCGATGTCCTTGGGGCGGAGGTAGAAGAACTCCACCTCGTTCTCGGGGTCGACGACCACGAGCTCCTTGGACTCCTTGCGCTGGCGGTAGCCGGCCTCATGGAGCATCGCCGACGCCGGTCCGGAGAGTGAACCCTTGTTGGGGACGGCGATGCGCAGCATGGGGCTTCCTTTGGTGCGTAGGTTGCGAAAGGTGTGTGCTGGTGGGGCGGGGGCCCGCGGGCGGAGCTTCCGGCCTAGAGGTGCGCGTAGACGTCGTCGAGGGAGATCCCGCGCGCCACCATCATCACCTGGACGTGGTAGAGCAGCTGGGAGATCTCCTCGGCGGCGGCTTCCTTGCCCTCGTACTCGGCGGCCATCCAGACCTCGGCGGCCTCCTCGACGACCTTCTTGCCGATGGCATGGACGCCCTTGCTGACGAGCTCGGCGGTGCGGGAGGTGCTGGGGTCGCCGTTGGCGGCCTTGAGCTGGAGCTCGGTGAAGAGCTCTTCGAAGCTCTTGGAGGGTTTGTTCGCCATGATGGTCCTCAGAATACGGGGTTCCCCCACGCCACTCAGCGCCAGGGTTCGCTGACGGTCCGCAGGGTCATGGCGGTGGAGACGGCGGCGGTGACCGCTTCGTGTCCCTTGTCCTCGTTCGACCCCTCGAGCCCGGCGCGGTCCAGCGCCTGCTCGTCGTTGTCGCAGGTCAGTACGCCGAAGCCGACGGGGACTCCGGTGTCGATCGACACCTGTACCAGGCCCTGGGTGACGCCCTGGCAGACGTAGTCGAAGTGCGGGGTGCCGCCGCGGATGACCACTCCGAGGGCGACGATGGCATCGTAACCGCGACCGGCCAGTACCTTCGCCACGACCGGGAGCTCGAAGCTGCCCGGGACCCGCAGCAGGGTGGGCTCGTCGATGCCCAGCTCGTGCAGGGCCCGCAGGGCGCCGTCGACCAGTCCGTCCATGACCTTCTCGTGCCACTGGGCCGCGATGACGGCGACTCGCAGGTCTCCGCAGTTCTTCACGTTCAGTTCGGGTGCGCCCTTGCCGCTCACAGCTCTGCTCCTCGGTGGTTCGTGTACGGGTGCGTACGGATGTCTGGTGGTGGTGTGTGCCGGTGTGTGTGGTTACTGGTTGCCGCAGGCGGTGGGCACGGCGCCCTCCAGCCAGGGCAGGTCGTGGCCCATCCGGTCCCGCTTGGTGCGCAGGTACCGCAGGTTGTGCTCGCCCGCCTCGATCGGCATGGCCTCGCGGCCGGCGACCGTGATGCCGTGCCGGACGAGGGCGGCGGACTTGTCGGGGTTGTTGGTCAGCAGCCGGACGCTGCGCACGCCGAGGTCGGCGAGGATCTGCGCGCCGGCGCCGTAGTCGCGGGCGTCGGCGGGCAGGCCGAGTTCCAGGTTGGCGTCGAGGGTGTCGCGGCCGCGCTCCTGGAGCTCGTAGGCGCGCAGTTTGGACACCAGTCCGATGCCGCGGCCCTCGTGGCCGCGCAGGTAGACGACGACGCCGCGGCCCTCGGCCTGGATGCGTTCCATGGAGGCGTGCAGCTGGGGGCCGCAGTCGCAGCGCTGGGACTGGAAGATGTCGCCGGTCAGGCACTCGGAGTGCATCCGGACGAGGATGTCCTCGCCGTCGCCGACCTCGCCGTGGACGAGGGCCACGTGCTCGACCCCGTCGACGGTGGAGCGGTAGCCGTACGCGGTGAAGTCCCCGAAGGCGGTCGGCAGGCTGACCTCGGCCTCGCGGCGCACGGTGGGCTCGGCGGAGCGGCGGTAGGCGATCAGGTCCTCGATGGAGATGATCGTCAGGCCGTGCTTGCGGGCGAAGGGGATCAGCTCGGGCAGGCGCAGCATGACGCCGTCCTCGCCGGCGATCTCCACGATGGCGCCGGCCGGGCGCAGGCCCGCTAGGCGGGCGAGGTCGACGGCGGCCTCGGTGTGGCCGTTGCGGACCAGGACGCCGCCGGGCTTGGCGCGCAGCGGGAAGATGTGGCCGGGGCGGACGAAGTCGCCGGGCTCGGAGGTCCCGTTCGCCAGGAGGCGCAGGGTGGTGGCGCGGTCGGCGGCGGAGATGCCGGTCGTCACCCCGTGGGCGGCAGTGGCGTCGACGGAGACGGTGAAGGCGGTCTGCATCGACTCGGTGTTGTGCTGGACCATCTGGGGGAGTTCGAGCCGCTCCAGCTCGGGGCCCTCCATGGGGGCGCAGATCAGGCCGCGGCACTCGCTCATCATGAAGGCGACGATCTCGGGGGTGGCCTTCTCGGCGGCGATGACGAGGTCGCCCTCGTTCTCGCGGTCCTCGTCGTCGACGACGACGATCGGGCGGCCCGCGGCAATGTCGCGGATGGCCTGCTCGACCGGGTCGAGGCGGAAGGTCTCCTCGGGGACGTCCAGGACGTCGGGCACGGGCTTGAGGGTGGGGGTCATGCCGTTGCTCCTTTCAGGGCCGGGGCGGAGGTGGTGCGAGAGCGCTGGTACCAGTCGTAGGCGCCCCACAGGACGAGGGCGAAGTACACGACGTAGACGAGGCCGGAGAAGGCCAGGCCGCCGTTGAAGGCGAGGGGGACGCCGACCAGGTCGACGAGGAGCCAGGCGAACCAGAACTCGACGAGGCCGCGGGCCTGGGCGACCATCGCGACGATGGTGCCGACGAAGATGTAGGCGTCGGCCCACGGGCTCCAGGACAGGTGCGGGAAGAGCGTGAACAGCCCGCCGACGGCGAGGGTGCCCAGCGCCGCTCCGGCGAGGAGCAGTCCGCGCTCCTTCCAGGTGGCGGTGCGTACCGCGATGGAGCCGTCCTGGGCCTGCCGCTTGCCCTGCTGCCAGGCGCGCCAGCCCCAGAGGGCCACTCCGATGACCAGGAGCTGCTTGCCGACGCCGCCGGAGAGGTGGGCGGAGGCGTAGGCGGCGACGAGGATCAGGCCGGAGAGGAGCTGGGCGGGCCAGGTCCATATGGAGCGGCGCCAGCCGAGGGCGAGGGCGGCCAGGCCCATCAGGTTGCCGATCATGTCGGACCAGATGACCTTCTGGCCGAAGACGGTGAAGGCCTCGGCGTTGAGCCAGGTCAGGGCGCTCACCGGTCGGCTCCTTCGGCGTGCAGGGGGTCGACCCCGGCGGCCAGGAGGCGCTCGACGTACTTCGCGAGGACGTCGACCTCGAGGTTGACCGGGTCGCCGGGCTGCTTGATGCCGAGGGTGGTCAGCGCGAGGGTGGTGGGGATCAGGCTGATGCTGAACCAGTCGGCGGCGGCCTCGACGACGGTGAGGCTGACGCCGTCCACCGTGATGGAGCCCTTCTCGACGACGTAGCGCGAGAGGTTCGCCGGGAGGGCGATCTTGACGATCTCCCAGTGCTCGGAGGGGGTCCGGGAGAGGATCTCGCCGGTGCCGTCCACGTGCCCCTGGACCAGGTGGCCGCCGAGCCGTCCGCCGAGGGCCATGGGCCGCTCGAGGTTGACACGGGAGCCCTGGGTGAGTGCGCCGAGGCTGGAGCGGTTGAGGGTCTCCTGCATGACGTCGGCGGTGAACTCGCCGTCGGCGGTGTCCACGACGGTCAGGCAGACGCCGTTGACGGCGATGGAGTCGCCGTGCTTGGCGCCCTCGGTGACGAGGGGGCCGCGCAGGCGGAAGCGGGAGGCTTCCGCGAGCTGCTCGACGGCGGCGACCTCGCCCAGTTCTTCGACGATTCCGGTGAACACTCAGTGCTCCTTGGTGGCGGTGGCGGGTGCGGTGACGGGGACTGCGGTGATGCGGAGATCGGGACCGATGCGGACGGCCTCGGTGATGTCGAGGCGCAGCGCGTCGGAGATGTTCTTGATGCCGGCGTCGGCGAGGGCCGCGGGGCCCGCGCCGAGGAGGGCCGGGGCGAGGTAGCCGATGACGCGGTCGACGGCTCCGGCGGCGAGGAAGGCCCCGGCCAGGGCGGGCCCGCCTTCCAGGAGGACGGAGCGCGTGCCGCGGGCGTGCAGCCGGGCGAGCAGGTCGTGCACGCCGATGCGCCCGTCGTGCAGGGGCAGGCGCAGGATGTCGACGCCGGGCAGGTGCCGGGTGTCGGCGTCCTCGCCGACGACGAGCAGGGTGGGCGCGGCCCCGTCGAGGATGCGGGCGGTCGGCAGGATCGTGGCGCGGGCGTCGAGGGCGATCCGCAGCGGCTGCTCCGCGGCGTCGTGGCCGGTGAGTCCGCGCACGGCGAGGTGCGGGTCGTCGGCGCGCAGGGTGCCGGAGCCGACGAGGACCGCGTCGCTCTCGGCGCGCAGCCGGTGGACGTCGGCCCGGGACTCGGCGGAGCTGATCCAGCGGCTGCTGCCGTCCGCGGCGGCGCTGCGGCCGTCGAGGGTGGCGGCGTACTTCCACGTGACGTGCGGGCGCCCGAGGCGTACGGAGGTCAGCCAGGCGGCGTTGCCCTGCTCGGCCTCTTCTGCGAGGAGTCCGGCCGTGGTCTGGATCCCGGCGGCGCGCAGGGTGGCGGCTCCGCCGCCGGCCTGCGGGCTGGGGTCGGACACGGCGTACACGACGCGGCTGATCCCGGCGGCGATCAGGGCCTGTGCGCAGGGTCCCGTACGGCCGGTGTGGTTGCAGGGTTCGAGGGTGACGTAGGCGGTGGCGCCGCGGGCGGCGTCTCCTGCCGCGCGCAGGGCGTGGACCTCGGCGTGCGGGCCGCCGGCCCGCTGGTGCCAGCCCTCGCCGACGACGGTGCCCTCGGCGTCGGTGATGACGCAGCCGACGACCGGGTTGGGGGTGGTGCAGCCGAGCCCGCGGGCCGCGAGTTCGACGGCTCGGCGCATGGCGCGGGTGGCCTCGTCGGGTGCCGCGTCCGTGGTGGGTGTCGCCACCGGGTCCTCCTGCCTCATCGGGCACGGACTCCGGGGCCTGTCGGGATACGACAGATGAAGCGGGTTTGCGCACACGGGGACGCCGAGGCCGGAAAAACGGTCCGGTCAGACGTATCCACAGGGGAATACGCCGACGAACCGCCGACGGCGGCGTACCGGTCACTGGCCCGCCGCGCACTGCCTCCCATCCGGACTTTAACCGTCGGTCCAGGAATCTCACCTGGTCAACCGGCCGCTGGCTGCGGACGGGTCGCGGACTATAACCGCCGGTTCGGAATTACACCGACCCCGGAGTGCGCTGCTTACTGGTACTGGATTCAGTCTGCCACGGGTGATCGGCGGCCACGCGAGCGAAGAGATGTGGCCTGGCTCACATGGACGCGGATTCGAGGCGGTCTCAGCCGGCCCGTCCGGCAGGGGTGCCGGACGGGCGGGGCGGAGGGGTGGACGGGGGCGGTCCGGTCCCGGGCGGGCGGAGGCCAGGCGCCGCAACGGGTGTGACCGACTGCAGCCAGCTTTGGTCCAGACCTATTGACGGGTTGGTCTAGTCCTCTTAACGTTCCCTTCATCTCTCCCGGGAACAGCCCGTCAGATGTGCGCACGTCACGGGCCAACACGAGTCAGTCACCTTGCTGTTGCTCCACGTCGTGTCCATTTGATTCCCCACCTCCCCTCCCCAGGAGGCACCATGCTGTCCCCCACGCGTACGAGAGCGATGCTCCTGGCATCCGGCGCCGCAATCGCCGGACTGCTGCTGGGCGGTCTCTCTACGGGCGTCTCGCACGCCGCCGACCACGAGTCCTGTCGCCCCGACGGGCTGTACAAGACCGCCGGTGTCGACGTCCCGTACTGCTCGGTGTACGACACCGAGGGCCGCGAGAAGATGGGCGCCGACCACCAGCGACGCGTCATCGGCTACTTCACGGGCTGGCGCACCGGCAAGGACGGCACCCCCGCCTACCTCGCCAACAACATCCCCTGGTCCAAGGTCACCCATCTGAATTACGCGTTCGCCCACGTGGGAGCCGACAACAAGATCTCGGTCGGCACCGACAACGCGAACAACGCCGCCACCGGGATGACCTGGCCGGGCGTCGCGGGCGCCGAGATGGATCCCGCCCTCCCCTACAAGGGCCACTTCAACCAGCTGACCAAGTTCAAGAAGCAGTACCCGGACGTCAAGACGCTGATCTCGGTCGGCGGCTGGGCGGAGACGGGCGGCTACTTCGGCGACGACGGCAACCGGGTCGCCTCCGGCGGCTTCTACTCGATGGCCACCAACGCCGACGGCTCGGTCAACCAGGCCGGCATCGACACCTTCGCGGACTCCTCGGTCGAGTTCATCCGCACATACGGGTTCAACGGCGTCGACATCGACTACGAGTACCCGACCACCATGAAGGACGCAGGCAACCCGCTGGACTGGCAGCTGTCCAACGCCCGCCGGGCCGGCCTCGTCAAGGGCTACGACGCCCTGATGAAGTCCCTGCGCGAGAAGCTCGACCGCGCGGGCGCCGCCGACGGCAAGCACTACCTGCTCACCGTCGCCGCCCCCTCCTCCGGCTACCTGCTGCGGGGCATGGAGACGTTCCAGATGCAGAAGTACCTGGACTACGTCAACATCATGTCCTACGACCTGCACGGCGCCTGGAACGAGTTCGTCGGGCCGAACGCCTCGCTCTTCGACGACGGCAAGGACGCCGAGCTGGCCGCCGCGAACGTCTACGGCAGCTCCCAGTACGGGAACATCGGCTACCTCAACACCGACTGGGCCTACCACTACTTCCGCGGGTCCATGCCGGCCGGCCGCATCAACATCGGCCTGCCCTACTACACCCGCGGCCACAAGAACGTGCAGGGCGGCACCGACGGCCTGTGGGGCAAGGCCCCCGCGACCACCTGCCCGGCCGGCGCGGGCCTGACCAAGTGCGGTGACGGCGCGGTCGGCATCGACAACCTGTGGCACGACAAGGACACCAACGGCGTCGAGTCGCCCGCGGGCTCCAACCCGATGTGGCACGCCAAGAACCTCGAGAAGGGGATCGTCGGCGACTACGTCACCAAGTACGGCTTCCCCGCGAACACCACCCTGACCGGCACCTACGCCCGCAAGTACGACTCCACCCTGGTGGCGCCGTGGCTGTGGAACGCGCAGAAGAAGGTCTTCCTCTCCACGGAGGACGAGCAGTCGGTGGCGGCCAAGGCCGATTACGTGGTCGACCGCGGCATCGGCGGCACGATGGTCTGGGAGATGGCCGGCGACTACGGCTGGAACGCCGCCAAGGGCCAGTACGAGATGGGCGACACGCTCACCTCGCTGATGTACGACAAGTTCAAGGCCGCCGCCCCGTACGGCGCGAAGAAGTCCGGCGCCGCGCTGCCCACGCAGGCCGTGGACATCAAGACGGAGTTCACCGAGTTCAAGCTGGGCGACTCCAACTACCCGATCACCCCGAAGATCAAGATCACCAACAACACGAACGCCGCGCTGCCCGGCGGCACCGAGTTCCAGTTCGACTACGGGACCTCGGCCCCGAACAACGCCTCGGACCAGTCCGGCTTCGGTACGAAGGTGATCAGCAGCGGCCACACCGGCAGCAACGTCGGCGGCCTGAAGGGCGACTTCCACCGGGTCTCCCTGAAGCTCCCGGCCTGGCAGTCTCTGGCCCCCGGCGCCTCGGTCGACCTGGCGTTCAACTACTACCTGCCGGTGTCCACGCCCTCCAACTGGACGGTGAACATCTCCGGCACGACGTACGCCCTGGCCGGGGACCGGGCGCGCGGCACCACGGTGGTGCAGCCGGGCGGCACCCAGCCGCCGACCACCCCGCCGACCACCCCGCCCACGACCCCGCCGACCACTCCCCCGACGACGCCTCCGACGACGCCGCCGCCGGGCGGGACGTGCACGAACCCCGCGTACGTGCCGGGCACGGTCTACAACAGCGGCAACGTCGTCTCCCACAAGGGCCGCAACTGGAAGGCCCAGTGGTGGACGCAGAACGAAGAGCCCGGCACCACCGGTGAATGGGGTGTCTGGAAGGACCAGGGAGCCTGCTGACTCCCGTAGGTGACCTGATGTGAGGACCCGGTGGCCCGGCGGCCACCGGGTCCTCGCATGTCCTCCCGCATCCCCCGTACGGGATCCCGTGCCGGGGCTGTCACGTTCCCGAGGGCTGTCCGGTCTGTTCTGGTGGACACATCTCCTCAGGGAAGGACCGACACCATGAGCGCCATCCTCGTCACCGG
Organism: Streptomyces sp. NBC_01408; assembly: GCF_026340255.1. Classification (GTDB taxonomy): domain Bacteria; phylum Actinomycetota; class Actinomycetes; order Streptomycetales; family Streptomycetaceae; genus Streptomyces. Next base: position 4,179,079 of record NZ_JAPEPJ010000001.1, on the reverse strand, counting down.
GGGCACCGGGACCCTCGGCACGTCGCTCGTGACCCGCCTGCGGGCGGCCGGGCACGACGTCCGCGTGCTGAGCCGGCACTCCCCGGACTTCCCCGTCGACCTGCGCGACGGCAGCGGGCTGGACACGGCGACGGCGGGCGCGGAGGTGATCGTGCACTGCGCGTCGTCCCCGCGCGGCGGGGACGACGTGGCCGCCGGGCGCCTGATCGAGGCGGCCCGACGGGCCGGAACGGTCACGAACCTCGTCTACGTCTCGATCGTCGGGGTGGACGCGGTCCCGCTCGGCTACTACCGCACGAAGCTGGAGGTGGAGCGGCTGCTGGAGGCTTCCGGGCTGGGCGTGACGATCCTGCGCACGACGCAGTTCCACGACCTGGTGGCGCGGGTGGTGGACACGGCGGCGAAGCTGCCGGTGGTCCCGCTGCCGTACGGGGTCCGGGTGCAGCCCATCGCGGTCACGGAGGTCGCGGACCGGCTGGCGGAGCTGGCGCTGCCCACCCCGTCGGGCCGGGTCCCGGACATGGGCGGCCCGGAGATCCGCACCCTGCCGGAGTGGGGCCGCGCCTATCTGGACGCGACGGGCCGGCGGCGCCGGATCCTCGCGCTGCCGCTGGCGGGGAAGGCGTACGCGGGCTTCCGGCGGGGCGGCAACCTGACGCCGTCGCACGCGGTGGGCCGGGTGACCTTCGCGCAGTACCTGGCGGAGCGGGGACGGTAGCCGGGGCCCCGGGCCGTGTCCGCGAAGTCCGCCCGCCCGGGGCGGCCGGCGCCACTTCGGGCGCACTAGGGGGTGCCGAACAGCACCTCCTGCGCCGCCTCGCGCGCGGCCAGGCGGGCTCCCGCAAGGACGGCCGGGCCGCCCAGGGCGGTGGCTCGGACCTCCGTCGGGACCGGGGTCAGCGTCGTCAGGCGGCGGGCGACCCGCGCGGCCAGGGCGGGGCCGCCCGCGCGGCCGAGTTCGCCGGCCAGCACCACGCAGCCCGGGTCCAGGACGGCCGCGACCGCCGCCGCGCCCAGGGCGAGGCGTTCGGCCAGGGCGTCGAGGAAGGGCTCGCCTGCGGCGCCGGCCACGGCCTCCTCCGCCGGTCCCCGGAAGCCGTGCTCCGCCGCCAGCGCCGTCACGGCGTCCCGGCCCGCCAGGGCGTGGAACCCGCCCCCGCAGTCGGTGGCGGAGGGCAGCCCGGCGGTGCCCGGCACCGGCAGGAAGCCGATCTCGCCCGCGCCGCCGGAGGCGCCCCGGCGCAGTCGGCCGTCCAGGACCACGGCCGCGCCCACCCCCGCGCCCAGCCACAGCAGGACGAAGGAGTCGAGGTCGCGGGCCACGCCCAGGCGCTGCTCGGCGAGGGCGGCAAGGTTGGTCTCGTTCTCGACCACGACCACGGCGGGCAGGCTCTGCTGGAGGGCGGTCACCAGGTCCCGGTGCCAGCTCGGCAGGCCGGTGGTGTCGCGCAGTTCCCCGCTGCCCGGGGCGACCAGGCCGGGAGCTCCGACGACGACGGTGTGCAGCTCGCCCGCGCCGGCTTCGCGGGCGGTGCGCAGCAGGGCGGCCACCGCGTCCCCGGGGGCGCCGGCGGGCAGGGCGGCTTCGGCGAGGGGGTGGCCGAGGAGGTCGGTGACCACGGCCGTGACGCTGTCCGTCCGTACGTCCAGCGCGGCCAGGTGGGCGCGGCGGGCGACGATCCCGTAGAGCCGGGCGTTGGGGCCGCGCCGTTGCTCGCCGGACTCGCCGACGACCTCGATGAGTCCGGCTCCGGTCAGCCGCTCGACGAGGTCGGCGACCGAGGGCCGGGAGAGGCCGGTCAGCGTCTTGAGCTGGGTGGCCGTCAGGGGGCCGGACTCCTGGAGGAGGCGCAGGGCGAGGCGGTCGTTGATGGCCCGGGCCGTGCTCGGGGAGGCGGGGGACGGAACGGCGGTGGCGGTGGCGGTGGCGGTGGCGGTGGCGGTGGCCTTGGCAGGAGTCACGGCGCCCATCTTAGGGAGGTCGGAGCCATTAACCATCAGGCAGGGTTCCTGATAGTTTACTGCCCATGACCGGGGAAACAGACCTCAGCCCGGCGCGACTGCGCCATGCCCGTTTCGCGATCGCCGCCGTCTTCTGCGCACACGGCGCCGTCACCGGCTCCTTCGCCACCCGCATCCCCTGGATCCAGGAGAACGCGCAGCTCAGCGCCGGCACCCTGGGACTGGCCCTGGCCTTCCCGGCCCTGGGCGCGGCGCTCGCGATGCCGCTGGCGGGGCGGATCAACCACCGCTACGGCGCCCGTACCGCACTGCGGGTCCTGCTGACGCTGTGGACCCTCTCCCTCATCCTGCCGAGCCTCGCCCCGAACCTGCCCGTCCTGTGCGGTGCGCTGTTCGTCTACGGAGCCACCTCCGGCATGTCGGACGTGGCGATGAACGCGCTCGGCGTGGAGACCGAGAACCGGGTCGGCCGCTCGATCATGTCCTCACTGCACGGCATGTGGAGCGTGGGCGCGCTGCTCGGTTCCGCCGCGGGTACGGTCGCCGCGCACACCGGGGCGGACGCGCGGCTGCACCACCTGATCGCCGCGCTGGCCCTCACCGCGGCCGGGCTGGTCGCCGTACAGGGGGTGCTGGACCTGAAGAGCGCCGAGGACGCGCAGGCGCCGCCGCATTTCGCGCTGCCGCCGAAGTCGGCGCTGCTGATCGGCGCCATAGGGTTCGCGGCGGTCTTCGCGGAGGGGGCGAGCCTGGACTGGTCGGCGGTCTACCTCAGGGACGTGCTGCACACCGATGCCGGTCTGGCGGCCGCCTCCACCACGGCGTTCGCGCTGACCATGGCCGCCGCCCGGCTGGCCGGGGACCGGGTGGTCGACCGGTTCGGGGCGGTGCGCACGGTCCGGGCGGGCGGTGTGCTGGCCACCGCGGGCGGGGTGCTCGTGGTCACGGTCCGGGAGCCGGCCGCGGCCTTGGCGGGCTTCGCTCTGATCGGGCTGGGCATCGCGGTGGTGGTTCCGCTGGCCTTCGCGGCCGCGGCGCGCAGCGGTCCGGCCCCGGCGCAGGCGATCGCCGGCGTCGCGACGATCACGTACACCTCGGGGCTGATCGCCCCGTCGGCGATCGGCGCCGTGGCGGACGCGAGTTCGCTCGTGGTGTCCTTCGGCCTGGTCACCCTGCTGGCCTTCGCGCTGGTCGTGGGGGCCGCGGTACTGCGGCCGGGGCCGCCGGTGGGGCAGGCTACGGAGAAGGCCGGTCCGAGTAACAGGGACGAACCCGCTCGAATCCGGCCGTAATATATCGCTGGCCGTGGCGGCATCCCCTGCGCCGCGGCCTGGATGAGCGAGTCCGAAGTGGCGCCGTCCGCCCGCAGGGCGGGCGGGGAGGCGCCAGGCGCGTGCGGCTGCAAGGCGGAGGAGGGAGTCGACGCGAATGGGGTCTCCCCTGCTCGAGCGAAGCCGAGAGCTTGGGGAAGTCGGTGACCGACGACAACGCGGCAGATGTGCGTGCCTGGCGCCTCCCCGCAGGCGAGACTTCGGACTCGCTCATCCATACATGTGATCAGCCGGAGAAACGGAGCGGTACATGGGCCTCGGCGTGGGCTGGACCCTGCACGGAGACGGGCGGACCCCCGCCCCCGGCGCGGTGGTCCGGCCGGAGGAGCGGCTGTCGTGGCCGCGGACCGCGGGGCTGGGCGCCCAGCACGTGGTGGCCATGTTCGGCGCGAGCTTCGTCGCGCCGGTCCTGATGGGCCTGGACCCGAACCTGGCCATCATGATGTCCGGCATCGCGACGGTGATCTTCCTCCTCGCGACGCGCGGGCGGATCCCCTCGTACCTGGGCTGCTCGCTGTCCTTCGTGGGCGTGGCGGCGGCGATCCGGGCCTCGGGCGGCGACAGCGCGGTGGTGACCGGCGCCGTCTTCGTGGTCGGAGCGGCCCTGTTCCTGTCCGGGCTCGCCGTCCAGCGTTTCGGCGCGCGGATCATCCACGTGGCGATGCCGCCGGTGGTGACGGGCGCGGTCGTCATGCTGATCGGCTTCAACCTGGCGCCGGTGACAGCTTCGACGTACTGGCCGCAGGACCAGTGGACGGCGCTGCTGACCATGCTCTTCACCGGGCTCGCCGTGGTCTGCCTGCGGGGGTTCTGGTCGCGCATCGCGATCTTCCTCGGCCTGCTCTTCGGATACGGGATCTCCTGGATCTCCGATCTGCTCTTCGGCAAGATCCACTCCCCCATGGGCGGTCCCGAGGCCGTGGACCACTGGCGCCTGGACCTGTCCGGGGTGGCCAAGGCCGACTGGATCGGCCTGCCCTCCTTCCACGCCCCGGCCTTCGAGTGGTCGGCGATCCTGATCGCGCTGCCGGTGGTGATCGCGCTGATCGCGGAGAACGCCGGCCACATCAAGGCCGTCGGCGAGATGACGGGCGACCCGCTGGACGACAGGCTCGGCACCGCGATCGCCGCCGACGGCGCCGCGTCCATGCTGTCCACCGCGGTCGGCGGCCCGCCGAACACCACGTACTCCGAGAACATCGGCGTCATGGCCGCCACCCGCGTCTACTCCACCGCGGCCTACTGGGCGGCGGCCGGCTTCGCGCTGCTCTTCGGGCTGTGCCCCAAGTTCGGCGCGGTCGTCGCCGCGATCCCCGGCGGGGTGCTCGGCGGCATCACCGTCATCCTGTACGGCATGATCGGCCTGCTCGGGGCCCAGATCTGGCTCAGCGGCCGGGTGGACCTGCGCAATCCGCTGAACCTGGTGCCGGCCGCCGCGGGCATCATCATCGGCGTCGGCGGGGTCAAGCTCCAGATCACCGACAGCTTCGAGCTCGGCGGCATCGCCCTGGGCACGATCGTGGTGATCACCGGCTACCACGCGCTGCGGTACTTCGCCCCCGCGCACCTGAAGGAACAGCCGCCCCTGCTCGACGCGGGCACCTCCTCCTACGACGACCAGGAGCCGCAGGACAATCAGCGTTGACGGGGTTTCGCCCGAACCGGGGAAGCGTACGGCCAAGTTCCCCGGATCCCCGCCGGGGCCTGCGAACCTGCCCCCATGGAAGCGGTGCTGGCGCGGATGCGCGCCCTGGACGAGCGGCTGCCGCCGCAGGACGGCGTCGCCGTCTTCAACCGGGTGTACCTGACGGTGACCCGGACCCTGCACCGCCGGATCGAGCGCGGGGACTTCCCGGCGCCACGGGCGGCGCAGACGCTCAGCGTGCGGTTCGCGGAGCGCTACCTGACGGCGGTGGAGTCGGACCGGGCCCCGGCCTGCTGGCGCCCGCTGCTCCAGTACCGGCGCCACCCGGGGGTGCGTCCGCTCCAGCACGCGCTGGCCGGGATCAACGCGCACATCGGCCACGACCTGGCGCTGGCGGTGGTGTCGGCCTGCCGCGCCCTGGACTGCGAGCCCCGCGCCCTCGAAGCGGACTTCGACCGGGTCGGCGACACCCTGGTCGCGCTGGAGGAGCACATCCGCGAGGAGCTGATGCCGGGCCCGGACCTGCTGGAGATCGCCGACCCGCTGACCCACCTGCTCGGCTCGTGGAGCCTGGACCGCGCCCGCGGCGGTGCCTGGGCCTCGGCCCGGCTGCTGTGGACCCTGCGGCGCTCCCCCGAGCTGGCCGAGGAGTTCCGCGAGTCCCTGGACGCGAGCGTGGGCCTGATCGGCCGCTGCCTGCTGACCCCCCTCCCGGCCGCGGCGGCCCCCTGCCGGCCGGGTCCGCCGGTCCGGGCCGGCGGACCCGGCCTCCTCTGACGGCGGCACCCGGCCGGTGCTGAGGCCGGAAGGTCTGCCTGGCCGCGTCGTGACGGGTCAGCCCTGCCCGGAGTCCCGGCCCGGGAAGAAGTCGGCGCCAGTGACGTACTCCATCGCCGCGGTGAACTCCGGGTCTTGGAACCGACGCTCCATCTCCTGCTCGCTCACGTCCTCCACGCGGGTCTGGATCCAGTACAGGTTCCCCAGCGGATCCCGCACCCGGCCCACCCGGTCGCCGAAGGCCAGGTGGGTGACCTCGGTGACCGAGGTGCCGCCGGCCGCGACGGCCCGTCGGTGCACGGCGTCGGCGTCCTCCACGTAGAGGCGCAGGAACCCGGGGGTCGGCGGCCACTCCGGCCGCGCGTCGAACATCATCACGACCGAGTCCCCGATCCGTACCTCGGCGTGCGCGATGCTGCCGTCCTTTCCGGCGAGGCAGGAGAGTTCCTCCGCGCCGAAGGCCTCCTTCAGGAAGGCGATGAGCCGCACCGTGTCGCGGGAAATGATCCACGGCGTCACGGTGCCGTACCCCTGGGGAACCGGCTTGACCGACATCTGACTGCCTCCTGGGTGCGCGTGCCTCGACTACGGAGACGACGCTAGACCCCGTCTAGGCCGGATCCCGTCCTAGACGGCGGTGGACCTGACGCCGCCGGGCATGAGAACGGGCCGCCGCCGCGCTGTTCGCGCGGGGACGGCCCGTGGTCACGGGGATCCGGGAGGAATCAGTCCTCCGGGAGTTCCACCGGGGCGATCTCGTCGTAGACGTCGCCCGGGCCCGGGTTGGTGGCGTCCGTGGAGCCGCCGAGGTGGTGCATGACGCCCCAGACGGCGTTCAGTGCGGTCTGTACGGCGCCCTCGGCCCAGCCGGCCGTCCAGGAGATGTCGTCGCCCGCGAGGAAGATGCCGCGCTTGTCCTCGGGGAGGCGCTCCTGCATGAAGTGCGTGAACAGGCGGCGCTGGTAGCGGTAGTGGCCGGGGAGGTTGGCCTTGAACGCGCCCATGAAGTAGGGCTCGTTCTCCCAGGACACGGTGACCGGGTTGCCGATGACGTGGCGGCGGATGTCGACCTTCGGGTAGATCTCGCCGAGGGACTTCAGCATGACCTCCATCCGCTCGTTCGCGGACAGCGGCAGCCACTTCAGGCTGTCGTCGCACCAGGTGTACGAGAGGCAGATGACGGCGGGCTTGTCCGGGCCGTTGTCCAGCAGGTAGGTGCCGCGGGTCATCCGGTCCGTGAGGGTCATCGACATGACGTCGCGGCCCGTCTCCTCGTCCTTGTCGAGCCAAAACGGGCGGTCGACCGGGACGAAGAGCTTGCTGGACTCCATGTAGTGGGTGCGCTCGATCGCCGTCCAGTGGTCGATCGGGAAGAGCGTGTCATCGCACTCGATCTTGGACAGCAGCATCCAGGACTGTGCGGTGAAGATCGCGGCGCGGTACGTGCGGATGTCGCCGGATGCGTCCGTGACCGTGATGCGGTTGCCCGCCGTGCGGTGCAGACGGGTCACCGCCGGGCGCGGGGTGCCGCCGTGGAGCGAGGACAGCGAGGTGCCCTGCGCCCAGTGGAGGATCTTCTCGGGCTCGCGCTCCCACAGGCGCAGCGGCAGCTGCTGCGAGCCGCCGACGATGCCGCGGTGGTGGTCGTCGGCCTCGGTGTAGACGACGCGCAGGATCTCCAGGATGGAGTTCGGGAAGTCGGTGTCCCAGCCACCGGTGCCGAAGCCGACCTGGCCGAAGATCTCGCGCTTGCGGAAGGACTGGAAGGCCTCGGACTTGCAGAGGAACCCGTAGAAGGTCTCGTCATCGAGCTTCTCGACGAGCTTCGCCCAGATCTCGCGGATGCGCGGGACGTCCCGCTCGCGCATCGCGGTGTTCATGTCGGAGAAGTCGGCGCCCTCGTCGAGGCAGGCGTTCCACGCGGCGGCGACGTCGCGGTAGACCTGCGGGAGGTCGGCGATGGTCTCCGCGTAGTGGGTCTCACCCTTGAGGTCGACGACCGTCGAGGGGGTGGCCTCGGCCAGCGGGTTCGGGAAGGGCTCCGTGACCAGGCCGACGAGGTCGATGTAGTGCTGGAGCGCGGTGGAGGACGGCGGGAAGCGCATGGCGCCCATCTCCGCGGTCAGCTCCTCGGTGCCGGCGCCCTCGAAGCCGACGGTGCGCAGCCGGCCGCCGATCTGGTCGGCCTCGTAGACGACGGGCTTGAGGCCCATCTTCATCAGCTCGTAGGCGGAGATGATGCCGGACAGTCCACCGCCGATGACGGCGACCTCGGTGCCGTGCTCGGTCGCCGGTATCTGACCCAGGCCCGCCGGGTGGGCGAGGAAGTCGTCGTACGCGTACGGGAAGTCCGGGCCGAACATGGTGATCGGCGGCTGTCCGTCGCTGTGCGGGACGGCGGTGGTGGGCACCGTGGACGTCATGGGGGTACGTCTCCTTGCGGCAGGGCTGGGGGAAAGGGGTCAGACGAGGGAGGCGTAGAGCCCGGGGCGGCGGTCGCGCAGGTAGGGATTGGTCTCGCGGGACGCCGCCAGCAGCTCGGGGTCGGCCTCGCCGAACACCAGCTCCTCGCCGCGGCCGGCCCGGGTCCGGGTGACCCCGTCGGGGCTCGCCAGGCAGCTGAGTCCGACGAATTCGAACTCGCCTTCCGGGCCGGTGCGGTTGACGTAGGCGATGTACATCTGGTTCTCGAAGGCCCGTACCGGGACGAGCTGTTCGGCGACGAACTGGAACGGGTGCATCTGCGCGGTCGGCACCAGGAGGAGGTCGGTGCCGGCGAGCGCGTGCGCCCGGACGTTCTCGGGGAACTCCACGTCGTAGCAGATCATGATGCCGACCCGGAGGCCGTTCAGGTCCGCCTGGACGACGGAGGTGTCGCCGGGGGTGAAGGCCTCCTGCTCGAAGCTGCCGAAGAGGTGGGTCTTGCGGTAGTTCGCGAGCGGGGCCCCCTCGGGGCCGATGAGCTGCGCCGCGTTGAAGACGGCGGAGCCGGCGCGCTCGGGGTAGCCGTACAGGACGGCGACCCCGTGGCGGCGGGCGATCTCGCCGATGGCCCGGGCGGACATGCCGTCGGCCGGTTCGGCGAGGGCGGCGATGTCCCGGACGTCCAGCGCGTAGCCGGTGAGGAACATCTCCGAGGTCACGAGGAGCCCGGCCCCGCCCTGTGCGGCGCGCGCCGCGGCCTCGTCGAGCGCCTTGAGGTTCGCGGCGGTGTCGCCGAGCCTTCCGGAGCTCTGGAGGAGGGCGGTGCGCAGCGGGGGCATGGACGTACCTCTGTGACAGGAGGGATGGGGGTGTCCCAAAACGGTACGTTCGCGCGTTCGACCCGGACAAGCCGTGACCGTTGCGCTCCGCGCATCGATTCGTTGCGTGTTCCGCGGCGTGCGCGGCGATTCGTTGCGCGCACCCCGCGGAGTCCCGTTTCCTGCCGTTCCGGGACGTCCCGGACGCCCTCTAGGAGGCGGCGCGGAAGGCCGGGTGCGCGGCCAGGAGCCGCAGGTCCTCCAGTATGCCGGGGGTGTGGTTGGACACGACGCGGCCGCTCCAGGTGTCGCACAGGGCGGGGACGGTCAGCGCGCCGTCGAAGTGGTGGCCGGCGGCCTCGTAGGCCCGGCGCAGCGCGGTGTACTCGGGGGCGGCGGTGTCGGGGCCGAGGACGGTGGTGGTGACGGTGCCGTCGAGGCCGAGCAGGGCGCGGGTGGTGAGCGTGCGGAGGGAGCGCGGACAGTCGGCCGAGAGGTAGAGGTGGTAGCGGTACGGGACCGGGGAGAAACCGGTGCCGATGCGGCCGCGCAGGGCGGGGGCCGGGACGGTGCGGGGCAGGACGGTCTGGGACATGGCTCTCCAGGGGGACGGGCGCGAGGGCTGCGGCTGCGGGCGCAAAGCTGCGGGTACGGGGCCGGGTGCGGCCGGCGTACGGGGCCTGCGTAAGGGGACCCGTACCGGGATGGGATGCGTACGGGGCCTGCGTACGGGGATCGGCCGCGCGGGCCGGATCGGCGTACGGGGATCAGCCGCGCCGGGCGAATGCGCTGCACACGCGCAGGAGGTCGATGTGCAGGCGCCGGGTCAGCCACCAGCGGCGGGGGGTCCGTGCCCCCGTACCCGCCGTCGAGGCCGTCTCCACCGGTGCCGTCCCCCGTCCGCCCGCTGCGTCCCGCCCCGCGGTGGTTTCCCTTTCCGCGGCGGGCGCTGTCCGTCGTGTCCGTCCCCCGCAGTCTCGTGGCGGCGCCCGGGGCCGTCAAGAAGGCGGCGACGGTCCGTTCCGCCGCACCGGCAACAAAAAATTCCGCGGCGGGCGTCGAGGTGCTCGCCCGTCCGGCGCGGGCCGCACCGACCGCCCCGCACCGCGGCTCCGCCCACCGTCCGGGCCGGACCGCGTGCGTGAACGTCCGGCTCGTGTCGCGATGAGAACGGGCTCCGCCGCCGGTCTACCTTTTAGGGGGTGTCCGGTGGATCAGGGCCGGGCCCGGCCCGCCTGGCACCGCGGCTTGCCGCGTTGTCGTCGGTCGTCAATGCTCCGCAGTGACTCCCTCCTCCGCCTTGCAATCCACGGCACCAGCCGACCCGGACTCTCCGACCCTGATCCACCGGACACCCCCTACTAGCTAGACCCATCGCCCCGGAGGAACGGCAGATGACCGATACGACGACTCTTGACCTCGGACCACAGGCCCGGATCGTGGCCCGTCTCGTGGCGGGCGTCCCGGACGCCCTGCTCGCCGGCCCCACGCCCTGCCCCGAGTACGCGGTCAGCAACCTGCTGGGCCACCTCGAAGGCCTCGCCGTCGCCTTCCGCGACGCCGCCCGCAAGGACCTGAGCCCCACGACGGACACGGACCCCGGCTCAGCCCTGCCCGCCCTGCCCGCCGGCTGGCGCGAGGACCTGCCCCGGGTCCTCGGTGAGCTGGCCGAGGCCTGGAGGGATCCGGCCGCATGGACCGGTATGACCCGCGCGGGCGGCGTGGACCTACCGGGCGAGATCGCGGCTGCGGTGGCCGTCGACGAACTGGTCATCCACGGCTGGGACCTGGCCCGGGCCACCGGCCAGGAGTACGCACCCGATGAGGCCGCGCTGCGCGCCTCGCATGCGTTCCTGCTCGCGGCCGCCGACGAAGAGAGCCGCGGCGAGATCTTCGGCCCCGTCGTGCCCGTGCCGGACGACGCCCCGCTGCTGGACCGGGCAGTCGGGCTGAGCGGGCGCGATCCGGGCTGGACGCGACGCGCGGGTTAGCCCGGGGTGCCGGCGGCCGGGGAGGCGTCGGCGGGTTCCGAGGGCTGGGTTTCAAGGGGCGGACGGCGGTCAGACGCGGAAGGACGGCACACGGGACAACCCACGGGAGGGAACCGCCATGTCCGACGTCTCACGCCTGCCCGGCGCCACGCACCAGTCCTGGCAGTGGCAGTCGAGGGCGGCTTGCCGGGATCTGGGGACCGGCCGGTTCTTCCATCCCGCCGGTGAGCGGGGCGAGGACCGCGAGGAGCGGGACGCGGCCGCGAAGCGGGTGTGCGCGGGGTGCCCGGTGCGGGCGGAGTGCCTGGAGCACGCGCTGCGGACCCGCGAGCCGTTCGGGGTCTGGGGCGGGCTGACGGAGGAGGAGCGCCGCGCCCGGCCGGCCCTGCGGGAGCCCGCCACACGGGCTGCGCCCCGCCACTGAGGCCGCCAGGCCAGGGCCGCCCGAACGTGAGGCGCGACGCCATTGCTGGGGCTCCGCCCCAGACCCAGCGCCTACAACGCCGGCGGGGCTGGATGTGGCCCGGCGTTTCCAGCCTCGCCGGCGTTTGAGGCGCGGGGTCCGGGGCGGAGCCCCGGTCTTTTCGCTTACCCGCCCGGAGGGCGTCAGGCCGGGGCGCCCGAGGTGAAGCGGCGGAGGAGCGGGGAGAGGACCAGCACCGACTTGGTGCGCTCCACGAACGGCTCGCCCGCGATCCGCTCCAGCACGCGCTCGAAGTGGCGCATGTCGGAGGCGAAGATCTGCACGAGGGCGTCCGCGTCGCCGGTGACGGTCGACGCGGACACCACCTCGGGGTACCGCCCCAGCCCTCGCCGGATGTCGTCCGGCGAGGTGTTGTGGCGGCAGTAGATCTCGATGAAGCCCTCGGTCTCCCAGCCCATCGCGGCCGGGTCCACCCGGACGGTGAAGCCGGTGATGGCGCCTTCCGCCCGCAGCCGGTCCACGCGCCGCTTGACGGCGGGGGCGGAGAGCCCGACCTCGGAGCCGATGTCCGCGTAGGAGCGGCGGGCGTCCTCGGCGAGGGCGTGCACGATGCGTTCGTCGAGATCGTTCAGTCGCACTGCGGGTGGATCACTTCTCTGCTGTGGCCAGTCGGGAGCGGCGGATGCCGTACTGGAAGTAGAACACGAGGCCGACGATCATCCAGCCACCGAAGACGATCCACGTGGCGGTGTCCAGGCTGAACATCATGTAGCCGCAGGCGAGCAGGCCGAGGATCGGCGTGACCGGGAAGAGCGCGACCTTGAAGGTGCGCGGCATGTCCGGGCGGGTCCTGCGCAGGATGACGACGGCGACGTTGACGAGGCCGAAGGCGAACAGGGTGCCGATGCTGGTGGCGTCGGCGAGCTTGCCGAGCGGGATGAAGGCCGCGAGCGTTCCGCAGAAGAGGGAGACGATCACCACGTTGGCGCGGGGGGCGCCGGTCTTCGCGTCGACCCGGGCGAAGACCTTGGGGACGAGCCCGTCGCGGGACATGGCGAAGAGGATGCGGGTCTGGCCGTAGAGGACGGCGAAGACGACGGAGGCGATGGCGACGACGGCGCCCGCGGCGAGGACGACGCCCCAGAAGGTGTGGCCGGAGACGTCGGTCATGATCTGGGCGAGCGCAGCCTCGGTGCCCTCGAAGTCCTGCCACGGCATGGCGCCGATGGCGACGAAGGCGACAAGGACGTAGAGCACGGTGACGATCAGCAGCGAGAGCATGATCGCGCGGGGCAGGTCGCGCTTGGGGTTCTTGGCCTCTTCACCGGCGGTGGAGGCGGCGTCGAAGCCGATGTACGAGAAGAAGAGGGTGGCGGCGCCGGCGCTGATGCCGGCGATGCCCAGCGGGGCGAGGGGGGTGTAGTTGCCGCCCTTGATGCCCAGGAAGCCGATGCCGATGAAGAGCAGCAGGGTGACGATCTTCACCGCGACCATGATCGAGTTGATCCGGGCGCTCTCCTTGGCGCCGCGCATCAGGAAGACCATGGCGAGCAGGACGACGACGAGCGCCGGCAGGTTGATGTAGCCGCCGTCGCCCATCGGGGAGGACAGCTGTTCGGGGATGGTGATCCCTATGGTGCCGTCGAGCAGTTCGTTGAGGTACTCGCCCCAGCCGACGGCGACCGCCGCGACGGACACGCCGTACTCCAGGACCAGGCACCAGCCGCAGATCCAGGCGACGAGCTCGCCCATGGTGGCGTAGGAGTACGAGTACGAGGACCCGGAGACGGGCACCGATCCGGCCAGCTCCGCGTAGGAGAGGGCGGAGAAGAGGGCGGTGAGGCCCGCGATCACGAAGGAGATCGTCACGGCGGGGCCGGCCTTGGGGGCGGCGGTGCCGAGGACGACGAAGATGCCGGTGCCCAGGGTCGCGCCGATGCTGATCATCGTCAGCTGCCACATGGTGAGCGAGCGGCGCAGCGTGCCGCCCTCTCCCTGGCCGCCCTCGGCGACCAGCTGCTCGACCGGCTTGCGGCGGAGCAGCGGGCTGACGGGCCTGGGGGGCTCGGTGGTGACGGGTGGCGCCTGGCCGTGGTCGAGCACGAGGGGACTCCTTCTTCACTGCGGATGGGGACTGTCAGGCGTCGACCGCAGCGGTCCGGAGCAGCAGCAGGCGGGCATGAGCCTGCCAGGGCATGGGGGGACCGCCGAGCAGGCGATCCGCGCCACTCCACGTACAGCGAGTGAGCCTACGAGCTGAGTGATAGCGCCCGTAATGCACCATCCTTGCACATTGGCGCACGATCGTTGCGCGGATCTGTCCTGGATGGTCCTTTGTTGCGCACGGATGATCGATCAGTGCGCAACCACCCTTTGACCCCCTTCTTGACACCTCGTCACATGTGCCGCAGCGTGCGCCTTGGACCTGGTAACGGGTCCGTGCGGGGTACGGGGGGCGTATCCGACGATCGGAGGCGAAGAGTGAGCGAACCGAGCCCTGACGAGCGGTGGCTGGACCCCGGGCCGTTCCTGCGCGGGGTCGCCTGGCTGGACAAGGGCCGTCCCGTCCGGGCCGACCCGGCGGACACCATGCGGCTGCCCTGGGACACCGGCGAGCGGGCCACGCTGCCCATCGGGGTACGGCTGGAGTTCACCACCGAGACCGCGCGGGCGGTGGAGATCCGCTACCGCGGGACCGTCCCCGGCCCCACCGACGCACTGCGCGACCTGGCCCACGGCTTCGCACTGTGGGACCGGCACGGGGTGGTCGCCGAGGTGTTCACCGAACCGGCCGCGGAGGCCGTCGTACGGATCGACCTGCACGGAGGCCACGGGCCCTTCACCATCCACCCGCCGGAGACCCAGTCCCCGCTGATCCTGGCCCTGCGCGGGATAGGCGGCCCCGTCACCCCCGCGCCGGCCGCGCCGCGCTGGGTGGTGCACGGGGACTCCATCACCGAGGGCTGGTGGTCCACCCGCCCCGCGCACGGCTGGCCCGCGGTCGCCGGCCGCGCCCTGGGCTGGGACACCGTGAACCTCGGCTACGCGGGCGCCGCGCGCGGCGAACTCGCCACCGCCGAACAGCTCGCGGGCCTGCCCGCCGACGTGCTCACGCTCGCCTTCGGCACCAACTGCTGGTCCCGGGTGCCGTTTTCGGCACCCCTCCTGTACGAGACCACGCGCGCCTTCCTCGAACTCGTCCGGCAGGGACACCCGCGGACCCCGCTGCTGCTGGTCTCGCCCGTCCTGCGGCCCGACGCCGAACGCACCCCGAACCGGCTCGGCGCCACCCTGGGCGCCCTGCGCGACGCGATGGAGCGGGCGGCCCGGGACCGGATCACCGCCGGGGACGACCGCCTCGCCGTGCTCCCGGGCCGGGACCTCCTCGGCGCCGAGCACCTGGAGGACGGTCTGCACCCCAACGACGCCGGACACCAGGTGCTCGGCCTCGCTGTGGCCACGGCTCTGCGACGGACCGGGTTCGGCACGGGGTGAGTGAAACAGCCCACACCGGTTTCCCCGGATTCCCTTGAACAGATCCCGCCCACCGGGGCGTGTCCTGAGCACAGTTGCCGCCGCCGAGGCGACGGCGCGGGAGACACCACACGTGGGAGAGATCAACATGGGTATGAAGCGCGGAACCACCCTTGCCGCGGTCGCGATGGCCGTCGTCCTCGCGGCGACCGCCTGCGGGCCCTCGGAGGAGAAGGCGGCCGACACGGCCCAGCCGGCCGGGGCCGCTTCCTCCCAGGGCTCCCAGGCTCCCGCGGCGGACGCCGGATCGGGTGCCAAGCCCGCCGGCCAGCTGGCCATCGCCGCCAACGAGCAGCTCGGCTCGGTCCTCAACGACAGCGCCGGGCTCACGCTCTACCGCTTCGACAAGGACACCGCCAAGCCCTCGAAGTCGAACTGCGAGGGGGACTGCGCGAAGACCTGGCCGGTGGTCGCGGCGGGCGACGCCACCGCCTCCGCGGGCATGGACCCGGCCCTGCTGGGCGAGGTCGTACGCAGCGACGGCAGCAAGCAGCTGACGGTGGCCGGCTGGCCCGCGTACCGCTTCAACAAGGACACCAAGGCGGGCGACATCAACGGCCAGGGTGTCGGCGGCACCTGGTTCGCCTTCGCCCCCGACGGCAAGAAGGCCGCGAAGGCCGCCCCGGCGCCGGCCGCCGGTGGCGCGGCCGAGGCGGGCGCGGCCCTGTCCGTGGCGAAGGACGCCAAGCTGGGCGACCACATCGTCGACGGGAAGGGCATGACCGTCTACCGGTTCAAGCCGGACACCGCATGGCCGATGGTCTCCAAGTGCGAGGGCGACTGCCTGACCAAGTGGCCGGTCGTCCCGCCGGTGGACAAGGCCAACGCCAAGGGCATCACCGAGCGGAACTACCTCGTGCTGGACCGGCCCGACGGCAAGAAGCAGCAGACGGTGGACTGCTGGCCGGTCTACACCTTCGCGGGTGACAAGAAGCCCGGCGACATCAACGGCCAGGGCGTCGGCGGCACCTGGTACGCGGTGGCCCCCGACGGCAAGCTCATCACCGTCCAGTAGCCGGCGCCGCGTCACCCCACCCCCCACACACCGGACCGCGCGGCCCCCGACCACCCCCGCGGGGGCCGCGCACCCGTTCCGGCTCTTCTGCCGTCCGGCCCTGTTCGCCGGACAGGACCTAGACTCGGCCGCATGCTGCGTGTGCTGGCCGTCGACGACGAGAAGCCGCTCCTCGAGGAGCTCCTCTACCTGTTGCGCTCCGACCCCCGGGTGCACAGCGCGGACGGCGCCTCGGACGCCACCGAGGCCCTGCGCCGGATCACCCGGGCGCTGGAGACGGGCCCGGACGGGGCCGACGGCATCGACGTGGTCTTCCTCGACATCCACATGGCCGGGCTGACCGGCCTGGACATCGCGCGGCTGCTCGCCGGCTTCGCCCGGCCGCCGCTGATCGTGTTCGTCACCGCCCACGAGGGCTTCGCGGTACAGGCCTTCGACCTCAAGGCCGTGGACTACGTCCTCAAGCCCGTGCGCCCGGAGCGGCTGGCCGAGGCCGTACGGCGGGTCTGCGCCCAGCTGGACCGCTCCACGCAGGGCCCGCCGGCCGCCTCCCCGGAGGCCGCCGCGCCCGCCGCCCCGGCCGTACCCGCGGCGCGCCGCCCGGCTCCCGAGCCCGGCGTCGCCGACCGCGCCCCGGACCAGATCGCCGTCGAACTGGGCGGGGTCACCCGGTTCGTGGCGATCGACGACATCGCCTACGTCGAGGCCCAGGGCGACTACGCCCGGCTGCACACCGACGAGGGCAGCCACCTGGTCCGGATCCCGCTGTCCACGCTGGAGGAGCGCTGGGCGGCCCGCGGGTTCGTCCGGATCCACCGCCGCCACCTGGTGGCCCTGGGCCGGATCGACGAACTGCGGCTGGACGCGGGCACCACCACCGTCCGGGTCGGGTCCGCGGAACTCCAGGTGAGCCGCAGGCACGCGCGGGAACTGCGGGACCTGCTGATGCGCCAGGCCACCGGCTGACACCGGCCGCGCCGGCCGCGGGGCGGGGGCGCTCGCGGGGCGGGGCGCTCTCCCGACCGTCCGGCGTGCCCGTCGGCCGTTCGTCGCGCCGGGAGGGGCGTACGGCGATCCGCCGGGGCCGTCGGACGCACGGGCGGCCCCAACGGCCCGTCACCTCCGGTGCCCGCGCGTATCGTGGATCTTCCGGCGTGGGAGGAGCGTGATGTCCGAGATCCAGGCGCTGCTCGACGCCCTGACCGGACTGCCCCGCACCCGGCCGGCCGGCCCCGCCGAGACCGAGGTCCTGCTGGCCGGCCTGCGCAGTGCGGCCGCCCGCTGGGCCGATGTGCTGTACGAGGCCGGTGAGGGCGTCCGCTGCCAGGTGCCGCCCCGCGCGGAGGCGGCGCTGACCCTGGCCTTCCGGCGCGCGGAGGAGTCGTACGTGGAGCTGGAGATCGCCCTGCGCGACTGCGCGGAGCACCGCGACCCGGCGATCTGACCCGGTCCCGGCCCGACCTGAGCCGGTCACGGCCCGACCCGACCCGGTTCCTTCCGACCCGGTCTCGGCCGGACCTCACCCCGGTCCCGGCCCGGTCCGGCCGGCCCCGCGTCGCCGGGCGGCCCAGGCCGGGCCGAGCAGGCCAGATCGCGTCTGTTGCCCGGTCCTGGGCGTGCATAGAATCCGGTCACCCCGCCCCTGCCGAAGGACCGACCGGTGAACCAGACGTACGCGCTGACCGCGGTCACCGTCGTCGTCCTGGCCACGGTCCTGGTCGGCGCGCTGGGGCTGCGGATATCCCGGACCACCTCCGATTTCTACGTCGCCTCGCGCACGGTGGGGCCCCGGCTGAACGCGGCGGCCATCAGCGGGGAGTACCTCTCGGCCGCCTCCTTCCTCGGTGTCGCGGGACTGGTGCTGCTCCAGGGGCCCGAGCTGCTCTGGTACCCGGTGGGCTACACCGCCGGGTACCTGGTGCTCCTGGTGCTCGTGGCGGCCCCGCTGCGGCGCTCGGGCGCGTACACGCTGCCCGACTTCGCCGAGGGCCGGCTGGAATCGCAGGCGGTGCGCCGGATCGCGGTGCTGTTCGTGGTGGGGGTCGGCTGGCTCTACCTGCTGCCGCAGCTCCAGGGCGCGGGCCTGACCCTGGAGATCCTGACGGGGGCCCCGCACTGGGCGGGCGGGGTGGTCGTCGCCTCCGTCGTCAGCGCGGCCGTGGCCGCCGGCGGGATGCGCAGCATCACCTTCGTGCAGGCCTTCCAGTACTGGCTCAAGCTCGCCGCCCTGCTGGTCCCGGCCTTCTTCCTGATCGCCGCGTGGGCCGGGGACGGCGCCCCGCGCGCCACCTTCGACGCCCCCGCCGTCTTCCGCGAGCACACCGCCGTCACGGTCGCCGAGGACGTCCGGCTGTCGGTGGAGGAGCCGCTCGCGCTGACGGTCACCGGGCAGGTGGACGGGCGGACGTACCAGGCCGCCCCGCTGACCCTGGCCGCCGGGCAGCATTCCGTACGGGCCCGCACGCGCCTGGAGTTCTCCCCGGGCACCGCGGTCCCGCAGTCCCGGGCGGAGTCGGGTCCCGGGGTGTCCAGCTGGTCCTCGCCGCTGGCCGGGGACCACCGGGAGCAGCGGCTGTACGCGACGTACGGGCTGATCCTCGCGACCTTCCTCGGCACCATGGGCCTGCCGCACGTCGCGGTGCGCTTCTACACCAGCCCCAACGGGCGGGCCGCGCGGCGCACCACGCTGGTCGTGCTCGCGCTGGTCGGCGTCTTCTACCTGCTGCCTCCGGTGTACGGGGCGCTGGGCCGGATCTACGCCCCCGAGCTGGCCCTGACCGGCGACGCGGACGCGGCGGTGCTGGTGCTGCCGGAGCGCGTGCTCGGCGGGCTGCTCGGCGAACTGCTGGGGGCGCTGCTGGCCGGGGGCGCCTTCGCGGCGTTCCTGTCCACGGCTTCGGGGCTGACCATGGCGGTGGCCGGGGTGCTGCACCAGGACGTGCTGCCCGCGCGCGGGGTGCGCAGCTTCCGCCTCGCGGTGCTGGTGGCGGTCCTCGTGCCGCTCGCCGGGAGCGTGGCGGCCAGCGAGGTGCCGGTGGCGGACGCGGTGGGCCTGGCCTTCGCCGTGTCGGCATCGTCGTTCTGCCCGCTGCTGGTGCTGGGCATCTGGTGGCGCGGGCTGACCCCGCCCGGTGCGGTGGCCGGTCTGGTCACCGGCGGCGGGGCGGCGCTGAGCGCCGTACTGGCGACCCGGGCGGGGCTGGCTCCGGCGGGCTGGGGGCACACGCTGCTGGCCTGGCCGGCCGCCTGGTCGGTGCCGCTCGGGTTCCTGACGATGGTCCTGGTGTCGCTGGCCACCCGGTCGCGGATACCCGGCGGGACGGCGGCCACGCTGGCCCGGCTGCACCTGCCGGAGGACGTGGCCGTGGACCGGGCGGCGGGTGCGCGGTGAGCGCGGCCCTGCTCTCCGTGCTCGCGGTGGCCGGTGCGGCGCTGCTGCTGGGCGTCGGCTGGGCTGCGGGCAGGTGGCAGGCCCGGCGCGGTGAACGGGCCGCCGGGCTGGACCTGGGGACCCCGGTGGAGCGGGCCACGTTCCACACCCTGCACACGGCTTCGCTGGCCGCTCCCCCGCTGCGCGCCGGGCTGACCGAGGACGCCGCCCGCAAGGCGGCGAAGCGGCTCCGGTCGTTGCTGGGCACGGAGGCGCTGTGCCTGACGGACCGGGAGTCGGTGCTGGCCTGGGACGGGCCGGGCGCCGACCACCACGAGCGGCGGGCGATGGCGCGGGTGGCGGTGATGCTGGCGTCGGGGCGCAGCCAGAGCGTGCGGACCGAGTGCCAGCGGCCCGGCTGTCCGCTGAAGTGGGCGGTGGTGGCCCCGCTGACCGGCGAGGACGGGGTGCTGGGGGCGCTGGTGGCCTACGGCTCGCGGGAGTCGGCCGTGCTGGTGCGGGCGGCGACCGAGGTCGCGCGCTGGGTGTCGGTGCAGCTGGAGCTGTCCGAGCTGGACCGGTCGCGGACCCGGCTGATGGAGGCGGAGATCAAGGCGCTGCGGGCGCAGATCTCCCCGCACTTCATCTTCAACTCCCTCGCGGCGATCGCCTCCTTCGTGCGGACCGATCCGGAGCGGGCCCGGGATCTGCTGCTGGAGTTCGCGGACTTCACCCGGTACTCCTTCCGCCGGCACGGTGACTTCACCACCCTCGCGGACGAGTTGCGTTCCATCGAGCAGTACCTGGCGCTGGCCGGGGCCCGGTTCGGGGACCGGCTGAAGGTGACCTTGCAGGTGGCGCCGGAGGTGCTGCCGGTGGCGCTGCCGTTCCTGTGCCTCCAGCCGCTGGTGGAGAACGCCGTCAAGCACGGGCTGGAGGACTCCACGCAGGTGTGCCGGATCAGCATCTCGGCGCAGGACGCCGGCTCGGAGGCGGTGATCACGGTCGAGGACAACGGGATCGGGATGGATCCGGCCCTGCTGCGCCGCATCCTGGCCGGGGAGCACGGCGCTTCCTCCTCCGGCATCGGGCTGCCCAATGTCGACGAGCGGATCCGGCAGGTGTACGGGGACGCGTACGGGCCGGTGATCGAAACGGGTGTCGGAGCCGGCATGAAGATCACCATACGGATTCCCAAATTCCGTGCCGGTGTGCACAGTTCACCGCCGGAGCCCCCTCTCCCCCGGCCCTGACCGCGTGTCATCCTACGATCGGCGCGATGTGACCGGAGGGGCCGGGCGACGTGTGGGTCGGGCGAGAACAACATCGTGACGAGGTACGGGAGTGGGTGCGCGCGGGCGCGGAGGGCGGCAGTGACGGCGGCGCCCTGCTGAGGGTGGAGGGCGAGGCCGGCGCGGGCCGGACCGCCTTCGTACGGGAGGCCGTGGCCGGGGCCGCCGCCCGGGGCTGCCGGGTGCGGTACGCGGCGGCGGACGCGCTCGGGGTGGCACTGCCGCTGCGCGCCGCACTGGACTGCCTGCACCCCGACGGCCCCCGCCGGGAGGCCGTGGTCTCCCTGCTGCGGGAGGCGGGGTCGGCCGCGCGGCCGGGCGGGGCGCTGCTGGCGGCCATGGACCTGCTGGCGGCCGGGGCCGAACGGTGGTGCGACGAGCGGCCGCTGCTGCTGGTGCTGGACGACGCGCACTGGGCGGACCCGGCCAGTCTGCTGCTGTGGCGGCGCCTGGCCCGGTCCGCGGAGCGGCTGCCGCTGCTCCTGGCGGTGACGCGCAGGCCGCTGCCGCGGCGGCCCGAGGTGGAACTGCTGTGGGCGGTGCCGGGTGGGCCGACGGTCAGGCTGGAGCCGCTGTCCGCCGCGGAGACGGCCGGGCTGCTCCGGGACGCGCTGGGGGCCCCGGCGGGACCCCGGCTGCGGGAGGCCGCCGCGCTGGCGGGCGGCAATCCACGGCTGCTGGGGGAGCTGCTGGAGCAGTGGTCGGGGCTGATCCGCGTCGACGGGGACCTGGCCGAACTGACCGTTCCCGTGGGCGGGTTGCCGCCCGTGCCCGCTTCGCTGGCCCGGAGGCTGGGCTACCTCCACCGGCGGGCCCGGGCGACCTTGCGGCACGCGGCGCTGCTGGGCCCGGAGTTCACGGCGCGCGAGCTGGCCCTCGTACGGGCGCGGCCCGCGCGGGAGCTGATGGGGGTGCTGGAGGAGCCGGTCCTGGCCGGGCTGCTGGAGGACACCGGGGACCTGCTGCGCTTTCGCCACCCCGCCCTGTGCCGGGCCCTGTACGCCGAGACCCCCGGGGCTCTGCGCACGGCCCTGCACCACGACGCGGCCCGGGCCTTCGCCGAGGCGGGGCTGGATCCGGCGCGGACCGCCGAGCAGCTGCTGCGCGGCGGTCCCCTGAGCGCGTGGGCGGTGCGCTGGCTGGCGGACTCGGCCCCGGGGCTGGTGTCCGGGGCGCCGGGGCCCGCGGCCGAGCTGCTGGAGCGCGCCCTGGAGCAGGGCGGCCTCCCTCCGGAGACGCTGGAGGCGCTGGAGGAGCAGCTGGCGGACGCCGCGCTGATGCTGCGCCGGCCGGAGTCGGTGGACCTCCTCGCCGGGCTGCGGACCCGGACCACGGACCCCGACCGGCGGGCCGCGGTGGACTTCAAGCTGGTGTCCGCGCTGATGATCCAGGGGGACATGGACCGTTCCCTGGCGGTCACCGAGCGGGCCCTGGCCGAGGACTTCCCCTCCGCCCCGTGGCGGCTGCGCCTGGAGGCGTGCCGGGTGCTGGCCCTGGCCGATCTGCACCGGCCCGCCGAGGCGTACACGCTGGCCGGGCCGCTGGTGGCGCGGGCGGAGCGGCTGGGCGATCCGCTGTGCGGGGCCGAGGTCCACCACGCCGTGTCCTTCGCCCTGTTCCACCTGAACCGCGGGCGGGAGTCGCTGCGCCATGCCGCCGAGGGGATCGCGTACGCGCGGCGCAGTCCGGCCGCCAACGACATGCGGCTGCTGCTGCTGGCGAACCAGGCGGAGGGGCATCTGCGGTTCGGCGAGCCGCGGATCGTGGCGGCGGCGCTGCGGGAGGCGCGGGAGCTGGCGGTGGCGACCCGCTCCACGGGGCGGCTGGTGGTGACCGAGGCACGGCTCGCCGAGTTCCACTACCGGCTCGGTGACTGGGACGCGGCCCTGGAGGCGGTGGCCCGGGCGGGCGCCCTGCCGGTCTCCGACGGCTGGCTGCCGGTGGTGGTGCGGGGGCTGCGCGCACGGGTGCTGGGCCACCGCGACGAGCGGGAGGCGGCGGGGGCCGAGCTCGCGGCGCTGCCGGCCGATGCCTTCGCCACGCCGGCGGCCCGCCGCTACGCCTCCCACGTGCTGCTGGCCCGGGCGCTGCTGGCGGAGCGGGACGGCCGCCCGGCGGACGCGCTGGCCGCGCTGGAGCCCGCGCTGGCGGACGTGTCCGACGAGGCGGTGGCCTACGGGCGCCCGTGGGTGCTGTCGGAGATCGTCCGGCTCGCGCTGGAGAGCGGGGAGACCGCCACGGCGCGGGCGGCGGTGACCGCGTGCGGGCGCACGGTGTCGGCGCTGCCGGGGTATCCGGGGCCGGAACTGGCGCTGCTGCGGTGCCGGGGCCTGTTCGCGCAGGATCCCGAGCTGCTGGCGCGGGCGCTGGTGCGGGGCGAGAGCGGCGGGTGGCCGCTGGTGCTGGGCCACCTCCTGGAGGACCTGGCGGTGGCCCGCGCCTGGCGCGGGGACCTCACCGGCTCGCGGGCGGCGCTGACCCGCGCGGTGACGGCGTACGAGGGGCTGGGCGCCCGGTGGGACACCGCGCGGGCCGATGCCCGGCTGCGGAGCCTGGGGGTGCGCCGGGGCGGCCGGTCGGCGCGGCGCAGGGCGGCGAGCGGCTGGGAGGCACTGACGCCGGCCGAGCTGAAGGTGGCCCTGCTGGTGGCGCAGGGCCGCTCGAACCCGGAGATCGCCTCGGCCCTGTTCCTCTCGCCGCGGACGGTGCAGACGCACGTGTCGCACATCCTGGCCAAGCTCCAGGTCCGCTCCCGTGCGGCGGTGGCGGCTCAGGCGGCGGCGCGGCCCCCGGGGGCGGCGGGCCCGTAGCCGGGCATGGCGGCGCGCAGGGCCCGCAGGGCGTAGTGGGTGCGGGACTTCACGGTTCCGGCGGGCACGCCCAGCGCCTCGGCGGCCTCGCACACGGAGGCGCCGCGGAAGTAGATCTGCACGAGCACGGCGCGGTGCTCGGGGCTGAGTAATCGCAGGGCCTCGCGGACGTCGAGGGCGGCGACGGCCTGCTCGGTGCGGTCGTCGGCGGCCGGGGCGTTCTTCAGGGCGTCCGGCCCGACCTCGGAGGGCCGGACCTGGCGGGCGCGGCGGGCGTCGATGGCGAGCCGCCGGGCGACGGTGTACAGCCAGGGCCGCATGGAGGCGTGGCCGCTCTCCAGTGCCTCGGGGTGCTTCCAGGCGCGGACGAGGGTCTCCTGGAGGAGGTCCTCGGCCCGGTGCCGGTCGCCGAAGGTCAGGCCGAGGAGGAAGCCGTACAGGGCCTTGCCGTGCTCGCTGTGGAGCCGGGCGAGGGCGTGCGCCTCGGTGTGCCGGGTGAGCGTACTGGTCACGGGGTGCCCCTTCCAGGCCGGATGACCTGAGGGTGACGGACCGGCTCCGCGGTGTTATCCGCCGCTTGGCGTAGGCCGTCCCGCCGGGCGCCGACCGGTCGAACGGACAGGCCGAACGGCCGCGTCGAACGGTCCACCGGCCACCGGACACGGCGGCCGTGCGGGACCGTTGGTTACCGTGGAGGGGTGTCCCGCTAGTGCTGTGGCCGGAAAGGTTTGCCGGGTCGCGTCGTCCGGTGCGGTGCATCGCAAGGCGGAGGGCCGCGACCCGTACTGGACGTACCGGCGCGGTCCGACAACGCGGCGAGGCGCCGTGCCGGGCGGCGCGACCGGTGGACCTTTCCGGTCACAGCACTAGACGGACGGGAAGTGATCTTGTGACGGAGCGCAAACCCCCGGGCGTGAGCTTCGAGTCCTGGACGGACCGGCAGATCCGCGAGGCCGAGGAGCGCGGCGCATTCGCCGACCTGCCCGGTTTCGGCAAGCCGCTGGCCGAGGTGGACGAGCCGTACGACGAACTGTGGTGGATCCGCAAGAAGATGGCCCGCGAGGGCATGACCTCGATGCTTCCGCCGGCCCTGGCCCTGCGCAAGGAGGCCGAGGACGCGCTGGCCGCGGTGGCCGCTGCGCCGTCCGAGCGGGCCGTACGGGATCTGCTGGAGCCGGTCAACGAGAAGATCGCCGCGGCGCTGCTCAGGCCGCCGCCGGGCCCGCCGCTCGGCCGGGGGCGGATCGATGTGGACGAGGCCGTCCGGGAGTGGCGCGAGGCCCGCGGGAAGGCGTGACGGCGGGCGTGTCCGGGGGGCGGCCCCCGGGTACGCCCGTGGCCCCGGCCGTCCGCGCGGGACGGCCGGGGCCACGGGAAGAGCGGTACCGCGGGGGAACTAGCTCCAGCTGGCGTGCAGCGGCTTGCCCTCGGCGTAGCCGGCGGCGGACTGGATGCCGACCACGGCCTTCTCCTCGAACTCCGCGAGGGAGCCGGCACCGGCGTAGGTGCAGGAGGAGCGGACGCCCGCGATGATCGAGTCGATCAGGTCCTCGACGCCCGGACGGGTCGGGTCGAGGAACATGCGCGAGGTGGAGATGCCCTCCTCGAACAGCCCCTTGCGGGCGCGGTCGTAGGCCGACTCCTCGCTCGTGCGGTTCTGCACGGCGCGGGCGGAGGCCATGCCGAAGGACTCCTTGTACAGGCGCCCGTCGGCGGACTGCTGGAGGTCGCCCGGGGACTCGTACGTACCGGCGAACCAGGAGCCGATCATGACGTTGGAGGCGCCGGCGGCCAGCGCCATCGCCACGTCGCGCGGGTGGCGGACGCCGCCGTCGGCCCAGACGTGCTTGCCGTACTTCTTCGCCTCGGCCGCGCACTCCAGCACCGCGGAGAACTGCGGGCGGCCCACGCCGGTCATCATGCGGGTGGTGCACATGGCGCCGGGGCCCACGCCGACCTTGATGATGTCGGCGCCGGCGTCGATGAGGTCCTTGACGCCCTCGGCGGCGACGATGTTGCCCGCCACGATCGGGACCTGCGGGTCCAGCGCGCGGACGGCCTTGATCGCGTTGAGCATCGACTCCTGGTGGCCGTGCGCGGTGTCGATGACGAGCGTGTCCACGCCCGCGTCGAGCAGCTGCTTGGCCTTGGCCACGAAGTCGCCGTTGATGCCGACGGCCGCGGCGATGCGCAGCTTGCCGTTCGCGTCCGTGGCCGGGGTGTACAGGGTGGCCCGCAGGGCGCCCTTGCGGGTGAGGATGCCGACGAGCCTGCCGTCCTTGTCGACGGCGGGGGCCAGCTTGCGGTGGCCGGCGTCGAGCTGGTTGAAGGCCTCGCGGGGGTCGATGTCGGCGTCGATGAGCAGCAGCTCCTTCGACATGACCTCGGAGAGCTGGGTGAAGCGGTCCACACCGGTCAGGTCGTGGTCGGTGACGACGCCGACCGGGCGGCCCTCGGCGTCGACGACGACACCGGCGCCGTGGGCGCGCTTGGGCAGCAGGGACAGGGCGTCGGCGACGGTCTGGGTGGGCGCCAGCGTGATCGGGGTGTCGAGCACGAGGTGGCGGGTCTTCACCCAGGAGATGACGTCGGTGACGATCTCGATCGGGATGTCCTGCGGGATCACGACGATGCCGCCGCGGCGGGCCACGGTCTCGGCCATGCGACGGCCGGCGATGGCGGTCATGTTCGCGACCACGAGGGGAATGGTGGTGCCGGTGCCGTCGGGCGCGGAGAGGTCCACGCCCTGGCGGGAACCGACCGCGGAGCGGCTCGGCACCATGAACACATCGTCGTACGTCAGGTCGTACGGCGGCTTCAGGTCATTGAGGAAACGCACGTGCTGAACATCCCAGTCAATCGGAGGTGCCTCGACAGGGTGGCAGCCGAGGAAACGCACGTACTTCATTCTCCCACGTCCTGGTGTTCACCACGCCCGGGCCGATCGTCCAGGACATACCGGGCCGGGTGGTTCTTTCCTACGGGACCTTGGTCCCGGCGGGCCGCCGGTGGATCGGTTCGCGGCGGCCGGTCAGCGGGGCCACCGAGCCGCCGTGCCGCACGGCGGTGAACTCGGCGGCGATGGCCAGGGCGGTCTCCTCGGGGGTGCCGCCGCCCAGGTCCAGGCCGATGGGTGAGCGCAGCCGGGCCAGCGCGGCCCGGGTCACCCCTTCCTCGCGCAGCCGTCCGGCCCGCTCGGCGTGGGTGCGCCGCGAGCCCATGGCGCCCACGTACCCCAGCGGCAGCCGCAGGGCGAGCGCCAGCAGCGGTACGTCGAACTTGGCGTCGTGGGTGAGGACGCAGACGGCGGTACGGGCGTCCAGCCGGCCCGCGTCCCGTTCGGCGGCCAGGTGCCGGTGCGGCCAGTCCACGATCACCTCGTCGGCGCCCGGGAAGCGCTCCGGGGTCGCGAAGACGGGCCGGGCGTCGCAGACGGTGACCCGATAGCCGAGGAAGGCGCCGATCCGCGCCAGGGCGGCGGCGAAGTCGATGGCTCCGTATACGAGCAGCCGGGGCCGTTCGGCCGCGGACTCGACGAGCAGGGTCAGGGGCTGCCCGCACAGGCCTCCTGCCGTGCCGAGTTCGGCGGTGCCGGTGCGGCCGGCCAGCAGCAGGGCCCGTACGCGTCCGGCGGCGGCCCGGTCCAGGGCCGCGCCGCCGTCCAGCCCGCCCTCGTAGGATCCGTCGGCGTGGACGGCGAGCGCCCGGCCGAGCTGGCGCGGCGGGCCGGAGACCACCCGGGCCAGTGCGGCCCGCGCCCCGCCCGCGGCGGCGTCGAGCACCGAGCCGAGGACGGGCCGCACCGGGTCGCGCCCGCGGACCGGGGTGACCAGCACGTCGAGGACTCCCCCGCAGGTCAGCCCCACGGCGAAGGCGTCGTCGTCGCTGTAGCCGAAGCGGTGCAGGCCGCCCTCTCCGGAGGCGATCGCGTCGAGGCAGAGCTCGTGCACGGCGGACTCCACGCAGCCCCCGGAAACGGAGCCGAGCGCGGTGCCCCGGTCGTCCACGGCGAGCGAGGCTCCCGGGCCGCGCGGCGCGCTGCCGCTGACCGCCACCACGGTGGCCAGCGCGAATTCCCGCCGCGCGGCGCACCACGCGCGTAGCCCGTCGGCTATGTCGAGCATCAGCGGATGTACTCGCGGCGCGCGGTCTGTCCGGGGATGAGCGGCCGCGGCGGCAGGACCGCCGGGGCGGGAGGGCGGGCGGCGGGATGCCGGGCCGCCGCCGCCCGGACGGCGGCCGACCGGGTGGCTGCGGGAAAGCTCTCGGGCTCCCGGCCGCGCGAGCCGAGCAGTTTCGCCGCGTGGGCCACGCTCGCCAGGGTGGCGTGGTGGTGCCAGCCCCGGAAGGAGCGGCCCTCGAAGTCGCGGATGCCCGCGGGTTCGCAGGTCTCCGTGAAGTCGAGGGAGACCCGGTCGGTGAGTTTGGCGAGCAGGAAGAGCTGGGCGAGCGGCCGGTCCCCGATGTTGGTGACCCAGAACTCGGTGGGCATCAGGGCGGCTTCGGTCCAGGCTCCGACCAGCAGGAGGGGGGTGGGCGGAGCGGGCACGAGCCGGTCCTCGCTGGGGGTGGCGAGGATCGAGGCGGAGGTCAGCAGGGTCACTGCTCCTTCTCCGCGGCCGTGCCGGGTCCACTCGACGACGCGGCGCTGGGAGCGCAGGGAGTCGATGAGTTCCCGGGCGGGTGCCGTGTGCGGCCCGGGCTTGTGCCGTCCCGCGCCGCCGAAGGAGACGGGCAGCGTGCCGTCGACCTTGAAGACGAAGGGGATGTCCTGGAGTGCGAAGGACTCGATGCTCTGCGGGAGATCGCTGTTGGCGACCTCCATCACCACGGGGCGGCGCTGGAGCTGCCAGGTCGCGGCCATCCGCTGTACGGCGTTCACCGCGTCCTGGGCGGGGGTGAGCGAGCGGGCCGTGTCGGGGATTCCGGCCCGCCGCCTGCGCAGCAGTTCGCTGGTCCAGGGCCCCGGGAGGGTGAGGGTCCACTCGACCGGGAAGCTGGCCTCGCTGGATGCGAGCCAGATCCCGCTGGCCTGCTGGCAGTTGGCGGTGCGGCCGAGCTGCGGGACGAACTGCCGGCCGACGCCGACCGAGCGGTCGCCGGCCTTCTCTATCACCATGGGCTGCAGCACCCAGGCCAGCGGGCGCTGGGCGGTGCGTTCGAGGTGCTGGGCGAGGGAGCGGCGCACCGGAGTCCAGTCCCAGGGGGACTTGCTGATGAACTGCTGGAGGCTCTGCTCCACGGAACTGGCGCCCGTTCCGGCAATGTTACGGATGGTTTTCTTGCCGGTGGTCTGCACGAGGCCGTTCAGATAAACGCGGGCCCAGTTTCGCTGGTCCCGCCGGGGTAAGGACTCGAAGAGCAGAGAGATCAGTACATCGATCAATTCGGAGATTTCCCTTTCGGAATCCTCCGGCAGGACTACGCGAGCCATCTCGGCCTCCCCCGCGACCAGCTAGATCCATTACCCTACTTGACCGCGGAGAACGGCCGTAGGCCCCGGCGGCTACTTCCTGAGGTCGCTGGCAGTTTCGAGCCGCTCTTCCTCTACCACGAGGGGGATGGGGATCTGGTTCGCCGCATAGTAGATCGCGATCAGGAAGTGTGCGACAAGAGTCAGCGGTGCGGAGATGAACGCCAGCAGGACGGTGAGCGGGTACGCGATCGCGCCGAGACCGAAACGCACCCGGGTGGCGCGGGCGCCGTCCTTGTCCACCTGCTCGTGGAAGAGGTGGCCGACCCGGGTGACGTACCACCAGAAGGCCATGAAGGCGAGGGCGTAGGCCACGGTGACGGCACTGTAGAGGACAGCGGCCGCGTTCGCCGACTTCCCGTCCTCGACGAGGTGTTCGGCGAGAACGGTGGTCGTGTAGGGAATCACCGATACCACCATCAGCACCAGGAGATTCAGGAACAACAGCGGTCGGTCCACCCGCTTGAGGTGACTGAAGATGGTGTGGTGGTTCACCCACATGACGCCGATGATGAGGAAACTCACCACATAGGCGGCGTAATGCGGCCACTGTTCCCGGACCCCGTGCCAGAACTCCGATCCCGTTTCTTCCGGAACCTTCAATTCCAGAACAAGGATCGTGATGATGATGGCGAATACACCGTCGCTGAATGCCTCGACGCGCCCGGTTTCGTGTTCCATGACCTCCCCTTTGCCATGTGGTGCATAAATGCAACTTGCCGGCCCTCGTATGTCACACATACGGGGAGGGCGATCTTCTCCCGCCCTCCCCGCACACGCTACCCAGATTGCAGAACTCAGCCGCCGAACCCGGCCGTCTGCCGCCAGATTCGGCCATCGCGGACCACAAGTGTCCCGAACGCGTGCTCCGGTTCACCGTTCAGGTTCATGATCGCCCGGTAGAAGATGGTGTCTTCGGTCTCGATGTACTCCTGGAGTTCGACCAGGGTGGGCTTCACGGTGAGATAGCCGGTGAACGTCTCACGAACGGCGTCGATGCCGACCGAGACCCCTTCGAAGCGCAGCAGTACGGCGTCGTCGGTGTAGTTCTTCATCACCGCCTCGATGTCCAGTGCGGCCAGCGCGTCCATCTGGCGGACGAACACCGGGTGCAGCTTGGAGATGTCGTACTTGGCCATGTCGACTCCCATTCAACTGGTGGAGGAACTGCTGGAGGGACTGGTGGAGACGGGCGCACCGGCTGGTGCGGCAGGTGGGGCGCAGGACGCGGCGGTGCCGGCGAAGGGCAGCCGGACCACCATCCGGGTCTCTCCGGGACGCGAGCGGGCCGTGATGGACCCGCTGTGGCGCTGGGTCACGATGCGGTAGCTGAGGTGCAGCCCCAGGCCCGTGCCCTTGCCCACGTCCTTGGTGGTGTAGAAGGGTTCGAAGATCCGCGGCAGGGATTCCTCGGGGATGCCGCGGCCGGTGTCGGCGATCTCCACGACCATGCAGATCCCCTCGGCCCGGGCGCGCAGCGTGAGCACACCGGACCCCTCCATGGCCTCGGCCGCGTTGTCGACCAGGTTGGTCCACACCTGGTTCAACTCGCTCGGGTAGCCCGTCAGTTCGGGCAGGCCGGGTTCGTACGCGCGCACGATGCTGATCCCGGCGAGCTTGGCACGCAGGACGACCAGCGTGTTCTCCAGTCCGTCGGTCACCGAGAACCGCTGCTCGGGGGCGCGGTCGAGATTGGCGTAATCCCGGGTGGCGGCCACCAGCTGGGAGATCCTGGGGCCGGCCGCGCGCAGCTCCGCCGCCAGCGAGCGGATCTCCAGCAGCGCCGCCAGGTGGTCCAGCCCCGCGGCCAGGGCCGGTTCGCCGACCCCCTCCAGCCGCTCCAGCAGCCAGCCCAGCTCCACCCCGAGGTCCGAGACCCCCGAGCCGAGCAGGCCGGAGCGTTCGGCGCCCGCCTCCTCGGCCCAGTCGGCGATCTCCTCCTCGGCGTCGGCCTGGGCCAGCGGATCGGTGATCTCCGGGGGCGGCAGCTTGTCCAGCTCTTCGGACAGCCGGTCGAAGACGGCGCGCTCGGCGCCCGTCGCGGACGCCCCCCAGGCCTGGGCGGTGCGGGTGAGCCGCTCCAGGGCGGGGGCCAGCTCCTGCGCGGCCCGGGCCACGGCGGCCGCCGGGTTGTTCAGTTCGTGCGCCAGTCCCGCGGCGAGGGTGCCGAGGGCCTCCACGGTGGCCCGCTTGCGGGCCTGCACCTCGGAGGACTTGATCCGCCAGGCCAGGACCGGCAGCAGTACGGCGGCCACTCCGTGGCAGCGGGTCAGCATCTCGAAGAAGACCGGCCTGGAGTAGGCGACGACCGTGGTCGACGGCCCGCTCGCGGCCGCGGTGGCCACGTACGAGCCCTCCGTGAGCAGCGGGAGCTCCCCGGTGAACCGGTGGGCGGCGGAGGGCTTGCCGTCGTGGTCCTCGGCGGCCGCGCTCTCCTCCTCGGTGGAGTGCCGGGTGAGCACCTCCTCGCGGCCGTCGACGACCTTGGTGACCACCAGCCCGCCCGAGAGCAGGACGTGGAAGCCCGTGGCCTCCTGGCCGTCGCGGAACAGCACCTCTCCGTCGGAGAGGACCCGCGGCTCGGACACCGAGACCAGCCAGTCCAGCTGCTCCTCGGTGATCGCGGCGAAGATCTCGAGCCCGTGCAGGGCGGAGCGCAGCTCCGGGGTGTTCATGCCGTGCTCCCCTCGGCCTTGGTACGGGCGGCCAGCCGCAGGGTGGCCAGCAGGGCGAGCGCGCACACCCCGGCGACGGCGGCCATGAAGCCGACCGAGGTGCGGTGCAGCCCGTGGATGTTGGTGAGCATCCCGGCGAGCACCGCCGGGACGCTCATCGCCAGGTACGCGAAGACGTAGACGGCCGCGGTCAGTTCACCGCGGTGCGCGGGATCGGCGAGCGCGCTCAGCGCCCGGAAGGAGCCGAGGAACGCCGCGCCCCAGCCGCTGCCGAGCACCGCGGTGGCCACCAGGAACACCGGCGCCGAGCCGAGGCCCAGCGCCAGCAGGACCAGGCCCAGCCCGGCGAGCAGCCCGCACAGGCCGATGACGGCGGTGCGCAGGGCCTCGGTGCGGCCGAGCAGCAGCTGGGCCACGGTGGCGGCGCCGGCGAGCAGGGCCACGGTGCCCCCGCCGACGAGGTAGTTGGTGGACTCCAGCAGCGACAGCACCAGGTGCGGGCCGAGCGAGAGGTAGAACCCGCCCACCGACCAGACGGCGACGATCGACAGGACGAGGACGGCGAAGCGGCCGCGGGCTCCGGCCGGTACGTGGATCCGGTGCGGGACCACCCGGAAGCGGCCTCCCGCCCCGGGCGCGCTCTCCCGCATCCGGACCACGCCCACCAGGCCGAGGGCGAAGGCCCCGATCAGCAGGAGGTAGCTCAGTACGGTCGGCGCGGGCGCGAACTGCACGAGCAGCCCGGCGCCGATCCCGCCCAGCCCGATGCCCACGGTCGGCCCCGCGCTGTTGACCTGGGCGCCGAGCGCGGGCCTGGAGGGCGGGGCGAGTTCGAGCAGGGCCGCGCCCATCGCGCCGGTGGCCAGACCCACGGCGAGCCCCTGCACGGCGCGGGCGGCGAGCAGCAGCGCGAGCCCGTCGGCGGCGGCGAACAGGGCCATGGAGACGATCGCCAGGACCAGGCCGGCGCCCAGGACGGGGCGCCGGCCCAGGGTGTCGGAGAGCGAGCCGAACAGCAGCAGGCCGGCCAGGACCGTGACCGCGTACAGGGCGAAGACCACCGTGATGATCCCGGAGGACAGGCCCCATTGCTGCTGGTAGAGGACGTAGAGGGCGGACGGGACGGAGGAGGAGAGCATCAGCAGGACGAGTACCGCGCCCACCACCCAGAAGCCGGAGCCTCTGGCCGGGCCGGCCGCGTGCGCGGCCCGGTGCGCGGCTGGGTGCACGGTAACCCCCGTGGTCGTCTTCGTCGGTTCGGCCACTGCTTCACTCAACTCCCCCGTGATGGGGCCCGTGACGGGCCCCGTGGCGTGCGGTGGTCAGGCGAGGGCCTGGGCCCTCGCCAGCGCGCGGGCCGTGAGCACCCCCGCGAGGTGGCCGAGGTACTCGGCCGAGGTGCCGCGCCCGGGGACGAACAGTTCCCGGGGTTCGCCGCGGAAGGCGGCGAGCACGGCGTCCGTGGTGTACGGGCCCCCGCGCAGCCGGTCCTCGACCCCGCGCAGCCGCAGCGCGCGGGGGGTGGCTCCGGTGACGGCGATGCGCGGCCCGTCGGGGGTCATCCGTACGGCGGCGGCGCACACCGGGTAGCGGGTGGCCCGGTCGGCGGTCTTCTCGAAGGCGGCGGCCCGTCCGGCGGCGGGCACCAGCAGCGCGGTGACGACCGAGCGGTCGGGTGCCCCGGTGGCCGCGAACTCCTCGGCGGGTACGGTCGACCGCCCGCCGGGACCGGCCAGTTCGACGGCGGCGTCGGCGGCGATGGCGGCCACGGGCAGGTCGGTGGCCCGGCCGGGGGCGGCGAGGTTGCCGCCGACGGTGCCGAGGTTGCGGACCTGGGGGTCGCCGTTGGCCCGGGCCGCGGCGGCCAGTTCGGGGGCCTCGGCGAGCACCAGCGGGTCGGCCGCGAGTTCGGCGAGGGTGGTGAGGGACCCGATGCGCAGTCCCTCGGGGCCCCGGCCGATGCCCCTCAGCTCCTCCAGGCGGCGGATGTCGACGAGCAGCCGGGCCCCGTCGGCGCCGAAGCCGTTCTCGCCGGTGCGCAGCCCGGGCAGCAGGCTCTGTCCGCCGGCCAGTACCCGGGCGCCCCGGGTGCCGGAGAGCAGGGTCAGGGCCTCGTCGAGCCCGACGGGCCGGACGTAGTCGAACTCGGTGAGGATCATCGGGCTTCTCCTCGCAGGCGGCGCCAGACCTTCTCGGGGGTGAGCGGCATGTCGATGTGCTGCACTCCGAGGTCGGAGAGGGCGTCGACGACCGCGTTGACGACGGCCGCGGCGGGCGGCACGGTGGCGATCTCGCCTGCGCCCTTGGCGCCGAGCGGGTTGTGCGGTGAGGGCGTGACCGTCTTGTCCAGGGTGAACAGCGGTACGTCGGCGGCGCGCGGCAGGGCGTAGTGGTCGAGGTCGGAGCTGATCAGCAGTCCGTTCCCGTCGTACTCGGCCACCTCCATCAGCGCCTGGCCGAGGCCGTGCACGATGCTTCCCTCGATCTGGCCGAGAACCACCTTCGGGTTGCCGATGTGTCCGGCGTCGTCGACGGCCGTGTAGTCCACCACTTCGGTCTCGCCGGTCAGTTCGTCGACCTCGACGACCGCCACGTGCGTACCGAAGGGGTAGTTGAAGTCCGGCGGGTCGAAGTGGGTGGTCTCGTCGAGGGCCGGTTCGATCTCCGGGGGCAGTCCCCAGCCGTACCACATGGCCATCGCGAGCTCGGCGAAGGTCTTGGTGTTCTCCGGGTTGCCCGCCTCGTAGACCTTGCCGCCCTCGTAGACGACCTTCTCCTCGGGGACGTTCAGGAAGACGGCGCCGGCCCGGACCAGCTTGCTCTTGATCTTCCGGGCGGTGAGCGCGACGGCCGGGGCCGCCATGCTGTAGGAGCGGGAGCCGTAGGTGCCCTGGCCGTACGGGGCCTTCAGCGTGTCGCCCTCGAGGACCTGGACGGTGTCCGGGTCGATGCCGAGTTCGTCCGCGGCGACCTGGGCGAACACGGTCCCGTGGCTCTGGCCGGTGGAGGCGGAGCCGACGGTGACGGTGACCTCGCCGGTGGGGTGGACGCGGATGTTGGCGCTCTCCCAGGTGCCGCCGAGCATGCCCTCCTGGGACATCCGGGTGGAGGGGCCGACGCCGCAGATCGCGACGTACGTGGCGATGCCGACGCCGAGCCGCTTGCCGCGGGCGCGGGCCTCGGCCTTGCGGGCGGGCATGTCGGCGTAGCCGGACAGTTCGATGGCCCGGTCGAAGTTCAGCTGGTAGTTCCCGGAGTCGTAGGTCCAGCCGAGGCCGTTGTCGTACGGGAACTTCTCCTTCGGCACCAGGTTCTTGCGCCGCACGGCCGCCGGGTCCATGCCGATCTCCGAGGCGTACCGGTCGACCAGGCGCTCCATCAGGAACGCGGCCTCGGCGCGCCCGCTGCCGCGCTGGGCGCCGAGCGAGACGGTGTTGGTGAAGGCGGCGTAGACCTCGCAGAAGGCCGCGTCGATGTCGTACATCCCGCTGATGGAGCGGCCCATCAGGGCGGTGGCGACACCCGGGCCGATCGTCGAGGGGTACGCACCGAGGTTGGCGTAGCTGGTGCAGCGCAGGCCGGTGATGCGGCCGTCGCGGGTGCCGGCGAGGGTGACGTGCTGGCGGTGGTCGCGGCCCTGGACGGTGGAGTTCATCAGCCCGGTGCGGGTGTCCACCCATTTCACGGGCCGGCCCAGCGCTCTGGACATGAGCAGGACGAGCGGCATGTCCGGGTACAGGTACCCCTTGGTGCCGAAGCTGCCGCCGACGGTCGGGGCGATCACCCGCAGTTTGTTGAAGGGGATGCCGAGGACCAGCGCGGAGAGCAGGAAGCGGTGGTTGTGCGGGCCCTGGGTGGTGGCGTACAGCGTGTACTCGCCGGTGGCGGCGTTGTAGTCGCCGACCGCGCCGCGCGGTTCGATGGGGCTGTTGATGGTGCGCTGGTTGACGAGGTCGAGTTCCACGGTGACCTCGGCCGCGGCGATGGCCGCGTCGGTGCGGTCCTTGTCGCCGCAGGTCCAGTACGCGTTCAGGTTGCCCGGTACGGCCTCGTGCAGCTGGGGCGCGCCTTCGGCGAGGGCCTCGTCGGCCCGGGTGACCACGGGCAGCGGCTCGTACTCGACGGTGATGGCGGCCAGCGCCGCGGCTGCCTGGCGCGGGGTCTCGGCGACGACCACCGCGATCGGGTCGCCCACGTGGCGGACCGCGTCCCCGGTGAGGACGGGCCGGGCGCCGGGAAGTCCGTAGGGGTGGGGCGGGAAGTGGCTCTCGACCCCGCCGGGTATCCAGATGCAGGGCAGCGGCATGACGTCGGTGAAGTCGGCCGCGGTGGCCACCTTCAGGACGCCGGGCAGCTGCTCGGCCGCCTTGGTCTCGATGGAGAGGATCTTCGCGTGGGCCACGGTGCTGCCCAGGATGGCCATGTGGGCGGTGCCCGGCAGGTCGATGTCCGCGACGTACTTCGCCTCGCCGCGCAGGAGCTGCGGGTCCTCGCGGCTGTCCAGCGGCTGTCCGAGCAGGCCGTTCCCGCTGGGGGCGGTCTCCTGCGGCGGTGCCGTCTGCTCCCCCGTCACTGTGGTCATGTCCCTGACACCTCCTGTCCGGCTGCGATGCCCGAGGCGGAGCCGGCGGGGACCTCGGCGCGGGCGGCGCAAGCGCGCTGCACTCCGCGGACGACGCTGTGGTAGCCGGTGCAGCGGCACAGGTTGCCGGTGAGCCACTCACGGATCTCGGGCTCGGTGGGCGCCTCGCCGCCGGCGGTGGAGTCGACGAGCTCGCCGAGGGCCATGACCATGCCCGGGGTGCAGAAGCCGCACTGGGTGCCGTGCTCCTGGCGCAGTGCCTCCTGGAGGCCGGACAGTTCACCGCCGGGGGTGGTGACCCCCTCGATGGTGGCCACGTCGGAGCCGGCCGCCGAGGCGGTCAGGATCAGGCAGCTCTTGACGGACCGGCCGTCGAGCTGGACGACGCAGGAGCCGCACTGGCCGGTGTCGCAGCCGACCTTGGTGCCGGTCAGCCCGAGGCCGTCGCGGAGCCGTTCCACAAGCAGTTCGTTCGGCTCCGCCGAGAACTGCTCGGGTCTTCCGTTCACCTTCAGTGAGATATCCATGCCAGCGCCTGCGCTTCCGTGAGCGGCCGGTTGAAAAGGGGCCCGCCGGGCTGCTGGAGAATTCCTCCGGAGTGCAGCGGGCCGGTGTCGACGGGCGCGAATCCCAGATCCGTGATGATTCCCGCGACGATTTCCTTCGCTTTCACGTCGTCGCCTGCCACGAAATGGGCCAGGCGTTCCGACCCCGTCCGGTCCGGCGCGGTGCCGGCGACGGCGAGGGTTTCGAAATGCATGGTGTTCAGGGATTTCACCAGCCGGGCGCCGGGATACCAGTCGGCGACGAGTTCGCTGGAAGCGCGCTCGCCGAAGTCCCGTGGTGCGCCGGGGCCGGTGAAGGCGTTGGTGGCGTCCACGAGCACGGTGTCCCGTACGGCCTCTTGCGGCAGCAGTCCGCGGACGCTGTCGAAGGGCACCATCAGCACCAGGAGTTCGGCCTGGCCGGCGGCCTCGGCGGGGTGCGCCGCCGAGGCCGCCGGTCCCAGTTCGGCCACGAGCGGGCCGAGGGTCTGCGGCCCGCGGGCGTTGGCGAGCACGACCTGGTGTCCCGCCGCCACGAGGATCCTGGCGAGGACCGTGCCGATCCGCCCGGTGCCGATGATGCCTGTCTGCATTGACTCTCCTCGACGTTCGGTTCCGTGCGGCCCGGTACCGGCCCGTACGGCTGTCAGTCCATGCCGATCCAGACCGACTTGGTCTGGGTGTAGCTCTCCAGCGACTCGGGGCCGCACTCGCGGCCGTAGCCGGAGGCCTTGTAGCCGCCGTAGGGCACGGCCGGGTCGTACTGGTTGTAGCAATTGACCCAGACCGTGCCGGCCTTGATCTGCGAGGCGACCCGGTGGGCGCGCCGCAGGTCCTTGGTGTGGACGCCGGCGGCGAGGCCGTACGCGCTGTCGTTCGCGATGCGTACGGCGTCCTCCTCGGTGTCGAAGGGGATGATCGACAGCACCGGGCCGAAGATCTCCTCCTGGGCGATCCGCATGCCGTTGTCGACGCCGGTGAAGATCGTCGGCAGGAAGTAGAGGCCCTGGCTGGAAGCGCCTTCGGGGGTCCAGCCGGTGCCGCCGGTGCGCAGGGTGGCGCCTTCCTTCTCACCGACCTCGATGTAGGAGCTGACCTTGTCGAACTGGCCGCGGTGGGCCAGCGGCCCGAACAGCGTGGCGGGATCGCGCGGGTCGCCGGGCTTGAGGGCGGCGGCCCGGCGCACCAGCCGTTCGACCATCTCGTCGTGGATGGGCCGGTGCAGCAGCAGCCGGGAGCCGGCGGTGCAGATCTCGCCCTTGTTGTAGTAGATGCCGAAGAAGGCGAGTTCCTCGGCGGCGTTGAGGTCGGCGTCGGCGAAGACGATGTTGGCGGACTTGCCGCCGAGCTCCATCGTCACCTTCTTCAGGGTGCCGGCCGCCTTGCGGATGATGGACTGGCCCACGGAGGTGGAGCCGGTGAAGGCGATCTTGTCGATGTCCGGGTGGTCGGTGAGGGTCTCCCCCAGTTCCACGCCGGGACCGGTGATGACGTTCAGCACCCCGTCCGGGATCTCCGCCTCCTGGAAGAGCTCGGCGATCTTCAGGGCGGTGAGCGGGGTGGCCGGGGAGGGCTTGTGGACCACCGTGTTCCCCGCCGCCAGCGCCGGTGCGATCTTCGTCATCGACAGCAGCAGCGGGAAGTTGAACGGGGTGATGGCGCAGACCACGCCCAGCGGTTCGCGCAGGGTGTAGGCGAGCTGTCCGCCGGCCGGGGCCCGCGAGGAGCCGTCGACGCGGGTCACGGCACCGGCGTAGTAGTGCATGAGCTGCGCGGCCATGGGTGCGTCGACCGTGCTGGAGAAGGCGAACGGCTTGCCCATGTCCACCGTCTCGAGCATGGCGATCTCTTCCAGGTCGCGCTCGATGAGCTCACCGACCCGGTTCAGCCGCAACGCGCGCTCCTGGGCCGACAGTCTGCTCCACGGACCTTCTTCGTACGCCTTGCGTGCCGCGGCCACCGCCGCGTCGGCGTCGGCGGCGGTGGCCTGGGCCACCGGCACGATCTCCTTGCCGTCCACGGGGCTGATGTCCGGCTCGGTACGGCCGTCCTGGGCCGGGACCCATTTGCCGCCGATGAACAGTTTTCCGGGATTGGCCAAGGGCTGGTCGCTGAGCGCGCGCCTGGTCATGGCTGCTGCCTTCCGGTGTCGAGTGCGGGGCGGAGGAGCTAGCCCTTCGCGAGCTGACGTAAGAACGTCTCGGCGAGGGCCTTGGAGGAGTACGGGTTCTGGCCGGTGGTCAGGTTGCGGTCCACGACCACGTGCGAGTCCCAGATGGCCTCGGCCTTCTCGTACCGCGCGCCGAGCCGGGTGAGCTCGACCTCCAGGATCAGCGGGAGCCGGCCGGCCATGTTGGTGACCAGCTCCTCGCTGTGCGAGAAGGCCGTCATCCGGTAGCCCTCGAAGGGCCAGTGGCCTTCGCCGTCGCGCAGCGCGAGCAGCGAGGTGTGGCCGTGGCAGACGGTGGCGAGCGGCTTGTCCTGGGCGATGGTCCAGCGCAGGATCTGGGCGAGTTCGTCGGACTTGGGGAGGTCGCCGATGGCTCCGTGGCCGCCGCTGACGTAGACACCGTCGTAGTCGGCGATGTCCTTCTCGGTCAGGGATTCCAGGGCGATCGGGTTCTTCAGCTGGGACGTTTCACCGATGACGCGGACGTATTCGGCGGCGTTGGCCGCGTCCTCGTCCGGGGAGCCCTCGGGACGGACCCACCGGAGGAACTGGGGGTCGATGCTCGTCTGGTCGACGGTGGGCGCCTGCCCGCCGATCGTCGCGACGTCCACGGTGTGGCCGGCGGCCTTGAACAGCGTATAGGGCACGACGAATTCCTCGGCCCAGAATCCCGAGGGGTGCTGTTCTCCGTCCAGCAGATGGAGTGTGGCCTTGGCCGTGATGACGACGAGAATCTTCATGATTCTCTCCTTGTTCTGGATTCGCTGCCGATTCAACACGCCCCTAGCAGGGGACGTAAGGGGAGGGCGTCATGCCCGTGATACTTCGTCACGTGCGTCCAACGCCGAGATGATGGTGCGGAATTCACCGACCATGGGGTGGTCGGGATGGGCTTCTGCGAATATGCGCTCTCCGTAGAGAGCGGCCATTTCCGGCGAGTAGGGAAGGATTCCGGCCAGGGGTGCGCCGTACACCTCCTCGGTCCGCCGCCGGGCCTCGTCCCGGTCGAGTCCTTCGGGGGCCATGCTCAGCACCAGGGTCCGCCGGCAGGGCAGGCGCCCGGCCAGGGCGATGGTCTCCTCGACCCCCGAGAGGTCGATCCGGTCGGCCCGCGCCATGATCATCAGTACGTCGGCGCTGGCCATGGCCGTCACCGACTCGTTGTTGAGCCCGGCGTGGGTGTCGAGGAGCAGCACGTCGAGCGCGTAGTGCTCGGCCAGCCGGTCGAAGCCCTCCGGCAGCAGCCCCACGTCGTAGCCGCTGGTCATGATCTCGCGCAGGGCGGCGGTGCCGGTCCGGGCCGGGACGACGTACAGCCCGGGCACGGCCACCTGCTGGGCCGCGGCCTCGATCTCGCAGCGTCCGAGCAGGTAGTCGGCCAGGGAGGCGCCGGGCCCGAGCCGGAACAGCAGGTCCAGGGTGGGTGACTGGATGTCGGTGTCCACCACCCCCACACGGCGTCCCCCTGCCGCGATCAGCAGCGCGAGGTTCGCCAGTACGGAGGACTTCCCGGTGCCACCGCGGTGCGAGTGCACCACGATGGTGCGGGTCATTAGGCCACCACCTTGTGACCGGCACCGTCCGCGTGCGGCCCCCGCGCCGCACGAGGCCGGTGGAGGGCCAGCATGGTGACGTCGTCGTGCTGTTCGGCCGTCCCGGTGTGCTCGAGCACCGCCACGTCCATCCGGTCCACCACGTCCTTGCCGCTCACCAGGGGCGCGGTGAGCAGCTCCAGCATCCGTTCGTCGCCGAAGAAGCTGCCTCTCGGGCAGCGGGCCTCGGGCACTCCGTCGGTGAAGACGAAGAGGGTGTCGCCGGGGTCCAGCTGGGCGTAGCCGAGGGTGTAGACGCAGTCGGGGAGGACCCCGACGGCCGGTCCGGTGATGTCCAGCGCGAGCGGCGGGCTGCCGTCGCCGGGCAGCAGCAGGGGCGGGTTGTGGCCGCCGTTGATGTAGACGAGGCTGCCGGTGACGGGGTCGAGCACCCCGAAGAACAGGGTGGCGAAGTACCCCTGCCGCAGGTGGTTGCGCGTGAGGTAGCCGTTGGTGGCCGTGACCGCGTTGAGCAGCGGGGTGGCGCCGACCACCGGGATCCGCCGGCTGCCGCCGGTGCGCCCGGCGGCCACCAGGTGCTGGAGGCCGCTGTTCTCCGCGGTGTGGCGCAGCAGGGAGCGGATGAGCGCCATGAAGAGCGCGGCGCCGACCCCCTTGTCGCAGACGTCGGCGACGATGAAGGCGAGCCGCCGGCCGCGGGAGATCTCGAAGACGTCGTAGAAGTCCCCGGCGACCTGCCGGGCGGGCCGGAAGCGGACGTCGATCTCCCAGCCCGCGGGGACCGGCAGCGATTCGGGCAGGAACCCCGCCTGGATCTCCCGGCCGATCTCCAGTTCCTTCTCGTAGCCCATGAGTTCGGCGCGGGCGTCGGCTTCGCGCAGGGTGCGGCCGAGTCCGGCGCGCTCCGAGCAGCTGTGCAGCCGGGCCCCGACGAGGGCGGGCAGGAAGGGCGGCACCAGGTAGTCGTGCCCGATCCGGACGTGTTCCTCCAGTGCGGCGAACGCGGTCACGGCCCAGACGACGACGATGGGGGCCCCGGCCCAGCGGCGCAGCCGGCGTACGGCCGTGCGTATCGCCTCCCCGTCCGCCTCTGCGGGAGCGAGCAGTACGTCCGCGCCGGCCAGGTCCTCCAGTGGGCCCGACAGCAGTTCGGACAAGGTACGGGGGACGAGTCCCGCATCCATCTCCCGTAGTGCGGTGAGCAGTTCGGGTGGCGGAGGCGGGTACTCGTCGAGGATGATCACGGTCGTGGAGGCCATGGGTCCGTCCCCTCAGCGTCTCTGACCGGCGCAGCGATCCCGCCGATCGTCTTCGTGCCCTGGTGCCATCCTGCGGCCCGTGTGAGCACGTCCCTCCGGACGCTGGTCGGCGCAAGCCGGTACGGCTGTACGCCAAGGAGGGTGCCCGACGTCGCCTGGGCGCCGGGCGTGCGTGCACATGTTGTCACGATGCCGCTACGCATGGCTACTCGAATCCTGGACCTTCACAGTCAGCGTGCTGATGTTGCTGCCGTCCCTGTGTGCGTAGCTGAACTCGTCCACGCTGGTCAGCGCCAGGTGGATGCCGAGGCCACCGATCCGCCGGTCCTCCGGGGCGACCCCGGGGACGGGGGGCAGGCAGCCTGCGACGGGGTCGAAGGGGGGCGCCGAGTCCTCGATGACGATCTGCACCCCGCCGGGACCGGAGCGGCCGCGGACGGTGATCCGCCCGTCGCCGCCCCGGTACCCGTGCATCACGATGTTCGTGGCGAGTTCGTCCACGGCCAGCCGGATCCGGTACGCGGCGCCCTTGTCCAGGCCCGCCCGGCCGGCCAGCCGCAGGACGAACGAGGCGATGTCGCCCAGTGCCCCGATGGTCGCGGGCACCTCCAGTACGGCGGACGTCCTCGCCAGTTCGACCATGTCACTCACGGTGGTCACTCATCGGAGAGGACGATGCTGCGGTCGAGCCCCGCGGTCCGGATGGTCCGGGAGACGGGCTCGATCGCACCGACGACCTTGATGGTGACGTGGTTCGCCACCTTCTGCTGGGCGAAGACCAGGGAGCGCAGTCCGGCGCTGGCCATGTAGCCGACGCCGGCCATCCTGATCTCGACGGTGTTGGTGCCGTGCCCGGCGGCCTTCTCGATGGTCTGGTGGAACTCCGGGGCGGTCTTGGCGTCCAGCTCGCCCGTCAGTTCGATCACGGTGGTATCGCCCTCGATGCTCAGGGACACGGAAAGCGGCATGTCAGGTCTCCTTCGGTCAGGGCGTGTCAGGGCATGTCGGGGTCGGTGTTCGTGCGGCCCACCAGGATCACGACCGACCGCGGGCCGATCAGGTACTTCCCGGCGTTGTCGAGTTCCTGCTCGGTGCCCGGGGTGCGGATGTCGTGCGGCGCCTCGGCCCCCGTGTCGGCGAACAGGTGCCAGCTGCGGCCGCCGGGCAGCGGCGGCAGTTCCAGGTCGTGCGACTCCCAGTGCGAGTTCATGGCCACGTACACCACGTCGTCGTCCCCGGTGCCGCAGCGGGCCACCGCCAGCAGCCGGCTCTCGGCCGACCAGTCGGGCTGCCAGGCCCGCTCCCCGTGCCAGCTGATGTCCGGCAGGCCGAGGTCCTCGCGGACCTGGCCGGTGGGGTGGGAGGTGGAGCGCAGCTCGCGGTGGTGCTTGCGGAAGGCGATCATCTCCCGCGTGAACCGGAGCAGTTCCGCGTTGTCGTCGACCTGGTCCCAGTCGAACCAGGACAGTTCGTTGTCCTGGCAGTACGTGTTGTTGTTGCCCTGCTGGGTGCGCGCGACCTCGTCCCCGGAGAGCAGCATCGGGATGCCCTGGCTGGTGAAGAGGATGGCGAGGGCGTTCTTCATCTGCCGCAGCCGCAGCGCGTTGACCTCGGGGTCCTCGGTCGGTCCCTCGGCCCCGCAGTTCCAGCTGGCGTTGTCGTTGCCGCCGTCGTTGTTGCCCTCGCCGTTGGCCTCGTTGTGCTTGTCGTTGTACGAGACCAGGTCGGCCAGCGTGAAGCCGTCGTGCGCGGTGAGGAAGTTGACGGAGGCGGAGGTGCCGCGGCTGGAGTACAGGTCTGGCGAGCCGGCGATGCGGGTGGCCATTTCGCCGGTGAGCCCGGGGTCGCCCTTGAGGAAGGCACGCACGGTGTCGCGGTACTTCCCGTTCCACTCCGCCCAGCGGCCGTACGCCGGGAAGTTGCCGACCTCGTAGAGGCCGCCGGCGTCCCAGGCCTCGGCGATGAGCTTGGTGTGCCGCAGGACGGGGTCGTAGGCGAGCAGTTCCAGCAGCGGCGGGTTGGGCAGCGGGGTGCCGTCCAGGGAGCG
This sequence comes from Streptomyces sp. NBC_01408, assembly GCF_026340255.1. Classification (GTDB taxonomy): domain Bacteria; phylum Actinomycetota; class Actinomycetes; order Streptomycetales; family Streptomycetaceae; genus Streptomyces. The sequence continues at coordinate 4,135,382 of NZ_JAPEPJ010000001.1, read as the reverse complement.
GCCGAGGATGGCCGCGAGGTCGAAACGGAAGCCGTCGATGTGGTAGTCGGCGACCCAGTGGCGCAGGCAGTCGAGCACGTAGTTGCGCACGACGGGGTGGTTGCAGTTGACGGTGTTGCCGGTGCCGCTGAAGTTGAAGTAGTACCCCTCGGGCGTGAGCATGTAGTACGTGGCGTTGTCGAGCCCCTTGAAGGAGATCGTCGGGCCCTGCTCGTTGCCCTCGGCGGTGTGGTTGAAGACGACGTCGAGGATGACCTCGATGCCGGCCGCGTGCAGGTCCTTGATCAGGGTGCGGAACTCGTCGCCCTGCATCCCGTACCGCCCGGTGGCCGCGTACCCGGCCTTCGGCGCGAAGAACGAGACGGTGTTGTAGCCCCAGTAGTCGTAGAGCTGCTCTCCGGTGTCCGGGTTGGAGCGCGGGTTGTCGCTCTCGTCGAACTCGAACACGGGGAGCAGCTCGATGCAGTTCACCCCGAGTTCCTTCAGGTACGGGATCTTCTCCCGCAGCCCCGCGAAGGTGCCGGGGGCGGTGACCTGCGAGGAGGGGTGCCGGGTGAAGCCGCGCACGTGGGCCTCGTACACGACGAGGTCCTCGGCCGGGATCCCCAGCGGCGTGTCGTCGCCCCAGTCGAAGTCCTGGAGGCAGACGCGGGAGCGGTACTGGTAGCCGCGGCTGCGGTCCGGCTCCACGCCCCACACGTCGCGGCCGGAGATCAGCCGGGCGTAGGGGTCGGAGAGGACCTGCCGGGCGTCGAAGCGGTGGCCGGAGACCGGGTCGTAGGGGCCGTCGGCCCGGTACCCGTACTCCATGTTCTCGTGGTCGAGGCCGAAGACCGTCATGGCGAAGACGCTGCCGGTGCGGAACTCCTCGGGGAATTCCAGCTCGGCCGTCGGCTCGGGCTCTCCGCGCTTGTAGATGACCAAGGTCATGGAGGTGGCCTGGTCGGAGAAGACGGAGAAACTGACCCCGCCGGGGACCACGTTGGCCCCGAAGGGGAAGGGCTTGCCGGCGCGGACGCGGTACCCGCCCACCTCGTGGGTCGGGTACGCGTCGACGCGCAGGACCTGCTCGGACCCGGCCTCGCTCATCGCGCGGCCTTCGCCTTGGACTTGGCGAGCGCCGCGGCGGCCTCGCCCGTCTCGAAGAAGTCGAGGAACCCGGTGGCCGACATGACGAACCGGACTTCCTCGCTCACCCCGTAGAGGGTGACGGCGACGCCCGCGTGCTGGGCCTCGCGGTAGACGACGAGGAGGGTGCGCAGGCCCGCGCTGGAGACGTAGGTGACCGCCGTGAGGTCGATCTTCAGCGGCTTGCCCTCGCGGACCAGCGGCAGCAGCGCCTGGAGCAGCGCGCCGGATGTCCCGCTGTTGATCTCGCCGGTGGCGACGAGCACGGTGCCCGTCTTGTTCCGGCGTTCCTTGATGTTGAGAGTCATTGCTTTCCCCTCTGGTTGGGGCGCCCCCCGTTGAGCGCTACTTGGCCACTGGACGCAGCCGCACCTTGACCTTCACCCGGCCCTGGACATCGGGCAGGCGGACGGTGAGCTGGTCCGCGTCGAACTCCTCGTACGGCTTCTCGTCGATCTCGACGGACGCGATCCGCACCGAGCCCGCGGGAAGCAGGTCGGGCGAGACGCGCAGCACGCGGTCGGGCAGGTTGGTCGGGTCGGGCTGGAAGTGGAAGTCCATCTCCCGGCCGTTGACGAGCAGGTTGTTGTAGACGGCGGAGAGGTAGCAGAGCTCCGCCGAGTGGTACATGGACATCGAGTGGCTGCCCTTGAGCCGCTCGGTGCCGAGCAGGTACGGGGTACCGCTGGCGAGCACGTTGAAGTAGACGGCGCCCTCGTCGTGGTCGAGGAAGAAGGTGTTGTAGAAGGCCTGCGCCTGCCGGGCCTCGCGCAGGTTCGCCTCGCCGCCGACGGTGCCGTTCAGGATGAGGTAGGCGAGGATCGCCTGCTCCTGCTGCCACCACGCCTTGCGGTCGTGCCAGGCGAAACGATACGTCTCCTCGTCGCCGGACTTGACGCGCTCGACGACGTCGTACCAGCCGCCGCGCTGCACGTCGCTGCCGACCGCCGGCATGATCTCGCCGATCTTCTTGGCGAGCTCCTCGTACGCGGGCTTGGCCTTCAGCGAGTTCATCCGCATCAGGTTCCAGGCGATCTTCAGGTTGTGGCCGACCACCGCGCGGTTCTGCTGCCAGCTGTGCGCCTTGTCGTGCGACCAGTCGCGCATGAAGCGCTCCTGGACGAACGGGCTGTTCTTGTAGTCCGGGAACTTGTCCGCGATGGTGTCGAAGGTGTACTCGAGGAAGTCGGCGTACTTCTGGTCGCCGGTCGCCAGGTACAGGTTGATCAGGTACGCGGGCGCGTGGTCGCCGACCGAGTTCCAGTTCTTGCGCTCGGCGTTCTCCCCGAGGGACTCGTGGTCGGCGCTGAACAGGATCGGGTCGATGTGCGAGTAGTAGCCGCCCTGCTCCGGGTCGAAGAAGAACTTGTCGAACAGCCGGATGGTGGCGTCCGCATCGTTCTTGATCCGGATGTCACCGGTGACCCGGTACGTCTGGATGGGACCGGCGAGGGCGTAGATCTGCTCGTACATCGGGATCGCGTCGTAGTCGTCGGAGAACTCCGAGGTGAACAGCTTGCGCTCGGTGTCCCCGTCGACGCTGATGCCGTGGTACCAGAAGACCACGTCCTCCTCGCTGTCCACCACCCGCATGTGCTTGCGCAGGTACTCGGTGCCGCGCTCGGCGACCTCCAGGTACTCGTCCTTGCCGGTCAGCAGGTAGGCCGAGGCCATGCCGTAGACCAGGCGGGAGATCGTGTCGGTCTCCTGGACGTGGCTGGCGGTCTTGTCACCGCCGAGGCGGATCTCGGTGCGGTACTCGGTGAAGTCCACCGGCCCGTCGCCGAACTGGGCCCGCTTGTAGAAGTCGGCCAGCGACTCGATCTGCTTGATCCACCAGCTGGGCTCCTCGAAGCGGTAGTCCTCGGCCCCGCGGCCCAGGAACACCACGCGCTTGGCTTCGAAGCGCCCGCCCTGCTCCGGGTAGTGGACGCCGTAGACGAAGAGGAACCGGCCCGGCGAGAGCATCTCGTCGATGTGCCCGGAGGCGTCGATGTACGGCTCCTCCAGGTTGCGGACCAGCTCCGCGCTCGGGTCGCCGGCCAGCGAGACGTCGAACGTCCGGCCGTCGGAGGTCTTCAGCCGCAGCAGGCGCGAACCGGAGTCGAAGTGCTCGACGTATCCGGCGATCGTGTCGGAGAAGGAGAAGCTCACGGCGTCCGCCATGTCATGCACCGTCCTTGTCGTGAGAGCCCTCGTGAGAGCGGTCGTCCTCGAAACCCTGGCTGACCTCGACGATCACCCCGTCGGGGTCACGGACCCACACGGTCCGCCACCCGCAGATGAAGTCGTCGAAGTCCAGCGGACCCAGGGTCACTTCGGCCGCGTCCCCGAGCGATGCCAGGAACGCGTCCACGTCGTCGGTCTGGAAGGCCAGGTGGCGCATCCGGCCCGGGGCCTGCGGCCCGTCGTCGTGCGCCTCGCGGGCCGGTTCGGGGCCGGCCGCGAAGAGCTCCAGGTACGCGTCCCCCTTGCGCAGGAACACGATCTGGGCCTCCCCGAGGTCGACCACCCGGGCGCGGGTGAAGCCGAAGTACCGGGTGTAGAACTCCTCGGTGGTCTTCTGGTCCGTGCAGTTCAGGCCCACGTGGGACCAGACCATCGGCCGGTCCGCGGCGCCCGGCATCAGCCGGCCCCCCGGCCCCGTCCGGCCGCGACCAGCTCGATGATCCGGCGGGCGAAGAGGTGGTGGTGGGCGCCGGTGCGGCCGGTGACCAGGTCCCCGTCGACCACCACGTCCTCGTCGACGTACTGCGCGCCCATGTTCCGGACGTCGCCGATGAGGTTGTTGTGGCAGACCACCTTGCGGCCGCGCACCTTGCCCGGGATCGAGGAGGCCAGCCACATGCCGTGGCAGATGATCCCCTTGAGGACCGTCGGCTCCTCGAAGGCCCGGCGCAGCAGCTCCGTCGCCGGGGCCAGCTGGTCCACGTCCTCCGTGTAGCGCAGCCGGTCGGCCACCATGCCCGAGGGCACGATGATCGCCGCGTACCGGCGCAGCTCCTCGTCGCTCAGCCCCTCCAGGGACTGGCTGGCGGTGAAGGGCGCCCGGTACTCGTGGCCGGAGAAGGTGATGGAGTCGTTGCCCCACAGCCGGGTCAGGAAGTCGACCTCGGCGCCCTCCTCCGCGAACCGGTGCTGGTAGTAGAAGATCTCCGGCTCGTAGAAGTCGCTCTCGACCAGGACCGCGATGCGGGTCCCGGACAACGCGCCCTCGCGCAGGACGACATCAGGCACGGGACACCCCCTTCAGGAAGTCCGCCGCGCGCTCGGCGATCATCGCGATGGCGGTGTGGCAGTTGCCCGACGGGACCGCGGGCATCACGCTGGCGTCGACGACGCGCAGGTTCCGTACGCCGTGCACCCGCAGCTCGGGGTCGACGACGGAGAGGTCGTCGATGCCCATGCGGCAGGAGCCGGCCTGGTGGTGGTAGCTCTCCGACTTCTGCTTCACGAAGGTCCGCAGGTCGTCGTCGGTCACGTAGCCGGGCCCGGGCTGGAGCTCCTGCTTGTACCAGGGCGAGAAGGCGGAGGTCGCGAAGATCTCCCGGGCGATCTTCACGCCCTGCACCATCCGCTCCAGGTCCCACCGGTCGCCCAGGTAGTTCGGGTGGATCAGCGGGTGGGCCAGCGGGTCGGCGCTCGCCAGCCTGATCCAGCCGCGCGAGACCGGCCGTACGACGCCCGGCAGGATGGACACCGTGTTCGGGTGGTCCTGGCCGACGATCACGTCGAAGGGCACGTGGACGAAGGCGATCTGCAGGTCCGGCGCCGGCAGCCCGGGCTGCGAGGACAGGAACAGAGCGCTCTCCGACAGGTTCTGCGCCGGCGGCGGCAGCTCCTGGGTGACCTCGGCCATCAGCCCGGTCAGGACGTGGTTGTGGAAGTTCTCGCCGACCCCCGGCAGGGCGGCGGTGACCGCGATGCCGTGCTCGCGCAGCTGCTCGGGGTGGCCGATGCCGGAGAGCAGCAGCAGCTTCGGGGACTCGATCGCCCCGGCCGCCACGACCACCTCCCGGCGGGCCCGCACGGTGTGCGCCCCGGGCGTCTGCGCGGAGCTGTGGCCGTCGCGCACGGTCCGGCCCGGGAACTCGGCGGGGGCCTGGAGCTGGACGTACTCGACGCCCGTGCAGGTGTCCCCGTCGAAGAGCAGCCGGGTGGTCTGCGCGCTGGTGCGCAGGGTCAGGTTGGCGCGCTCCAGCGCCGGCTCCAGGTAGGAGGCGAGGGTGCCCTGGCGGCGCCCGTCGGCCACGTCGATGTGGTGCCAGCCGGTGCCGAAGAGGCCGCGCCGGGGTCCGTCGGTGTTGAAGTCTGCGATCTCCTGGTGGCCCAGCTCGACGGAGGCGTCGATGAAGGCGCGGGAGACCGGGTTGGGGCCGTGCAGCCCGGCGTTGGTGATCCGCTGCGGCCCCCGGGTCCCGGTGGTGGCGGCGGTGGCGTCCTCCTGGCCCTCCAGCAGGGCGAAGTACGGGAGCACGTCCTCGTATCCCCAGCCGGCCGCGCCCTGGTACGCCCAGTTGTCGAAGTCCGAGGCGTGGCCGCGGATGTGCATCATGATGTAGAGGTTGCTGCTGCCGCCGGGGGCCTTGCCGCGCGGTTCGTAGGTGCGGCGGCCGTCGAGGCCCGGCTGCGGGACGCTGGTGTAGCCCCAGTCCACGGGCCCGCCGAGCAGCTTGTACCAGGAGGACGGGTCGTCCACCTCGGGCGGGATCCGGGAGCCGCCCGCCTCCAGGACGAGGACGGAGACGTCCGGGTCCTCGGAGAGCCGGTTGGCCAGGACACTGCCCGCGGTGCCGGATCCCACGACGATGTAGTCGTACTCTTCGGTCTCGGAGACGCCCACGAGTTCCCCCCTCAGCCCTGGCTCAGCACCTGGAAGGGAACGGTGTCGTGGTAGTTCGCCATGTAGGCGATCTTTCCGTCCACGATCCGGAAGAAGTTCATGACCTCGGCCTCGATGGCCTCGCCGGAGGCGCTGACGGCGGTCAGGTGGGAGACGGCCGCGGCCTTCTCCCCGTCGACGATGAAGTGCACGGGCTCGTTCCGGAAGACCCGGTACATGGTGCCCATGCCCTTCATCATCGAGCGCAGCACCTCCAGGCCCTCGATGTGGCCGGCCAGCTGCTCGTCCATGACCTGGTCGTCGGCGAACAGGTCGCACCAGCGGTCCCAGTCCCCGGCGTTGGCGTACTCGTAGTACTTCTGCAGGATCTGCTTCGCGTCCATCGCGCTCATCCCCTATCGGTCCCTGCGGGTTCCGTCGGGCGCGAACGGCGCCCAGAACTGGCTGAAGGCGGAGGCCGTGTCCCCGAAGAGCCCGTCGCGGCCCTCGACGATCCGGCCGTCCTGCCACCGCATGAAGTGGAAGACCGGGTAGTCCATCCGCTCGTACGGGGACCGGCTCGCCTGGTCGGCACCGTCCCGCAGGGCGACGTTGCGGCACACGTCGGCGCTGCAGTCCTCGCCGACGAGGACCGCTTCCAGGTCCATCCGGAAGGTGCCGCCCGTGAGCTTGTGGGTCTGCCCCATCAGCTCCAGGAAGGCGTCCAGGCTCTCGTACCAGCCGGCGAGCGGGTGGTTGCCGGGCACCAGCCAGCGCAGGTCCTCGGAGTAGTACTCGAGGATGCGCGCCCGGTCGCCGGAGCCGAGGGCGGCGTAGGCCGCCTGGACCCGCTCACGTGTCACTTCGCTCATCGTCGCTTCTCCTTCGCCCGCGGTCAGAGAGAGCCGGAACCGGGCATCGGCGCCAGGTCGTTGACGGTGTACTGCTTGATCAGCGGTCCGTCGGGGCCGGCCACGACGGTCCAGGTCTGGTCGGCGTCGAAGCCGAGCCACTGGCTGCGGGCGGCCGGCGGGTCCCAGATCTTGGCCTGCCAGTTGACGAGGACCCGGACGATCGCCCGGTCGCCCTCGATGACCGGCTCCACCTTCGTGACCGTGTGCACCTCGTCGAAGAACCGGTTGGTGACGGCCGTGTACCAGCGGCCGAAGCCCTCGTGTCCGAGGAAGGTGTCCTCGGGGACCTTGAACTCCAGGTCCTCGGTGATCATGGCCAGCACCTCGGCCGGTCCCACGTGCCGGTCCAGCGCGACGTACCAGTCCTCGGCGAAACTGCGGATCGCGTCCTCGGTCAACTGCCGCTCGGCGGGCATGCGGTCTCCTCCTGTTCCGTGTCCGTGCTGCGTGACTGCTCTGGTCAGATCTGGATGTCGACGAGGAAGGGTCCGGGGTGGTCCAGCATCCGGCCCACGGCGGCGACCGCCTCGTCCGGCTTCTCCACCCGCATCCCGCCGGCGCCGAGCGAGCGGGCCAGTCCGGCGAAGTCGATCTCGGGGTGCGAGAGGTCGAAGGAGCCCGGGAAGCCGTGCTCGGGGATGTCCCGCTCCCGCCAGTACTGGGCGATGTTGTCGTCCAGCAGCCGGTACTTGCGGTTGTTGCAGACCACGAACTTGGCGTCGATGCCGTGCCGGGCGGCGGTCCACAGCGCCTGGTACGTGTACATCGACCCGCCGTCGCCCGCGAACCCGACGACCAGGCGGTCCGGCCGGGCCAGCTTGGCCCCGACCGCGCCCGGGAAACCCACGCCCAGCGAACCGCCCCGGGTGAGGTGGTAGTCGCCCGGCCGCTCCGGCGGCAGGTACTTGGTGACCAGCGGGGAGGTGGTCAGCGCCTCGTCGAAGACGATCAGGTTCCGGCCGGTGCGCTCGGCCAGGGTCTTCAGGAAGACGGCCATCGGCGTGCCGTCGTCGGTCTGCGACCGCGCGTCGCGGGCCCGCTCCCTGGTCCGTACGTCGATCCGGGCCGCCGCGGCGGCCCGCTGGCGCGGGGTGAGCCGGTGTTCCAGTACGCCGGCCAGCGCGCGCAGCGCCTGCTTGGGATCGGCGGCGAGGCCGAGGTCCACGGGGTGGTTCTTGGCGATCTCGTAGGCGTTGAGGTCGATGTGGACGACCTTCGCGCCCTCGCGGAAGGGGCTCTCCAGTTCGGGGAACACCTCCGGGAAGACATAGGTGCCGACGATCAGCACCCCGTCGGCGTCCCCCACGAGCTCCTTGCTGTGCGGGCCGAACATGTGGCCGGTCTGGCCGCGCCGCAGCGGGTGCGAGGCCGCGATGTTCACCTCGGAGGAGTCGACCTCGTACACGTCGGCGCCCAGCAGCTCGGCGACGGCGGCCAGTTCGTTCTGTGCCCCGGAGAGCGCGACCCCGTCGCCGATGAGGACGACGGGCCTCTCGGCGGAGGCGAGCAGCTCGGCCGCCCGCCCCACCGAGGCCGGTGAGGGCGCCACGTCCGTGAGCGGCACCGTGGCGGGCAGGACGGGCTCGGAGTTGAGCTCGTCCAGCACGTCCATCGGCAGCGCCACGAACACGGGCCCTCGGGGCGGGGTGAGCGCGATCTTCACGGCCCGCCGGATGGTGCGGAGCACGGAGTGCCGGTCGGTGACCCGGGTCGCGTACTTCGTCACCGGCTTGGCCATCGCCACCAGGTCGGACGCCATCTGCGCGTCCATGGCGTCGTAGCGCACTCCGGCGTCGCCGGCGACCACGACGAGCGGGGTGTGGCCGCGCAGCGACTGGTAGAGCATCCCGATGCCGTTGCCCAGCCCCACTCCGGAGTGCAGCTGGAGCAGGGCCGCGCCGCCGGTGGCCCGGGCATAGCCGTCGGCGATGCCGGCGGCCACGGTCTCCTGGAGGGCGAGGATGTACTGGAAGTCCTCCGCCGCGTCCACGGCATCGAGAAATCCCTGTTCCACCGTCCCCGGATTTCCGAACATCACATTCAGGCCGTCGGCCTTGAACTGCTCGATCAGCCTTTCCCGTCCGGGAGTGGCTCCGGTATTCATCGAACTCCCCCTCACTCTCTCCGTCGGTCCTGAGCCCTCCGGTATTACCAGCCGTACCGGGTGAGACCGTCCTCCAGGACTTCCACGATCTTCTGCCCCGTGAGATAGGAGTCGGGGGTGGAACGCCCGGTGACGAAGGGGAAGTCGACGATTACCGAGACCGGCTTGCCGAAATTCCCGTGGTACGCGCCGCGCGGGCCCGTCGCGTCGCGCAGGATGTACTCCAGCGGGTACGGCGGCGGCCCCATGTTGAAGTCGGTACCGAGGAATCCGGTGCCGTCCTTGTAGTCGTACTCCTTGCAGTGGCCGGTCACGTGCTTGCCCCAGATGATGCTCTTGCGGTCGCTCCAGTCCCTGGCGAACGCCAGGCAGGCGACCCCGTAGCACTCGGCGGCCACGACCTTGCCGGCCTTCTTGAAGGCCAGGATCAGGGCGTGCACGCGCTCGTTGTTGGCGAGGTCGGCGATCGGGCCGCTGCCGCCGACGATGAGGATCGCGTCGTAGTCGGCGATGTCGGCGTCGATCTTGTCCAGATCGCGGTGGTACTGCTCCAGCTTGGGCAGGTAGCCCGCGTCACTGGTGTAGGGCCGCTCCGGCACCCACGCCTCGATGTCGAGCGGCGAGTCCAGCCGGCTCGACTGCTCGAACTCCCGCCCCAGCCGGGCGTTCTCCTCGGTGGTGACCGAGCGTCCCAGCGGAGGGTCGATGTAGTTCGCGTCGAGGCTCGGCGGGAGAGCGTGCGCACGCTTTCCGGTCGGCGTGGCGAATATGACCTCGTAGCCCCGCTCATCGAACTTGGATACGGGCCCTATCAGTTCTTCGGCCCAGTAACCGTGTTCGGAGACAATGACCAGAATCTTTCTGCTCACGTATTCCTCCAGGCGCCGCCTGTTGTCGTTGGCGTCCACCACACTGGCCGTGCCGGGTGCCCGCGTCAAAGCGCCGGTGTGCGACTTCGTGAGGTAGAAGCCAAGGTCATGGCACCACTTCAGGTAGTCGTCCGCCGACATCATGAAGTAGCTCCAGGACTACCTGACTTCGGCCGAATCACTGAACCATTACCGGGGCCCAGCCCTATGGTCTGACGAGCGTGATTCACGGGGCGCGAGACGCAGGGGACGAGCACGAGGAGAGGGACGGGGACGATGACGATGGACCTGTTGTGCACACACATCGATCAGATACGTCCGGTGAAACCGGGGACCGAGGGCTGCGAGGAGTGCCTCGTCACCGGTGACAGCTGGGTGCACCTGCGGATGTGCCTCAGCTGCGGGCACGTCGGGTGCTGCGACTCCTCGAAGAACCGTCACGCCACCCGGCACTACCGCACCTCCGACCACCCCATCGCGGCCTCCCACGAGCCCGGTGAGGACTGGGCCTGGTGCTACACCGACCAGCTGATGCTGGACCCGGCATGAGCGCCCCCGCGGAGCGCGCCGCCGCCCCCGCCGCCGCCTCGGCCCGCGCCGACGCCGAGCGCGCGGAGAACCGCAAGCCCGTCATCCTGGCGGTGGACGACGACCCGCAGGTGCTGCGCGCCGTCCGCCGCGACCTGCGCAGCGCGTACGGGGACCGCTACCGGGTGCTCGGCGCCTCCTCGGCCGCCGACGCCCTGAAGATCCTGGACTCCCTCGACGAACGCGGCCACGACCCGGCCCTGTTCCTGGTGGACCAGCGCATGCCGGACGTGACCGGCGTGGAGTTCCTGCTGGAGGCGGTCAGCCGCTTCCCGGACGCCCGCCGCGTGCTGCTGACGGCGTACGCGGAGACGGACGCGGCGATCACCGCCATCAACCGGGTCCGGCTGGACTACTACCTGCTCAAGCCCTGGGACCCGCCCCACGAGCGGCTCTTCCCGGTCCTGGACGACCTGCTGTCGGACTGGCTGGCCACCTACCGCCCGGCGTACGACGGGATCATCGTCGCCGGCCACCTGGTCTCCCCCGGCACCCACGCCGTCCGGGACTTCTTCACCCGCAACGGCCAGCCGTTCCGCTTCCTCAACGTGGAGCGGGACCCCGAGGCGCTGACGGTGATCGCCGCCGCCCAGGCCGACGCGGCGCTCCCGCTGGTCCGCTTCCCGGACGGCGCGGTCCTCTCCGCCCCGACCGACATCGAGCTCGCCCAGCGCCTCGGCCTGGCCACCACCGCCTCGCGCCCGCACTACGAGTGCGTCATCGTGGGCGCGGGCCCGGCGGGCCTGGCGGCCGGTGTGTACGCCGCCTCCGAGGGGCTGTCCACGCTGATGCTGGACTCCCGCGCCCCGGGCGGCCAGGCCGGCACCTCCAGCCTGATCGAGAACTACCTCGGCTTCCCCTCGGGCCTCTCGGGCGGGGACCTGACCCGCCGGGCCACCATCCAGGCCTCCCGCTTCGGCGCCGAGATCCTGCATCCGGTGGAGGTGGTCTCCCTGACCCGGGACGACCCGGCGAAGATCCTCACGCTGGCGGACGGTACGGAGATCAGCGCGGAGACGGTGCTGCTGGCGACCGGGGTCTCGTACAACCGCCTGGACGCCCCCGGCGCCGACCGCTTCGAGGGGGCCGGCCTGTACTACGGCGCGGCGACCACGGAGAGCTCGGCCTGCATCTCGCAGCACGTGTTCATCGTGGGCGGGGCCAACTCGGCGGGCCAGGCGGCCGTGCACTTCGCCAAGTACGCGGCCCGGGTGACCATCCTGGTGCGGGCCCAGTCCCTGGACGCGAGCATGTCCCGCTACCTGATCGACGAGATCGACCGGACCCCGAACATCGAGGTGAGGGTCCGTACCACCGTGGTCTCCCTGGCCGGCGACGAGCACCTGGAGCGGATCACCCTGCACGACGCGGACACGGGCGAGGAGAAGGAGATCCCGGCCCGTTTCATGTTCACCTTCATCGGCGCCCGCCCGCACACCGACTGGCTCGCGGGCGTCGTGGAACGCGACGACCACGACTTCGTCCTCACCGGCTCGGACCTGATCGCGAACGGGGGCGAGCTGCCGGCCGAGTGGAGCCTGGAACGCGCCCCCTACCCGCTGGAGACGAGCGTCCCCGGCGTCTTCGCCGCGGGCGACGTCCGGGCCCACTCCGTGAAACGGGTCGCCTCCGGCGTCGGCGAGGGGGCGATGGCCGTCTCCCTGATCCACCGGTACCGCTCGATGGGCTGAGTGCGGCCGGGTGCGGCTGAGAGCGGCGGCCGAGTGCGGCTGAGAGCGTAACCGGCGCCGCTCCCTTGCGATCATGCGCGCAACGGATGCAACGTTGATTACATGATTACAGCCGAACAGAGCGAACAGCTCCGCGCGTGGTTCGCCGAGCGCCTGCCGGTGGACGTCTACGAGTCCCTCCTCTCGGTCACGGCCGACCGCGAGGAGATCACGGTCGTCGGGACCGTCCCGGCGGCCGAGTCGGTCAAGGAGTTCCGCGAACGCACCCGCGAACAGCGCATCGAGGTGGCCCGCGAGGCCGAGGCCCTGTACCGCCGCAAGGTCGCCTGGGGCGTGCGGGTGGGCGAGGAGACGACCCTCTTCACCCACCTCGCCGTCCCGGTGATGACCCGGCTGCGCCAGTCCGAGCGCCAGGTGCTCGACACCCTGGTCGCCGGCGGCGTGGCCCGCAGCCGGGCCGACGCCCTGGCCTGGTGCGTGCGCCTGGTCGGGGCCAACACGGACACCTGGCTGACCGAACTGCGCGACTCCCTGGACAAGGTCCGGCAGGTCCGCGACCAGGGTCCCGACGTGTCCGACGGCGCCGACTCCAGGAAGTCCGCGTCCGAATGAGCAATCCGCCCCACGGCCGCGCATGATCGCGTAAGGCTGGCCAGGACCAACACCCAGGGAGAGGCACGCACCATGACGACGACCGTCGAATACATCCGCTACCGGATCGCATTGGACGAACAGCCGGCCTTCGAGAGCGCGTACACCCGGGCGGCCGAGGCCCTGGCCGCCTCGCCCGAGTGCATCGACTACGAACTGGCCCGCTGCGAGGAGGAGAAGGAGCGCTACATCCTGCGGATCCGCTGGACCTCGGTCGACGCCCACCTCAACGGCTTCCGCAAGGGCGAGCACTTCCCGGCGTTCTTCGGCGCGATCCGCCCGTACGTGACGGCCATCGAGGAGATGCAGCACTACACGGTGACCGAGGTCGTGGGCACCGGAAAGGCCGCCGGATAACCATGAGCACGACACCCACCATCTACGAGTGGATGGGCGGCGCGGAGGCGATGGACCGCCTCACCGACGCCTTCTACGCCCACGCCCTGCAGGACGAGATCCTGGCCCCGGTCTTCGCGGGCATGGACTCCGAGCACCCGCAGCACGTCGCGGTCTGGCTGTCGGAGGTCTTCGGCGGCCCGTCGGACTACTCCGCCCACCACGGCGGCCACCAGCACATGGCCACCAAGCACCTGGGCCGCGCGATCACCGAGAAGCAGCGCCGCCGCTGGGTGGACCTGCTCATGGACACGGCCGACGAGGTCGGCCTCCCGACGGACCCCGAGTTCCGCGGGGTGTTCGCCTACTACATCGAGTGGGGCACCCGCATGGCCCTGATCTACTCGGGCCCCAACCCCCCACCGGTCGACGCGGCCAAGATCCCGGTCTGGTCCTGGGGCCAGACCCCACCCTGGATCCCGAAAACCCCCACGGACTGACCCCCGCTCCGCCCCAGCCAGACCACCCCGCCGGGGACCACCCCAGCCGGGCACAACCCCAGCCCCGCCGGCGCTTGAGGCGCGGGGTCTGGGGCGGAGCCCCAGGGTCCTGTCAGCCCCGCCGGCGCTTGAGGCGCGGGGCCCGGGGCGGAGCCCCGGCAGCCGGCCCGGGCTCCGGCTCGGCCACCAGCACGGTCAACGGCGGCGCCGAGCCCCCGGCCTCCCGCCAGAAATCCACCGCCTCCTCCAGCACCTCCCGCAGGATCTCCCAGTCCCCCGGCCGCGCGGCGGCGTACCCACGCCACGAGGTCACGGCGACCAGCCGCCCAGCCGCATCCGGCAGCCACGACAGATCCCGCAGCGCGTCCGCCAGCGCGTCCCAGTTCCCGCCGAACCACTCCGGCAGCCGCAAGGCGTCCCCGCACCGGCGCATCAGCTCCGCCTTGGTGCGCACCCCGTCCAGGTCCAGCCGTACGGTGCTCCAGCCGGCCTCTTCGGCGGCGGCGAGCGCGGGGGCGAGCGGCTGCGGGTCCAGGGTCATCGGAGAACCGCCTTGAAGGTCTCGTAGTGGTCGTCCGTGTAGAAGAACTCCCCACCCTGACCCGTCACGATCCGCCGGGCCCCGCGGTCCCGCTCCCCCGGCGTGCGCACCGTGAACTCGTGGTAGTAGCCCCGCTTCTGCCGGGGCAGGACCTTCTCGAAGTTCCCGAAGACGGTCCCGTCCTGCCGGTACGGGTACGGACCGCCCCTGTCGATCAGCACGAGTACGTCCCGGGCCTCGCGGGGCAGCGCGTCGGCCCGTACGGTGGCCATCCCCTCGGCCCACCGGGGCGCGGCTGACCCACCCGTGGGCTCAGCGGTGCCGGGACCTGCGGTCAGGCCCGCACTGGCGCTGGCGGCGGCAGGCGCGGGTGTCTTCCCGCCGCAGCCCACCGCACCGACCAGCGCGGCACAGAGGAACACGGCCCCCAGCAAACGCAGCAACGATCGGGGCACGTTCCGGAAGATCATGCACCGATCGTGCCAAATATCCGATTCGCTCGCGAATCGCCCGATGACCTCAGAGAGCGGCCATCTTGGTGTACGGACTCAGGATTCGTTTCTGGACCGACCCGAAGTCGACGAGAACAGCGATCCCCTCCTCGATTCCGACGACACGGCCCAGACCGTGCTCATCGTGAGTAACCCGGTCGCCGACGCTGAACTGCCGGAGCGGCGGTTCCACGGGGGCCTTGAACGGGCTGGACGGCAAATGGCGGCGAGGTACTGCTGACTTTGTCATTGGAACCAGTATGCGCCCCGCAGGGCGCCGCGCGGTCCGCCGTTCGGATCTCAATTCCGGCACCATCCGCCCCAGCGGCGGCCGCTCGGGCCCCCGCGGGCCCGATCCGTACCGGTCGGTCCTCGTCGGACCCCATAGGTCCCCGGACAGGCCACAGCAGGCCACAACAGGCCACCGCCCGTCCCCCCGCGGCCCCGCCCGTCCGTGCCCTGCCGCGTCAGGCCGTACTACGCGGCATCCGTGTCGGGATCGGCCCGCTCCAGCGCCGGCCGCAGCCCGGGCGCCGACTCCGTCAGCAGGTAGTCGGCGACCGCCGTGTCGGTGACCAGGCTGGTCACCAGCCCCGAGCGGAGCACCGCCCCGATCGCCGAGGCCTTGCGCAGCCCGCCCGCGATGGCCACGACCTCGGGGATCCGCCGCAGCCGGTCCGCCTCGACGGTGATGCACCGCTCGCCGAGGTCCCGGCCGACCCGCCGGCCCTCGGAGTCGAACAGGTGCGCGGACATCTCGGCCGCGACGCCGAGCGAGGCGTAGTGGGCCCGCTCCTCGTCGGTCAGCATGTCGTGGACGGTCGAGATCCCCGGCTCCCAGGAGCCGATGGAGACGGCCGCCACGGTCACCTTGTCGAAGTACTCGAAGGCCCGTGCGATCCCGGTCTGGCTCCGCAGCGCGGCCGCGGTCGCCGGATCGGGCAGCAGCATCGGCGCGTAGATGGGGTGCGCGTCCCCGCCGGAGACCTGCGCGGCCCGCCGTACGGCCTCCACGGAGCCCCGCTCGGCGGTCCCCGCGTCGTACACGCCGGTCAGCTGCACGACGGTGCAGGGCGGCAGCCGGTGCAGGGAGGCGGCCATGTGGATGGTCGACCTGCCCCAGGCCAGACCCAGTACGTCGCCCTCGTTGACCAGTTCGCCCAGCAGATCGGCCGCGACCGCCCCGAGGTTCTCCGGGTCGGGCGCGTCCTCGGTGGCGTCGGCCGGCGACTCCACCACCACGGCGTGCCGGAGCCCGTACCGGGCGCGCAGCGCGTCGGAGCGCTCCGCGTCGAGCTCGGCGGGCACCCGGATCTCGATCCGTACGAGGTCGCGTTCGAGGGCGGTCTCCAGGACCCGGGCCACCTTGAAGCGGCTCACGCCGAACTCCTCGGCGATCTGGATCTTGGACTTGCCCTCCAGGTAGAAGCGGCGGGCCATGGCCGCCGCCTGCACCAGCTCCGCGGGTCCCATCCGCAGGGCTGACCGTCCCGCCGACATTGCAGACACCGCGTTCTCCTCACTGCTCACACTCTCGTGTTCACACTCTCGACTCGCCGTTCATCCTGTCAGATCCGACGACAGTTGATCAGCCCGGACAGCTCCCGTTCACCGAGCTGTTCATCAACCCTTGGCTCAGTGGTCGCAAGCCCACGGCGCGACGGCGATCGCCGCGTCCGCCTGCTCACGCAGCGTGCGCACGGCAGCCGACGGCTCGACCGCTCCGTAGACGGCGCTGCCCGCCACGAACACGTCGGCGCCCGCCTCGGCACAGCGTTCGATGGTCGAGGCCGAGACCCCGCCGTCCACCTGGAGCCACAGCTCCAGACCGTGCTTGGAGATCAGCTCGCGGGTCCGGCGGATCTTGGGGAGCATGATGTCCAGAAAGGGCTGGCCGCCGAAGCCGGGCTCGACAGTCATGATCAGCAGCATGTCGAGCTCGGGAAGGATGTCCTCGTACTGCTCGATCGGCGTCGCCGGCTTGAGCGCCATGGACGCCCGCGCCCCCTTGGCCCGGATCTCCCGCGCCAGCCGTACGGGCGCCGCGGCGGCCTCGGCGTGGAAGGTGACCGAGCCCGCGCCGGCCTCCACGTACTGCGGGGCCCAGCGGTCCGGGTCCGCGATCATCAGGTGGAGGTCCAGCGGGATGTCCGTGGCCCGGCTCAGCGATTCCACGATGGGCATGCCGAGGGTCAGGTTGGGGACGAAGTGGTTGTCCATCACGTCGACGTGCAGCCAGTCGGCTCCCTCGACGGCCTTCGCCTCCTCGGCGAGGCGTGCGAAGTCTGCGGACAGGATGCTGGGACAAATCTGAGCGGCCATGCCCCCAAGCCTGCCATGCCCCCGCCCACTTCCGGCCACGACCCCGGAACTCGGGGCGGGCGTAGCACCGCTCAACCGATCACGGAGAACATGGGACTGGCCGGGGTCGCCCCCGAGGCCTTGCCCTTGGTCGGCGGGAGGAAGCAGGGCGATATCACCTTGAGGGTGGCGAGGCCCTCGCCTTTGGCGCGGTCCAGGACTCCGGTGATGCCTTCCATCCAGAAGTCGTCTGGCTCCGTACGCATACTCACCCAGGGGAAGGGGCCGGACATGTCCTCCTCGTCCGACGAGTTGTACTTGTAGCCCTGCTTCAGCCAGGCATCCCGCGCCTGCAGCACGAGGTTCCTGGCCTCGGACCCCGGAACACCGGTGAGCTTGTAGAAGAGGGTCACCTGCAGCCGGTCGTCACTGCGGCTGTCGTCCCTGGCGATGCAGGGGCCGATGGTCGCGGGGCCGAAACGCTCCAGCGTCGGCTGGGGAGACATGGCGTCCACCGCCTGGTGGATGATCTCTTCCGCCCGGTCGACGGCCTGCTGCTCGTTCGTCGTGACCTGCTGCGGGGCCTCCCCATCGCCGGCGTCCGCCCCGCAGGCGGTCACCGTGACCGACAGCGCGAGCAGTGCAGCAACTGAGAATGCCTTCCGTGGTTTCACGGCTGTCCTCCGGTGACGATCCTTGCCAAGTTCCCGAAAGCCCGTCGTCCCCGTACCGGCAAGTGCGCGGGGTACCGGCAAGTGCGCGGGCGGCGCTTTTCCGCCCGCGCCCCACGGTCCGGGCGCGGGCGGGGACGGCGCCGTGCCCACGAGGCGCCCCCCGCCCCTCGGCACGGGGGGCCGGCCGTCATGCGCCGGCGGATGCCGGACCGGTGGCGAGCGCCGTCACCGCGACGCGGACCGTGCCCGTGGTCGAGGCCGCGACCTGGGCGACCATGTGCTCCTCGGGGTGGCCGGCGACGAAGGCCGGGACGCCCTCACGCGTCGACATCGGACGTACGTTCCACCCCGCGCTCCGGAAGTACGCCTGCACGCGCGCCACGGCAGCCGTCCTCTCGCCCTCCGACAGCGGGACGGTGGACCAGGTGTGGTGGACCGAGGCACCCGACTCGTCCCGGACCCTGCTGAGGCCTTCTCCGGGCTGCGTGGGCGCCGAGTCGACCTGCAGTGCGTCGTAGATCCGGCTGGAGTGGGCGAGAGCCCGGCGCGTGGCGGGATCGTCGGCCGACGGGGCCTCGAACGCGGCGGGACCGGCCGGGGTCGCCCCCGAGGCCTTGCTCTTGCCCGGCGGGAGGAAGCAGGGCGATGACACCTTGAGGGAAGCGAGACCCTCACCCTTGGCGCGGTCCATGACACCGGTCACGGCGTCCATCCAGAAGTCGTCGGGACCGGTGCGCATGTAGACCGACGGAAAGGAGCTGGACCAGTCGACCTCGCTCGACGAGTTGTACTTGTGGCCCTGCTTCAACCAGGCGTCGCGTGCCTGCCGCACGAGGTTCTGGGCCTCGGCCCCCGGAACACCCGTCAGTTTGTAGATGACCGTGACCTGCACACGATCGTCGGGGCCGTGGTCGTCCCTGGCGATGCAGGCGCCGACGGGCGCGTGGCCCATGCGCTCCAGCGTCGGCTGGGGGGACATGCCGTCCACCGCCTGGTGGATGATTTCCTCTGCCCGGTCGATCGCCCGCTGCTCGTTCATCGTGACCTTCGGTGCTTTTCCGCCGGTTTTCTGTCCGTCCCCCTGCGCCCCGCACGCGGTCACCATGATCGTCATGGCCAGCAGTGCGGCAACCGGGATCAGTTTGCGTGGATTCACGGCCGTCCTCCGGTGACGATCTTCGCCAGGCTACCAAGGGGCCTTTCGTCCCAGTACTGAGAGTGCGCGGGCATCATTTCCCAGCCCTCGAGCGGCCACTTCCCGTCGCGGACCTCGAAGACCTGGCCCCCGAAGTCGTCGGTGGTCGGGTCGGTTCCGTGGACGATCGAATGGTCGTCGAAGAGCTCCATGTAAGCCTTCGGGTTGAGGGGGGCCAGGGGCCCTGCCGGCGGCGGGGCGATGTTGATGAGGTCGTGGTCGGCCGTGGCCGCGAAGACACGGTCCGGTGGGATGTTCAGATCCTTCGCGTGGTCCACTCCCACGCCTGGACTGCCCACCATGATCGCGTTGTCGACCGGCAGGTCGATGTGCATGCTCATCGCCTCGCCCACCACCAGGGATCCGTAGCTGTGCCCCAGGAGCGTTTGGTTCACGCCGCTGTCACGGTGATTGGCTTCCTCGATGCCCTGGATGAAGTTGCCCAGCGGCTCCTAGGCATCGTCGGCCCACTTGGTCTCCGTCGCATCGGTCGTGATGCCCTGCGGGGCGTCGTAACCGAGCCCTCCTTCTTGAGCCAGCCGTCGTACTCCACCTGCTTGGCGGCGCGCTGTTCCGCGAGGACGAGGCGGTTCGCGTCGTCGCGTACGGCGGAAGGGAGGCCGTCGAGGCCCCCGACGCTCGCGGGGTGCATGGAGGTGTAGGCCTCGCGCTGTTCCTCGGTGAGGCCGTTCCACCAGTTGGCGTTGTCCTGGGGCCAGTCGTTCTTCGGCGGCGGCTTGATCGTGCCGAGGTACGCGTCGGCCGCCCCGCGCACGCCTCCCGCGTCGGAGGCGGCGTCGGTCCAGTCGCCCGGCGGACACGGTCAGGTCGTCGTCGGCCTTGAGGGCCCGTATCCTCGGCTCCCAGTTGGCGTCCGCGTCCGTGGCTTCCTTGAGCGCGTCGGCGATGCGCTTCGCGTACCCCATCGCCTTGCCGTAGTTCGGGTTCGGGTGGATGTTCGCCGCCTGGCGTTCCACGGCGTCGGAGGTCTCGGTCCCTCCCGCGCTACCGGTCACCGTGCCGCCCTCCGAGGGCTTCTCGGCTCCCGGCTTCTGTCCGGCGGGGAACGCGACCGAGCCGTCGTCGTTCACCTTGCAGCCGTCCGCCTGTGCGTCCGCGATCGCTGCCTCCAGCTTCCGCTTGGCGGCCGCCATGTCGTAGGCGAACCCGTTGAGCGCAGTGCTGATCACACCGCATTCGGTCTGCGTGTAGTGGAAGTTCTTCGCCAGGGCCTGGAGCTGTTTCTGCGCGGCGCCCGCCGCCTCGCCCTTCAACGACTTGCGCATGCCCGTGGCGACCGTGGTCTCGATGTGCTCCCTGGCCGCCTGGGCCGAGTTGCCCATGGTGCGGTAGCCGTCGGCCGCCTCCTCGAACTCGGACGGCTTGAATGCCTTGAGAGTGGCGTAGTCCATCGCGCCGTCACCGACCCTTGGCCTGGCCGCCGACGGCGTCCGTGTCCGCGTACGTGGCGCTCAGCCTGTCCATCTCCGCCTGGACGCCCTCGTCGGTCGTCAACAGGTCGCGGCCCACCTGGTCCACGCCTTCTTGCTGGACTGAAGGCCTCCCGTCACGGCGCTCGGGGCGCCGGTGCCGGGATCGGCGGGCACCTGGTTGAGCCTCATGGCCACGTGCTGCCCGTCGCCCGCACCGGCTTTGATCTGTTCCCACGCGTCCCACGCCATGCGCGCAGCCCCCGGTTGTTCCTGTCGATCACACCGACCGGGAACGCTACTTCGCACCGGAGCGCAGCTCATGAGTACCCGTACCTATGCTCCGCGTCCCTTTTTCCGACGGGGGACGACGGAGGGACACGGAGCCCGGGATCACGGCCCGGCCCTACGCCGTGCGCCTCAGCAGCGCCAGGTACATCGCGTCCGTGCCGTGCAGGTGCGGCCACAGCTGGACGTCCGGGCCGTCGCCCAGCGCCGGTACGCCCGCCATGTACGGCCGGGCGTCGACCAGTTCGGCGGAGACCGGGACGGCGCCCGCGCCGCGGCCCTTCAGTACGTCGTCCACGACCACCCGGGTTTCCGCCAGGTGCGGCGAGCAGGTCGCGTAGCCCACGACACCGCCCACGCGTACCGCCGAGAGCGCCTCCCGCAGCAGCCCGCGCTGGAGCGGCGCGAAGCCCTCCAGGTCCTCCGGGCGGCGGCGCCAGCGGGCCTCGGGCCGACGGCGCAGCGCGCCCAGGCCCGAGCACGGCACGTCCATCAGGACCCGGTCGAAGGAGCCCGGGAGCCACGGCGGCCGGGTGCCGTCCGCCGCGATGACCTGGTAGGGGCCGGGGTTGCCGGCCAGCGCGTGCCCCACGAGGCGCGCCCGGTGCGGCTGCTTCTCCGAGGCCAGCAGGAACGCCCCGCGCTGCGCCGCCAGCGCCGCGAGCAGGGCCGCCTTGCCGCCGGGGCCCGCGCAGCCGTCGAGCCAGCGCTCGTCGCGGCCCTCGACCGGTACAGCCGCCAGCGCCATCGCCACCAGCTGGCTGCCCTCGTCCTGCACGCCTGCGCGCCCGTCGCGCACGGCCTCCAGCGCGCCCGGCTCGCCGCCCTCGGACATCCGCACGGCGTACGGGGACCAGCGGCCCGGCAGCGCGGAGTCCTCGCCGACCGCCTCCAGCAGTTCCTCGGGCGTGGACCGTCCCGGCCGCGCCACCAGCGTGACCTCGGGCCGCTCGTTGTCGGCCTCCAGCAGGTCCTCGATCCCGGCGCGGCCGCCGCCCAGTGCGTCCCACAGGGCGCTGACGACCCACCGCGGGTGCGAGTGGTAGACGGCGAGGTGCTCCTCGGCGTCCTCCTCGTACGGCGGGGCGACCCGCTCCAGCCAGCCCTCCAGGTCGTGCGCGGAGATCTTCCGCAGTACGGCGTTCACGAACTTCGCGCGCCCGTCCCCGAGCACCACCCGGGCCAGCTCCACGCTCGCGGAGACGGCCGCGTGGGTCGGGATGCGGGTGCCCAGCAGCTGGTGGGCGCCGAGCGAGAGCACGTCCAGCACCGGCGGGTCCACCTCCCGCAGCGGGCGGTCGATGCAGGCCTTGATCACGGCGTCGTACGTGCCCTGGCGGCGCAGCGTCCCGTAGACCAGCTCGGTGGCCAGCGCCGCGTCCCGTGCCTGGAAGGTCTCGTCCTGGCGGGCCTTGCGCAGCAGCGGGGGCAGGACGAGGTTCGCGTAGGCGTCGCGCTCGTCCACCGCCCGCAGCACGTCGAAGGCCAGCTTCCGTACGGGGTCCTTCTTGGGACGGCGGTGCGGCCTGGCCGGCCGCTTGCCTGCGGCGCTGCTCGGGGGAGGGGACTGTTCGCTCACGTGAAAGGTGCTCCGGATGTACGAGGTGCCACGGGTGTGCGGGTGGGACGGCCTGTCGGCGGCCCGGGAAAGGGCCGGCCGGGCGGGGCGGGCTGCTCGGTGGCGCGCCCGCGCCGCTGCGACGGTGCGGGTGGGATTCAGCCTACGTCCGCACCGCCGAGCCGCTCGCCGGGGGCGATGCGCACCCCGCGCGCCCAGTCGGCGCCGCGCATCGGCTTCTTGCCCTGCGGCTGGACCCAGAGCAGCTCCACGGCGTGCGAGCCGGTGCCGACGTGGACGTTGTTCTTGGCGGGCGCCAGCACGCCGGGGGCCAGGTCCGTGCGGTCGGGCGCCAGGCCCACCGAGATCAGCTTGAGTCGCTCGCCGCGGAAGACGGTCCACGCGCCCGGCGCCGGGGTGCAGCCGCGCACCACGCGGTCGGCGCGCATGGCCGGGGCCGCCCAGTCGATCCGGGCGTCCTCCACGGTGATCTTGGGTGCGAGGGAGACCCCGTCGGCGGGCTGCGCGACGGCCCGCAGGGTGCCGTCCTCGATGCCGTCCATGGTGGCGGCGAGCAGGCCGGATCCGGCGAAGGCGAGCCGGGTCAGCAGGTCGCCGCTGGTGTCGGTCGGCCGGATCTCCTCGGTCAGGATCCCGTAGACCGGGCCGGTGTCCAGGCCCTCCTCGATGAGGAACGTGGACGCGCCGGTGACCTGGTCGCCCGCCATGATCGACTGCTGGACGGGGGCCGCCCCGCGCCAGGCGGGCAGCAGGGAGAAGTGCAGGTTGACCCAGCCGTGCCGGGGAATCTCCAGGGCGCTCTTGGGGATCAGCGCGCCGTAGGCGACGACCGGGCAGCAGTCCGGCCCGATCTCGCGCAGCCGGGCCTGGAAATCGGGGTCGCGCGGCCGGGCGGGCTTGAGGACCTCGATGCCGGCTTCCTCGGCGCGCTCGGCGACCGGGCTGGCGACGAGCCTGCGGCCGCGGCCGGCCGGCGCGTCGGGCCGGGTGATGACGGCCGCCACCTCGTGCCGCCCGGAGGCGATCAGGGCGTCCAGGGCGGGCACGGCGACCTCGGGGGTGCCTGCGAAGACCAGCTTCACTGGGGTCCTACCTCGCTATCTAGGCTGTCAGCAACGCACCAGTCTAGAGGGGCGGGTCCGAGGTGGCGTCGTCCGCCCGCAAGGGCGGAAAGGTGTCAGGCGCACGTGGTGCACCGCCTGAGTGCGGGCCGCCGCCGATAGGGGGCGTACGCACACACGCGCGCCTCTCGCATATGCCGACACGCCCCCAGAGCGTGACCTGGCCGCCAGGTGGCGCGTTGGTCAAGAGAGATTGACCAAAACGGGCCGCGTTTGAACGGTGTACGCGGCCCGCTCCGCCCTTCAGCACCGGTTCGAGAGGCTTCTTCATGGCCGACCACGCCACCCACGACGCCCAAGCCCGGGCCAGCCTGCACCTCCTGGTGCGGGACATCGAGCGGGTTCGCCGGCAGGTGGATGCCCTGCGTACGCTGACCGCCCAGCTCGGCAATGTGTACCGCCCGCGCCGCTCAGGTCCCTCCACAGGCTTCGTCGTCTACGGCCGGGCGCCCGCGCCCACCGTCCGCCTCGCCCAGGAGCTGCGGGACAGCGTCGAGACGCTGGTCACCGCGGCGGTCGACTTCGACCGCTCGCTCGGCTTCTCGTGGGACGCGGTCGGCTCGGCGCTCGGCGTCACCAAGCAGGCCGTGCACCGGCGCTACGGCGCCCGCCGGGCGCAGAGCGCCGAGCCCACCGAGCAGCTCGCCGAGGCCACGGCCCCCCGGGCCCTCGGGCCGCTCCCCACGGTCCCGGCGGCCCGCTCCGTACCGCCGCAGCCGATGCGCGAGGAATCCCAGGCCGCGGCGGGCGCCGCCCGCCAGTCGGCCTTCCCCGGCCCCCGCAACGGCTGACGTAGCCGCCCCGCCCACCGCCGGGACGCCGACCCCCGACGGCCGGGCGACACCAGCCCGTACCGGACGCGCCCCCGGCGGAACGATCCTCGCGGTCACCGCCGGGGGCGCTCGTGCTCCGGCCCGGCTTCCGGACCCCTGTGCGGCCCCGCGCCGTCAGCCGATGTCCAGCGGGTCGATCCGGACCCACACCGCGTCCGAGGCCGCGACGCCGCGCGCCAGGCGGGCCGCCTGGGCCGACTTGAGGGCCGTGGCGAGCGCGGCTCCGCTGCCCGGCGGGACCCGGACCAGCGCCCGCTCCCCCGGCGACGGCTCCCCGCGCCGCCCGGGCAGCGGCACCGGGCCCAGGATCTCGGCGTCCGCGGGCAGGTCGGCGGCGGCCAGGAAGTCCTCCACGGCGGCGCCGCGTCCGATGACGGACGCCATCCGGGACACCGGCGGGAACCGCAGTTCGGCGCGTTCCGCCAGCTCCCGCAGCGCGTGGCCGACCGGGTCCCACCTGACCAGCGCCTGAACGGGCCGCAACGTCGGCTCGGCCACGACCACCACCTGGCCGTCGCCGCGTACGAGGCAGGACGCGGCGATCCAGCGCCGCAGGGCCTCCTCCCCGGCCCTCAGGTCGGGAAAGCCGACCATGGCCCAGCCGTCCAGCAGCAGGGCGGCCGCGTATCCGGCGCCCTCGGCCACCGGTTCCGCCCCGGGGGTCGACACGACGAGCGCGGGCGCGTCGGGCACGCGTTCCAGGACGTGGTCGCGGCCCGAGGTGCGCACCGGCACCGCGGGGAAGGCCCGACCGAGCTCCTCGGCGGTCCGCCGGGCGCCGACGACCTGCGCCCGCAGCCGGAACGAGCCGCACTCCTCGCAGTGCCAGGCGGTCTCCTGGAGCCCGCACCACCCGCAGTGCAGCTCCCGCTCGTCCGGGGCCTCCAGCGGTCCGGCGCAGGTCCGGCAGCGCGCCGGTGTCCGGCACCGCTCGCAGGCCAGCCGGGGCACGTAGCCGCGCCGCGGCACCTGGACGAGTACGGGCCCGGTCTTGAGCCCCTCCCGTACGGTCTCCCAGGCCAGGCTCGGCAGCCGGGCGGCCCGGGCCGCGCCGTCCCGGGCCAGGAGCTCGTCGCCGACGGTCCGGATCCTGGGCGCGACGGCGCGTACGGTCTCGCGGTCGGCGACCAGCGGCCGGGCCCAGCCGGACTCCACGAGCTGGGCGGCCTCCACGGTGCAGCTGGTGCTGCCCAGCAGGAAGCCGCAGCCCTCGGTCAGCGAGCGCAGCTGGAGCACCTCGCGCACGTGCGGGTGGGGGACGTTGGTGTCGCTGTGGCTGGCGTCCCCGTCGTCCCAGATCGCCACCAGGCCGAGGCGGTGCACCGGGGCGAACATCGCGGCCCGGGTCCCGATGACGGCCCGCACGGATCCGCGGTGCACCGCGAGCCATTGGGAATAGCGCTTCTGTGGGCCGGACTCGGCCGTGAGGAGGGAGTGCAGGCCCTTCCCGACGAGGGCGGTCAGCGCCTCGTCCACCCGCGCGGCGGCGCGGCCGTCGGGGAGCACGGCCAGCGCTCCACGGCCCGAGGCGAGGGTGGCCGCCATGGCCCGGGCGAGTTCCTCGGGCCAGCCCGGTCCGGGCAGGGCGGTCCACACCGCGCGCGGGCTCGCGCCGGAGGCCAGCTCCCGCAGGAAACCGGGGCCCGCCGGGTAGCGGTCCCAGCCGCCGGGGGCGGGCGCATCGGGTGCGGGCAGCGGGTCGGGCGAGGGCCGGCTCTCGGCCTGTCCGTGGCGGGGCGGGATCGCCAGTTGCAGGACGTCGGCCAGGCTGCCGCCGTAGCGGCGGGCGACGGCCCGGGCGAGCTGCTCGATCTGCGGGCTGAGCACCCGCTCCGGCGACACCACCTGGGCCAGGGCCGCCAGGGGGCCCTCGTAGTCCGTCTCGGCCACCCGCTCGATGAGGTAGCCGTCGATCAGGCCGCCGCCCTCGCGCCGCCCCTCCCGCACCCGGCCCTCGCCCGCGCCGAAGCGCACCCGGACGCGGACCCCGGGCTGGGCGTCCTCGGCGAGGCTCTCGGGGACGGCGTAGTCCCAGGTCTGGTCGAGGTGCAGGACACCCTTGTTCACCAGGACCCTGGCGATCGGCAGCTCCGGGGCCAGCGCCGCGCCGCGCCAGGTGCGCGGTTTCGCCTTGGGTGCCTTGGCCTTCGCCTCGGCCACCATCTCCCGGATCAGCGCGAGCTGCTCCGGCGGGGAATCGTTCGAGCTGCTCACATCAGCATTCTTACCAAACCCCGCTGACAGCGGTGGCGTGGTCCTCGGCCGCGGACCCACGCGAACGGCCCCGGACCAGCTGGCCAGCTGGTCCGGGGCCGTTCGGTTCGAGCGGTGGTGCTTACAGACCGGCGGCGGCGCGCAGGGCGTCGACGCGGTCGGTGCGCTCCCAGGTGAAGTCGGGGAGCTCACGGCCGAAGTGGCCGTAGGCGGCGGTCTGCGCGTAGATCGGGCGCAGCAGGTCCAGGTCGCGGATGATCGCGGCGGGGCGGAGGTCGAAGACCTGCCCGATCGCGTCCTCGATCTTCTGGATCTCCACCTTGGCGGTGCCGAAGGTCTCGACGAACAGGCCCACCGGCTCGGCCTTGCCGATCGCGTACGCGACCTGGACCTCGCAGCGCGAGGCCAGACCCGCGGCGACCACGTTCTTGGCGACCCAGCGCATCGCGTACGCGGCGGAGCGGTCGACCTTGGACGGGTCCTTGCCCGAGAACGCGCCGCCACCGTGGCGGGCCATGCCGCCGTAGGTGTCGATGATGATCTTGCGACCGGTCAGGCCGGCGTCGCCCATCGGGCCGCCGATCTCGAAACGGCCGGTCGGGTTCACCAGGAGCCGGTAGCCCTCGGTGTCGAGCTTGATGCCGTCCTCGATGAGCTGGGCCAGCACGTGCTCGACGACGAACTCACGGATGTCGGGAGCGAGCAGCGAGTCCAGGTCGATGTCCGAGGCGTGCTGCGAGGACACCACGACGGTGTCCAGGCGAACGGCCTTGTCACCGTCGTACTCGATGGTGACCTGGGTCTTGCCGTCGGGACGCAGGTACGGGATGGTCCCGTTCTTGCGGACCTCGGACAGCCGCTTGGAGAGCCGGTGCGCCAGGTGGATCGGGAGCGGCATCAGCTCGGGCGTCTCGTCGCACGCGTAGCCGAACATCAGGCCCTGGTCGCCCGCGCCCTGCTTGTCGAGCTCGTCCTCGTCGCCTTCGACACGCTTCTCGTACGCGGTGTCGACACCCTGCGCGATGTCCGGGGACTGCGCCCCGATGGACACCGACACGCCGCACGAGGCGCCGTCGAAGCCCTTCTTCGAGGAGTCGTAGCCGATCTCGAGGATCTTGTCGCGGACGAGCTGAGCGATCGGCGCGTACGCCTTCGTCGTCACCTCTCCCGCGATGTGCACGAGACCGGTGGTGATGAGCGTCTCCACGGCCACACGCGAGGTCGGGTCCTCGCGCAGCAAGGCGTCGAGGATCGTGTCGCTGATCTGGTCAGCGATCTTGTCGGGGTGGCCCTCGGTGACGGACTCCGAGGTAAACAGGCGGCGGGACACATCGCTCCCTGGGGTTGCAGCGGCTGCTGGCTGATCATTTGGCGGAACCACATCGGAGGCTGCGCCCGATCACGTTCCGAATGCAGTTTATCCGTCGCCACCGTTGAACGGACCACCCGTCTCGCCTTATGGGAGCCACGTGACCTGCGACACTCCATTCTGACTCACGGATTCGCGCAGGAGAAGCGCCCCGCTCAGGCGCGTCGCGGGGAAAGCCTGGGGGCCACTTGGTCCCAGATCACCTCTGCCAGAGCTTCCTTCGGACCATAGGGAACCTGTAGCTCGGCTCCATCCGAGGCCAGGATCACAGCCTCGTTCTCCTCCGAGCCGAAGGTCTTGGCCTCTCCCACCTCGTTCACGACGAGCAGATCGCAGCCCTTGCGCTTGAGCTTGGCCCGGCCGTTGGCCAGCACGTCGTCGGTCTCGGCGGCGAACCCCACCACCACCTGCCCCTCCCGGGCCCGGTCGGCCGAGATCTCCGCGAGTACGTCCGGATTGCGCACGAGCGCGACGGGGGCGGGCTCCTGCCCGTCCTTCTTCTTGATCTTGCCGGACGCGTACTCGGCGGGCCGGAAGTCGGCCACGGCCGCGGCCATCACCACGGCGTCGGCGTCCCGGGCCGCCTCCAGCACCGCCTCCCGCAGCTGCACGGCCGTCCCGACGCGTACGAGGTCCACCCCGGCCGGGTCGGCCAGCGCGGTGTTGGCCGCGACCAGGGTGACCCGGGCCCCGCGCGCCACGGCGGTGCGGGCGAGCGCGTACCCCTGCTTGCCGGAGGAGCGGTTGCCGAGGAAGCGCACCGGGTCCAGCGGCTCCCGCGTACCGCCGGCGCTGATCACCACATGGCGGCCGACGAGGTCCGGCTCCGCCGTCCCGCCCGGCAGACCGCCTCTCCTCAGGACGGCCCGGCACACCTCGAAGATCTCCTCGGGGTCGGGCAGCCGCCCCTTGCCGGTGTCCTTGCCGGTGAGCCGGCCGACGGCGGGCTCGATGACGACGGCTCCGCGCCGGCGCAGCGTGGCCACGTTCTCCTGGGTGGCCGGGTGCTCCCACATCTCGGTGTGCATGGCCGGGGCGAAGACCACCGGGCAGCGCGCGGTGAGCAGGGTGTTCGTGAGCAGGTCGTCGGCCAGTCCGTGGGCGGCCTTGGCCAGCAGGTCCGCGGTGGCCGGGGCGACGACGACCAGGTCGGCGGACTGGCCGATGCGCACGTGCGGCACCTCGTGGACGGTCTCCCACACCTCGGTGGAGGCGGGGTTCCCGGAGAGGGCGGCCCAGGTGGCCTCGCCGACGAAGTTCAGGGACGCCGCCGTGGGCACCACCCGTACCTCGTGGCCGGACTCGGTCAGCCGGCGCAGCAGCTCGCACGCCTTGTAGGCGGCGATCCCGCCGCTGACCCCCAGCACGACCTTCGGCTTACCCACCGGACACTCCCCTTCAGGATCCATCTCACTGTGACACCTATGGGGCCTATGACACACCACAGGCCCGGCAGATGCTCTGCCGGGCCTGTGGTGAAAGGATTCTCGGTGCCTTACTGAGCCGGGGCCTCGATGGCCTCGGAGGTCAGCAGACCCGCGTTGATCTCGCGCAGCGCGATCGAAAGCGGCTTCTCGTGGACGTGGGTGTCCACCAGCGGGCCGACGTACTCGAGCAGGCCCTCACCGAGCTGCGAGTAGTACGCGTTGATCTGACGCGCGCGCTTGGCCGCGTAGATCACGAGGCTGTACTTCGAGTCAGTAGCCTCGAGCAGCTCGTCGATCGGCGGGTTGATGATGCCCTCGGGCGCAGTGATGGAAGAGGACACGCTCTACCTTCCGAAGAATGGGTGAATGATCAAGCATTGACCGACATGAACATCGATCAACGATCAGACAACTTCCATCAAGGCTAGCAGCTCACGGGCTACGTCCTCGACGGAGGTGTTGACAAGGGTGGTGTCGAACTCCGATTCGGCAGCGAGTTCGATCTTTGCCTGCTCCAGGCGGCGCGCGATGACCTCGGCCGATTCGGTGCCGCGGCCGGTCAGCCGACGGACCAGCTCGTCCCAGCTCGGCGGGGCCAGGAAGACCAACTGGGCCTCGGGCATGGACTCCCGGACCAGCCGGGCGCCCTGAAGGTCGATCTCCAGCAGGACCGGCTCGCCGTTCTCCAGGCGTTCCAGTACCGCGCCGCGCGGTGTGCCGTAGCGGTTGCCCGCGAACTCGGCCCACTCCAGCAGCTCGCCGTTGGCGATCAGCTTGTCGAACTCGTCGTCGTTGACGAAGAAGTAGTGGACTCCATGTCGCTCACCGGGCCGCGGCTTGCGGGTGGTGGCCGACACCGAGAGCCATACCTCCGGGTGGACCTTGCGCATATGCGCGACGACCGTGCTCTTGCCGACCCCCGAGGGGCCGGAGAGCACGGTCAGCCGCGGACGAACCTCTGCTGCCATAGAGCGATTATCCAGGTTCTCGGGACTGCCTGAGAACGCCGGACGAACTCCGGGCGACGCGTCAGCCGGCAGGAGTGCCGAACTCACGCTCCAGAGAAGCGATCTGGTTGGAGCCGAGACCTCGAACACGCCGGGACTCGGAGATGCCGAGGCGCTCCATGATCTGCTTGGCGCGCACCTTGCCCACGCCAGGCAGCGACTCCAGCAGGGCGGAGACCTTCATCTTGCCGATGACGTCGTTCTCCTGGCCCGTCTTGATGACCTCTTGGAGCGAGGCGCCGGAGTGCTTGAGTCGATTCTTGACCTCGGCCCGCTCCCGGCGAGCCGCGGCGGCCTTTTCGAGCGCGGCTGCGCGCTGTTCAGGGGTAAGGGGCGGAAGAGCCACGCCTACGTCACCTCGGATGTCGAACTGTCGGATACGGACCGGTGCGGAACCCGCAGGCACCACACCTGGCGAGCTCCCGAACAGCGGTAATACTCGTTCGCTGCTCGTTCACTCTGATCGGAGACTAGCGGCCATGGCCGCTCCAGTCAGCGAGAACGGACGAAAAGTCCTGGTCAGCCTCCACTGAACCGTACATCACGGACAAAATACCCCTGTTTTGTCCGGTGAAAGCCGTTCGAATTTCGTCAAGCCGTACGACGCACCCGTCCCACGGCTGCCCTGAACGACCCGAATCCGTGTGCGGCGGAGCCCGCGCGGTCCGCGCAGGCCGCGGAGGCTACGCGGAGACGGCCGCGCGGATCTCGTCCGCGAAGGCGGCCGCGGAGGCGCGCAGGGCCGCGGTGTCCGGGCCGTGCTTCAGGACGCCCCGCGAGACGTTCGGCACGACGTTGCGCACGGCCTTGCCGAACACGGCCGGCAGGTCGGCGGCCGTGGCGCCCTGCGCGCCGATGCCGGGGGCCAGCAGCGGCCCGTTGATGTCCAGGTCGAAGGAGGACAGGTCACCCAGCGTGGCGCCGACCACGGCTCCGAAGGAGCCCATGGGCTCGGCGCCCGCGTTCTCCGCGGCCAGGTGGGCCAGCATCGTCGCGCCGATGGTGCGGCCGTCCTCGCGTACCGCCCGCTGGACCTCGGCGCCCTCCGGGTTCGAGGTGAGGGCCAGGACGAAGAGGCCGGCGCCCGACTCCCGCGCCAGGTCCACCGCGGGCTTCAGCGAGCCGTAGCCCAGGTACGGGGAGACCGTCAGCGCGTCGGAGAAGAGCGGGGAGGCCGGGTCCAGGAAGGCCGAGGCGTACGCCGCCATGGTCGAGCCGATGTCGCCCCGCTTGGCGTCCATCACCACGAGGGTGCCCGCCGCGCGCGCGTCGGCCACGGTCCGCTCCAGCACCGCGACACCGCGCGAGCCGAACCGCTCGAAGAAGGCCGCCTGCGGCTTGAAGACCGCCACCGACTCCGCCAGCGCCTCCACGACCGTACGGGAGAACCGCTCCAGGCCGGCGATGTCGTCGGCCAGGCCCCACTGCGCCAGCAGCGCGGCGTGCGGGTCGATCCCGACGCACAGCGGGCCTCGGGTGTCCATCGCCTCGCGCAGGCGGGTGCCGAACGGGGTCACAGTGCTCACTTGGCGGCCTTTCGGGTCTCGGCGCCCACCGCTTCGGCGAGCGTCGCGTACGGGCTGTTGGCCAGGCGCGCGGCCAGGCCCTTGTGGATGGCGCGGGCGTAGCAGGGGCCCTCGTAGATGAAGGCGCTGTAGCCCTGGACCAGCGTGGCGCCGGCCAGGATGCGCTGCCAGGCGTCCTCGGCGTTCTCGATGCCGCCGACCCCGACCAGGACCAGCCGGTCGCCCACGCGGGCGTACAGGCGGCGCAGGACCTCCAGCGAGCGCTCCTTTACGGGGGCGCCGGACAGCCCGCCGGTCTCCTTCACCAGGGACGGAGCGGACTTCAGCCCCAGGCCCTCGCGGGCGATGGTCGTGTTGGTCGCGATGATGCCGTCGAGGCCGAGCTCCAGCGCCAGGTCGGCGACCGCGTCGACGTCCTCGTCGGCCAGGTCCGGAGCGATCTTGACCAGCAGCGGGACCCGGCGGTCGGTGACCACCCGGTCCGCGGCCTCGCGTACGGCGGTCAGCAGCGGCCGCAGCGATTCCGTGGCCTGGAGGTTGCGCAGCCCCGGGGTGTTCGGGGAGGAGACGTTCACCACGAGGTAGTCGGCGTGCCGGGCCAGGCGCTCGGTGGAGGCGACGTAGTCCCCCACCGCCTCCTCCTCGGGCACGACCTTGGTCTTGCCGATGTTGACGCCGACGACGGTGTTGAAGACCGGGCTACGGGCGGCCAGGCGCGCGGCGACGGCGGCCGAGCCCTCGTTGTTGAAGCCCATGCGGTTGATCAGCGCACGGTCCGGGACCAGCCGGAACAGCCGCTTCTTGGGGTTGCCAGGCTGGGCCTGGGCCGTGACCGTGCCGATCTCGATGTGGTCGAAGCCGAGCATCGACATGCCGTCGATGGCGACGGCGTTCTTGTCGAAGCCGGCCGCGAGCCCGAAGGGGCCGTGCATCCGCAGGCCGAGGGCCTCGGTGCGCAGGCCCTTGTGGCGGGGGGCGAGCCAGGCGGCGAGGAAGGTGCGCAGCACCGGGACGCGGGCGGCGAGGCGGATCCACCGGAAGGCCGTGTAGTGGGCCTGCTCCGGGTCCATCCGCTTGAAGACCAGGTTGAAGAAGAGCTTGTACATCGTCGAGAAGGATCCCTCTGCGCTCATGGGAAGGGGGACACCCGTCGTGAAACCGGTGTCCCCCCTCCCGTGTCCGGGCTGTACGGGCTTGCTAGTCGCGGGCCGCGGTCAGGTGCTCCGCGTGCTCCTGGAGGGAGCGCACGCCCACGCCGCCGTGGTTGAGGGCGTCGATGCCCTGCACGGCCGCGGCGAGCGCCTGGACCGTGGTCAGGCACGGGACGCCGCGTGCCACGGCCGCCGTGCGGATCTCGTAGCCGTCGAGGCGGCCGCCGGTCCCGTACGGGGTGTTGACGATCAGGTCGACCTGGCCGTCGTGGATCAGCTGGACGATGGTCTTCTCGCCGTTCGGGCCCTCGCCCTCGCTGAGCTTGCGCACCACGGTGGCGTTGATGCCGTTGCGGCGCAGCACCTCGGCGGTGCCGGAGGTGGCCATCAGCTCGAAGCCGTGGGCGACGAGCTCGCGCGCCGGGAAGATCATCGAGCGCTTGTCGCGGTTGGCGACGGAGATGAAGGCGCGGCCCTTGGTGGGCAGCGGGCCGTAGGCGCCGGCCTGCGACTTGGCGTAGGCCGTGCCGAAGACGGAGTCGATGCCCATGACCTCGCCGGTGGAGCGCATCTCCGGGCCGAGGACGGTATCCACGCCGCGGCCGTGGATGTCGCGGAAGCGCGACCACGGCATGACGGCCTCCTTGACGGAGATCGGCGCGTCGAGCGGCAGGGTGCCGCCGTCGCCGGTCTTCGGCAGCAGGCCCTCGGCGCGCAGCTCGGCGATGGTGGAGCCGAGCGAGATGCGGGCGGCGGCCTTGGCGAGGGGGACGGCGGTCGCCTTCGAGGTGAAGGGGACGGTCCGGGAGGCGCGCGGGTTGGCCTCCAGGACGTAGAGGATGTCGCCCGCCATCGCGAACTGGATGTTGATCAGGCCGCGGACGCCGACGCCCTTGGCGATGGCCTCGGTGGAGACGCGCAGGCGCTTGATGTCGTAGCCGCCGAGGGTGATCGGGGGCAGGGCGCAGGCGGAGTCGCCGGAGTGGATGCCGGCTTCCTCGATGTGCTCCATGACGCCGCCGAGGTAGAGCTCGTGGCCGTCGTAGAGGGCGTCGACGTCGATCTCGATGGCGTCGTCGAGGAACCGGTCGACCAGCACGGGGCGGGTCGGGGAGATCTCGGTGGACTCGGCGATGTACGACTCGAGGCGGGTCTCGTCGTAGACGATCTCCATGCCGCGGCCGCCGAGCACGTAGGACGGGCGCACCAGGACCGGGTAGCCGATCTCGTCGGCGATGGCCTTGGCGCCGGCGAAGGTGGTGGCGGTGCCGTGCTTGGGGGCGGGCAGGCCCGCGTCGGCGAGGACCTGGCCGAAGGCGCCGCGGTCCTCGGCGGCGTGGATGGCCTCCGGGGAGGTGCCGACGACGGGGACGCCGTTGTCCTTGAGGGCCTGGGCGAGACCGAGGGGGGTCTGGCCGCCGAGCTGGACGATGACACCGGCGATGGGGCCGGCCAGCGACTCGGCGTGGACGATCTCCAGCACGTCCTCGAGCGTCAGCGGCTCGAAGTACAGGCGGTCGGAGGTGTCGTAGTCCGTCGAGACGGTCTCCGGGTTGCAGTTGACCATCACGGTCTCGTAGCCGGCGTCGCTGAGGGCGAAGGAGGCGTGGACGCAGGAGTAGTCGAACTCGATGCCCTGGCCGATGCGGTTCGGGCCGGAGCCCAGGATGATGACCGCGGGCTTGGTGCGCGGCGCGACCTCGGACTCCTCGTCGTAGGACGAGTAGAAGTACGGGGTCTTCGCGGCGAACTCGGCGGCGCAGGTGTCGACCGTCTTGTAGACCGGGCGGACGCCCAGCGCGTGCCGGACCTCGCGGACGACGTCCTCGCGCAGGCCGCGGATCTCGGCGATCTGGGCGTCGGAGAAGCCGTGGCGCTTGGCCTCGGCGAGGATCTCGGGGTGGAGCTTCTCCACGGCGGCCAGCTCGTCCGCGATCTCCTTGATGAGGAAGAGCTGGTCGACGAACCAGGGGTCGATCTTCGTGTACTCGAAGACCTCTTCCTGGGTGGCGCCGGCGCGGATGGCCTGCATGACGGTGTTGATGCGGCCGTCGGTGGGGCGGACCGCGGTGGCGAGCAGCTCCTCCTTGTCGCCGACGGGGCCGACGAAGGTGAACTGCGAGCCCTTCTTCTCCAGGGAGCGCAGGGCCTTCTGGAGGGCCTCGGTGAAGTTGCGGCCGATGGCCATGGCCTCGCCCACCGACTTCATGGTGGTGGTGAGGGTGGCGTCGGCGAGCGGGAACTTCTCGAAGGCGAAGCGCGGGGCCTTGACGACGACGTAGTCGAGGGACGGCTCGAAGGAGGCCGGGGTCTTCTCGGTGATGTCGTTGGGGACCTCGTCGAGCGTGTATCCGATGGCCAGCTTGGCGGCGATCTTGGCGATCGGGAAGCCGGTGGCCTTCGAGGCGAGCGCCGAGGAGCGCGAGACGCGCGGGTTCATCTCGATGACGATGACGCGGCCGTCGACGGGGTCGATCGCGAACTGGATGTTGCAGCCGCCGGTGTCGACGCCGACCTCGCGGATGATCGCGATGCCGATGTCGCGCAGCCGCTGGTACTCGCGGTCGGTGAGCGTCATCGCCGGGGCGACGGTGATGGAGTCGCCGGTGTGGACGCCCATCGGGTCGAAGTTCTCGATGGAGCAGACGACGACCACGTTGTCCTTGGTGTCGCGCATCAGCTCCAGCTCGTACTCCTTCCAGCCGAGGATGGACTCCTCAAGGAGCACCTCGGTGGTCGGGGAGAGCGTGAGGCCCTGGCCGGCGATGCGGCGCAGCTCTTCCTCGTCGTGGGCGAAGCCGGAGCCGGCGCCGCCCATGGTGAAGGAGGGGCGCACGACGACGGGGTAGCCGCCGAGGGTGTCCACGCCCGCGATGACGTCGTCCATCGTGTGGCAGATGACCGAGCGGGCGGACTCGCCGTAGCCGATCTTCGCCTTGACGGCTTCGACGACGCCCTTGAAGAGGTCGCGGTCCTCGCCCTTGTTGATGGCCTCGACGTTGGCGCCGATCAGCTCGACGCCGTACTTCTCCAGCACACCCTGCTCGTGCATGGAGATCGCGGTGTTCAGCGCGGTCTGGCCGCCGAGGGTCGGGAGCAGCGCGTCGGGGCGCTCCTTCGCGATGATCTTCTCGACGAACTCGGGGGTGATCGGCTCGACGTACGTGGCGTCGGCGATCTCCGGGTCGGTCATGATCGTCGCGGGGTTGGAGTTCACCAGGATGACCCGCAGGCCCTCGGCCTTGAGGATGCGGCAGGCCTGGGTGCCGGAGTAGTCGAATTCGGCGGCCTGGCCGATGACGATCGGGCCGGAGCCGATGACCAGGACGGACTGGATATCGGTGCGCTTAGGCACGCTCGGCCTCCATCTGGGCGGTTTCCATCAAAGACGTGAAGCGGTCGAAGAGGTACGCGGCGTCGTGCGGGCCCGCGGCCGCCTCGGGGTGGTACTGGACGCTGAAGGCCGGCTGGTCGAGCAGCTGGAGGCCTTCGACGACCTGGTCGTTCAGGCAGACGTGGGAGACCTCGGCGCGGCCGTAGGCGGTCTCGGAGACCTTGTCGAGGGGCGCGTCGACGGCGAAGCCGTGGTTGTGCGCGGTGATCTCGACCTTGCCGGTGGTGCGGTCCTGCACCGGCTGGTTGATGCCGCGGTGGCCGTACTTCAGCTTGTAGGTGCCGAAGCCGAGCGCGCGGCCCAGGATCTGGTTGCCGAAGCAGATGCCGAAGAGCGGGGTCTTGCGGGCGAGGACGCCCTGCATGACGGACACGGCGTGGTCGGCGGTGGCCGGGTCGCCGGGGCCGTTGGAGAAGAACACGCCGTCGGGCTGGACCGCGTAGACGTCCTCGACGGTGGCGGTGGCGGGCAGCACGTGCACCTCGATGCCGCGCTCGGCCATCCGGTGCGGGGTCATGCCCTTGATGCCGAGGTCGATGGCGGCGACGGTGAAGCGCTTCTCGCCGATCGCGGGGACGACGTACGTCTCCTTGGTGGAGACCTCGGCGGAGAGGTTGGCGCCCTTCATCTGCGGGGCGGCCTGGACCTTGGCCAGCAGCGCCTCGTCGCGGACGCCCGCCCAGACGTCGCCGGAGAAGATGCCGACGCGCATGGCGCCGCGCTCGCGCAGGTGGCGGGTCAGGGCGCGGGTGTCGATGCCGGAGATCCCGACGACGCCCTGCTTGACGAGTTCCTCGTCCAGCGAGCGCCGGGAGCGCCAGTTGGAGGGGACGCGGGCTGGGTCGCGTACGACGTAGCCGGCCACCCAGATGCGGGAGGACTCGGGGTCCTCGTCGTTGACGCCGGTGTTGCCCACGTGCGGGGCGGTCATCACGACGACCTGCCGGTGGTACGACGGGTCGGTGAGGGTCTCCTGGTAGCCGGTCATGCCGGTGGAGAACACGGCCTCGCCGAAGGTCTCCCCCACAGCGCCGTAGGCACGGCCGCGGAAGATCCGACCGTCCTCCAGGACGAGTACGGCGGGAGCTTTGGCTGCTCCCCTGGTGGAGGTCGTCATCGTTCGGCGCCTTCCGTCGTGGTGGATGAGTTCATGAGGTTGATCGCCTCGACCCAGGCGGCGTGCTCGGCCGCGCGGTCGGAGCGGAATCCGGAGTCGATCTGCTTGTCACCGTGCGCCCAGGTGACGACGAGCAGACCGCCCTCGGTGAGTACCTTGCCCGCGATTCCCTTGTCGAGGCGGGCGCCGCGCAGCTGCGCGGCCGGTACGAAGAAGTCGGTGGCACCCGGACGGACCACGTCGAGGCCCGCGTCGGTGAGCGTGAGCTCGACCCGGCTGCGGACGCCCAGTCCGTGGGCGACGATCCGGTCGAGCCACTGCCCGGCGGTGGTGGACCCGTGGTACCGGCCGGTCAGGGCCAGCCGGTGCTCGGGGAGACCGTCGGGGGCGGCGGGCAGCTCCGGCAGATCGTTCTGCAGCGCGCCTCGCCATTTCCAGCCCTGCCGCATCAGCCAGTACACGAACGCGATGAAGACGAGCAGGCCGAGCACCCACGCCATGCGTGCGCCCCAGTCCGTCACCTCCGCCGACCGTCGTTCGGCGGCCTCGGCGGCCAGTTGGATTACTGCAGGTGTCACGCCAGCGTCCCGTCCACGACCGTTGCCCGGCCCCGCAGGAAGGTGTGAGTGACGCGACCCGGCAGCTCACGGCCCTCGTAAGGCGTGTTGCGGCTGCGGGAAGCGAAATGTGCGGGGTCCACGACACCACGGTACGAGGTATCGACCAAGGTCAGGTTCGCGGGTTCACCTGCCGAGACGGGACGGCCGTGGTTCTCCAGGCCGCCGATCCGCGCCGGGGCGAAGGACATCCGCTCCGCGACGCCCGCCCAGTCGAGCAGGCCGGTCTCCACCATCGTCTGCTGGACGACGGAGAGCGCGGTCTCCAGGCCCACCATGCCCATGGCGGCGGCGGCCCACTCGCAGTCCTTGTCCTCGTGCGGGTGCGGGGCGTGGTCGGTGGCGACGATGTCGATCGTGCCGTCGGCGAGCGCCTCGCGCAGGGCCAGTACGTCGCGCTCGGTGCGCAGCGGCGGGTTGACCTTGTACACGGCGTTGTACGAGCGGACCAGTTCCTCGGTGAGGAGGAGGTGGTGCGGGGTGACCTCGGCGGTGACGTCGATGCCGCGGGACTTGGCCCAGCGGACGATCTCGACGGAGCCGGCGGTGGAGAGGTGGCAGATGTGGACGCGGGAGCCGACGTGTTCGGCGAGGAGGACGTCACGGGCGATGATCGACTCCTCGGCGACGGCGGGCCAGCCGCCCAGGCCGAGCTCGGCGGAGACGACGCCCTCGTTCATCTGGGCGCCCTCGGTGAGGCGGGGCTCCTGGGCGTGCTGGGCGACGACGCCGCCGAAGGCCTTCACGTACTCCAGGGCGCGGCGCATGATCACGGCGTCGTCGACGCACTTGCCGTCGTCGGAGAAGACGGTGACGCGGGCGGCGGACTCGTGCATGGCGCCCAGCTCGGAGAGCTGCTTGCCCTCCAGGCCGACGGTGACGGCGCCGATGGGCTGCACGTCGCAGTAGCCGGATTCCTTGCCGAGGCGCCAGACCTGCTCGACGACGCCGGCGGTGTCGGCGACCGGGAAGGTGTTCGCCATGGCGAAGACGGCGGTGTAGCCGCCGCTCGCGGCGGCGCGGGTGCCGGTGAGGACGGTCTCGGAGTCCTCGCGGCCGGGCTCGCGCAGGTGGGTGTGCAGGTCGACGAGGCCGGGGAGGAGGATCTGGCCCTCGGCCTCGATGACGGTCGCGCCCTCGGCGGACAGGTTCTGTCCGACCTCGGCGATGGTCTCGCCGTCGATCAGGACGTCCTGCGCCTCGCCACCGAGTACCTTCGCGCCACGGATCAGGATCTTGCTCATGGTTACTTCGTCTCCTCGGTGCGGGCTGCGGCGGCGGGGGTGGTGGTGACGGCGGGCTCGGAGCCTCCGAGCAGCAGGTACAGGACGGCCATCCGGGTGGAGACGCCGTTGGCGACCTGCTCGACGGCGGTGCAGCGGTCGGAGTCGGCGACCTCGGCGGTGATCTCCATGCCGCGGTTCATCGGGCCGGGGTGCATCACGATGGCGTGCTCGGGCATCTTCGCCATGCGGTCGCCGTTGAGCCCGTACCGGCGGGAGTACTCGCGCTCGGTCGGGAAGAAGGCGGCGTTCATGCGTTCGCGCTGCACACGCAGCATCATCACCGCATCGGACTTGGGCAGCACCTCGTCGAGGTTGTACGAGACCTCGCAGGGCCAGCTCTCGACGCCGATCGGGACCAGCGTGGGCGGGGCCACCACGGTGACGTGGGCTCCGAGGGTGTGCAGCAGCTGCACGTTGGAGCGGGCCACGCGGCTGTGCAGGACGTCGCCGACGATGGTGATCCGGCGGCCGTTCAGGTCCTTGCCGAGTCCGGCGTCCCGGCCGACCAGGCGGCGGCGCATGGTGAAGGCGTCCAGCAGGGCCTGGGTGGGGTGCTCGTGGGTGCCGTCGCCGGCGTTGACCACGGCGGAGTCGATCCAGCCGGAGGTCGCGAGCCGGTAGGGGGCGCCGGAGGCGTGGTGGCGGATGACGACCGCGTCCGCGCCCATGGCCTCCAGGGTCAGCGCCGTGTCCTTCAGGGATTCGCCCTTGGAAACGGAGGAGCCCTTGGCGGAGAAGTTGATGACGTCGGCGGAGAGCCGCTTGGCGGCCGCCTCGAAGGAGATCCGGGTCCGGGTCGAGT
The DNA here is from genome assembly GCF_026340255.1 of Streptomyces sp. NBC_01408. Taxonomy (GTDB): domain Bacteria; phylum Actinomycetota; class Actinomycetes; order Streptomycetales; family Streptomycetaceae; genus Streptomyces. Next base: position 4,095,416 of record NZ_JAPEPJ010000001.1, on the reverse strand, counting down.
CCTCGAAGAAGAGGTTGACGACGGTGAGGCCGCGCAGGGTGGGCAGCTTCTTGATCGGCCGGTCCGCGACGCGGGCCATCTCCTCGGCGGTGTCGAGGATCAGGACGGCGTCGTCGCGCGTGAGATCGGCGGCCGAGATGAGGTGGCGCTTCATCTGGATGGCTCCGTGGGTCGGAAGGGCGCAGGCAGGCGGGCTGACTGGCGGGAGTACGGGCAGGGCAGGGCAGGGCGGAGCGGGCACGGCACGGCGCGGGACCCCGCGGGGCCCCTCACGCGTACGGGTTACTGCCCTGCTGCCCGGGGGGTCTGCTGGCCGAGCAGTACGGCGTCTCGGCCGTCCTCCTCCTGGAGCTGGACCTTGACGGTCTCCCGCAGCGACGTGGGGAGGTTCTTGCCGACGTAGTCGGCGCGGATCGGCAGTTCGCGGTGGCCGCGGTCGACGAGGACGGCGAGCTGCACGGCGCGGGGGCGGCCGAGGTCGCCGAGCGCGTCGAGGGCGGCGCGGATGGTGCGGCCGGAGAAGAGCACGTCGTCGACGAGGACGACCAGGCGTCCGTCGAGGTCGTCGCCGGGGATCTCGGTACGGCCGATCGCACGGGCGGGCTTCATCCGCAGATCGTCGCGGTACATGGTGATGTCGAGGGAACCCACCGGGATCTTCGCGCCGGTGATCTCTTCGAGTTTGGCGGCCAGCCGGCGGGCGAGGTACACGCCGCGGGTGGGGATGCCGAGGAGCACCACGTCGTCGGCGCCCTTGGCGCGTTCGACGATCTCGTGGGCGATGCGGGTCAGAACCCGCGCGATGTCCTGCGCCTCGAGAACGGGGCGGGCAGCATCGCCGGTCTGGATCTGAGCAGCCTGAGTGTCCAAGGAAAGGACCTCCTTCTCCGCCTCACGGGACGGACCTTAAAGGACGTCTGATGTACGTGGACCACGTTACCAGGGCCTTTCCGGCGCCTGCGCCCCGGGCCCCGCTCGGGCCCCCTGAAAAGGGCGGTGGAGACCATTCGGCTTGACGCATCCAAGTAACGCTGCGTAACCTCACAGTGAGTTACCAGCCGCGCGGCGGAGCCGCACGTGGTCAATGTCGTCACAGCGTCCATGTCGTCACAGCGTCACAGCGTCCGGGAGCGTTATGTCCAGCGAATACGCCAAACAGCTCGGGGCCAAGCTCCGCGCCATCCGCACCCAGCAGGGCCTTTCCCTCCACGGTGTCGAGGAGAAGTCCCAGGGCCGGTGGAAGGCCGTGGTGGTCGGTTCGTACGAGCGCGGGGACCGCGCCGTGACCGTCCAGCGCCTTGCCGAGCTGGCGGACTTCTACGGGGTTCCGGTGCAGGAGCTGCTGCCGGGCACGACTCCCGGCGGGGCCGCCGAGCCGCCGCCGAAGCTCCGTCTCGACCTGGAGCGCCTCGCGGGTGTGCCCGCGGAGAAGGCCGGTCCGCTCCAGCGTTACGCGGCCACGATCCAGAGCCAGCGCGGCGACTACAACGGCAAGGTGCTGTCGATCCGCCAGGACGACCTGCGCACCCTGGCCGTCATCTACGACCAGTCGCCCTCGGTCCTGACCGAGCAGCTGATCAGCTGGGGCGTGCTGGACGCGGACGCCCGTCGCGCCGTGGCGCACGAGGACGTCTGAGTCCCAGGCCGCAGACCAGCAGAAACGTTTACCGGTGGCGCCGGTCCCGCAAGGGGCCGGCGCCACCGGCGTTTCCGCGTCCGGCGGGCGGAGCGCGAAAAAAGCGGAGGGCCCGCAGCACGTGCGCTGCGGGCCCTGCCGTCCTGCCGAACCGCCGCGCACTACTCGCCGCGGCGCAGGCTCGGCTTCAGTTCCTTGAAGCGGCCCAGCAGACCGTTCACGAACGTAGGAGATTCGTCCGTGGAGAACTCCTTGGCCAGCTGGACGGCCTCGTCGATGGCCACGGCGTCCGGGGTGTCGTCCACCCAGATCAGCTCGTAGGCACCGAGCCGCAGGATGTTGCGGTCCACGACCGGCATGCGGTCGATTTCCCAGTCCACGGCGTAGGTGATGATCAGGTCGTCGATCCGGTTCACCTTGTCGGCGTAACCCTCGACCAGATCCATCGTGAAGGCGCTGACCGGCGGCTGCCGGTCGTCCGTCCGCGCGTGGCGGATCCAGTCCGCGAGGACCTCGCGCACGGGCACATCGCGCTGGTCGGCCTCGAAGAGGATCTGGAAAGCGCGCTTGCGCGCATTGCTCCGAGCAGCCACGGGTTAGTTGCTCTTCCGGCCGAGGTAGTCGCTGGTGCGCGTGTCGACCTTGACCGTCTCGCCGATGGTGATGAAGAGCGGGACCTGGATCTCGTAGCCGGTCTCCAGCGTGGCGGGCTTGGTGCCGCCGGTGGAGCGGTCGCCCTGCACGCCCGGGTCGGTGTGCTCGATCTTGAGCTCGACCGCGGCCGGGAGCTCGACGTAGAGCACCGAGCCCTCGTGCTGGGCGACGGAGGCGGTGAAGCCCTCGATCAGGAAGTTGGCGGCGTCGCCGACGGCCTTGCGGTCGACCATCAGCTGGTCGTAGGTGTCCATGTCCATGAAGACGAAGTACTCGCCGTCCATGTACGAGAACTGCATGTCACGGCGGTCGATGGTGGCCGTCTCGACCTTGACACCGGCGTTGAAGGTCTTGTCGACGACCTTGCCCGAGAGCACGTTCTTGAGCTTGGTGCGCACGAAGGCCGGGCCCTTGCCGGGCTTGACGTGCTGGAACTCGACGACGGACCAGAGCTGGCCCCCGTCGAGCTTCAGCACCATGCCGTTCTTGAGGTCGTTCGTGGAAGCCACGGTTGCGGAATCTCCTGCACTGGAAGACCACGGGTGCGCGCACAGTCCGGCGAGCGGACTAGAGCGCGAGCAGCTCCTTGGTCGTAATGGTGAGTAGCTCTGGACCGCCGTCCGCCTCGGGGCGCACGACGAGCGTGTCATCGATCCGGACACCTCCCCGGCCCGGGAGGTGAACCCCCGGTTCGACGGTGACCGGCACGCAAGCGTCCAGTTTACCCATTGCCGTAGGTGCAAGCTGCGGGTCCTCGTCGATTTCGAGACCGACGCCGTGTCCCATCCACGCCGCGAGGGCTTCCCCGTGGCCCGCGGAGTCCAGTACGGAGCGTGCCGCGTGGTCCACGTCCCGGTACGCGGCGCCGGGCAGCAGCGCCTCACGGCCGGCCCGCTGGGCGGCGAAGACGAGCTCGTACAGCTCGATCTGCCAGTCCGCCGGGGTGGTGCCGATCACGAACGTGCGGCCGATCTCGCACCGGTAGCCGCGGTAGTTGGCGCCCAGGCAGACGGAGAGGAAGTCGCCCTCCTCGACCCGCCGGTCGGAGGGCCGGTGCCGGGAGCGGCCGGAGTGCGGGCCGGTGCCGACGGAGGTCGGGAAGGCGGGCCCGTCCGCCCCGTGGTCGACGAGCCGCCGCTCCAGCTCCAGGGCGAGGTGGCGTTCGGTACGTCCCACCAGGATCGACTCCAGCAGCTCGCCGAGGGCCTGGTCGGCGATCTCGGCGGCGATCCGCAGGCAGGCGATCTCCTCCTCGTCCTTGACGAGGCGCTGCTGCTCCACGGCGGTGCCGAGGTCGGCGAGGCGCAGCCCGGGCGCCACGGAGCGCAGGGCCCGGTGCCGGCCCACGGTGAGGTGGTGCTCCTCGACCGCCAGCGAGTCGGCCCGTACGGCGGCGGTCAGGTCGGCGGCGGCGACCGCCGGGTCCCCGCCGGGGGACGACAGCACCGAGACGCTGAGCCGCTCGTCCAGGCGGCCCTCGTCGGCCTCGCCGGTGGGCGCCGCGGCGCAGAAGAGCACGTCCTCGGCCGGGCCCACGAGCAGGACGGCACCCAGCGGGGACGCCCCGGAGAGGTAGCGGACGTTCGCCGGACGCGTGATCAGTGCGGCGGCGTTCCCCGCGGCGGCACAGCGGTCGCGGAGCAGGCCACGGCGGGCGGCGTACACGTCTGACATGTCTTCGAGCGTACGAGCGCGGCGCGCCTCCGGCCTGGTGAGCGCGTCCGGACGTGCGGCTCGGGCTCCGCCCGCCCGGAGCCGGGGCTCAAACCCCTGGGGCTCCGCCCGAGACCCCGCGCCTCAATCGCCGGCGGGGCTGGATCAGGCCATCGCGCGCGCCAACGCCTCGTCGAGGGCGCGTGCCGTGCCCTCCACGTCCAGGTGGGAGTTGTCGATGATCGGGAGGCCGGAGCCGTACCAGCCGGCCATCCGGCCGTGGATCCGCGCGACCTCCTCGTCGGAGAGCCTGCGGTTGCCCGAGCGGGCCGCGTTGCGCTCCAGGACGATCTCCAGGCCCGGCAGCAGGACCACCGGCAGCAGCGCGGGGCCCACGTGCCGCTTCCAGCCGCCCAGCCCCACCACGGGCCGGTCCGGGAAGACGGCGTCGTCGAGGATGCAGGAGATCCCGTTCGCCAGGAAGTTGCGGGCGGCGAAGCCGCAGGTGCGGCGGGCGAGGCGGTACTGGGCCTCGGAATGGTCGTTCCAGCCCGCCTGCGGGTCCGCGAAGCCCGAGCAGACCCATTCCCGGACGTCGTCCAGGCTGACGTGGGCGGTCGGCACCGGGCGGGTGCTCGCCCAGTGCCGGGCCACGGTGGTCTTGCCCGCTCCCGCCGGGCCGATCAGCAGCACGGCGAGGGTGGCCCCTCCCGTACCCGCCACCGCGGGCGGCAGCGGAATGTGGCCGGTGGCCTCCATCACGGGCGGCGACAGGGGTGGCGGGGTGCCCGGCCAGCCCTGCGCCGGGGGTATCGGAGGTTGCGGCGGCGCGGCCGGGTGCTGTCCCGACTGTCCCCAGCCTGCGCCCCCGCCCCCCACTCCTTGCTGCATCCGCTGCCACTCCGTCTCGTTCCGGCGACTGATGCGAGAACGTTATATGACCCGGGGGGCCGTACCGTCCACCAGCACCGGCTACCTGCACCGGCGGCCGCCACCGCCCGCCGTCACCGCCCGGCGGAGCCTCAGCCCGAGACCTCGTCCGCCAGCGCGCGCAGCGCCAGCCGGTACGAGCCGATGCCGAAGCCCGCCACCGTACCGGTCGCCACCGCGGCGATGACCGAGGTGTGGCGGAACTCCTCGCGGGCGTACGGGTTCGAGATGTGCACCTCGATCAGCGGAGCGGTGCGCTGCGCGGCCGCGTCCCGCATCCCGTACGAATAGTGCGTGAAGGCCCCCGGGTTGATCACCACGGGGATCTTCCCGTCTGCCGCCTCGTGGAGCCAGCGGATCAGTTCGCCCTCGTCGTTGGTCTCGCGGACCTCGACGTCGAAGCCGAGCTCCTCGCCCACGGCCCGGCAGCTCTCGACGAGTCCGGCGTACGAGGTGGCCCCGTACACGTCGGGCTCGCGCGAGCCGAGCCGGCCCAGGTTGGGGCCGTTCAGCACCAGGACCTGGCGGCTCACGCCGACACCTCGCCGTACGCTGCGACCAGGTGCGCCGGGTCGGGCCCCTCCAGGACGGTGGGCTTGCCCAGTCCGTCCAGGACGATGAAGCGCAGCAGGTTGCCGCGGGACTTCTTGTCGACCTGCATGGTCTGGAGCAGCTTGGGCCACTGGTCGCCGCGGTAGGTCAGCGGCAGGCCGACGGCGGCCAGGATCTCGCGGTGGCGGTCCGCCGTCGCGTCGTCGAGCCGCCCGGCCAGCCGGCCGAGTTCCGCGGCGAAGACCATGCCGACGGAGACGGCCGCGCCGTGCCGCCACTTGTAGCGCTCGTTCTTCTCGATGGCGTGCGCGAGGGTGTGGCCGTAGTTGAGGACCTCGCGCAGTCCCGACTCCTTGAGGTCGCTGGAGACCACGTCGGCCTTGACCTGGATGGAGCGCACGATCAGCTCGGCGGTGTGCGGGCCGTCGGGCGTACGGGCCGCCTGCGGGTCCTCCTCGATCAGTTCGAGGATCTTCGGGTCGGAGATGAATCCGGCCTTGATGATCTCGGCCAGGCCGCTCACGTAGTCGTTGACCGGCAGCGAGTCCAGGGCCGCCAGGTCGCACAGCACCCCGGCGGGCGGGTGGAAGGCGCCCACCAGGTTCTTGCCCTCGGCGGTGTTGATGCCGGTCTTGCCGCCCACGGCCGCGTCCACCATCGCCAGGACGGTGGTCGGCACGGCGACCCAGCGCACCCCGCGCAGCCAGGAGGCCGCGACGAAGCCCGCGAGGTCGGTGGTGGCTCCACCGCCGACGCCGACGATGACGTCGGTGCGGGTGAAGCCGGACTGGCCGAGCGCCTTCCAGCAGTAGGCCGCGACCTCGATGGTCTTGGCTTCCTCGGCGTTCGGCACCTGGATGGCGACGGCCTCGTAGCCCTGTGACGCCAGGTCGTCGCGCAGCGCCTCACCGGTCGAGGCGAGCGCCTCGGGGTGGATCACGGCGACCCGCTGGGCCTTCGTACCGATCAGGGTGCCGAGTTCGCCGAGCAGCTGCCGGCCGACCAGCACGTCGTACGGGTCGTGGCCGGCGCTTCCGCCGACGTGGATCCGCGTCACCTGGTCTGTCATACGTCCTTCAACTCCAGAGCGTCGAGGATCGCCTGGGCGACCTCTTCGGGGGTGCGGTCGTCGGTGGCCACCACGACGCGCGCGACTTCGGTGTACAGGGGGCGCCGGGCGTCCATCAGCTCGCGCCACTGGCGGCGCGGGTTGACGGCCAGCAGAGGGCGCGCGGCACCGAGGCCCACGCGCCGCACGGCTTCCTCGACGTCCATCGACAGGTAGACGACGGGCAGGCCGGTGAGCAGCGCGCGGGTGCCCTCGTCGAGCACGGCGCCGCCGCCTAGGGCGAGGACTCCGGTGTGCCCGGCGACGGCGGCGGCGACCGCCTGCCGCTCCAGCTCGCGGAAGTACGGCTCGCCCTCGTCGACGAAGATGTCGGAGATCTCCCGGCCCTGGGCCGCGACGATGTCGGCGTCGGTGTCCCGGTAGGGGACGCCGAGCCGCTCGGCCAGCAGCGAGCCCACCGTGGACTTGCCGGACCCCATGGGGCCGACGAGGACGACCAGTGGTCCGCGCGTCACCGGATCTGCAGGTTGTCGAGGTAGGACTGCACGTTGCGGCGGGTCTCGGGGACCGAGTCCCCGCCGAACTTCTCGACGACCGCGTCGGCCAGCACGAGCGCGACCATGGCCTCGGCCACGATGCCCGCGGCCGGCACGGCGCACACGTCGGAGCGCTGGTGGTGGGCCACCGTCGCCTCACCGGTCGCCACGTCGACGGTCGCCAGCGCGCGCGGCACGGTCGCGATGGGCTTCATGGCGGCCCGGACGCGCAGCAGTTCGCCGGTGGTCAGACCGCCCTCGGTGCCGCCGGAGCGGCCGGAGGTCCGCTTGAGGCCCTCGGGGGTGGAGACGATCTCGTCGTGCGCCTTGGAGCCGGGCACGCGGGCCAGCTCGAAGCCGTCGCCGACCTCGACGCCCTTGATGGCCTGGATGCCCATGAGCGCGGCGGCGAGCCGGGCGTCGAGACGGCGGTCCCAGTGGACGTGCGAACCGAGCCCGACGGGGACCCCGTAGGCGAGGACCTCGACGACGCCGCCGAGGGTGTCGCCGTCCTTGTGGGCCTGGTCGATCTCCGCGACCATCGCCTTGCTGGCGTCCGCGTCGAGGCAGCGCACCGGGTCGGCGTCGAGCTTCTCGACGTCGGCGGGGGTGGGGTAGACGCCGTACGGGGCCTTGGCCGCGGCCAGCTCCACCACGTGCGAGACGATCTCGATGCCGGCGGCCTCCTTGATGAAGGACCGGGCGACGGCGCCGAGGGCGACCCGGGCGGCCGTCTCCCGGGCGCTGGCGCGCTCCAGGATCGGGCGGGCCTCGGAGAAGCCGTACTTCTGCATGCCCGCCAGGTCTGCGTGACCGGGGCGGGGGCGGGTCAGCGGCGCGTTACGGCCGGTCTCCTTGAGCAGCGAGGGGTCGACCGGGTCGGCCGACATGACGATCTCCCACTTCGGCCACTCGGTGTTGCCGATCATGACGGCGATCGGCGAACCCTGCGAGAGCCCGTGGCGGACACCGCCGAGGAAGGTGATCTCGTCCTGCTCGAACTTCATCCGGGCACCGCGGCCGTAGCCGAGCCGGCGCCGGGCCAAGTGGTCGGCCACCAGCTCGGTGGTGACCGGGACGCCGGCGGGAAGCCCCTCCAGGGTCGCCACCAGCGCCGGTCCGTGCGACTCCCCGGCGGTCAGCCAACGCAACCTGCTCAACGATGCTCCTCATGCTCGCGCCTGATACAGCGACGGCGCGATCGGGTGCGCGGCCCGGACCCGCCGTACCCGATCCTCCCATGTCCGGGCCGCTGCACCGGGCCCCGGTCCACTAATCGGACGGCTTGTCCATCAGGTGACCCACCGGGGAGCCGCGTACGGACCCGGCCGGGGGTGCTACCGGGCGGCGAGGGCCCGTTCTCCCGCGGCCCTCATGGCGGCGAGCGGTCCGGGCCGGCCGGTCATCTGCCCGACCTGGAGCACGGCCTGGTGGACCAGGAGGTCCAGTCCGCCGACGACCTTGCCGCCGCGCTCGGACCAGGCCGCCGCGAGGGCGGTGGGCCAGGGCTCGTAGAGCACGTCGAACAGGGTTCCCGCCGCTTCGGGTACGGCCGGGGCGAGGGCGTCCGTCGTCCCGGCCGGGGTGGTCGCGATGACGAGCGGCGCGGCCAGCGCCTCGGCCGCGAGCGACCAGTCCGCCGTCCGGACCTGGACGCCGAGCCGTTCGCCCCACTGCCGCATCTCGTCGGCGCGGGCGGGCGTACGGACGTACGCGGTGACCTCGCCGGAGCAGATCCGCGAGAGCGCGGCCAGCGCCGAGGAGGCGGTGGCGCCCGCGCCGAGGATGGCGGCGGAGGGCACCTTCTCGACGCCGCGCTCGTGGAGCGCGGCGAGGATGCCCGGGATATCCGTGTTGTCGCCGAGGCGGCGGCCGTCCTCGGTGAGGACGACGGTGTTGACCGCCTCGACCGAGGCGGCGGTGTCGCTGATGCCGTCGAGCAGCGGGATGATCGCCCGCTTCAGCGGCATGGTCAGCGACAGCCCGGCCCACTCGGGGCCGAGGCCGGTGACGAACTCCGGGAGCGCGGCCTCATCGACCTCGAAGCGGTCGTACGACCAGTCGTCGAGGCCGAGCTCCTGGTAGGCGGCGCGGTGCAGCACCGGTGAGAGGGAGTGCTCGATGGGCGAACCCAGCACCGCGGCCCTTATCCGTGACATTTCGTGCTATCCGCCGTTCTTCTGCTTCTGCCGCTCCTGGAACTCATCGGCGAGCCTCTGGTGTTCCTCGTAGGTCTGGGTGAAGGTCGTCGTCTTCCCGTCGACCGACACGAAGAACATCCACCCGCCGTGGTCGGGGTTGAGCGTAGCGGTCAGGGCTTCCGCGCCGGGGTTCCCGATCGGGCCGGCGGGCAGTCCCCTGATGAAGTGCGTGTTGTAGGGGTGGTCGAGCGCCCTCGCCTCCTTCATCGAGAAGTTGAGGTCGCTCGTGCCCTTGATGTAGTTGTACGTCGAGTCGAACTCGATCCGCTGGTTGGTGACGTCGTTGGTCTTCTTCATCCGGTTGTAGACGACCTCGGCCATCTTCCGGAAGTCCTCGTGGTTCTTGCCCTCGGCGTTGACGAGGCTGGCGACCGTGACCACCTGGAGCGGATTCTCCAGGCCCAGTTCCTTGGCCTTGCCCTCGATGCCCAGCTCGCTGTACTTGTCCGTCGCGTTCTTGACCATCTGCTTGAGCAGGGACTCGGGCGTGCTGTCCTTGCTGACGTCGTAGCGCGCCGGGAAGAGGAAGCCTTCCAGCGGGTCCATCAGGTTCTTGTTGTTGCCCGCCCAGGCCGGCAGGCCGAGGTTCTTGCCCTCGCGCTTGGCGATCTCCTCGGTGGTGCCCTCCGGCTTGCCGAGCCGTTTGTCGATCGCCTTGTAGACCTCGGTGTTGCGCTTGCCCTCGGGGACCGTGATGACCATCAGCTTCGAGGGGTCGGTCATCAGCGTGACGGCGGCCGCGGCGGACATCTTCTTCTTGAGCGGGTAGACGCCCGGCTGGATCGTCTTGCCCTTGGGGTTGATGCCGGCCGCCGTGGTGAAGGCCTCCACGCTCGCCACGATGCCGTGCTTCTTGAGGATGTTGCCCATCGTCGCCAGGGAGGAGTCCTTGGGGATCTCGACGTCGACGGTCTCACCGACGCCCTCACCCGTGAAGTCCTCGGCCGTGGCGAAGCGGTCCTTGAGGTAGGTGTAGCCGTAGTAGCCGCCACCTCCGACCACGCTCACGATGACGAGGGACGCGATCAGGCAGGCGGCGCCGCTGCGCTTCTTCTTGCCCTTGCCGCCCTTCGACCGGCCGGGCCGGCGGCCGCCGGGCTCGTCACCGTCGTCGGAGTCCCGGCCGTCGTCGGAGAGCAGCGAGGCCTCGGGCTCCTCCTCCACCAGATCGGCCGGGTCCGGCTCCAGGTGGCGCCGGTCCGGCGGCGTCGGCGGCGGGTACGCCTCGGGCGTGCTGTACGGGTCGGGGGCCTCGCCGGGGTAGCCCACCACGGTCTGCTGGGCGTACGGGTCCGCCGCCACGTAGGGGTCGGCCTGGACGGCGGCGGCCATGTACTGCCCCTGGCCGGTGTCCCAGAGCTGGCCGTCGTACACCGGCTGCTGGGGGTGGACCTGCTGCTGGGCATGGGCCTGCTGCTGGACCTGGGGCTGCTGCGGGGCGTAGCCCTGCTGCCCCGCGTACTGCTGGTACTGCTGCTGCTCGGTGTACTGCGGCTGCGGCTGCTGCGGCTGCTGCGGGTACTGAGCGGGGTACTGCTGCTGGTACTGCGGCTCCTGCGGATACTGCTGCTGCGGGTCGCCGCCGTAGGGCGGCTGGCCCTGCTGGGTCTGGTGCGCGGTCCACCCCTGGTCCCCGTACAGGGGATCCTCGGGGTGCCACGGTTCGGAGCCACGGCCCCGGCCATACTCAGTCATCGGTCCCCTAGAGCCGCGAGACGAAGGCCACGGATTCCGTCTGCCGTGACACCCGGTTCCGCCTCTTTAGTGGTGGGCGACGGCTGTTCGAATGCCGTCTCATCGCGCGGAACGTTACCGTATCGCGATCAGACAACCACTTCGACGCACTCACCAGGCGGATTACCTGATACCCGTTCGGTCTCAAGAGCGTTCTGGAGGATCACCACCGCGGCCGCCTGGTCGATGACCGAACGGCCCTTCTTGGCGTTCTTCCCGGCGGCCCGCAGACCCTGGGCGGCGGTGACCGTGGTCATCCGCTCGTCCACCAGCCGGACCGCGACCGGCTTGATGCCCTTGGCGAGTTCCGTGGCGAAGGTGCGGCACTTGGCCGCGGCAGGCCCCTCCCGTCCGCTGAGCGAGCGGGGAAGGCCGACCACGACTTCGAGCGGCTCGTACTCCTCGACGAGCTGCCGCAGCCGCCTGTGGGCGGCCGGGATGTCACGTCCCGGCACGGTTTCGACCGGTGTGGCCAGCACCCCGTCGGGGTCGCACGAGGCGACCCCGATCCGGGCGTCACCGACATCGATCGCGAGACGGCGGCCGCGGCGCAGGGTCATCGTCAGGCCGTCTCTACGACGAGGCGCTCGACCGCGGCGATGGCCTCCGGCACGGCGGCCGGGTTCTGGCCGCCGCCCTGGGCGACGTCCGGCTTGCCGCCACCGCCGCCACCGAGGGTCTTGGCGGCGGCGCGGACCAGGTCACCGGCCTTGAGGCCGCGCTCGCGGGCCGCCTCGTTGGTGGCGATGACGGTCAGCGGACGGCCGCCCGCCACGGTGAACAGGGCCACGACGACGGGGCGGTCGCCCTGGATGCGGCCGCGGACGTCGAGGACCAGCTTGCGCAGGTCGTCGGCGCCGGTGCCGTCCGGCACCTGGCCGACGACGAGGGCGACGCCGCGGATGTCCTGGGCGTTCTCGGCGAGACCGGCGGCGGCCTGGAGGACCTTCTCCGCGCGGAACTTCTCGATCTCCTTCTCGGCGTCCTTCAGCTTGCCGAGCATGGAGGCGATCTTCTCCGGCAGCTCCTCCGGACGGCCCTTGACCAGCTCCTGGAGCTGGGCGACGACCGTGTGCTCCTTGGCGAGGAAGTTGTACGCGTCCACGCCGACGAGGGCCTCGACGCGGCGCACGCCGGAGCCGATGGAGGACTCGCCGAGCAGCTTCACCAGACCCAGCTGGGAGGTGTTGCCGACGTGGGTGCCGCCGCACAGCTCCTTGGAGAAGTCGCCGATGGTGACGACGCGCACGCGCTCGCCGTACTTCTCGCCGAACTCGGCGATGGCGCCCTGCTTCTTGGCCTCGTCGATGCTCATGATCTCGGCGGTGACGTTCAGCTCGCGGGAGAGCACGTCGTTGATCTTCTGCTCGACGTCGGTCAGGACCGTGCCGGGGACGGCGTTCGGCGAACCGAAGTCGAAGCGGAAGCGGCCGGGGCTGTTCTCCGAACCGGCCTGGGCGGCCGTCGGGCCCAGCGCGTCGCGCAGCGCCTGGTGGGTCAGGTGGGTGGCCGAGTGGGCGCGGGCGATGGCCAGGCGGCGCTTGACGTCGATGGCGGCGTACGCGGAGGCGCCCACCGTCACCTCGCCGACCTGGACGGAGCCCTTGTGCACGGAGACACCGGGGACCGGCTGCTGGACGTCCCGGACCTCGATCACGGCGCCGGAGTCGAGCTTGATGCGGCCCTGGTCGGCGAGCTGGCCGCCGCCCTCGGCGTAGAAGGGGGTGCGGTCGAGGACGACCTCGACCTCGTCGCCCTCGGAGGCGGCGGGCGCGGGGACGCCGTTGACCAGCAGGCCGACGATGGTGGACTCGCCCTGGTTGGTGGCGTAGCCGGTGAACTCGGTGGCCCCGGCGCTGTCGGCGATCTCGCGGTACGAGGAGACGTCGGCGTGGCCGGTCTTCTTGGCCTTGGCGTCGGCCTTGGCGCGGTCGCGCTGCTCCTGCATGAGGCGGCGGAAGCCGGGCTCGTCCACGGAGAGGCCCTGCTCGGCGGCCATCTCCAGGGTGAGGTCGATCGGGAAGCCCCAGGTGTCGTGGAGCAGGAACGCCTTGTCGCCGGAGAGGACCTTGCCGCCGGCGGCCTTGGTCTCGGTCACAGCCGTGTCGAGGATGTTGGTGCCACCCTTCACGGCCTTGAGGAAGGCGGCCTCTTCGGCGAGGGCGACGGTCTCGATGCGCTTGCGGTCGGTGATCAGCTCGGGGTACTGCTGCCCCATCGTGTCGATCACGACGTCGACGAGGTCCTGGACGACCGGACCCGTGGCGCCCATGAGGCGCATGTTGCGGATGGCGCGGCGCATGATGCGGCGCAGCACGTAGCCGCGGCCCTCGTTGCCGGGGGTGACGCCGTCGCCGATGAGCATGACGGACGTGCGGATGTGGTCGGAGACCACGCGCATCGACACGTCAGTGCCCTGGGCGGCGCCGTACTGCACGCCGGTCAGCTCGGTGGCCTTGTCCATGACCACGCGCAGGGTGTCGGTCTCGAACAGGTTCTGCACGCCCTGCAGGATCATCGCGAGACGCTCGAGGCCCAGACCGGTGTCGATGTTCTTCGAGGGCAGGTCGCCGAGGATCGGGAAGTCCTCCTTCCCGTCGCCGGCGCCGCGCTCGTACTGCATGAAGACCAGGTTCCAGATCTCCACGTAGCGCTCGTCGTTGACGGCCGGGCCGCCCTCGACGCCGAACTCCGGGCCGCGGTCGTAGTTGATCTCCGAGCACGGGCCGCAGGGACCCGGGACGCCCATGGACCAGAAGTTGTCCTTCTTGCCCAGGCGCTGGATGCGCTCGGCGGGGACGCCGATCTTCTCGCGCCAGATCTGCTCGGCCTCGTCGTCGTCGAGGTAGACCGTGATCCAGAGCTTCTCGGGCTCAAGGCCGTAGCCACCGTCCGCCACGGAGCTGGTCAGCAGCTCCCAGGCGTACTTGATGGCGCCTTCCTTGAAGTAGTCGCCGAAGGAGAAGTTGCCGCACATCTGGAAGAACGTGCCGTGGCGGGTGGTCTTGCCGACCTCTTCGATGTCCGGGGTGCGGACGCACTTCTGCACGCTGGTGGCCCGCGGGGCCGGGGGCTTGGTCTCGCCGAGGAAGTACGGCTTGAACGGGACCATGCCCGCGTTGACCAGCAGCAGAGTCGGGTCGTCCGCGATGAGCGACGCCGAAGGGACAACGGCGTGACCGCGCTCCTCGAAGAAGCTCAGCCAGCGGCGGCGGATTTCAGCCGACTCCATCAGTGGTCCTCATTCCGGTTGTACGAAAACTTCGGTCGGGGGGTGGTCTTGTCGTGCGGGTCGTGCGCGATGGCCCGCAGCCGCCGCTGCCCGGGGAGGGCGGTGACGTTGTCGGGCCGGTCGGGGTCGCTGTGCAGCCCCAGTGCGTCGTTCAGCTCGTCCTCGCGCTGCGTCATTCCCGCCTTGACGTCGAGGGCGAAGTCCTTGAGGCGGTGGCCCGCCTCCACCGCCTTGTCGGCGGCCTGGGCGGCGAGGCTTTCCGGCGTCAGCTTCTTCAGCTGGCGGTTGACCTTGGTGGTGGCCCACACGCCGGCGGCGGCGCCTGCGGTGAACCAGAAGGCTCGGCGGAACATCGGCGGTCTCAGCCCTTCTGCTTCCGGCGCCGGGCCGCCGGCACCGTACGGCCGACGATCACGGTGCGTCGGGAGGTTTTCGCGGGTACCTCTTCCGTCCGGCCGAGGGCCTTGCGGACCCCGTAGCCGAAGGCCGCGACCTTGACCAGCGGTCCGCCGAAGGCGGAGGCCACGGTGGAGGACAGCGCGGAGGCGTTGGAGGTGACTTCCTGGACGTCGCTCGCGATGGCGTCGACCCGGTCGAGCTGGGTGCGCGCGGAGCGGACGGTGGTGGAGGCGTCGGCGAGCAGCGGGACGGCCTGGTCGGTCACGTCGGCCACCAGCTTGGTGGTCGCCTTCAGCACCTGGGCCAGCCTCACCAGCACCACCGCGAGGAAGGAGACCAGGATGGCCCAGAAGACGGCCACGAGGATCCCGGCCACCTCTCCACCGGACACGTCACACCGCTCTCTGTCTGTACCTGCACCGCTTGAAGATTTGCCCTCCGACCCTATCGCGCCGGAGATCCCCGGCTGTACCGGAATTCCGAGGTCGGAGGATCGCGTTGTACGCAGCGCGTGCGGACCAGTACTCTCCGTGTCCCATGCGACAGAGACCCCTTCGAGACACCGCCGGGGGCAATCTTCCCTCGGAGCTGAACCGGTTCGTCGGGCGGGGTGGCGAACTCGCCGGACTGGCGCGGCTGCTGGAGTCCTCCCGGCTGGTCACGGTGACCGGGGTGGGCGGTGTGGGCAAGTCCCGGCTGGTGCTCGCGGCGGCCCGGTCGCTCGCCGAAGGGGCGGGCGCGGCGGACCCGGCCCGGGAGGACGCGCAGGAACGCTACTGCGACGGGATCTGGCTGGCCGAGCTGGCCACCGTACGGGACCCCGCGCTGCTGGAGTTCGCCCTGGCGGAGGCGCTCGGGCTGACCGACCACACGACCCGGCCGCCCCGGACGGTACTGGCCGAGCACCTGGCCGGGCGGCGCCTGCTGCTGGTGCTGGACGGCTTCGAGCAGCTGGTCGAGGAGACGGCCGGGCTGGTACGGGAGCTGCTGCTCCGCTCCCCCGGCCTGCGGGTGCTCGCGGCGGGCCGGCGTCCGCTGGACCTGGCCGGGGAGCGGACCTTCCCGCTGGCCCCGATGGCCGCGGAGGAGGCCCTGGAGCTGCTGGCGGAACGGGCCGCCGAGGCCGATCCGGCCTTCGCGGTGACGGGGGCGAACCGGGCCGCGCTGGCGGAGGTGTGCGCCCGCCTGGACGGGATCCCGCTGGCCCTGGAGCTGGCGGCGGCCCGGCTGCGGGTGCTGTCCGCCGCGCAGGTGCTGGCCCGGCTGGAGGACCGCTTCGCACTGTTGGCGGGCGGCCCCCGCGGGGCGCTCCCCCGGCACCGGACGCTGCGCACGGCGATCGGCTGGAGCCACGAGCTGTGCACGCCCGGGGAGCGGCTGCTGTGGGCGCGGCTGTCGGTGTTCGCCGGCCTGTTCGACCTCGACGCCGCCGAGTACGTGTGCGCGGGCCCGGACCTGCCCGTGGAGGATGTGCTGGACCTGGTCGGGGAGCTGCTCGCCCAGTCCCTGCTGGTCCGGGAGGACACGGCCGCGAGGGTCCGCTACCGGATGCTGGAAACCGTACGGCTGTACGGGGCGGGCTGGCTGGAGTCGACGGGTGACGCCCGGCGGCTGCGCCGGCGCCACCGGGACTGGTACATGGGCCTGGCGACGTGGTGCGAGCTGGACTGGTTCGGCCCGCGCCAGCAGGAGGTGGCCGCGCTGGTGGAGGCGGAGCTGCCGAATCTGCGGCTCGCGCTGGAGTGCTGCCTGGAGGAGCCGGACGAGGTCCACCTGGGCCAGTACCTGGCGGGCACCCTCTGGTTCTACTGGGCGGGATGCGGGCGGCTGACCGAGGGCCGGCACTGGCTGGACCGGACCCTGGAGCCGGGAGCCGGCAACCCCGGCCCGGGTTCCGGGCCCGCGGAGGGCGCGTACGAGAGCTCGCGGCTGAAGGCGCTGTGGGTGCTCGGCTACGTCGCGGCACTCCAGGGGGACTCGGTGGCCGCGATGAGCGCCCTGTACGAGTGCCGGGACGGGGCGGCGCAGACGCGCAACCCGGTGGCGGCGGCCTACGCCGTGCACCGGCTGGGCTGTCTGGCACTGGTCTCCGACGACATGGCGCGGGCCCGGGAGCTGCTGGGTTCGGCGCTGGAGCGGTACCGGGAGGCCGGGGAGCTGAACAGCGGCGTGCTGATGTGCCAGGTGGAGCTGGCGATGGCGCTGGCCTTCCAAGGGGAACTGGCGGGCGCTCTCTCGCTGTGCGAGGAGGTCCGGGACATCTGCGAGGAGCGCGGGGAGCGCTGGACCAAGGCGTACGCCCTGTACGTCCTCGCGTACGCGGCCCTGGACGCGGGGGCCACGGCCGAGGCGCGGCGGCTGCTGACCGAGTGCGTGGAGATCAACCACACCTTCCGCGACCTGGTCGGGCTGGTGCTGGCGCTGGAGCTGCTGGCCCTGGTCACGGTCGCCGAGGGCCATCCGGCGGAGGCGGCGGTGCTCCAGGGGGCGGCGGAGGCGATGTGGGACGGGGTGGGGCTCCAGCTGTTCGGCTCGGGGTACTTCAACGCCCCGCGGCTGATGTGCCAGGAGCGGGCGGGCGAGCTGCTGGGCGCCGAGCGCTACGCGGCGTACGCCGCCGAGGGGCGGGAGCTGAGCCGGGAGGCGCTCGTCGTGCGCGCACGGCGCGCTCCCGGGGAGCGGGGCGCCGCGGACTCCGCGCGGCGGGTGACGGGCCGGGGCGGGCTGCGCGGACCTCGGGCGCAGCGCCGGGCGGCGGCGGACCAGCCCTGACGGCCGTGCGGCCCTGGCGGCCCTGTCCGCCGCGGCAACGGCACCTGGAACGCGGAAAACCCGCCGCCCCCCGAGGGGGACGGCGGGCTGACCAGCCAGTTGAGACTAGGCCTGCATCAGCGGGCGTAGTACTCGACGACGAGCTGCTCGTCGCAGATGACCGGGATTTCCTTGCGGTTCGGGTCGCGGTCCAGGCGGAAGGCCAGGGCCTTCAGGTTGACCTGCAGGTAGCGCGGGGTCTCGCCCTCGCCTGCGTAGCCACCCTCACGGGCAACCTGGAACGGAACCTTCTCGCGGCTGCGCTCGCGCACGGTGATGACGTCGTCCGGGCGGACACGGAACGACGGCTTGTCGACCTTGTCGCCGTTGACCTCGATGTGGCCGTGAACGACCATCTGGCGAGCCTGGTAGATGGTGCGGGCGATGCCCGAACGCAGGACCAGGGCGTCGAGGCGACGCTCGAGCTCGACGACCAGCGCCTCGCCCGTCTTGCCTTCGGCCTTCTTGGCGCGGTCGTACGCGCGGGCCATCTGACGCTCAGAGATGTCGTACTGAGCGCGCAGACGCTGCTTCTCCAGCAGACGAACCTTGTAGTCCGAGTTCTGCTTGCGGCCACGGCCGTGCTCGCCCGGCGGGTAGGGGCGGGCCTCGAAGTACTTGACGGCCTTCGGGGTCAGCGCAATGCCGAGGGCACGCGACTTCTTGACCTTGGGTCGCTTCTGGTTCACGTGGAACCTACCTCCATGTAAGTTAGGTGAGGCTTACCTTAGCGAGGAGGACGTAATGTCTCGACCACATGGGATCCCCCTGCCCAGTGCGCGTCGAAGTTCAGATTCCAACGAAACGGAATCTGCTTTCGACGACGATAAGCAAGGTCAGCCGCGTCCCAGGGAAGGCGTTCGGCAGCTCACCGGAGCCGAACGCGTACGAACCCTCGTAGAGTCCAACGCCTCAGTATCCCTCACCCTGCCGGGTGCTCGTGACAGCCAGGCACTCGACGAGTTCGGGACAGGGATGCCGGTCGCACGGACCGTCACCCCGGACGGGGACGTGATTCTCCTTGTTTCCGGGGAATCCGCGGCTGCCAGGGCAGCCGCTCACGCCCAGGACGACGACCTCACCGCCGTGATCGAGATCACGGATGTGGCGCCGGTGTCCGTGCCCCATCGTATCCGAGGCCGCGCATGGCTGGCCGGGTGGCTCACGCCGGTGCGCGGGAGCGACCGCGCGGCCTGCGCGGCACTGCTCGCGGAGCGCCGGCCGGTGGGCGAGCTGCTGGGCATGGCGGAGTCGCTGGAGCCCCCGTACGCCGGACGGCCGGCCTGGATGATGCTGCGCCTGGAGGTCGGCGAGATATCGGTGGACGACCTGTGGGGCGCCGAGCACGTCGAGCCCGAGGCCCTGGCCACGGCGGAGCCCGACCCGATGTCCCCGCACGAGGCGGAGCTGCTCCAGCACCTGCACACGGCCCACGGCGACCGCCTCGGCGAACTGTGCGGGCTGCTGGGATCGCGGGGTGCGGACGCCATGACCGCCGTCCCCCTCGCCCTGGACCGCGTGGGCCTGCGGGTCCGCTTCACCGGCGGCGCCGCCGGCGCGTTCGACGTCCGCTTCGACTTCCCGGAGCCGGTCGCGGACATCTGCGGCCTGCGCCGGGCGATGCACACCCTGTTCTCGGCGGCGTCTCACTGAGGGCAGGCCGCCAGCAGCTCCTGCAGGGCGAGCTTCTCGGGCGCCGTCACGGACAGCCGGTACTTGGCCTTGATCCCCGTGTACCGGCGCCCGTACTCGCACCAGTACTCCCGCCGCGGCGGCTTCCACTTGTCGGCGGTCCTGCTGCCCTTGTCGTAGTTGGTCTGCTTGTCCACGGCGAGCAGGACGTCGAGGTCGTTGGCGTACTCCAGCCTGCGCTGCGGCGTCCAGCCGTACGCGCCGCCCCGCCAGGCGGCGCCCAGCGCGACCACGTGGTCGGTCTGGATCTGCGAGGCACGCCGGTAGGTGTACGGGAGTGCCTTGCCGGTGTACGGATCGTGCAGCACCCCGGACAGCACGACGCAGGGGTTGCGGTCCCCTTCGCGCAGCTCGCTCAGGTCCCGCCGCAGCACGTCGTCGCGGGTGTCACAGCCGTTGCGCCCGCCGACGGCGTCGGTCTCGTCGGACCAGTACCTGCCGAAGTTCTCCCGCTTGTACGTCTGCCAGTTCTTGCCCCACTCCACCTTCAGCCCGGCCAGCAGGGTCCTGGCGGCGGCCGCGTCCGGCGGGAACCCGGCACCGGCGAGCGGCACCCGGGCCAGCGCCCTCGGCGCGCGGGGCCCGGCCTCGTGGTGGCAGCCGCTGAGCAGCAGCGCGACCGTCACGGCGATGAACGGAGCACGGCGACCCATGATCGGAGCCTAGCCACTCCGGCGCCGCCGGGGGCAATCCAGCCCCGCCGGCGTTTGAGGCGCGGGGTCCGGGGCGGAGCCCCGGCTACGGCGCCGCAGGTCAGGACCCGCCGCGCAGCCGCTCCCGCACCTTCTCCACCACGTCCGCGTACCGCGCCTCCGCCCCGTACCGCGTCGGCTCGTAGTACCGCTTCCCGTGCACCGCATCCGGCGCGTACTGCTGCGCAGCGATCGCGCCCGGCACGTCGTGCGGGTACACGTACCCCTGCGCGTGGCCCAGCTTCGCCGCGCCCTTGTAGTGGCCGTCCCGCAGGTGCGGCGGAACGGTACCCGCCAGCCCCGCCCGTACGTCGGCCAGCGCCGCACCGATCGCGGTCGTGGCCGTGTTCGACTTCGGGGCCAGGGCCAGCGCGATCGTCGCGTGCGACAGCGTCAGCGCGGCCTCCGGGAAACCGATCAGCGCCACGGCCTGGGCCGCGGCGACCGCGAGGGGCAGGGCCGTCGGGTCGGCCAGCCCGATGTCCTCGCTCGCCGAGATCATCAGCCGCCGGGCGATGAACCGCGGGTCCTCCCCCGCGTCGATCATCCGCGCCAGATAGTGCAGCGCCGCGTCCACGTCGGAGCCGCGGATCGACTTGATCAGGGCGCTCGCCACGTCGTAGTGCTGGTCGCCGTCCCGGTCGTACCGGACGGCCGCCCGGTCGACCGCCTCCTCCACCGTCTCGAGGGTGATCTCCCCCTCGCCCTTGGCGATGGCCGATCCGGCGCCCGCCTCCAGCGCCGTCAGCGCCCGCCGGGCGTCGCCCCCGGCGATCCGCAGCAGGTGCGCCTCCGCGTCCGCCGGGAGGGTGACGGCTCCACCGAGGCCCCGCTCCTCGGTCAGGGCCCGGCGCATCAGCGCGCTCAGGTCCTCGTCCGTGAGCGGTTCGAGGGTCAGCAGCAGCGACCGCGACAGCAGCGGGGAGATGATCGAGAAGTACGGGTTCTCGGTGGTCGCCGCGATCAGCGTCACCCAGCGGTTCTCCACGGCCGGCAGGAGCGAGTCCTGCTGCGCCTTGCTGAAGCGGTGGATCTCGTCCAGGAAGAGGACGGTCTCCTTGCCGTAGCCACCGGCCGCGCGGCGCGCGCCCTCGATGACCGCCCGTACCTCCTTGACGCCCGCCGTGATGGCGGACAGCTCCACGAACCGCTTCTGCGTGGCCTGGCTGACCACGTACGCGAGGGTGGTCTTCCCGGTGCCCGGCGGCCCCCAGAGGATCACCGACGAGGCACCGGCCGGGCCGCCGGCCCCGTCCCCGACCAGCCGCCGCAGCGGTGATCCGGGCTTCAGCAGGTGCTGCTGGCCGACGACCTCGTCCAGGACGCGCGGACGCATCCGGACGGCGAGCGGAGAGCTCGCGGGGTCCTTCTCCTGGCGGTCCTCGGCGGCGGCGGTGAAGAGGTCTGGTTCCACACCGGAAGCCTATGCGAGCCCACCGACAGGGCGGCCGCCGTCAGGAGGTCCAGAAGTCCCACCAGCGCGTGAGGATCAGCATGCCGATGATCCCGATGTGCAGTACGGGCAGCACCCAGGTGAACTCGTCGAAGAAGCCCCGCAGCCAGCCGGGCGCGGGCAGGATGCCCTGCCGGACGTTGTGCGAGGTCACGTACCAGAACATGATGATCGTGGCGACCCAGGCCAGGCAGCACCACAGGCAGAGCGAGTTGATGTTGTACAGCGACTGGTACATCAGCCAGGCGCAGAAGACGACGCCGAAGAGCATGCCCGCGTTCAGCGTCAGCCAGTACCAGCGGGCGAACCGTGCCCCGGCCAGCAGGCTCATGCCGACGCAGACCACGATCCCGTAGGCCACCAGCCCCAGCATGGGGTTGGGGAAGCCGAAGACGGCCGCCTGGTCGCTCGTCATGATGTTGCCGCAGGAGACGATCGGGTTCAGGCTGCAGCCGGGAACGAAGTCCGGGTCCTCCAGCAGCTTGAACTTGTCTATCGTGATCACCCAGGCGGCGAGCAGGCCGGCCGCCCCCGTGATCACCAGCAGCAGGGCCAGGGCCCGGCTGCCTCCGACCGTCGTCCTCGGGGCGGTGTCCGCGTCCGTACCTCGTGTCGTCATCCCGCCCGCTCCACATCTGCAAGGTCAACAAGCACCGGCCATTGTGCCGCATGTGCCTGTGAACGGACGGGGCCGGGGAAAGATCCCCGGCCCCGACGCGTACTCCCGTACCGCGGCCGTCAGGCCAGGCGGGCCTGGACGGTGGCGATCAGGTCGGCGACGGCGACGGCAGTCTGCTCCCCGGACTCCATGTCCTTCAGCTGGACGACGCCCTCGGCGAGGTCGCGCTCGCCCGCGACGACGGTCAGTACCGCACCCGACCGGTTGGCGTTCTTCATGTGGCTCTTGAGGCCCTTGGAACCGTACGAGAAGTCCGCCGCGACGCCCGCCTTGCGCAGCTCGGTGACGGCCCCGAACAGCACCTTGCGGGCCTCGTCGCTCAGGGCGATCGCGAAGACGCTGGTGGCCGCCGGGATGTCCAGCTCGACGCCTTCGGCCTCGAGCGCCAGCACCGTACGGTCCACGCCCAGCGCCCAGCCGACCGAGGGCAGCGCCGGTCCGCCGATCATCTCGGACAGGCCGTCGTAGCGGCCGCCGCCGCCCACCGCGGACTGCGAGCCCAGACCGTCGTGGACGAACTCGAAAGTGGTCCGCGTGTAGTAGTCGAGCCCGCGCACCAGCTTCTCGTCGTCCTCGAACACCACTCCGGCGGCGGTGATCAGCTCACGGACCTCCGCGTGGTACGCCTTGCAGGCCTCGCACAGGTAGTCCCGCAGCATCGGGGCACCGACCAGCTGCTTCTGAACGGACTCGCGCTTGTCGTCGAGGACGCGCAGCGGGTTGATCTCCGCCCGGCGCAGGGTCTCCTCGTCGAGGTCCAGCCCCCGGAGGAATCCCTGGAGGGCCTCCCGGTAGACGGGACGGCACTCCGCGTCGCCGAGCGAGTTCAGCAGGATGCGGAAGTTGCGCAGGCCCAGCGAGCGGTACGCCTGGTCGGCCAGGATGATCAGCTCGGCGTCCAGCGCCGGGTCCTCGGCACCGATGGCCTCGGCACCGACCTGCGAGAAGTGCCTGTACCGGCCCTTCTGGGGACGCTCGTAACGGTAGTACGAGCCGGAGTACCAGAGCTTGACCGGCAGGCCGCCGGCCTTGTGCAGGTTGGCCTCCAGCGCCGCGCGCAGCACGGAGGCGGTGCCCTCCGGACGCAGGGCCAGGTTGGCGCCGCCCTTGGTCGTGAGGGTGTACATCTCCTTCGTCACGATGTCGGTGGACTCACCGACACCTCGGGCGAAGAGGTCCACGTCCTCGAAGCCGGGCGTCTCGACGTATCCGTAGCCGGACTTCCGCAGCGGGCCGGAGATGGCCTCGCGGACCGCCAGGTACTTGGCCGAGTACGGCGGGATCAGGTCGTACGTGCCCTTGGGGGCCTTGAAGGTGCTCACGAAACTCTCGTCACATTCCTCGTCGTGGAGCGGCGGTGGGGCCCGCTGCCAGGCCGGCGGCGACCTCCCGCAGGTACGGGTTGGTCGCGCGCTCACGGCCGATGGTGGTCTGGGGACCGTGGCCGGACAGCACCACGGTCGAGTCGTCGAGCGGCAGGCACACGCGGGCCAGCGACTCGAGCATCTCGGCGTGGGAGCCGCCGGGCAGGTCGGTGCGTCCGATGGAGCCGGCGAAGAGCAGGTCGCCCGAGAAGAAGACCGCAGGTACGTCGGCCAGCTCGGGCATCCGGAAGGTCACCGACCCCCTGGTATGCCCCGGCGCGTGCGCCACCGAGAAGTCCATTCCGGCCAGCTTCAGTCCGGCGCCGTCGGTGAGCTCGCGGACGTCGTCCGGCTCGCCCACGGTCAGCTCGCCCATGAGCGGCATCCCGATGGAGCGGCCGAGGGCCTTCTCCGGGTCGCTCATCATGTAGCGGTCCTCGGGGTGGATCCAGGCCGGTACGTCGTGTGCTCCGCACACCGGGACCACCGAGGCCACATGATCGATGTGGCCATGGGTCAGTACGACCGCGACGGGCTTGAGCCGATGCTTCTTCAGCGTCTCCTCGACACCCTGGGCGGCCTGGTGGCCCGGGTCGATGATGACGCACTCCTCGCCTGCGGCGGGGGCGACCACGTAACAGTTGGTCCCCCAGGCCCCGGCGGGGAACCCGGCAATCAGCACGTTCGTCCTCAATCGTCGTCCGGCGGGAGGCTGCGGATCGGAATGCAGCTGCTCAGAGCCTACCGGCGCCGCTCATTACACAGCTAACCCATATACGGTACGGGCTAGCCCAGCCCGGACAGCGGTACCAGACACGTACAAGGAGACGACCCGGTGGTCACGAGCGATCAGCGTCGGCGACAGCTCGCCAGGGAGAAGTACGAGCGCCAGGAGAAGCGCCGGGCCGAGGCCCGGCAGAAGACGCGCCGGCGTATGGCGGTGATCGGTGCGGCGGTGGCCGTGGTGGTCGCGACGCTGGTCGGCCTCATCGTGGGCGGCGTCTTCGACTCGGACAAGAAGGACCAGGCGGCGGACCCGTCGGCGAGCCCGTCCGCCGAGCCCACGCCGAAGCAGTCCCCCTCGCCGGAGATGGCGATCGACCAGAAGGCGAAGTACACCTTCGCCCTGAAGACCGGCGCGGGCGACATCAACTTCGCGATGGACGCGGCGAAGACCCCGCAGACGGTCAACTCCTTCAAGTCGCTCGCCGACAAGGGGTACTTCGACAACACCAAGTGCCACCGGCTGACGACCGCCGGGATCTACGTACTCCAGTGCGGCGACCCGGAGGGCACCGGCCGGGGCGGCCCCGGCTACACCATCCCGGACGAGAACCTGGACTCCCTGGGCAAGCCGAACGAGCAGGGCCAGGTGACGTACCCGGCGGGCACGGTGGCCATGGCCAACACCGGGCAGCCGGGCTCGGGCGGCAGCCAGTTCTTCCTGGTCTACAAGGACAGCCCGCTGGCTCCGGGGTACACCCCGTTCGGCAAGATCGACGCGGCCGGCCTGAAGGTCCTCGAGGACATCGCCAAGGCCGGAACGGCCGACGGCGGCCAGGACGGGGCGCCGAAGAACGAGGTGAAGATCGAGAAGGGCACGGTCACCCAGGGCTGACCGCCCGCGGCGGCCCGGAGCCGCGGCCGGCGTCCCCCATCCTCAGGGCCTGTCTTTGGGGTGAGGCCGGGCCCGCGGTGTCCGGTGCCGCGCCTCACCCCAAAGACAGGCCCTGCGTCGATATTCCGTCGTGCGGGATGCGGACAGCCGGCCCGGCGGTCGCCTATGTTGGCGTTGTGCAGGGCGGGCGCGGCCCGCCCCAGGAAACTGTGGACGATGCCCGGGGGTGAACCCCTCACAGGCATCAGGTGGAGGAGGCGCTGTGAGCAGCGACCCGTGGGGCCGAGTCGACGAGACGGGCACCGTGTACGTGCGTACTGCCGAGGGCGAGAAGGTCGTCGGCTCGTGGCAGGCGGGCACCCCCGAGGAGGCCCTGGCCTATTTCGAGCGCAAGTACGAGGGCCTGGTGGTCGAGATCGGCCTCCTCGAAAAGCGGGTGCGGACCACTGATCTGTCCGCCAAGGACGCCCAGACGGCGATCGACCACCTGCGTACGCAGGTCGAAGAGCACCACGCCGTGGGTGACCTCGACGCGCTGCGCGTCCGGCTGGACAAGCTGGTGGCGACCGTCGAGTCCCGGCGTGAGGAGCGCAAGGTCCAGAAGGCCAAGCAGACGGACGAGGCCCGTGCGGCCAAGGACGCGCTGGTCGTCGAGGCCGAGCAGCTGGCGCAGAGCGACCAGTGGCGCAGCGCCGGCGAGCGGCTGCGGGCCCTGGTGGACATCTGGAAGGGTCTGCCGCGCCTGGACCGCAAGTCGGACGACGAGCTGTGGCACCGCTTCTCGCACGCCCGCTCCGCCTTCTCCAAGCGCCGCAAGGCGCACTTCGCCTCGCTGGACGCGCAGCGCGAGGATGCCCGCAAGGTCAAGGAGAAGCTGGTCGCGGAGGCCGAGTCGCTGTCGAAGTCGACCGACTGGGGTCCGACGGCGGCCCGCTACCGCGAGCTGATGGCGGACTGGAAGGCGGCGGGCCGGGCGCAGCGCGAGTCCGAGGACGATCTGTGGAACCGCTTCCGCGGTGCCCAGGACGTGTTCTTCGCGGCCCGCAGCGAGGTCTTCGCCGAGCGTGACGCCGAGCAGGTGGAGAACCTGAAGCTGAAGGAGGAGCTGGCCGACGAGGCCGAGAAGCTCGTCCCGATCACGGACCTGAAGGCGGCCCGTGCCGCGTTCCGCTCCCTCAACGAGCGCTGGGAGGCCATCGGCCACGTGCCGCGGGACGCCCGGCCGAAGGTCGAGGGCCGGATGCACACGGTGGAGCGGGCGATCCAGGAGGCCGAAGAGGGCGAGTGGCGTCGTACGAACCCGGAGGCGCGGGCCCGTGCGGCCGGTCTGACGGGGCAGCTCCAGGCGGCGGTCGACAAGCTGCGCGGCCAGATCGACGCGGCCCGCGCGGCGGGCAACAACACGAAGGCCGACAAGCTGTCGCGTGAGCTGGAGGGCCGCCAGGCCCTGCTGGACCAGGCGCTGAAGGGCCTGGAGGAGTTCGGCGGCTGAGTGGCGCCGGACCCGCTGGACGCGGTCACGGGAAGGGCCCCGGTACGGATCTCCGTACCGGGGCCCTTCTTCGCGTGGGCGTGGGCGGGGGCGGGGGCTAAGGCCTGCGGGCCGAGGTGACACGGTAGACGTCGTAGACGCCCTCGACGCCGCGGACGGCCTTCAGGACGTGCCCGAGGTGCTTCGGGTCGCCCATCTCGAAGGTGAACCGCGAGGTGGCCACCCGGTCGCGGGAGGTCTGCACGGCCGCCGACAGGATGTTCACGTGCTGGTCCGACAGGACCCGGGTGACGTCCGACAGCAGGCGGGACCGGTCCAGTGCCTCGACCTGGATGGCGACCAGGAAGACGGAGGACTGGGTGGGCGCCCACTCGACCTCCAGCATCCGCTCGGGCTGCTGGGAGAGGGAGTCCACGTTGACGCAGTCCGCGCGGTGAACCGATACGCCACTGCCCCGCGTGACGAACCCGATGATGGGGTCGCCCGGCACCGGGGTGCAGCAGCGGGCCAGCTTGACCCACACGTCGTCGACGCCCTTGACGACGACGCCCGGGTCGGCGTTCTTGCGGCGCTTGCTCCGGCCGTGGGCGGGCGGGATGGACTCCTCGATGTCCTCGTTGGCCGCCTCCTCGCCGCCGAGGGCCGCCACCAGCTTCTGTACGACGCCCTGCGCGGCCACGTGGCCCTCGCCGATCGCCGCGTACAGGGAGGAGATGTCGGGGTAGCGCATCTCGTGCGCGAGGGTGACGAGCGAGTCCCCGGTGAGGATGCGCTGGATCGGCAGGTTCTGCTTGCGCATGGCCCGCGCGATGGCGTCCTTGCCGTGCTCGATGGCCTCGTCGCGGCGCTCCTTGGAGAACCAGGCGCGGATCTTGTTGCGGGCCCGCGGGGACTTGACGAAGCCCAGCCAGTCGCGGGAGGGCCCGGCTCCCTCGGCCTTGGAGGTGAAGACCTCGACCAGGTCGCCGTTGTCGAGCGTGGACTCCAGCGGGACCAGGCGGCCGTTGACCCTGGCGCCTATCGTCCGGTGGCCGACCTCCGTGTGGACGGCGTACGCGAAGTCCACGGGGGTGGCGCCGGCGGGCAGCGCTATGACGTCGCCCTTGGGCGTGAAGACGAAGACCTCGTTGCGGGAGAGGTCGAAGCGCAGCGAGTCGAGGAACTCGCCGGGGTCCTCGGTCTCCTTCTGCCAGTCCAGGAGCTGGCGCAGCCAGGCCATGTCGTTGACGGTGTCCTGGCCGGCGGTGCCCTTGGCGGCCTGCGGGACGTCGGTACGGACCTTGGAGGTGCCGGCGACGGTCTGCTGCTTGTACTTCCAGTGCGCGGCGATGCCGTACTCGGCGCGGCGGTGCATGTCGAAGGTGCGGATCTGGAGTTCGACGGGCTTGCCGCTGGGCCCGATGACCGTCGTGTGGAGCGACTGGTACATGTTGAACTTGGGCATCGCGATGTAGTCCTTGAACCGGCCGGGGACCGGGTTCCATCGCGCGTGCACCGTGCCGAGGGCGGCGTAGCAGTCGCGGACCGTGTCGACGAGGACGCGGATGCCCACCAGGTCGTAGATCTCCGCGAAGTCGCGGCCGCGGACGATCATCTTTTGGTAGACGCTGTAGTAGTGCTTCGGGCGGCCCGTCACGGTGGCCTTGATCCGGGCGGCTCTGAGGTCGACCATCACCTCGTCGGTGACGACGGCGAGGTACTCGTCGCGCTTGGGTGCTCTTTCGGCCACCAGGCGGACGATCTCGTCGTACATCTTGGGGTAGAGGATCGCGAAGGCGAGGTCCTCCAGCTCCCACTTGATCGTGTTCATGCCGAGGCGGTGGGCCAGCGGCGCGTAGATCTCGAGGGTCTCGCGGGCCTTCTTCTCCTGCTTCTCCCGCTTGAGGTAGCGCATGGTGCGCATGTTGTGCAGCCGGTCGGCGAGCTTGATCACCAGGACGCGCGGGTCCTTGGCCATCGCGACGACCATCTTGCGGACGGTCTCGGCCTGGGCGGCCTCGCCGAACTTGACCCGGTCGAGCTTGGTGACGCCGTCGACGAGCAGGGCCACCGCGTCACCGAAGTCACGGCGCAGGTCTTCGAGCCCGTACTCGGTGTCCTCGACGGTGTCGTGCAGCAGACCGGCCATGAGCGTGGCCGGGTCCATGCCGAGCTCGGCGAGGATCGTGGTCACCGCGAGCGGGTGGGTGATGTACGGGTCGCCGCTCTTGCGCTTCTGGCCGCGGTGCCAGCGTTCGGCGACCTGGTAGGCCTGCTCCAGCTGGCGCAGCGTGGACGTCTCGATCTTCGGGTCGTTGCTGCGGACTATGCGGAGCAGGGGCTCCAGTACCGGGTTGTACGCGCTGGAACGCTGGACGCCGAGGCGGGCGAGGCGGGCGCGCACCCGGTTGGAGGACCCGGCCGATTTCGCCGGCACGGGCTTGACCGGCGGAGCCGGCGGGGGCGTGGCGGCGGGCGCCGCGGCCGGCTCGGCCTGCGGGTCGGGCTGCGCGGCGGAGATTGGCTGGACCTCGTCTGGCAAGAGCGCTCCTCAGCGGATCCGGTGCCCGTGTCCGGTCCGGATAACCCATCGTAGCGAGGGTTCCGCCCCCTCGTTCGCCGAGCCTCTCTCCCGTGCGGGTCCGCAGCTGGGGCTCCGCCCCAGACCCCGCTCCTCAAGCTGAAATATCCAGCCCCGCCGGCGTTTGAGGCGCGGGGGTCCGGGGGCAGAGCCCCCGGCAGCGGCGCCGCACGCGAAAGCGGCGGGCACCCGGGGCGAACCCGGATACCCGCCGCTCGCGGCATGCGAAGGGTCAGACCACGATCAGCGCGTCCAGCGGAGCCGCGCCCAACGCGTCGGCCAGCCGCAGGCGCCCCGGCAGGAACGACAGCTCCATCAGGACCGCCACGCCCGCGACCTCCGCCCCGGCCCGCCGGATCAGCGAGAGCGAGGCTTCGGCGGTGCCACCGGTGGCCAGTACGTCGTCGATGACCATGACCCGGTCACCGGCCGCCAGGTCCTCCGCGTGGACCTCGATCTCCGCGGTCCCGTACTCCAGCTCGTAGGACTGGGCGAGCGTCGCACCCGGCAGCTTCCCGGCCTTGCGCACCGGTACGAAGCCGATCCCGGCCTGTACGGCGACCGGGGCCGCGAGGATGAACCCCCGCGCCTCCAGCCCGACGATCTTCGTCGCCCCGTACCGCCCGGCCAGCTCCACCAGCGCGTCCGTGAGGGCCGCGAAGGCCTTCGGGTCCGCCAGCAGCGGGGTGATGTCCTTGAACATCACGCCCGGCTTCGGATAGTCCGGCACGTCCTTGATCCGGCTGAGCAGCAGCTCGCGTACGTCCTCGGACGGCAGCGCGGTCATCGGCGCCGCCCGGACCGGCCCTGGGACACGATCTGCGGCTCGTCGCCCTCGGTACCGGACTCGTAGCCCTCGTCCGGGGACTCGCCCCTCGCCGCCGCGGCCGCCCGCTTGGCGAGCACCCGCTTCTTCAGCGCCTTCATGGCGGGCTCGCGCTCCTTCAGGTCCACGACCAGCGGGGTCGCGATGAAGATCGAGGAGTACGCACCGGCCGCGAGGCCGACGAACAGCGACAGCGAGATGTCGTTGAGCATGCCCGCGCCCAGGAAGCCGCCGCCGATGAACAGCAGGGCCGCGACCGGGAGCAGCGCCACGATCGTGGTGTTGATCGAGCGGACCAGGGTGCCGTTGATGCTGCGGTTGGCGATCTCGCTGTACGTGAAGCGGGTCTGCTTCGTGATGTCCTTCGAGCCCTCCTTCAGACCGTCGAAGACGACGACGGTGTCGTAGAGGGAGTAACCGAGGATCGTCAGCAGACCGATGACCGTGCCCGGGGTGACCTCGAAGCCGACCAGCGCGTAGATGCCGACGGTGATGGTGAGGTCGTGGATCAGGGCGATCAGCGCCGCGACCGCCATCCGCCACTCGAAGGCGATGGCCAGGTAGATCACCACGAGGATCATGAAGATGCCAAGGCCGGTCCAGGCCTTGTTCGCGATCTGCTCGCCCCAGCTGGGGCCGACCAGGTCCGCGTTGATGTCCGCCTCCGCGACCTTCAGGTCGGTGGCGAGCTGCTTCTTCACGTCCGCGGCGGACTCGGTGTCCAGACCGGAGATCTGGATGCGCAGGCCGCCGGTGCCGAGCTCCTGGACGATCGCGTCGTGGCCCGAGGCCTCCTCCGCGTCCTCCGTCGCCGCGGCGACGGAGACGGCCGTCTTCGGGGTGGTGAAGACGGCACCGCCCTTGAACTCGATGCCCATGTTGAGGCCCTGAACGGCCAGGGCCACGATCGCCGTGATGGTGATCAGGATGGAAACGCCGTACCAGAGAAAGCGCTTGCCGACGAAGTCGTAGCCGACCTCACCGCGGTACAGCCTGGCGCCGAGATCTCCCAGCTTCGACATCTCTCACGCCTCCTTTGCGTCGACGGGGGCGGGTGCGGAACCGGTGCGGCGGGACCGGCGCAGCGGCGGCTTGGCGCCGAGCCGCTTCGGGTCCAGCCCGGACCACGGGTGACCGCTGGCGAAGAACTTCGTACGCGCCAGCAGCGTCATGATCGGCTTCGTGAAGAGGAACACCACGACCACGTCGAGCAGCGTGGTGAGACCCAGCGTGAAGGCGAAGCCCTGCACCTTGCCCACGGTGACGATGAACAGCACCGCGGCGGCCAGGAACGACACGAAGTCGGAGACGAGGATGGTGCGCCGGGCACGGGGCCAGGCACGCTCGACGGCCGGACGCAGGGTGCGGCCCTCGCGGATCTCGTCCCGGATGCGTTCGAAGTACACGATGAACGAGTCCGCCGTGATGCCGATCGCGACGATCGCACCGCAGACGGCGGGCAGGTTCAGCGCGAAGCCGATGCCCTTACCGAGGAGCGCCATGATCGTGTAGGTGAGGATCGCGGAGACCAGGAGGCTGACGATGGCGACGAACGCGAGACCGCGGTAGTACACCAGCAGGTAGATCACGACGAGGAGCAGGCCGATGGCTCCGGCGATCAGGCCGGCCTTCAGCTGCTCGCCGCCGAGCGCCGCGGTGACGGTGGTGACGCTGTCCTCCTGGAAGGACAGCGGCAGGGCGCCGTACGAGAGCATGTTGCCCAGGTCCTGCGCGGACTGCTGGGTGAAGCCACCGGAGATCTGGGCGTTGCCGCCCGTGATCGCGGAGCTGACGGAGGGGTCGGAGACGACCGAACCGTCGAGCACGATCGCGAACTGGTTCTGCGGCATCTGCTTCGCGGACAGCTCGCCGGTGACCTTGGCGAAGGCGTCGCTGCCCCGGTCGTTGAAGTCCATGGTGACGATCCACTGACCGGACTGCTGGTCGATGACGCCCTTGGCGCTCTTCACGTCCTTGCCCTCGACGGCGGCCGGACCGAGCACCCACTTGCCCCACGCGTCGCCGCGCTGGCCACAGGCGAGCGTCGGCTCCTCGGGCTTGACGCCCTTGCCGACGGCGGCGCGCTGCGCCTCGTCGGTGCAGTCGAGCGCGGCGAACTTGGCCTGGAGGGCGGCGGCAGCGGCCTCGTCACCCGTCGGGGGCGGGGTCGGGGTCGGCGCCTTGTCGTCTGCCTTCTTCGACTCGCTCGCCGAGGGCGAGGGAGTGGGGGCGTTCGGGGCCTTGAGGGCCTCACTGAGCGCGCGGCCCTGGGAAGTGGCGCTGGACGACGGGGTGGCCGAGGGAGAGGACTTGCCGTCCTCCGCCTTCGGAGCACCGGAACCGCTCGCGGAGGGGCTCGGGCTTCCCGAGGGCTCCGGGGCGACCGGGGCACCGTCCGCGAAGGCCAGGACGGGGCGGAAGTACAGCTGGGCGGTCGTGCCGACCTGCTCGCGCGCCTGCTTCTCGTTCATCCCCTTGGGGATGTTCACGATGATGTGGTCGCGGCCCTGGGTCTGGACCTCGGCCTCCGACACACCGAGACCGTTGACGCGGCGCTCGATGATGCCGACCGCCGTGTTCATGTTGGTCTCGTTGATCGCGTCCGGCTTGCCGGGCTCGCTCTTGGCCTTGAGCGTGATGCTCGTACCGCCGGCGAGGTCGATGCCGAGCCGGGGAGTCGTCTGCTTGGAGAGGAACATCCCCGCGGTGAGCGCCACCATCGCGATCAGGATGATCGCCAGGGCGCGCCCCGGCCTCCCCTGAGCCCCCGTGGGCCGCCGGCCCTTCTTCGGTGCTGCCACCTTGTCGTTTCTCCCTGTCCAACCGCCCCGCGCCGGGTCAGCGCGCGGACGGCCACGAAATGTGTGGTGGGGACCCCTGCCCCCCGCAGAAGTGTCACTGGCGGGACCGCGGCGGCCGCCGGTCAGGCGCCTCCGCGGTCCCGGCCGGCGCTACTTGGCGCCGGCCTCGCCGTCGGCCTTGCCGTCCTTCGGCTCGTCGCCGGGGCCGTTCTCGGAGCCGTCCTCGTCGGAGGCGTCCTTCTTGCCCAGGTCGAGCTTGGGGGACTCGTCCCCGTCCTTGGCCAGGTCCGTCTTCGGGGCCTCGGTCAGGGAGGAAGCGTCGTCCGGGACGACCGGCGTGTCGGTCGGCTCGTCGCTGACCACGCCGTGGACGATGCGGTTGTACTCCGCATCCTCGAGGACGGCACCGATGGCGTTCTTCGCGTAGATCGCGTGGACGCCGGGGGCCACCTCAAGGGTGACGGTGTCGTCACCGACCTCCTTCACCGTGGCGTACATGCCGCCGATGGTGCGGACGCCGGTGCCGGGCGTCATGTGGTCGCGCATCTGCGCGGCAGCCTGCTGCTTCTTCTTCGCGGAACGGGTCATCAGGAACATCGCCCCGATGAGCACGATGAACGGGAGGAGTGTCACGAGATTCACGGGACGGAGATCCTTCGCACGACCGCACGGGAGACGGCCTTTTTCTACGGGGGTGGGCACGCCGACCCGAAGGGTCGGCATCGGCGGAGTCTAGGCGAGTCCGCACCGATGGAACAACGCCCAGCATGGCACCGCAGTTCCTGACCGGTCGAACCTCCGCGCCGTCAGGCCCCGAACAAGCCCTGTTGTCCGCTTGATCCACTGCCGCCGTGCTGCGGCGGGACGAGCCCCAGGTGAGCCCATGCGGCGGGCGTCGCCACCCGCCCCCTCGGCGTCCGCGCGAGCAGGCCCTCGCGGACCAGGAAGGGCTCGGCGACCTCCTCCACGGTCTCCCGTTCCTCGCCGACGGCCACGGCGAGGGTCGAGAGCCCCACGGGCCCGCCGCCGAACAGCTTGAGCAGGGCCTCCAGCACGGCCCGGTCCAGCCGGTCGAGGCCGCGCGCGTCCACCTCGTACACCTGGAGGGCGGTGCCGGCCACCTCACGGTTGATCACGCCGTCGGCCCTGACCTGGGCGTAGTCGCGGACGCGGCGCAGCAGCCGGTTGGCGATGCGCGGGGTGCCCCGGGAGCGTCCGGCGATCTCGGCGGCCCCGGCGGTGTCGATCTCCACGTCGAGGAGGCGGGCGGAGCGGTGGATGACCCGCTCCAGCTCCTCGGGGGCGTAGAACTCCATGTGTCCGGTGAAGCCGAAGCGGTCGCGCAGCGGCGGGGGCAGCAGTCCGGCCCTGGTGGTGGCCCCCACCAGCGTGAACGGGGGCAGCTCCAGCGGGATCGCGGTGGCCCCCGGCCCCTTGCCGACGATCACGTCGACCCGGAAGTCCTCCATGGCCATGTACAGCATCTCCTCGGCGGGCCGGGACATGCGGTGGATCTCGTCGAGGAAGAGGACCTCGCCCTCCTGGAGGGAGGAGAGGATTGCGGCGAGGTCGCCCGCGTGCTGGATCGCCGGGCCGGAGGTGATGCGGATGGGCGCGCCCATCTCCGCCGCGATGATCATCGACAGCGTGGTCTTGCCGAGGCCGGGCGCGCCGGAGAGCAGGACGTGGTCCGCGGTGGCGCCTCGCTGGCGGGCCGCCTTGAGGACGAGGTCCAGCTGCTGGCGGACCTTCTCCTGGCCGACGAACTCGCCGAGGTCCTTGGGGCGCAGGGCCGCCTCCACGGCGGTGTCCTCGCCGTCCGCCGCGGCGCCGACGATACGTGCGTCGTCCTCGGCGGTGGTCTCGTCGTCCCAGTTCACGGTGTCAGTCTGCCTTCTGGTTTGTGCGGTGGTGTGTGCGCGGGCCGTGCACTGGGGCTCCGCCCCAGACCCCGCTCCTCAAACGCCGGAGGGGCTGGATCTGCCCGGCGTCAGCCGAACTCCAGCCTCGTCGGCGTTTGAGGCGCGGGGTCTGGGGCGGAGCCCCAGGAGGCGGGCCGCACCGGTCAGCGGGCTCGGTTGAGGGACTGGAGCGCGGCGCGCAGGAGCTGGGGGACCGGGGCCGAGCCGCCGGCGGCAATGGCGGCTTCGGCCTGCGGCGTCACCGCCGAGACGGCTTCGTCCGCCTCGCGCGACGCGTAGCCGAGCCCGATCAGGGCGGCGGCCAGCTGCTCCGTCCACGGCGCCGGCCCGGTGGCGACGGCCCGCTGCGCCCCGACGAGGCCGCTCGCGCCCAGGGGAGCCCCCAGCTTGTCCTTCAGCTCCAGGAGCAGCTTCTGGGCGCCCTTCTTGCCGATGCCCGGCACGGCCATCAGCGCCTTCTCGTCCCCGGTGGACACGGCGAGCCGCAGCGCGTCCGGGCTGTGCACCCCGAGCATGGCCTGCGCCAGCCTCGGCCCGACCCCGCTCGCGGTCTGGAGCAGCTCGAAGACCTGCCGCTCGTCGTCGTCGGCGAAGCCGTAGAGGGTCAGCGAGTCCTCGCGTACGACCAGGGAGGTGGCCAGCCGGGCCTGTTCGCCCGTCCGCAGGCCGGCGATGATGGTGGGCGTGCAGTGGACGGCCATGCCCACTCCCCCGACCTCGATCACGGCCAGGGTGGGGGCGAGCGCGGCGACCGGGCCGCTGACGAAGGCGATCATCGGGTACGGCCTTTCGAGCCTGAGGCGTGCAGGGCGACCGCCTGCTGGAGGCGGTTCTGGGCGGGGGCCCGCCAGATGTGGCAGATGGCGAGGGCGAGGGCGTCGGCGGCATCGGCCGGCTTGGGCGGCGCGGAAAGCCGCAGCAGCCGGGTCACCATCGCCCCGACCTGTGCCTTGTCGGCCCGGCCGCTGCCGGTGACGGCGGCCTTGACCTCGCTCGGGGTGTGCAGGGCGACGGGTATCCCCCGCCGCGCCGCGCACAGCATGGCAATGGCACTCGCCTGGGCGGTGCCCATCACGGTGCTGACGTTGTGCTGGCTGAACACCCGCTCCACGGCGACGACTTCGGGCCGGTGCGTGTCGAGCCATTCCTCGATGCCCTGCTCGATGGCGACGAGCCGGTGGCCCAACTCGGCGTCCGCGGGCGTCCGTACGACACCGACGCCGAGCATGGTCAGGGGGCGTCCGGCGACTCCCTCGACGACGCCGACGCCGCACCGCGTCAGCCCCGGGTCCACACCGAGTACGCGCACCGCAGCCCCCTCCCCCTCTTTGCGGCCGAACCGCCGCCGCTTTCGCGGACCTGGCTGATCGCCGT
The DNA here is from genome assembly GCF_026340255.1 of Streptomyces sp. NBC_01408. Lineage (GTDB taxonomy): Bacteria > Actinomycetota > Actinomycetes > Streptomycetales > Streptomycetaceae > Streptomyces. The sequence goes on along the minus strand of NZ_JAPEPJ010000001.1, from coordinate 4,059,536 downwards.
GAGGGTTACTCAATTGATGGTTGCGGTTCTCAGCGGGCGATCACTGACATCACGCGACAGGCTAGCCGGTGCCTCTGACAACGCGGCGGGCCGACGGGGTGTGTCCCCGTCGGCCCGCCGTCGTCAGTGCGTGGAGGCGCCGTTACGCGTCGACCTTCTCCATGACCTCGTCCGAGACGTCGAAGTTGGCGAAGACGTTCTGGACGTCGTCGCTGTCCTCCAGCGCGTCGATCAGCTTGAAGATCTTGCGCGCGCCCTCTTCGTCCAGCTCGACCTGCATGGTGGGCAGGAAGTTGGAGTCGGCCGAGTCGTAGTCGATGCCCGCCTCCTGGAGCGCGGTACGGACCGCGACCATGTCGGTGGCCTCGCTGATGATCTCGAAGGTCTCGCCGAGGTCGTTGACCTCTTCGGCGCCCGCCTCCAGCACCGTCTCCAGGACGTCGTCCTCGGAGAGCTCGCCCTTGGGCAGGAGGACGACACCCTTGCGGTTGAACAGGTACGAGACCGAGCCCGGGTCCGCCATGGAGCCGCCGTTGCGGGTCATGGCGACACGGACGTCGGAGGCGGCGCGGTTGCGGTTGTCGGTGAGGCACTCGATGAGCACCGCGACGCCGTTCGGGCCGTAGCCCTCGTACATGATCGTCTCGTAGTCGGCGCCGCCGGCCTCGAGGCCGCCGCCGCGCTTGACCGCGGAGTCGATGTTCTTGTTCGGGACCGAGCTCTTCTTGGCCTTCTGGATGGCGTCGAAGAGCGTCGGGTTGCCGTCGATGTCGGCGCCGCCCATACGGGCCGCGACCTCGATGTTCTTGATCAGCTTCGCGAAGAGCTTGCCGCGCTTGGCGTCAACCACGGCCTTCTTGTGCTTCGTCGTAGCCCATTTAGAGTGGCCGGACATCTGCCTGTCTCCTTCGCGTCACCAACAATGTTCGCCTCAGATCCTACCGGGACGCCGTTACAGCCCCGCGCGCACCATGTCGACGAAGTACGCGTGGACGCGGTCGTCTCCGGTCAGCTCGGGGTGGAACGAGGTGGCGAGGACATTGCCCTGGCGCACGGCGACCGTGTGGCCGTCGTACGTGGCGAGCACCTCGGCGGCGGCACCGACGGACTCGACCCACGGGGCGCGGATGAAGACGCCCTCGACGGGACCGCCCTCTATGCCCGCGAACTCGATCTTCGCCTCGAAGGACTCGTTCTGGCGGCCGAAGGCGTTGCGGCGGACGATCATGTCGATGCCGCCGAGCGTCTCCTGGTCCTCACGGCCGTCCAGGAGCTTGTCGGCGAGCATGATCATGCCGGCGCAGGTGCCGTACACGGGCATGCCGGCCCGCACGCGCTCGCGCAGCGGCTCCAGCATGCCGAACAGCACGGCGAGCTTCGACATGGTCGTGGACTCGCCGCCGGGGATCACCAGGGCGTCGACCTCGGCGAGCTCCTCGGGGCGCCGGACCGGCCTGGCCACGGCGTCCGCCGCGGCCAGGGCGATCAGGTGCTCCCGTACGTCGCCCTGGAGAGCCAGGACACCAATCACGGGGGTGCTCATGGTGACGACTACCAGCCGCGGTTGGCGTAGCGCTCGGCCTCGGGCAGGGTGTCGCAGTTGATGCCGACCATGGCCTCGCCCAGGTTGCGGGAGGCGTCCGCGATGATCTTCGGGTCGTCGTAGAAGGTGGTGGCCTTCACGATGGCGGCGGCGCGCTTGGCCGGGTCGCCGGACTTGAAGATGCCGGAGCCGACGAAGACGCCCTCGGCACCGAGCTGGCGCATCAGCGCGGCGTCGGCCGGGGTGGCCACGCCACCGGCGGAGAACAGCACGACCGGGAGCTTGCCGAGCTCGGCGACCTCCTTGACGAGCTCGTACGGGGCGCGCAGCTCCTTGGCGGCGGCGTACAGCTCGTTGTTGTCGTAGCCGCGAAGGCGGGCGATCTCGTTCTTGATCTGGCGCAGGTGACGGACGGCCTCGACCACGTTGCCGGTACCGGCCTCGCCCTTGGAGCGGATCATGGCCGCACCCTCGGCGATGCGGCGCAGGGCCTCGCCCAGGTTGGTGGCGCCACAGACGAAGGGGGTGGTGAACGCCCACTTGTCGGAGTGGTTGACCTCGTCGGCCGGGGTCAGGACCTCGGACTCGTCGATGTAGTCGACGCCGAGGGACTGCAAGACCTGGGCCTCGACGAAGTGCCCGATGCGGGACTTGGCCATGACCGGGATGGAGACGGCCTCGATGATCTCTTCGATCATGTTCGGGTCGGACATGCGGGCGACCCCGCCGTCCTTGCGGATGTCGGCCGGAACCCGCTCCAGGGCCATGACGGCCACGGCGCCGGCGTCCTCGGCGATCTTCGCCTGCTCGGCGTTGACCACGTCCATGATCACGCCGCCCTTGAGCTGCTCGGCCATGCCGCGCTTGACGCGCGAGGTGCCGATGGCCGACTCAGCGGACTGGGGGGAGGTGGGAAGCGTGCTCACGGATGACCTCACTCGAAGGGAACTCGAAAGGGAGACGGGTACTACTCGGCTGAGGAAACCCCACCGACCAGTCCACAGCAAGGGCCAATGTGGAGCCGGTGGCCTCTTCACTTGTCCCCCGCGGCACTGGACCGGCCCCTCGCAATCCGAACGGAAGCTCCTAGACGAGTGAGTCCGAAGTGGCGCCTGCGGGCGGACGACGCCACTTCGGACTGACTCGTCTAGACCGGGCGCTCGGCCAGGTCCGCCGGAGGCTCGTCGTCCATTTCGAAGGCGAGCGGGAAGGGGGCGTGTCCGGCCAGCCGGAACCAGCGCACCTTGCGGTGCCGGCGCAGGGCGCGGGCGGCCCGTACGGCGTCGTTGTGGAAGCGGCGTGCCATGGGCACCCGGCGGACGGCCGCGGCCAGCTCCTCGGTGGCCTCCGCCCCGCCGGGAGCCGCCTTGAGCACCTCGACCTGGTCCGTGTCGGCGAACACCGCCCGCAGCGCCTGGCTGAGCTCGCTCTCGGCGACCTCACGGTTCTCCTCCTCGGCCTGCCGGGCCGCGTGCGCGGCCTCGTACAGCACCAGGGAGGAGGCGGGGTCGAGCACCCCGGAGGCGGCGACCTCCACCACGACGGAGGCCCGCCGTACGAGCTGGGCGTCGAGCGCTGCCCGGGCGGCGTCCATCCGCGAGTGCAGCCGGTCGAGCCGGCCGGCGGTCCAGCTGAGGTAGACCCCGATGACTCCGAGAGCCAGGGCGATCCAGACAAGGGTTTCGATCACGCTGCGCGACCCTACCCGGTGGGACGGACCGCCCGCTCGACCCTGCCCGCGCGGACCGCGGGCCCGACCGGCAAGATCCGAAAGGGACCGCCTAGTCTGCGCACCCGATGGCCACCCGGGGGAAGTGGACGATGACACGCATACGCGGGCCGCTGGCCCTGTTCCTGCTGCTGACCGCCATGGCCTGCCTCACGGTCGGGGCGATGGGCTCGGCCGACGGCGCGCTGGTCCTGGCGGCCGAGGCGACCGGGCACCCGCTGCTGCTCGGCTGGCTGTCCCTGGGCACGCTGGGCGGAGCCGCCCTGCTCGGCCTGCGCGCGGGCGGGCCGCGCCGGGGCGCGATCGTCGCCCTTGGTGTGACGGCGGTCCTGCTGGCGTTCGCCTCTCCGTTCCTCCTGCTGCTCGGCGGGGCCGGGGAGGAGAGCCTGCGCCTGTCCGCGCCGGGCCGCGACGACCGGCGGCTGGTCGTCGCGGAGGGCGCCGTGATCGACCCGGTCTGGTACGTCTACGTCCACCAGGGGACCTGGCCCCTGGAACGCCGCTGGCGGGTCGGCTCCTTCGACGGCGACGCCGGGGAACTGCGCGAGGCCGTGTGGACGGCGCCCGACCGGATCCGGGTGACGACCGCGGACGGCACGGTCCATGAGGTGGCCGTCACCCCCGGCGGGCGACCCGGTGGACCTTTCCGGTCACAGCACTAGGGGGTGTCCGGTGGCTCAGGCGTCCCGGGAGAAGCCGAGGCGGGTGCGGAGCGGCACGCGTTCGTCGGCGGCCACCGCCGCCGCGCCGTCCGTGACGGTCTCGTAGACGGCCAGGATGTCCGCCCCGACCGTGGACCAGTCGAAGCGGCGCACGTGCGCCGAGCCGCGCGCGCTCAGTTCCGTCCGCCGGGCCGGGTCGCGCAGCAGACCGATGGCCGCCGCCGCCAGCGCGTCGGGGTCCTCGTTCGTGAAGAGTTCGCCCGCCCCGCCCTGGTCGAGCACCTGGGCGAAGGCGTCCAGGTCCGAGGCCAGTACCGTCGCGCCCGCCGACAGGGCCTCGACGAGGATGATGCCGAAGCTCTCGCCGCCCGTGTTCGGGGCGACGTACACGTCCACGCTGCGCAGCAGCCGTGCCTTGTCCTCGTCCGAGACCATGCCAAGGAACTCGACCCGGGAGCGGAGGTCCACCGGGAGGGAGGCCGCCGCCTCCTCCTCGTCACCGCGGCCCGCTACCAGCAGCCGTACCTCCGGGCAGGCCTCCACGATCTTCGGGAAGGCCGCCATCAGCACCGGCAGGCCCTTGCGCGGCTCGTCGATGCGGCCGATGAAGCCGAGCGTCTGCCCGCCCCACTCCGCCTTGGGCTCGGCCGACGCGAAGAATCCCACGTCCACGCCGTTCGGGATCACCACTGCGTCCCCGCCGAGGTGCTCCACCAGCGTGCGCCGCGCGTACTCGCTCACGGCGATCCGCGCGCTGATCTTCTCCAGCGCCGGCTGGAGGATCGGGTACGCGGCGATCATCGCCCGCGACCTCGGGTTCGAGGTGTGGAAGGTGGCCACGATCGGCCCCTGCGCCGCCCAGCAGGACAGCAGCCCCAGCGAGGGCGCGGCGGGCTCGTGGATGTGGATCACGTCGAAGGTGCCGTCGTGCAGCCAGCGCCGCACCCTGGCCGCCGAGAGGAAGCCGAAGTTCAGCCGGGCCACCGAGCCGTTGTACGGCACCGGCACCGCCCGCCCCGCCGAGACCACGTACGGCGGCAGCGGGGTCTCGTCGTCCGCCGGGGCCAGTACCGACACCTCGTGGCCGAGCCGGATCAGGTGCTCCGCCAGGTCCCGGATGTGGAACTGGACGCCGCCGGGCACGTCCCACGAGTACGGGCACACGATGCCGATCTTCACTACGGGCGCTCCCCCTGGTCGGTCAGATCGTCCAGCCACAGCCGCTGCAGCATGTGCCAGTCCTCCGGGTGCTCGGCGATGCCCCACGCGAAGGCGTCCGCGACGGCCTGGGTCATGACCGTGGTCTTCTCGGTCCGGGTACCGGTCTTCGGCACCTCCACCTCGGGGTGGATGCGGCCGTACATCTTCGGCGTGTCCCCGTAGTAGAGGGTCGCCGGGAGCAGGACCGCCCCCGTCTGCTGGGCCAGCAGCGCCGGCCCGGCCGGCATGCGCGCCGTGGAGCCGAAGAAGTCCACCTCGACCCCGGAGGCCGACAGGTCCCGGTCCGCGACCAGGCAGACCAGGCCGCCGGAGCGGAGCCTGCGGGCGAGGGTGCCGAAGGCGGCGCCCCCGCTGTGCGGCAGCACCTCCATGCCCAGGCTCTCGCGGTAGGCCACGAAGCGGTCGTAGAGGCTCTCGGGCTTGAGCCGCTCGGCGACCGTGGTGAACGGCACGCCGATGTGGCCGATGGCCCAGGCCCCGGCGAGGTCCCAGTTGGCCAGGTGCGGCAGGGCGACGACGACCCCGCGCCCGGAGGCCAGGGCCTCGCGCAGGATGTGGTCGTCCTTCATCTCGACGTCCACGCCGAACCGCCGCGGGTCCATGGTCGGCAGCCGGAAGGACTCCATCCAGTACCGCATGTACGAGCGCATGCCCGCCTGCGACAGCTCGCGCAGCCGCTCCGGACCCGCGTCCGGCACCACCCGGGCCAGATTGGACTCCAGCCGCAGCACGCTCTTGCCGCGCCGCTTCCACGCGAAGTCGGCGATCCGGCGGCCGAGGGCCACCGCCGCGGGCTCGGGGAGCTTCTTGACGCCGGCCCAGCCGAGCCCGTAGAGCCCGTCGACCAGCTTGTCCTGTGCCTTGCCCATCAGGCGGCGCCCCCTTCGGCGGCGGCCGCGGCCGCGTCGGCCTCGGCCGACTCACGTCGTACGGTGACCACCCGCTGGATCAGCGTGACCAGCGAGCCGACCGCCACGATCCACAGGGCGATCGGCAGGAGCACCCCGATCCAGGACGGCACCCCGAAGGTCTGGAGCCCGGACAGGCCGGCCGCGACCAGCGAGATCACCAGCCGCTCGGCCCGCTCGATGAGCCCGTTGACGGCCACCGGCAGCCCGATCGACTCCCCGCGCGCCTTCGTGTACGAGACCACCTGGCCGCTGGCCAGGCAGAAGATCGTCACCGCGCAGAGCACGTTGTCGTTGCCGGAGCCGGCGTACCAGAGTGCGAGTCCTCCGAAGATCGCCGCGTCGGCCACCCGGTCGAGGGTGGAGTCGAGGAAGGCCCCCCACCGGCTGGAGACACCGGCCTGGCGGGCCATGTTCCCGTCCACCAGGTCGGAGAAGACGAAGAGGGTGATGGTGATCGTGCCCCAGAAGAACTCGCCCCGGGGGAAGAAGACCAGCGCTCCCGCCACCACTCCGGCCGTGCCGATCAGGGTGACCGCGTCCGGGCTCACCCCCCGCCGGAGCAGAAATGCGGCGAATGGCGTGAGAACACGCGTGAAGAATGCACGCGCGTACTTGTTCAGCATGGCCTTCCCGGAGGGTCGCTGGGCCGCACGGCCACCACGGCCACCGGCTGGCCCATCGTAGCCAGCACGCCGCCGCCCGGACGCCGCGCACCCACCGGTTCGTGCCGCGTAAGACGTACTTCACGTCACGGACCGCCCCCGGGCGGTCTCCGGTACGCCACCGGTACGACGTATGGACGCGGTGTGACACCAGTGCAAAGCTCAAAGAACCGCGTATTCCTCTTCGACGGAACCCTCCTCACCGTCACCACCGGGAGGCACGAGAACCATGGGAGCCACATCTCACCAAGCCGGAGCCGCCGGCAGGGCACTGACGGCCGACCGACCGTCCTCCGTACGGAACGTCGTGCTGGTCGGCCACAGCGGATCCGGCAAGACCACGCTGGTCGAGGCCCTCGCCCTGACCGCGGGCGCGGTCAACCGGGCGGGCCGGGTCGAGGACGGCGCCACCGTCTCGGACTACGACGAGATCGAGCACCGGCGACAGCGCTCCGTCCAGCTCTCCCTCGTCCCCGTCGAATGGGGCGGAATCAAGATCAACATTCTGGACACCCCCGGATACGCCGACTTCGTCGGGGAACTCAGGGCCGGTCTGCGCGCAGCGGACGCGGCCCTTTTCGTCGTCTCGGCCGCGGACGGCGCCGAAGGCCTCTCCGGGGCCACCCGCATGGTCTGGGACGAGTGCGAGGCCGTCGGCATGCCCCGTGCCATCGTCGTCACCCACCTGGAGGCGGCCCGCGCCGACTACACCCAGATGGCCACCGTCTGCGGCGAGATCTTCGGCGCGGAGGACCCCGACGCCGTCGTCCCGCTGTACCTCCCCCTGCACGGACCGGCCGCCGCCGACGGCCACTCCCCCGTCACCGGCCTGCTCGGCCTGCTCTCCCAGCGGGTCTACGAGTACGCCTCCGGGGAACGCACCGAACGCGAACCGGACCCCGCGGAGCTCGACCTCATCACCGCCGCCCGGTCCCGCCTCATCGAGGGGATCATCGCCGAGAGCGAGGACGAGGGCCTCATGGACCGCTACCTCGGCGGCGAGGACATCGACCTCAAGACCCTCGTCGACGACCTGGAGCGCGCCGTCGCCCGCGGCACCTTCCACCCCGTCCTGATGGCCGCACCCGCCACCGACGGGGCCCGTCAGGGCCTCGGCACCGTGGAACTCCTCGAACTGGTCACCGGCGGCTTCCCCACCCCGCTGGAACGCGCCCCCGTCACCGTCACCGCCCCCGACGGCGCCGCCCGCCCCGAAGTCACCTGCGACCCCGACGGCCCCCTGCTCGCCGAGGTCGTCAAGACCTCCTCCGACCCCTACGTCGGCCGCGTCTCCCTCGTCCGCGTCTTCTCCGGCACCCTGCGCCCCGAGGAGACCGTCCACGTCTCCGGGCACGGGCTCGCCGACCGCGGGCACGAGGACCACGATGTCGACGAGCGGATCGGCGCCCTCAGCTCTCCCTTCGGCAAACAGCAGCGCACCCTCACCCGGTGCATCGCCGGCGACCTCGCCTGCGTGGCCAAACTCACCCGCGCCGAGACGGGCGACACCCTCTCCGCCAAGGACGACCCGCTCCTGATGGAGCCCTGGACCATGCCCGACCCGCTGCTCCCCCTCGCCATCGAGGCCCACAGCAAGGCCGACGAGGACAAGCTCTCCCAGGGCCTGGCCCGGCTGGTCGCCGAGGACCCCACCATGCGGCTGGAGCAGAACCCGCACACCCACCAGGTCGTCCTGTGGTGCCTCGGCGAGGCCCACCAGGACGTCGCCCTGGAGCGGCTGCGCACCCGCTACGGGGTCCAGGTGGACCCCGTACCGCACAAGGTGAGCCTGCGCGAGACCTTCGGCGCCAAGGCCGCCGGACGCGGCCGCCACGTCAAACAGTCCGGCGGCCACGGCCAGTTCGCGATCTGCGAGATCGAGGTCGAGCCGCTCCCGCCCGGCAGCGGAGTCGAGTTCGTCGACAAGGTCGTCGGCGGCTCCGTGCCCCGGCAGTTCATCCCGTCCGTGGAGAAGGGCGTACGCGCCCAGGCCGCCCGCGGGGTCTCGGCCGGCTACCCGCTGGTCGACGTGCGCATCACCCTCCTCGACGGCAAGGCCCACTCGGTGGACTCCTCCGACGCCGCCTTCCAGACCGCAGGCGCCCTCGCCCTGCGCGAGGCCGCCGCCGAGGCCGCCATCCACCTCCTCGAACCCGTCGCCGAGCTCTCCGTCCTGGTGCCCGACGAGTACGTCGGCCCCGTCATGAGCGACCTCGCCGGCCGCCGCGGCCGCGTCGTGGGCACCGAGCAGGCCGGATCCGGGCGGACCCGGGTCCGGGCCGAGATCCCCGAGATCGAGATCGGCCGCTACGCCATCGAGCTGCGCTCCGTCTCGCACGGCACCGGCCGCTTCGCCCGGTCCTACGCCCGCCACGAGCCGATGCCCCCTCAGGTCGCGGAGAAGGTGCGCGAACAGGCGGAGAAAGGAAGCTAGTTGGCATAGCCGTACGGAGGCCGCCGAGGGGGCGGCGGCCGCCGCCCACCCAACCAGCTTGCGGTGGGCGGCATTTCCCTGTCCCATGACCATGGGGCGGGATCCGCCGATAGGCTCATCGGCGCACCAAAAGAGCACGAACGCACAGCGATGGGGGCAGCGGTGGCGGACGACGGATTCGACTTCAGGCCCGGGGCGCAGATTCCGCTCCAGGGGGGCGGCGGCCAGACTGCGGCGACCAACGCATTGGCCTCGGCTGCGTACCGCGACGGCGGGAAGGACACCAAACTGGCGAAGATCCTCGATGCCAACAGCGCGAACCACCCCGCCACGGTCAAGCCCCCGAAGATCTCCCTCTTCGAGCCCAACCTCGGCGAGGCCTTCTGCCGCGCCGTCGAGGCCCGCACCCTCGGCTCCGGCCGCAAGCCGCTCATCCAGTCCTTCGGCTCCGACCCGCAGACCGTCGTGGAGCACTGCCTGGCCGCCTCCCGCATCCGCAAGGAGCGCGACGGCAAGCTCCGCCTGATCGTGCTCGTCTGCGGTGTGGTCTTCCTCCCCGGCCTGCTGCTGTGGCTGGGCCTGTTCCAGCTCCGCAAGAGCCTGGCCTCCTCCGAGAAGAAGAACGCGTCCTGGCTCGGCACCGCGGTCCTGGTCGGCGTGGGCGTCGTGGCGGCCGTTCTGATGTTCAGGCTGCCGTTCACCGGCTTCCTCGGCCTCTACCTGCGCGGCATGATCATCGCCCCGGCCCTGGGCTGGCTGCTCGCCCGCCGGATCTGCGAGTCCACCGCCGCCGACCTGCGCGCCCGCTGGGACGGGCTGCTGGCCGGTGACGGGATCGGCGCCAAGATCCCGGAGGCGGTACCCGGCAACCCGGACGAGAAGGCCCGCGAGGACCTGCGCCACCAGCTCGCCAAGCTGACCGCCGAGGACCGCAGCAACCACGTCTTCTACGCGGGCCCCAAGGGCATACTCGGCATGGGCACCCGCTGGGGCAGCTGGCAGATGGCCGAAGAGCTCGTCCCCAAGACCGAGGGCGCCGAGATCCACCCCTTCCGCAGCTGGGACGTCATACGCGCGATCGACACCCAGCTGCGCAAGCTGGAACGCGGCCCCCTGCACACCGGCGGCTTCCCGGCGGCCGCCCTCCAGCACTGGATCGTCACCCCGATCGGCGAGGGCGCCGGCGAGGTGGCCCGCCCCACCGGCGAGAACACCGACAACTTCCTGATCAAGCCGCACGAGATCACCCGGATCTGCAACGAGCAGCAGTTCAGCGCCGGCAACCGGCACTACCTGGGCATCCAGTACCCGCTCTGGGACGGCCAGCTCGTCATCAACATGCTGGTCACCGTCACCGTGCTCTACAAGACGCTGCGGGTGGACGTCACCGCGCACGCCCTGGGCCCCGTACACGGCCTGTTCACCACGAAGTCCGCGGCCCCGGTGGTGGAGGTGCCCAAGAGCATCCGCTTCTGGGAGACCGTGGAGCGCCGGCTGCCGCTGGTGGACGCGCAGGAGGTCGTACGCCTCGCCGTACGGGCCCCGCTGAGCTGGTTCCCGCCGATCCTCGACTTCTTCGGCGGCAAGCTGGTCCTGCCCGAGCCGTTCGGCCTGCGCCACGTGTGGGCCGGCTCGATGTGGCGCCACCGCTTCATGGCGGACGACGCGCTGCGCACCGTGGCCCCGGTCCTGAGGTCGGTGCACGCCGCCACCTTCAAGGTCCTGGAGGAGAACGGCGTCGACACCGACCGCTTCACCAACCGGTCCTCGATCATGAGCGGCCTCATCCAGGAGCCCTCACCGCGCAAGGCGGACGTGTACGACGCTTAGCAGGACCCGCCCGGCCGGTCAGGCCGGGCGGCCCGGCCCGGCCCGGGGCAGTGCGCGGGCCGGGCGTCCGTCAGTCCGTGGGCCAGGAGTCCGCGAGCATCTGCCGCGTGTCCGCGAGCAGTTGGGGCAGCACCTTGGTGTGGCCGACCACCGGCATGAAGTTCGTGTCCCCGCCCCAGCGGGGCACGATGTGCTGGTGCAGGTGCGCGGCGATGCCCGCGCCGGCGGCCGCGCCCTGGTTCATGCCGATGTTGAAACCGTGCGCCCCGGACGCCTTGCGCAGCGCGACCATGGCCCGCTTGGTGAGGTCCGCCAGCTCGGCCGTCTCGGGGCCGTCGAGCTCGGTGTAGTCGGCGACGTGCCGGTACGGGACGACCATCAGATGCCCGCCGTTGTACGGGTACAGGTTCAGCACGGCGTACACGTGCTTGCCCCGGGCCACCACCAGGCCGTCCTGGTCGGTCATCTCCGGAATCCCGCAGAAGGGACAGCCGTCCCCGGCCTCCGGGCCGGTCGGCTTGTTCTCCCCCTGGATGTACGCCATCCGGTGGGGCGTCCACAGCCGCTGGAACGCGTCCTGCGTGCCCACACCGATCTGCTGCTCCGGCTGAATCGTCATGGCATGCAGCATATGACCTCGCCTGCGCGTACGAGGAAGGCCCCCGGAAAGCGATCACTTTCCGGGGGCCCTCGGTACGGCTCGGTACGGCTAGGCCGCGCGTCCGGGATCAGACCTGGACGCGGTCCTCGACGACCTTGACCAGCTTCGCCAGCGCCTGGTCACGCGGAACGCCGTTCTCCTGCGAACCGTCGCGGTAGCGGAAGGAGACCGTGCCCGCGGCCATGTCCTCGTCGCCGACGATGATCATGAAAGGGACCTTGAGCTTCTGGTGGTTGCGGATCTTCTTCTGCATGCGGTCGGAGGAGGCGTCCACCTCGACCCGCAGACCCTTCTTCTTCGCCTCGGCGGCGAACTCCTGGAGGTACTCCACGTGCCCGTCGCCGATCGGGATGCCGACCGCCTGGACCGGGGCGAGCCACGGCGGCATGGCGCCCGCGTAGTGCTCCAGCAGCACCGCGAAGAACCGCTCGATGGAGCCGAACAGCGCGCGGTGGATCATGACCGGGCGCTGGCGGGAGCCGTCCGGGCCGGTGTACTCCAGGTCGAAGCGCTCCGGCAGGTTGAAGTCGAGCTGGACGGTCGACATCTGCCAGGTGCGGCCGATGGCGTCCCGCGCCTGCACGGAGATCTTCGGGCCGTAGAAGGCCGCGCCGCCCGGGTCGGGGGTCAGCGGGAGGCCCTGCTTCTCGGCGACCTGCTGGAGGACGGCGGTGGCCTCTTCCCAGACCTCGTCCGAGCCGACGAACTTCTCCGGGTCCTTGGTCGACAGCTCGAGGTAGAAGTCGGTCAGACCGTAGTCGCGCAGCAGGTTCAGCACGAAGGTGAGCGTGCGGTCGAGCTCCTCCGCCATCTGCTCACGGGTGCAGTAGATGTGCGCGTCGTCCTGGGTGAAGCCCCGGGCGCGGGTCAGGCCGTGCACGACGCCCGACTTCTCGTACCGGTACACGGTGCCGAACTCGAACAGGCGCAGCGGCAGCTCGCGGTAGGAGCGGCCGCGCGCGTCGAAGATCAGGTTGTGCATCGGGCAGTTCATGGGCTTGAGGTAGTAGTCGGTACCACCGTCGAGCTGCATGGGGGGGTACATGCCCTCCGCGTACCAGTCCAGGTGCCCGCTCTTCTCGAAGAGGGCGCCCTTGGTGGCGTGCGGGGAGTAGACGAACTCGTAGCCCTCCTCCTCGTGCCGGCGGCGCGAGTAGTCCTCCATGACCCGGCGGATGATGCCGCCGCGGGGGTGGAAGACGGCGAGGCCGGAGCCGATCTCGTCCGGGATGGAGAAGAGGTCCAGCTCGTTGCCGAGCTTGCGGTGATCGCGCTTCTCGGCCTCGGCGAGGAAGTCGAGGTGCGCCTTCAGCTCCTCCTTCGAGGGCCACGCGGTGCCGTAGATGCGCTGGAGCATCGGGTTCTTCTCGCTGCCGCGCCAGTAGGCGGCCGCGTTGCGCATCAGCTTGAAGGCCGGGATGTTGCGGGTGGTGGGCAGGTGGGGGCCGCGGCAGAGGTCCTTCCAGCACAGCTCGCCGGTCTTCGCGTCGAGGTTGTCGTAGATGGTCAGCTCGCCGCCGCCCACCTCGACGTTCGCGCCGTCGTCGGTCGAGGCCGAACCCTTGATGCCGATGAGCTCCAGCTTGTACGGCTCGTCGGCGAGCTCCTCGCGGGCCGCCTCGTCGGAGACCACGCGGCGGGCGAACTTCTGCCCGCGCTTCTGGATCTCCTGCATCTTCTTCTCGATGACCTTGAGGTCCTCGGGAGTGAAGGGCTTCGCCACGTCGAAGTCGTAGTAGAAGCCGTTCTGGACCGGCGGGCCGATGCCCAGCTTGGCCTCGGGGAAGAGCTCCTGCACGGCCTGCGCCATGACGTGCGCGGTCGAGTGCCGCAGGATGTTGAGGCCGTCCTCGGAGGAGATCTCCACCGGCTCGACGGTCTCGCCGTCCTTCACCTCGTAGCTGAGGTCCTTCAGCTCACCTGCGACGCGCGCGGCCACGATGGTGCGCTCGCCGGCGAAGAGCTCGGCCGCCGTAGTGCCCGTGGCCACCACGCGCTCGTCCCGCTCGGAATCGCGTTGGATGATCACACGGACGTCTGACACCGGTCTCTCCTGACTCAGGGGGTGCGCGAGCGAACACTGCGCGCCTGAATCGTACCGAGCGGAGTGGCCGCGCCGCTAAACGGTTACCAGGTGGGGCCGCCCCACCCGAAGCCTCGCCCCCGGGCCGAAGGCGCGGCGCCGCTGCCGGGGCTCCGCCCCGGGCCCCGCGCCTCAAACGCCGGCGGGGCTGGAATTCGCTAGCGTGGTCCCGGCCGCCCGACTCCCCGGAGGGACCCGTATATGCCTGTGCCGAGCCCGCAGATACGCCCGCTGGACCTGAGCGACGACGCCACGGCGGTCGTCGTGCACCGGATCGGGCTGGCCGCGTACGCGGTGGAGGCGGAGCTGATCGGCTTCGACGGCATCCCCGCGCTGAGCGAGAGCCTCGCCGAGATGCGGGCGCAGGACCTGAACTGGGTCGGGGCCGTCTCCGCGACCGGGGAGCTCGCCGGATTCCTCGCCTGGGAGGACGCCGAGGACGGCGGCGTCTGCGTCGACCGCCTCTGCGTGGCCCCGGCCTGGTTCCGACGGGGCATCGCCTCGCTGCTGCTGGGCCACGTACTGGCCGACCTGCGGCCGGGGCGCGCCGTCACCGTGACGACGGGAGCGGCGAACGCACCAGCCGTGGCCCTGTACACCCGGCTGGGCTTCGTCCGCGGCGCGGACTTCTCCCCGGCTCCCGGCCTACGGATGGCGTCCTTCACCCTCACCACCACTGCCGCCTTTTAATGAAATCCCTCCGGCGGGATCAAGCCTAGATGCGCACCAGAGCTGCTGAAAACCGCCCCACTTTCCCGGCGATACCAGGGCATCTGACTCAAAGCAACGCAGCGAGATGGTTCATTAAACGTTGACCAGCGCGTCCGTACCTGACGAATATGGGGATCACCCGGGCAGCAGCCGCCGCCCGGCAGCCGACCTGGGGGGTCCCATGCTCAAGCCGCTTTCCGCCGTCTTCGCCACCGTCGCACTCACCGTCGCCTCCGTGGCCGTCGCCTCGCCGGCGAGCGCCGCGACGACGAGCATCACCAGCGCTCTGGCGGCCACCTCGGGCGCCGGGATCTGCTACCAGGCCCACGTCCAGAACGAGGGCTGGCAGGATCCCAAGTGCAACGGCCAGATCGCCGGCACCGAAGGCAAGAACCAGCACCTGGAGAAGCTGCTCATCGCCAAGGTCGGCACCGGCCGTCTCTGCGCGCGTGCCCACGTCCAGAACCTGGGCTGGCCGGACAAGTGGGAATGCGCTGACGACAACCAGACCATCGCCCTCGGCACCGAGGGCCTGGGCCTGCAGATCGAGGCCATCGAAATCCAGATCAGCACCGGCGTCGCCATCGACGGCCACATCGAGAACCACGGCTGGACGGGCTGGTCGGGCTACCACAGCGGCGTCGGTGTGGGCACGGTGGGCCAGAACCGCGCGATCGAGGCCGTCAAGCTCGCGGTTCTCTGAACCGGAGCTTGATCACGGGGGACAACGGGGGAATGGCGGGCGGCAGGCCGGGTAGACCGGCCTGCCGCCCGTTCCGCGTTCTGCGGTTCTCGTTCCACCCGGCCGGTCCGCGGGTGCCGTCCTTGCGGAATACTTCCGAGTACAGGTGACGGCGAGAGGCAAGGGCGCGGTGGAGCACAGCGACGGCACGGCGGACACGAGCGCTTCCCCGGACGGGCAACCGGCCGAGGCGCAGCGTCTCGCTGTCCGTCTCGAATACCTCTTCGCCCATGTGCAGCCGCTCGGGCGCCGCTTCACACTGCAGGAAGTCGTGGACGGCATCCGGGAAGACGGGGGCGCCGGGGACACCACGCTCTCGGTCGGCCGGCTGTCCATGCTCGCGAACGGCAAGGTCCCCAACCCGACCATCGGTACGCTCCGCGCCCTCGCCCGCTTCTTCGGGGTGCCGACCGCCTACTTCGTCGACGACGACGTGGCCACCCAGACCATGGCTCAGCTGGGTCTGCTCAACGCCATCAGGGCCAACGACGTACGGTCCGTGGCGCTGCGTGCCGCCACGGTGGCGACGTCCTCGGCGCACGGACTCGACCTGGTGCGCACCCTCGTGGAACGGGCCGCCCGGGTGGCCGACGGCACGGACGGCGGCGCCCGGCGGCCACCCGAGGCGTCCGGCTGAGCCCCTGTCATTGAATCCTCCCCTCCCTGAAGGGAGGGGATTCCTCACCCTCCAGGGCTGATCGGGGATTTCTAGCTCACGCTGCCAGGTGGGGCAGCGCCCCGATTGGTCTTACGCGATCAGCACTAGCCGGGTTGAGACCAGCCCGGACCAGCATCACGCGGGCGGAGTTCTTATCCCTGGGGGATACGGCTCCGCACGCGGTGCAGGCGTAGGTTCGTTCTGAGAGAGGTAGTGCGTGCTTGGTTCTCGCTCCGCACTGCGCACAGTCCATGGGCGGCCAGTGTCCTGGCGCTGCCGGGCGACCTTCTTGTGCAGCTTCGCGGTCTGCCGTTTCGCGTGCCGGTAGCCCTTCGACCCTGCCTTGCCCTTCGGTGGCTTGCGCCGGGCCATCATCCGCTGATGGCGCGCGAGGCCGGCGGCGGCCTTCTTGCCGTGCTCGACGTGCGGGAGGTCGTGGGCATCGCTGGTGGTGGTCGCGGTCTCCTTCACGCCCCAGTCCACGCCGATCACCGCGCCGGTCTCCGGAAGCTGCTCGACCTCGGCGGGGACGACGAACGAGCAGTACCAGTGCCCGACACTGTCCTGATAGACACGCACGCTGGACGGGTCGGCCGGGAGGTTCCGCGACCACACCACGGTCAGGGCGATACCGCCCGCCAGGTACAGGCGGCCGTCCTTCAACCGAAAGCCGCGCTTGGTGTAGTTGAGAGACGGCAGCGCTTCCCGCTTCCTCTTCCACTTCGGCATCCCGGCCCGTCGCCGCATCGGCAACCGGTCCTTGATGTCCTTCTGCGCCTTGGCGCGGGACTTCCCGAAATCCCGGATCGACTGCTGCTGCGGAACCGAGGACCCTTCGCGAAGCCAGGTGTTCTTGGTACGGGCTTCGGTCAACATCTTGTCGAGCTGCGCCGGGCCACAGGTCCGCTTGTCCGTCCCCTCGGGCCGGCCCTTGTTCCACACGTGCGTCTGCTTCGACTTCGCGCAGCACTCGTTCCAGATCCACCGGCACCGGTCCCACTCCGCCATCAGAGCGGCGAGCGCGGAAGACGACACGCGGACGCGGAAGCTCCACCGGGCATGCCCGGCATCCCCCACCATCGCTGTCGCCGCCATCCCAACAACCTATCCCCGCCCACTGACAACAACCGAAAGAGCAGGCCAGACCAGATGCGAACCGACCTCCGGCGCTCCGCACCCCCGCCCCAAGGACCCCACTCCTCCCCGGCCTGAAGGCCAGGGCCTCCTGGGAGAAATCAGGTGACGATGCATAGACTTCCCGCGAAAAGTCACGCCTCCGTCCGCACGGGAGGGTGCGTGCCGCGCGGCGGGGGGATCTTTGCAACACGAGAACTGGACGGCCGTCGATGCCCGGTTCACGGAGATCCTCGACGAGCTTGACATGGCCCGTCCGCTGGACGTCGAGCGGCTCTGCCGTTCGGTCTCCGACCGGCGCGGACGCCCCCTCCACCTGCTCCCCCTGCCCGAGACGGCCGGTTCCGTCGCGGGCGTGTGCGGTCTCTGGCTGAGCCTGGGTGATGCCGACATCGTCTTCTACGAGGCCGCCACCAGCCGCGTGCACCAGACGCACATCATCCTGCACGAACTGGCGCACATGCTGCTCGACCACAGAGGGCAGCAGGAGATGGACCGTTCCCTTCCGGCCGGGCTCTTCCCCGATCTCGACCCGGTGATGGTGAACCGCATGCTCGCCAGGGGACGCACCGACTACTCGGCCGTCGAGGAGCAACAGGCAGAGCTGCTGGCGACACTGATGAGCAGTCACGGCCGGAGCCGTCCGGTGGCCGGCCGGGACGCCTCGTCACGGGCCGCCGGGGTTCTCGGCCGGCTGGGTGACGCGCTCGGCCTGGGGCGTGGGGCATGAGTGCGGTGCGTGCGTTCGATGTGGCACTGGTCGGTCCGATGATGCTGGGTACGGTCTGGATGGCGCGGGGTGCGCTGGCCGGCGGGCGGCGGGAGCGGTCGCTGTGGGGCGCCCTGTCCCTGGTGACGGCGGCGGCCGTGGCCGGGGTGCCCGGTGTCCGGCGGGGCATCGACAGTCTGCTGGGCGTGGCCAGCGGCACGAATCTGATCGTCCATCTGCTCACGCTGGCCGCCGCGGCCTGCCTGATCGAGTTCGTCCACCAGGCCACCGGTGACCGGCGGAGGCTGTCCTCCCCGGTGCGCGGGCTCACGGTGGCCGGGCCGGCGCTGGTGCTCGCGTTCGCCATGATGCCGCGTCCGGACGGTGACGAGGACCTGCTGACGCAGGCGACGACCGGCTGGTCCCTGGCGTACTGGGGGCTCGTGACGCTCTATCTCGGATGGGGTCTCACGCTGTGCGCCTCGATGTGCCTGCGCTACGGGGGTCAGGCGGCCTCGGGTTCACTGCTCACCTCGCTGCGGCTGATCGGTGCGGGAAGCGTCGCCGGGCTGCTCTACCTGTGCCACCGCGTGGCGTACCTGCTGGTGCAGTCGGTCGTACCCGGCTGGTTCCGCAGCTCGGCCGTCGTGGCCACCACCCAGCTGCTGCTGGCCTGCGCGCTGCTCCTGCTGATCCTCGGGGTGGCCTGGCCGAGCCTGGCCGAACGGGTCCGGCTCGGGCGGGTCCGCAGCCGCCTCGCCAGGATCCGTCCGCTGTGGTCGGCGCTGCGCGAGGCGGCGCCCGAAGTGATGCTCCCGCTGCCGTCCGGACTGGAAAGGGATCCGGACGTCCTGCTCTACCGGTACGTCATCGAGATCAGGGACGGCGCCCTGGCGGTGGGGGCCTTCGACAGCGGGGATATACGGGAAGCGGCCCGGGCCGCACTGGCCGCCAAGGGTCTGGCGGGGCCGCGGCTGGAGGCTGCCGTGGAGGCGGTGTCACTGCGGTGCGCCCTGAAGCGGACGGCGCCGGGTGACGGTCCGGCGTCGCCGGGCCGTCCCCCCGGGGCGGGGTCGGCCGACGACGACCTGGACGCCGAGGTGGCCTGGCTGGAACAGGTGGCGGCGGCCTACCGGACCCCGCTGGTGCGGCAGGTGGCCGAGGAGCTCACCCCCGCGCCGCGCTGACGGCCCGCCGCGTGCCCAGCCACCGGAGTGCCGTGCGGCACCGCTCAGTCGTCCGACGGCAGGACGTCCGCCGGGTCGAAGGCGTCGTCCAGCGACTTCATCAGCCGGTCCCGCTCCACCTCGTCCAGCGGCACCGGCGTCACGTCCGTGGCGTCCGCCAGCCGCCGGAAGCCGCCCCGGCGCTGGAGCCGTCCGCTGACCCGGATCGGCAGGCCGACCAGGTGCGCGTGGCCCGCCACCCGGTACGCCTCCTCGTCGAGGGCGGCACGGACGTACGGGATCTCCGCCCCGGCGAGGACCCGTAGCCGGACCGTGCCCCCGCCGCCCGGGGCCGAGCGCCGCATCCGTACCACCGCGCCCGCGATCCGGACCGGAACGGCGGGTTCGTCGCGGGTGTAGCGGGCCGCCGCCTCGCGGAGCACCGGCAGGTCCCCCGGCGAGAACTCCACCGGCTCCGGCCGGGCCGCGCACCCCGCCGGGACCCCGGCCGCCGGCGCCCAGGCCAGGGCGACCCGGGCCCCTTCCGAGCCTCCGACCAACGCGATCAGCGCGTCGGCGAGTTCCCTGCTGACCCCGGCCGCCACGGCGGCGTCGAAGGCCTCCATGCCGCCGGTGGCCCGCTGGTAGTCCACGGCCTCGCGGGCCGCGTGCAGCGCGTGGTGCAGCCGCGTCATGGTCCCCCGGCCCCCGTCGACCGGGACGAACGCGGTCAGCCGACGCCCGCCCGGCGAAGGCCCCACCAGGACGCCGTCCAGGGACCGTTCGGCCTGCGCCCGGTGGCGGGCGCCGTAGTAGCCGGCCCTCGCCCGGTCCGCCAGGGCTCCGGCGAGCAGCAGCTGCCGGGCCGCCGAGCGCAGTTGCTCCTGCACCGTCCACGCGGCCTCGCCCCGGAGCCCGTACGGCCCTTCCGGGATCTCCCGCTCCCAGCGGATCTCGTCGCTCGGCACGCTCAGCCCGTACAGCACCTCGCGTGCGGAGGGCAGGGCGCTGCGCGAGAGGGCGGTCAGCGCCTCCTCCAGCAGGTCGGCGCAGTCGGGGAAGGTACGGCTCTCCGGGACGAGCAGGCTGGTCGGGGAGGCGCCGCCCGGCCGTGCGGCGGGCGGTGTCCAGCGCCCGTACCGGCCGGCGGCGCCGCCCCGGCGCAGCCAGCCGTGCCGGTGCAGCAGCGCACCGAGCACGGCCGGGTCGACCTGTGCGGGATCGGGCGTCCCGGGGCGCGTGAGGTCCGCGTACCCCAGGGGTTCCCGGGACGGCAGCGGTTCGAGGTTCGGTGAGTGCCAGTGCATCAGGGTGTCCCTCCCGACCCGACCCGGGTCATGATCTCGCACAGCGCCCGGTCGTCGAAGATCCGTGTGGTCGGTATCCGTACGGTGGTCCGGCGCCGGCCGGTCACGGGCTGTCCGGCGAGGTTGGTCCAGTAGCAGCAGTGCCGCAGGTCGAGCCGGTCGTGGCCGGCGGACAGCCACTGGTCGCGCTCACGCGGGACGAGCATCACGACGAGGATCTTGTGGACGGCGACGGGGGTGCGCGCCAGCTTCACGAGGTGCTCGTTGTCGAGGGTGAAGCCGAAGGTGGGGCCGGCCGGCCGGGGCGGTATCTGGTAGGTGGCCTTCAGCTGCACCTTGATGGTGACTTCGTCGTCGACGACGTGTTCGGGCGCACCGTGGCTGACGTGCCAGTCGATGCCGTTGTCGGGAAAGGGCTGGGAGAGCGAGCAGCCGGCCGCGGCGGCGACGGCGTGCAGGTATCCCACCTGAAGGGTCTCCATGCAGGCGGTGGTGGCGAGTGTGCCGCGCAGCGGTCCGCTTCGCGGATCGATCTGCCCCTGCAGCACCCCGCCCTGTTCGGGCTGCGCGAGCGCCATGGCCGGCTCCCCATGCCTTCCGGGCTCTGCCGTGGGTGGTGTGTGGGGTGACGACCGTTCACCTGTGCGGTCCCCCAAGGAAGTTGTCTCCGCACCCGGGCACCCGCAAACGGCGTACGGGGCAAACAGCCCGGGTATCACCGAAGCGGGCAAGGGTGGCACGTTCCGAGGCGGCGGCGCCCGGGTGCCCCCATCTGCCGACCGGGGACGAGGAGTTCGCCATGACACGCTGGTACGAGGGCCCGCTGGCCGCATTCGACACGGAGACGACCGGGGTGGACGTGGAGTCGGACCGGATCGTGTCCGCCGCGCTCATCGTGCAGGAGTGCGCGG
Organism: Streptomyces sp. NBC_01408; assembly: GCF_026340255.1. GTDB lineage: Bacteria > Actinomycetota > Actinomycetes > Streptomycetales > Streptomycetaceae > Streptomyces. Next base: position 4,038,462 of record NZ_JAPEPJ010000001.1, on the reverse strand, counting down.
GCGGCCGGGTCCGCTCGACGCGCTGGCTGGTCAATCCCGGCATCCCGGTTCCGCCGGGGGCAACGGAAGTGCACGGTCTCACCGACGAGCACCTCCAGCGGCACGGGCGCTGGCCGGCGCCGGTGGTGGAGGAGATAGCCCGCGCGCTCGGGGAGCAGCAGGTGGCGGGCCGGCCGGTGGTGGTGATGAACGCGCCGTTCGATCTGACGCTGCTGGACCGGGAGTTGCGCAGGCACCGGGCGTCCTCGCTGTCGCGGTACCTGGACAACCGGCCGCTGACGGTGCTGGATCCGCGGGTGCTGGACAAGCACCTGGACCGCTACCGCAAGGGCCGGCGGACGCTGACGGACCTGTGCGCGCACTACGGGATCGAGCTGGAGGGAGCGCACGACGCGGCGGCGGACGCGCTGGCCTCGCTGGAGCTCGTACGGGCGGTGGGGCGGCGGTTCGCCGGGCGGCTGGAGCGGCTGACCCCGGCGGAACTGCACACGCTCCAGCAGGTGTGGCACGCGGCGCAGGCGCGGGGGCTCCAGGCGTGGTTCGCGCGTCAGGGCACACCGGAGTCGGTGGATCCGCACTGGCCGTTGCGGCCGGACCTGTCGACGGCGGCTTGAGTGTCGCGCGGTCTGGTCCCGGAGATGCGGAAGGCCGGTCCGTCATCAGACGGACCGGCCTGTCCCGGTGGGCGATACTGGGATCGAACCAGTGACCCCTTCGGTGTGAACGAAGTGCTCTCCCGCTGAGCTAATCGCCCGGGAACGCACTGAACAATACAGAAGCCTCGGGGCTGGTTCAAACCGCTTCCGGGGAAGCGGCCAGCCGGGCCGCGAGGGCGCGCCGCCCGGCCCGCATCATCAGGGCGTGGTTGAGCCGGAACACCGGCCGCCCGGGCAGCGAGAGCTGCCGGATCAGGGGCGTGCGCACCTCGACCTCCTGCTCGTACAGGGCGCGTGCGCGCCCGGCGCCGGGTCCGCCGCGGGGGCGTACGGTCCACCGTGCCCAGCCCTCCAGGTCGCCGTGGAGCGCCACCTCCAGGAGGCCGCGGCGGGGGTCGCGGAGCAGTTCGGCGGTGGTGACGTGCAGGGCGTAGGGCAGTGCGGAGCGGATCTGCGCGGTGCCGGTGCGGTCGTCCAGGCGTTCCACCCGGCGGAACTGGGGCCACCAGTGCGGGTACTCCCCCATCCGTTCCAGTACGGCGTAGACGTGTGCGGGCGGGGCGTCGAGGTCCCACACGCTGCGGAAGCGGTAGTGGCTCCAGCGGTCGGGGCGGCTGTGGTGCATGGGTCCAGTCTGTCCGCCGGCCGGGCCGCGCACTCCCGGTTCGGTGACGCGGTTCGGTGACGCGGTTCGGTGACCCCTGTGCGTACTCAGTGCGGATCTGAGTACGCACGCCCATGTCCTGACGGCGTGACGGGCACCACACTCCGCATCATGAACAAGCCCCTGCCGCCGGCCGAGGAGCTGGCGCTCATCGACCGCGAACTGGCTCAACTCGACTCCCGGCGGCTGTACCTGCTGACGCGCCGCGACTGGCTGCTGCGTCTGCTGCGCTCCACCGGCCCGGCTCCCGCCGGGGTGTGGGGGCCTCCCGCCGGGTGGGTGGCCCCGGGGACGCCCGCGAAGGAGTCCTCGGCCCCGAGCGCGCAGAACGTGCTGCTCGCGCTGGGCGCGGTGCTGCTGGCCGTGGCGGCGCTGGCCTTCACGCTGGTGAGCTGGGGCTCGCTCGGGATCGCGGGGCGCTCCGCGGTGCTGGCGGCGGTGACCGCGGCCGCGCTGGGCGCGCCCGTGCCGCTGCTGCGGCGCGGGCTGAGGTCGACGGCCGAGTCGGTGGCCGCGGTGGGTCTGCTGCTGACGGCCTTGGACGCGTACGCGCTGTACGCGGTCGCCCTCCCGGACACCGACCCCCTCGGCTACGCGGCGGCGGCGACCGCGGTGGGGGCGGCGGCGTGGGCGGGGTACGGGCTGGTACTGGCCCGGCGGCTGCCCCCGTTGCGGATCCCGGTGCCCGCGGCGGTGCTGGCGGCGCAGTGGTCGCTGCCGCTGGCGGCGCTGGCCGCGCAGGCCGGGCCGCTGGGGCTGGGCTGGGCACTGCTGGCGACGGCGGGGCTGGACGCGGCGTTCGCACTGCGGGCCCGGGCGCTGCCGGCCACGGCGGCGTGGTCCCCGGCGGTATGGGTCCCGGCGGGCGTGCTGGGGGCGGGTGCGCTGCTGATCGGGGCGGTCCGGTCGTGGTCGGCCGACTCGGCGGGCGGGACGCCGGCCCCGGGGGCGCTGCTGCTGGCGGTGGCGGCGCTCGGGGTGACGGTGGCCTGGCGCGCTCCGCGCGCCTGGTTCGCCGCGTTCGCGGGCGGCCTCGCGGCGGTGGTGGCCTTCGGCGGTGCGGCGCGACCCGGGCTGGATCCGGGCTGGGCGGTGGTGGCCCACCTGCTGGTGGCGCTGCCGCTGCTGGCGGCCGTACGGGCGCCCTGGCTGCCGGGGCCGGTCCGGCGGGGGCTGTCCTGGGCCGGGGCGCTGGTGGCGGCCCTGGCGGCGCTGGCGGGCTGGTCGGCGGTGGCTCCGGCGCTGCTGGCCCGGTTCGGGGTGCTGGACGAGGTGTGGGCGGTGACGACCCCGGCTGCGGATCCGTTCTGGCCGGGGGCGGCGGTTCCGGTGGTGCTGCTGGTCACGGCGGGGGCGGCCTGGTGGCTGTCCCGGGCGCTGGCGCGGCCCGAGCCGCTGGTCGTGGCGGCGGTCCTCGGCTGGTCCGGCCTGTTCACGGCGCCGATGCTGCTCGGAGTCCCGGTGGCGGCGGTCTTCGCCGTCCAGCTGGCGGTGACGATGGGCGCGGGGGTGCTCGTCCTGCGGTCGCGGGCCCGGGGGGTGGCGGTCGCGGCGGGCATCTGCGCCCTGGCCGGCGCCGCGAACGTGTCCCTGGGCGCGCTGGACGGGCGCGTGGCCACCTTCGCGGTGTGGGGGCTGCTCGGTGCGGGCTGCGCCGTAGGGGCGGCGTACGGGCCCGCACCGCGCTGGGCCCGGTCCTGGGCGGCGGTGTGCGCCGTCGGGTACGCGACGGGGGTGCTGGTGGCGGTGTGCGCGGCGGTGGAGGCGGCGCTGTCCTGGTGGTCGCTGCCGGTGCTCGCGGTCCCGGCGGCGGTCGCCGCCCTCGGGCCCCGGCTGGGCGCCGTACGGGTGCCGGCCGAGGTGTCGGCGGCCGCTGCGGGTGTGCCGGCGGTGGCCCTGGCCGTGGCGGGCCGGCAGGCCGGGATCCTGGCGCTGGTGCTGGCGCTGGCCGGGGTGATCTGCGCGGGTGCGGCGGTGCGGGCGGACCGGCGGCGGCTGGGCTGGGCCGCGGGGGCGCTGTTCGCCCTGGCGACCTGGGTGCGCCTGGCGGAGGCCGGGGTCACGGCCCCGGAGGCGTACACGCTGCCGGTGACGGTGCCCGCCCTCGCGGTGGGCCTGCTGCGGCGCCGGAAGGACCCGCAGTGCTCGTCCTGGACGGCGTACGGCCCCGGGCTGGCGGCGACGCTGCTGCCGAGCCTGCTGGCGGCCTGGGGGGACCCGTACTGGCTGCGTCCGCTGCTGCTGGGCCTGGCCGCGCTGGCGGTGACCCTGGCGGGCGCGCACCGGCGGCTGCAGGCCCCGCTGCTGCTGGGCGGCGCCGTGCTGGCGTCGGTGGCCCTGCACGAGCTCGCGCCGTACGTCGTCCAGGTCGTGGGGGTGCTCCCGCGCTGGCTGCCGCCGGCCCTGGCGGGCCTGCTGCTGCTGGCCGTGGGCGCGACGTACGAGAAGCGGCTGCGCGAGGCCCGGCGGCTGCGGGACGCGCTGGGCCGGCTCGGGTGAACGCCAGAGGCCCGGAGACTGTGAAAGTCTCCGGGCCTCTGGTCCGGGTGGGCGATACTGGGTTCGAACCAGTGACCCCTTCGGTGTGAACGAAGTGCTCTCCCACTGAGCTAATCGCCCGGACGCACCGCAAACATTACCGCATGTCAGCGGTGCTCCATGACCAGCACCGGCCGGTCACTGGTCCTTGATGTCCCAGGGCAGGACGAGCCCGTACTTCCACAGGTAGAAACCGATCAGCGCGCCCGCGATGACGAGCCCGACGGTGGTCAGGATGATGTTGCGGCGGCGCACCTTGGGGTCGAGCGCCTTCTGCGCGGCCTCGGTGACCTTGCGCTTCGTCCAGCGCAGGACGAGGTGGGCCCAGGCGAACTCGGTGGCCCAGATCGCCAGGCCCGCGAAGATCGCGACCCAGCCGGGGCCGGGCAGGACGAGCATGGCGACACCCGCGGCGATCACCGCGAGGCCGACGACGAAGACGCCGACCTGCCAGCTCAGGTGCAGGCTCCGGCGGGCCTTGATGAAGGCGGGCGCCTTCGATACGTGCGGCGTCTCTGCGGCGGCCGGCTCGCCGGTGGCGGACTCATTGGTCTCGCGGTCACTCCCCGTATTCATGGGGTCGAATCTACCCGAGCCGGATACACACGCGAACGGTGGTTTGGATCCGCCGTACGAGGGACCCAGAGGTCCGCAAAACGGTCAGAGGGGTTTACAACGGCACCGTAGGTGGCATGTCGATTTCGCCGACGTGCGAATCCCCGAGCGCACACTGAGCGAAAGGCCCTGGCGCTTATGAACACCACGGTCAGCTGCGAGCTGCACCTGCGCCTCGTTGTGTCGAGCGAGTCCTCACTGCCTGTTCCCGCGGGCCTGCGGTATGACACGGCCGACCCCTACGCCGTGCACGCCACCTTCCACACCGGCGCCGAGGAGACGGTCGAATGGGTATTCGCCCGCGACCTCCTCGCTGAGGGCCTCCACCGGCCCACCGGTACCGGCGACGTCCGCGTCTGGCCGTCCCGCAGCCACGGTCAGGGCGTCGTCTGCATCGCCCTGAGCTCACCGGAGGGAGAAGCACTGCTCGAAGCACCCGCCCGAGCACTCGAGTCGTTCCTCAAGCGGACGGACGCCGCGGTTCCACCAGGAACCGAGCACCGGCACTTCGACCTCGACAAGGAGCTCTCCCACATCCTGGCCGAAAGCTGAGCCAGGCCAACAGCCCCCGCTCGACACCGTCCGACTCGGGGCGACGGTGTGAGCCGGACAACCACATACGGCATTGCCGGCGCTGTTCCCGCGGAAGCCGTCCGCGGGGACGGCGCCGGTGTGCGTGGGGGCACCCCCGCTGAGAGGGACCGGCTAGAGTCCTCCCCCAGCGGCGGCACTGGCCCGTCGCCGCAGGCCCGGCCCCTGAGGGAGACCCCGTGCAGATCCCCCACGACACCCGTCGCGCGCTCGAGGTCGTCGTCGCGCTGGTGAACACCGCGGCCGAGGTGGACCACCCCGACGGGCTGGCGGACATCGGCGCGCTGCGCGCGTTCGTCAGGGAGTACTCGATCAGTGACGTCGGCGAGCTCGGCGCCCGCGACCTGTCCGGGGTCCGGACGGTGCGCGGCAAGTTCGCCCAGGTCTTCGCGGCACCGAACTCCCGTGCGGCGGCCGTACTGATCAACGAGCTGGTGGCGACGGCCGGGACCACTCCGCAGCTGACCGACCACGACGGCTACGACTGGCACGTGCACTACTTCGCGCCGGGCGCCTCGGTGGGCGACCACCTCGCGGCCGACGGCGGCATGGCGCTGGCCTTCATCGTGGTCTCCGGCGAACAGGAGCGGCTGCGCCGCTGCGAGGCCCCGGACTGCCGGCGCGCCTTCGTGGACCTGTCCCGGAACCGCTCCCGGCGCTACTGCGACAGCCGGACCTGCGGGAACCGGCTGCACGTGGCGGCGTACCGGGCCCGGCGCAAGGAAGCCGACGCGGGGGCGTCAGAGCAGGTAGAGATCGTGCACGGCGGCGAACAGCAGCAGGGTGCCGATCACTCCTAGGAAGATCATCAACGGCGGCTGGGAGAGCGCGAAGAGGCAGCCTCGCGGCTCCTCGGCGACGGGGGCGGGGACCGGCGCGGGAACCGACGGATCACCCTGCGATGTCTCGAGCATGTCGGGCCGATGATGACGCAGCGCGCCACCATCCGGCCCTCAACACGCCAACATCCGGGCGGGAGTTCGCCCGATCTTGTGGGCCCGCAGGTCAGATCCCGTGCTTCTTGAGGATGGCCTCGATGTCGGAGAAGTCCTCCCCGCCCGCGGCCGGGGCGTTGTTCGGCCGGGCGGCCGGACGGGAGCGGGAGCCCGCGTCGAGCGACGGTGCGGAGGCGGCCGGGGCGACGGCCTCCTGGGCCGGACCCCCCTTGACCTGCTTGGCGAGGCTGCGGCGTTCGACGGCGCGGGTGGTCAGGAGGAGCAGCCAGGCCAGCGCCAGCAGGCCGAAGCCCGCCCAGACGGTCGGATTGAAGACCATCCCGGACACCCACTCCACGACGCCCGTCATCACCAGGCCCACCGGCACCAGCGCATAGGCGGCGATCCGCGTGGCGGCCAGGAAGCGCTTGCGGTACGCGGTCAGCGCGGCGATGCCCAGGCCCGCCGCGGACACCGCGGAACATATGGTCTCGGCGAGCATGCGGTCCTCCAGGGCTGGGCGATCTGTCCCTATCCATCCTGCACCGGCCCCGCGGTACGGGCCAGGCCCACGGAGGCGCCCGCGCGGATCTCCGGGAGATCTCCGGGTCGCGCCTCCTCCCCAGGTCTCAGCCCCGGCCCCGGCCCCGGCCCCGGTCCCGTCCGGGTGCGGGTCAGGTCCGGCCCGGTCCGGGTCGGCCGTCGGGCGCGGGACTGGGAGACTGTCCGTATGACCGATTCCGTGATCCTCGACGTCTGGTGCGAACTCCAGTGCCCGGACTGCCACAGCGCCCTGGACGACGTGCGCGCCCTGCGGGCCCGCTACGGCGACCGGCTGGACATCCGGCTGCGCCACTTCCCCCTGGAGAAGCACAAGCACGCCTTCGCCGCGGCGCAGGCCGCCGAAGAGGCCGTGGAGCAGGGACAGGGCTGGCCGTACACGGAGGCGGTGCTGGCCCGTACCGCCGAGCTCGGTGAACGCGGCGAGCCGGTCCTGCTGGACGTGGCGCGCGAACTCGGCCTCGACGTCGAGGAGTTCGACACCGCCCTGATCGACGGACGGCACATCCTGATCGTCGACGCCGACCAGGCCGAGGGCAAGGCGATCGGCGTGACCGGCACCCCGACGTACGTGATCGGCGGCGAACGCCTCGACGGTGGCAAGAGCCAGGACGGCCTGCGCGCCCGCGTCGAGGAGATCGCCGACCGCCTGCTCGCGGACACCGCTCCCTGAGCCGGGGCTAGATCAGGTCCTTGGCGTAGTTGAAGTTCGTGGGCAGGTAGCCGAGGGACTCGTACAGGCGCAGGGCGGGGGTGTTGCCCGCGAAGACGTGCAGGGCGAGGACGCGGTGGCCTGCCGCGAGGGCCGTTTGCTCCGCGAGGAGCATCAGGTCGCGGCCGTACCCGCGTCCGCGGTGCGCGGGGTCGACCCCGACGTCGAAGACGTACGAGCCCTGCCCGGACGGCGCGACCCACAGGTGGCCGACGGGCACACCGGCCGCCTCCAGGACGACGAAGGTGACACCTGGCGTGGCCAGGCCCCGGGGCAGCTGGGCCTCGTGGTCGGCCACCGACTTGGCCCGGGCGGCCTCCGCCGGCATGCCGCGGCCGATCCAGTCGTCGGCGTAGCCCCGGACCGCGTCGGCGTGCCAGGCCTCGTACTCGGCCTCCGTCATCGGGCGGCCCAGTATCCCCTCGGACAGCTCGGGGGGCTCCTCGGGGAGTTCCTTGGCCATGTGGCGGCTGTACTCGGCGTAGCCGAGGGACCGGGCCAGGCGCAGGCCGGCGGCCGAGTCCGCCGGGACCGAGACGCGGACCCGGCGGCAGCCCCAGCCGCGCAGCACCTCCTCGGCGGCCAGCGCGGCCACGGTGGCCCTGCCCCGCCCGCGGTCGGGTTCCTCGACGGCAAGGTCGCGGATCTCCCCGACGGTCGGCCCGAAGGGGGTGTCCGAGGTGATCAGCAGGGCGCCGACGCGCCTGCTGTTGACCCGGATCTCGTACGGGCGCGTGCGCGCCCCGCCGTCGCTCTGCTGAAGCGGCCCGGACGGCCGCAGGGTGGTGGTCATCGTCCGAGTTCTACCCGCCCGGGGGCCCCGTTGCGACACCCCTGGGCGCGGGGTTACGGATCGAGGTCGTCCGCGGAGCGGGCGTCGAAGATCCGCATCGCCTCGGCCGTGACCGGACCCGGGCCGGAGCCGAGCTCGCGGCCGTCGATCCGGACGACCGCCTGGACGTCGCGCAGCGAGGAGGTCAGGAAGATCTCCTCGGCCGCGTCCAGCGCCTCGAACGGCAGGTCGGTCTCCTTGGCCCCGGCCCACTCGGCGACGAGTGCGCGGGTGATGCCGGCCAGGCAGCCGGAGGCGACGGGCGGGGTGTGCAGTTCCCCGTCGAGCACGATGAACACGTTGGAGCCGGTGCCCTCGCAGAGCCGGCCCACGGTGTTGGCGAAGAGCGCCTCGGAGGCCCCGGCCCGGTGGGCGGCGGCCAGCGCGACGACGTTCTCGGCGTACGAGGTGGTCTTCAGGCCCGTCACCGCGCTGCGCTCGTTGCGCACCCAGGGCACCGTGACGACGGCCGTGGTGTCCGGGCGGCGGGTGGTCTCGGCGACGGCGGCGATCAGGGTGGGGCCGGCCTCGCCGCGGTCGGAGCCGAGCGGGGAGACGCCGCCGGTGTAGGTGACCCGCAGCCGGCCGAGCGGCATCGGGTTGACGGCCAGGACGGCCGCGCAGGCCCGGCGCACCTCGTCGAGGTCGGGGTCGGGGAGACCGAGGCCGCGGGCGGAGCGGGTCAGCCGCTCCAGGTGGCGGGTGAGCCCGAAGGCCTCGCCGCGCTCCGCCTTGAGCGTCTCGAAGACGCCGTCGCCCACGGTCAGGCCGTGGTCGAACACGGACACCTTCGCCTCGTCCGCGTCCCGCAGCGCTCCGTCGAGCCAGATCCTCACCGTGCTGTCCTTCCCGTAGTTCCGTGCGCCCCGTGGGTCCCGTGCGTCCCGTGTGTCCCGGGCGCACCCTGCGCGCCGGACGCCTCGTGGAGACCTGACGCTACCCGCAGCAGGCGGGCCGCCTTCAGCTCGGTCTCGGCCCATTCGCGGTCGGGGTCGGAGCCCCAGGTGATGCCCGCCCCGGTGCCGAAGAGCAGGCGGGGGCCGCCGGGGGCCTCCCGGTCGATCCAGAAGGTGCGGATGCCGACGGCCAGCTCGGCCGTGCCCTGGTCGGCGTCGACCCAGCCGATGCCGCCGCAGTAGGGGCCGCGGGGGGCGGTCTCCAGCGCCTCGATGATCCGCAGGGCGGAGGACTTGGGGGCGCCGGTGACGGAGCCGGGCGGGAAGGTGGCGGCGAGCAGCTCGGGCCAGCCCGCGCCGTCGGCGAGTTCGCCGCTGACGGTGGAGACGAGGTGGACCAGGCCCGGGTGCTCCTCCACGGCGCACAGCTCGGGCACGGCGACGGATCCGATGGCGCAGACCCGGCCGAGGTCGTTGCGTACGAGGTCCACGATCATCACGTTCTCTGCGTGGTCCTTGGGGAGCAGGTCGGCGACGGTGCGGCCGGTGCCCTTGATGGGGCCCGACTCCACGTGGCGGCCGGCCCGGCGCAGGAACAGCTCGGGCGAGGCGGTGGCGATCTCGACGCCGTGAGCGGGGAGCCGAATCGTTCCTGCATAGGGCGCCGGGTTCCCGCGCGCGAGCAGTGCGGTGAGGGCGTCCACGTCGGCTTCGGCCGGGTCGGCCAGCGGCGCGGACATCACCCGGCAGAGATTGGCCTGGTACACCTCACCTGCGGCGATGTGCTCGCGGATGCGGCGTACGCCGGCGGTGTAGGCGGCGCGGTCGAGCGAGGAGGTCCACTCGTCGGGGTCCGGTCCGCGCCAGGCCCCGGGGACCGGCGCGGGGACGGGGTCGGGGCGTATGTCCCCGAAGCGCGCGCAGACGAGCCGCCCTTCGAAGTCCGCGGCCACCGCCCAGAACCCGGTGGAGTCGAGGGCGGCAGGATCACTGGTGACATCTCGGAGGTCGGTCGCGAGCAGGCCGCCGAAGCGGGCCAGAGGAGGCAGGTCGTGCACGGCTGCGAGTCTATGACCGGTGACGCGGCGGCGCCGGTGAGGTGACCGTCGGGTGACCGGCGGTGATCGAGCGGCAGCACGCTGCGGAAACGCGTTTTTGAGCTGGCCCGGGAATCCGCTAGAGTTCAACACGTCGCCAGGGAGCGAAGGGGGAGAACCCCGGAGTGAACACGGTGACCTGCGGACGTAGCTCAGTTGGTAGAGCACCACCTTGCCAAGGTGGATGTCGCGAGTTCGAGTCTCGTCGTCCGCTCGAAGTGGGGGATTTCTTCCCGAGAACCCCTGCAGCTCCATGGTGGAGTGGCCGAGAGGCGAGGCAACGGCCTGCAAAGCCGTCTACACGGGTTCAAATCCCGTCTCCACCTCCAAGGACGATTAGCTCAGCGGGAGAGCGCTTCCCTGACACGGAAGAGGTCACTGGTTCAATCCCAGTATCGTCCACTGATCCGCAAGGATCCCCGCGCGATTAGCTCAGCGGGAGAGCGCTTCCCTGACACGGAAGAGGTCACTGGTTCAATCCCAGTATCGCGCACGCAGTACTCTGTATCACCTGCTTGACCTGCGGCTTTACAGCCGTGGAGCCCGCGCGATTAGCTCAGCGGGAGAGCGCTTCCCTGACACGGAAGAGGTCACTGGTTCAATCCCAGTATCGCGCACCACCCGGAAGCCCCGGCCGTCTCGACGGCCGGGGCTTCTGTCGTACGCGGACCGCTCACGCGTCAGGAGGAGAAGAGCATCCGGCCGAAGCCTCCGCGGTGGTGACCGTGATGGCCGTGGCCGCCGTGGTGCGGGGCGCCCCAGGCGGGAGCCGGGGCCGCGTGCGGGGCCGGATAGGGGGCCGGGGGCGCGGCCGGCGGAGGCACCTGACCGTACTGCTGGGCCGTGAACTGGGACTCCAGGCGGGTCAGCGCCTCCAGCTCGCCGTAGTCCAGGAAGATGCCGCGGCAGCCGCTGCACTGCTCTATCTGGACACCGTTGCGGTTGTACGTGTGCATCGCCGCGTGACACTTCGGACACTGCATGACCGGATCAACTCCTCGCCGTGGACGTCGCCATCGGATGCATGCCCGGTGGCGGAGGACTCACCCTACGACGGGGGCCCCGAGTTCAAGTCGGCCGGGAGGCCCGCAATTCGGGCACATGCGTCCACCATCAGCCGCTCCACGTCGTCCAGTCGGCGCCCCGCCTCCGCCGCCTTGGACAGCGCCAGGGCCGCCGTCTGCACGGTGAGCGCGCGGGCGGCGAGGTCCAGTTCCGGCCACGGGTCGCGGCCCGGCGGACCGGCCGCCGGTCCCCCGGCCGCGCGGTACGCGTCCAGGAAACGCAGCCAGGTCCCGGTGTCGAGCAGCCCGGACGCGTACCAGGCGGCCGGGCGGGCGAGGTCCCAGGCGGGGGCGCCGAGGCCGAGGTCGTCGACGTCGATGAGCAGCCAGGGCCCGTCCGGGGCGGGATACCGCACCAGTTGTCCGAGGTGCAGGTCCCCGTGGCAGAGCGCGCCGCCGGGCGGCGGCTCCGCCTCGCCCCGCGCCCAGGCGGGCAGGGTGCGTGCGGCGGCCCGTACGGCCTCGGCGGCCCGGGGCGACGGAAGGCTCCCGGGCTCCGCCCCGGACGCGCGAACCGGCGCCTGGGCCGGTACCGGTGCCTGCGCCTGGCCCGGCGCCTGTGCCTGACCCGGCGTCTGCGCCGACCCCGGTCCAGGAGTCGGCCCCGGCCCCGGCACGGCCCATGCCAGGCGGGCCAGGGCGCGCGCCACCTTCGCCGGGCCCCGCATCGGCGGGACCGGTCCGGGGAGGCGGCCGGGCGGGATCCGGTGCAGGGCCGCCAGCAGCCGGGCCACGGCCTCCCACGGGGCGTCCTCGGGGCGCTCGGGGTCCACCGGGGCTCCGTAGGGCCACAGGGACACGGGCCGGTCCCGGAGGTACCCGGCCCCGGTGCGCAGCGGGGGCAGGAGCACCCCGGCCAGTGACTCGTGCCCGGCGATCCGCATCCGTACCGCCAGGGCGTCGCGGTCGGCGTCCGCGGCATGGGCCTTGGCCACGGTCTCCCCGCAGCGCACCACGGTCCCGTCCGCCCGGTCGGCGAGCACCGTGTACGGCTCCCGTGTCCCGGGCGACGGAGCCGCGCGGGCGGCGAGGGCCTCGGGCAGGGAGGCGGCGGTCATGGAACCCCCGGTTCGGACGGCGGGACGGGAACGTCCGCGGCGTCCGGGGATCGTACGCCGCCGCGTGCGGGCACGAAGAAAAGGGTGCTGCCCGTCCGACTCCCCAGTCGTACGGGCAGCACCCTTCACCTGCCGTCCGCCGCACCCCCGTCCCCACGGGGCTGACAGGCCGATGTCCGATCCGGGCCGCTCTCCCGGATCCGGAGCGCCGCTCAGCGCCCCAGCATCGCGCCCACGGACGACGCCTGTGCCGCCACCTGCTCGAAGCCTCCGAAGAGGAACAGCAGGACGGCGGCCAGGGGGAGCACCATGGCCGCGGCCACCAGCGGGTGGCGCGTGCCGGACTCATGGCCGTTGAACGCGAATGCCTTGCGTCCCTGCCGTGCGATGTCCGCCATGGTCCTCTCCCTGTCGTTTGGCAGCGGCGGGTTTGTGACCTCGGGGGACGAGTGCTCCACCCGCCGCTTGTCTTCAACACTAGGCGCGTGGACGGTCCCTGGCCTCATGCCCTCGTACCCATTGGCGGGCCTCCATGAGGATGAGGGGGCCCCTTCCGTGTACTCCCCTGGGTGGAGACCGGTCCCCCGCCGTCGGGGTCTTCCCGGAGGGGATGACCGGAGGGTAGTGACTTCACTCACTTCCGTCACTCCCTGTTCATGCGTGTCTTCGTGCGGTCCACCCGCAAGATCGATCCGGGCCCTGCGGCCGTACGGCCCTCACCCACCCCGCGAACAGAGCATGCGGAAGTGTCAATGACCGTGCGGCGAGGGGTGTTTGGGAACATCCACCCACCCCTCGCCAGTATCGGCCCGGGCACTTGAGGATCCCTCAAGAGGGCTGCCCCGCACTGACAATCGAATCCCCCGGCGAGGGCGCGGCCTCTGAGCGCGCATGGCGGATCGTCCGTAAGCTGTGCCACGTCAACAGGACGACCGGTCAGCGGGGTGGACATGGCGATGATGCGGCTCCGGCGCGAGGACCCGCGTGTCGTCGGCTCGTTCAGACTGCACCGACGGCTCGGCGCCGGCGGCATGGGCGTGGTCTACCTGGGATCGGACCGGCGCGGGCAGCGGGTCGCCCTCAAGGTCATCCGGCCGGATCTGGCCGAGGACCAGGAGTTCCGTTCGCGGTTCGCGCGCGAGGTGTCGGCGGCCCGGCGGATCCGGGGCGGGTGCACCGCCCGCCTGGTGGCGGCGGACCTGGAGGCCGAGCGGCCCTGGTTCGCCACCCAGTACGTCCCCGGGCCCTCCCTGCACGACAAGGTGGCCGAGGAAGGCCCGCTGACGGCCGCTCAGATCGCCGCCATCGGCGCCGCGCTCTCCGAGGGGCTGGTCGCCGTGCACGAGGCGGGGGTCGTCCACCGCGACCTCAAGCCCTCGAACATCCTGCTGTCCCCCAAGGGTCCGCGCATCATCGACTTCGGGATCGCCTGGGCCACCGGGGCCAGCACGCTGACGCACGTGGGTACGGCCGTGGGCTCCCCCGGCTTCCTGGCGCCCGAACAGGTGCGCGGCGCCATCGTCACCCCCGCCACCGACGTCTTCGCCCTCGGTGCCACCCTCGCCTACGCGGCGACCGCCGACTCCCCCTTCGGGCACGGCAGTTCCGAGGTCATGCTGTACCGCGTCGTGCACGAGGAGCCGCACCTGGTGGGGGTCCCGGACGCGCTGGCGCCCCTGGTACGCGCCTGCCTGGCCAAGGACCCCGAGGAGCGGCCCAGCACGCTCCAGCTGTCGATGCGGCTGAAGGAGATCGCCGCCCGCGAGGCCCAGGGGCTCTCCGACGGGCGCCCGCCGGCGCAGCGCGCCCGCGCGGACCGGCCCACCGGGCGGCTCCCGGAGGGGGCCGACCTGTACGCGGACCAGCAGACGGAGCGGCGGCCCGGGGCAGCCGCCACGCCGCGGGCCCAGGGAGGCCCGCAGAGCGGACCGCACTCGCGTCCCTCGTCCTCCCGCAACCCGGGCGGTCCGTCGTCCCGGCCGACGGCAGGGCGTACGGGCGGCCGCCCGGCCCCTCGTACGACGGGGACGGGGCGGCGGCCCTCACGGCCGGACCCGAAGCTGATGAGGCAGCGGCTGATCGTGTTCGTCGTGGTGACGCTGATCGTGGCGCTGGGCATCGCGGCGGCCCAGAAGCTCTGAGCCCTACGGGCCCTAGCTGGTTTCGCGGCCCTGGGCCACCGCGTAGAAGGCGACGGCCGCGGCCGCGCCCACGTTCAGCGAGTCCACGCCGTGCGCCATGGGGATCCGTACCCACTCGTCGGCGGCGACCAGCGCCTGCGTGGACAGGCCGTCGCCCTCGGCCCCGAGCATCAGCGCGACCCGCTCCAGGGACTGCGGCGCGGCCACGTCGATCGGCGAGGCCTTCTGGTGCGGGGTGAGGGCGAGCAGCTTGAAGCCCGCCTCACGGACCGAGTCCAGCCCCTTGGGCCAGGCGTCGAGGCGTGCGTAGGGGACGGAGAAGACCGCGCCCATCGAGACCTTCACGGAACGGCGGTAGAGCGGGTCCGCGCAGTCCGGCGACAGCAGCACCGCGTCCATGCCGAGGGCGGCGGCGCTGCGGAAGATGGCCCCGATGTTGGTGTGGTCGTTGACCGCTTCCATGATGACCACGCGCCGGGTGGTGGCGAGCAGTTCCTCGGCCGTAGGCAGCGGCTTGCGCTGCATGGAGGCGAGGGCTCCGCGGTGCACGTGGTAGCCGGTGACGCGTTCGGCGAGCTCCGGGGTGACTGCGTAGACGGGGGCCGGGAGTTCGTCGATGACGTCGCGCATGACGTCGACCCACTTGGCGGAGAGCAGCATGGAGCGCATCTCGTACCCGGCGTCCTTGGCGCGTCTGATGACCTTCTCGCCCTCGGCGATGAACAGGCCTTCGGCGGGCTCGCGCCGGCGCCGCAGTTCGACGTCGGTCAGGCCCGTGTAGTCGCGCAGGCGCGGGTCGTCGGGGTCCTCGACGGTGATGAGATCAGCCACAGGGTGATACTGCCTTGTCCTGGGTGTGGTGCCAACGGCCTGTCAGGCGCTGGTCGTGGGGGAAGTCGTGTTGACCGTGACGACCTCGCCGATGACGATCACCGCGGGCGGGCGGACCTCCTCGGCGCGGACCGTCTCGCCGACCGTGGCCAGGGTGGCGTCCACCCGGCGCTGGGTGGCGGTGGTGCCCTCCTGGACGACCGCGACCGGGGTGTCGGCGGCGCGGCCGTGGCGGACCAGGGCCTCGGCGATCAGGCCGATCTTGTCGACGCCCATCAGGATCACCAGGGTGCCGGTGAGCTTGGCGAGGGAGGCCCAGTCCACGAGGGACCGCGGGTCGTCGGGGCCGACGTGCCCGCTGACCACGGTGAACTCGTGCGCCACACCGCGGTGGGTGACGGGGATGCCGACGGCTCCGGGCACCGAGATGGAGCTGGAGATGCCGGGGACGACCGTGCAGGGGATCCCGGCCTCGGCAAGTGCCTGGAGCTCCTCCATGCCGCGGCCGAAGACGTACGGGTCCCCGCCCTTGAGCCGGACCACTGCCTTGCCCGCCTGGGCGTGCTCGATCAGCGCGTTGTTGATGGCCTCCTGGGCCATGAACCGGCCGTACGGGATCTTCGCCGCGTCGATGACCTCCACGTGCGGCGGGAGCTCGTCGAGCAGGTCGCGGGGGCCGAGCCGGTCGGCGATGACGACGTCGGCCTCGGCGAGGAGGCGGCGGCCGCGCACGGTGATGAGGTCGGGGTCGCCGGGGCCGCCACCGACGAGGGAGACACCGGGGGTGTGGGGGCGGGCCGCGGTGAGGGAGCCGTCGCGCAGCCCCTCGACGACAGCGTCCCGGACGGCGGCGGAGCGGCGGGGGTCGTTGCCGCTGAGCACGGCGACGGTGACGCCCTCCACGCGGCCGGTGGCCGGGGTCCAGGCGGTGGCGACCTCGGCGTCGTCGGCCCGGACGCACCAGATCCGCTCGCGCTCGGCTTCGGCGGAGGCACGGTCGTTGGCCTCGCGGTCCCGGGTGGCGACGAGCGCGTACCAGGCACCGGCGAGGTCGCCGTCCTCGTAGCGGCGGCGCTCCCAGCGGATCTCACCGGTCTCGGCCATGGCGTCCACGGAGGGGGTCGAGGAGGGCGAGACGAGCAGGACGTCGGCGCCGGCCGCGATGAGCGCGGGCAGACGCCGCTGGGCGACCTGGCCACCGCCGATGACGACGACGCGGCGGCCGGCGAGTCTGAGGCCGACGGGGTACGCGGGGTGTTCAGCCATGGCGGTGCGGCTCCTGGTGCGGCGGTCGTCGTTCTGGCTTGCCGCTGCGGCGTTGGAGCGGCGGTGTGCGTGTGCAGGGCGGGGTTGACGTGCGGGTTCTTGTGCGGGTCCACCATACGGCGCGGGCCGGGCGGGGGCGCGGGGCGGGCCCTGCGGGCGGCCTTCCCCGACCCGCCCCTTCCCGAAACTGGGGCTCCGCCCCAGACCCCGCTCCTCAAACGCCGGAGGGGCTGAGTGTTCCAGCCTCGCCGGCGTTTGAGGAGCGGGGGTCCGGGGGCGGAGCCCCCGGCAACGGCGGGCTACTTCTCCGTGACGCCTGCGGCGTCGAAGGTGGCGACCTCGTGCATCGCGCGGGCCGCGCTCTGGACGAGCGGGAGGGCCAGCAGCGCGCCCGTGCCCTCGCCGAGGCGGAGATCCAGGTCGACCAGCGGGCGCAGGCCGAGCTTGTTCAGGGCCGCCACGTGGCCCGGCTCCGCGCTGCGGTGGCCCGCGATGCACGCCGACAGGGACTCCGGGGCGATGGCGCGGGCCACCAGCGCGGCCGCGCCGGCG
This sequence comes from Streptomyces sp. NBC_01408, assembly GCF_026340255.1. Taxonomy (GTDB): domain Bacteria; phylum Actinomycetota; class Actinomycetes; order Streptomycetales; family Streptomycetaceae; genus Streptomyces. The sequence continues at coordinate 4,021,453 of NZ_JAPEPJ010000001.1, read as the reverse complement.
CTGACGCCGTCCAGGATGACCGGCGTACGGAGCGAGGCTCCGCCGAGGAGGAGCCCGACGATCGCCGCGTGCTCCAGGCCTCCGATGGCCGCGAGGACGCCGATCGGGTCCGCCGGGTCCGGCTGGTGGAGTTCCAGGGCGCGGCGTACGACCTCGACCTTGCGGGCGTGGGTCTCATCGTTGATGCCGGTGCCGCGGCCGGTGACCTCCGCCGGGTCGACCCCGGTGAAGACCGAGATGAGGGCCGCGGAGACCGTGGTGTTCGCGATGCCCATCTCACCGGTGAGCAGGGCCTTGTTGCCGGCCGCCACCAGGTCGCGGGCCGTCTCGATGCCGACCTCGATGGCCTGGACCGCTTCCTCGCGGGTCATCGCCGGACCGGTGGAGAGGTCTGCCGTGCCCGGGCGGACCTTGCGGGGCAGGAGGCCCGGCGTGGCCGGGAGGTCGCCCGCGACGCCCACGTCGATGACGCAGACCTCGGCTCCGACCTGGTTGGCGAAGGCGTTGCAGACCGCCCCGCCGCCCAGGAAGTTGGCCACCATCTGCAGGGTGACCTCCTGGGGCCACGGCGTGACGCCCTGGGCGTGCACCCCGTGGTCACCGGCGAAGATCGCGACGGCGGCGGGCTCCGGGATCGGCGGCGGGCAGACCCGGGAGAGGCCGCTGAGCTGGGCCGAGATGATCTCGAGCATGCCCAGGGCCCCGGCGGGCTTGGTCATGCGCTTCTGCCGCTCCCAGGCCTCGCCGAGCGCCTTCGCGTCGAGCGGGCGGATGCTGGCGACCGTCTCGGAGAGCAGGTCGTGCGGCTCCTCGCCGGGCAGTGCGCGGCGGCCGTAGGTCTCCTCGTGGACCACCCAGGCGAGCGGACGGCGCTGCGACCAGCCGGCCTGGGCGAGCTCGGGCTCCTCCGGGAACTCGTCGACGTACCCGACGCACAGGTACGCGACGACCTCCAGGTGCTCCGGCAGGCCGAGCTCGCGGACCATCTCGCGCTCGTCGAAGAAGCTGACCCAGCCGACGCCGAGGCCTTCGGCGCGGGCGGCGAGCCAGAGGTTCTCCACGGCGAGGGCCGAGGAGTACGGGGCCATCTGCGGCTGGGTGTGGCGGCCGAGGGTGTGGCGCCCGCCCCGGGTGGGGTCGGCGGTGACGACGATGTTCACCGGGGTGTCGAGGATGGCCTCGATCTTGAGTTCCTTGAACTGCTTCGCCCGTCCCTTGGGCAGCGACTTGGCGTAGGCCTCGCGCTGGCGCTGGGCGAGCTCGTGCATCGTGCGGCGGGTCTCGGCCGATCGGATGACGACGAAGTCCCAGGGCTGCGAATGGCCGACGCTGGGGGCGGTGTGGGCCGCCTCCAGGACGCGGAGCAGCACCTCGTGCGGGATGGGGTCGGTACGGAAGCCCTTGCGGATGTCACGGCGCTCGCGCATGACGCGCAGGACGGCCTCGCGCTCGGCGTCGGCGTAGCCGGGGGCCGGGTCGCCTGCGGCGGGCTCGGTCTGCTCGGCCGCCTCGGGCAGGGCTTCGGCGGGCACCTCGGCCGCGAGGGGCTCGGCTGCGGGCTCCGCCTCGGCGAGGAGCGGCTCGGCGGCGTCGGCGTCAGCTTCGGCTTCGGCTTCCGCTTCGGACGCTGCGGCCGGCTGCTCGGGCTCGGCCACGAGGGGCTCGGGCTGCTGCTCGGGCTGAGGCTCCGGCTGCGCGGGCACCGGCTCAGCGGCTTCGGCCGCTGCGGCGGGCAGGGCTTCGGCGGGCGCCTCGGCCTCGACCGGCTCGGCCGCCACGGGCGGGGCTTCGACCGGCCCGGCCTCCACCGGCTCGGCCGCGACGGGCTCGGCGGCTTCGGCCGCCACGGGGGCGGGCTCGGCCTCCCCGGGGGCCGGGGCGACCGCCTCGGGCTCCGCTTCGGCGGGCACCGGCTCGGCGGCTTCGGCCGCCACGGGCTGCGCCGGTTCGGCGGGAGCGGCCTCGGCCGGTTCGGCCGCCACGGGCTGCGGCTGCTGCTCGAACACCGGCTCCGCGGGAACCGGCGCGAAGGGCTCGGCCGCCTCGGGTCCCGGCTGCACGGCTTCGGCCACCACGGGCACGGGCTCTGCATGCACGGGCTCGGCCTGGACCGGCTCCGCCTGCGCGGGCTGCACGGGCTCGACCGGTACAGGCTCGGCCTGGACCGGTTCCGGCTGGACGGGCTCCGGCTGCGCGGCCTGGGCCACGGCTTCCGCCAGGGCCGGCTCGGGCTGCACCAGGAGCGGATCCGGTCCGGCCGCGAACGGCACGGGCGCGGGTGCCCCGGCGGCCACGGGACCGGCTTCGAGCCCGGTCACCGGGGTGGTGGAGTACGGCTCCGGCGCCCACGGTTCCCCGGCCTGTGGCGGGACCTCGCCCGGCTGGGGCGCGGCGGCCGCGGCGGCCTCGGCCCGCGGGATGTCGAGGTATTCGGGACCGGTGGTGGGCGGCCCCGCCTGGCGGAGGGGGATCGGCTCCGCCGGGGTGCTCAACGCCGAGGTGGCGGTGGCGCCCTGAGCCGGAGCCATGCCCTGAGCCATGACCGGAGCCGCTGCGGGAGCCGCGGCCGGACCGCGGTCCGCGAGGGAGCGTACGACTCCGCCGGTGGCCTCGGGCACGGGCGGACCCATGTGCAGCGGGCGGCGGGGCTGGGCGGCCGCGGGGCCCGTCGGCGCGGCCGGGGCCGCCTGCGGCGGGACGACCAGACCACCGAGGTCGAGCGCGCCGGAGTCACGGCCGCCCGCCTCGTGGGCGCCGGCCGTGTAGGAGACGTCGGGGAAGGCCTGCTGCGGGAAGCCGGGGAAGGCGGCGGGCTCGGCGAACGCGGCGGGTTCGGCGTACGCGGCCGGGGCCTCGGGGTACGCGGACTCGGCGCCGTAGGGCGCGTCGGCGTAGTGCGGGAGCTCGCCCAGCGGGGGCTCGACCGGGAAGACGGGGGCGGGCGGGACGATCTGTGGGTCGCTCCAGGCACCCTGGCTGCTCGGCATCAGCAGCAGTTCCTCGTCCTCGGGCTCGGCCGGGTCGTCCACGAGGTCCTGGAAGGCGTAGCCGGCCGGGAGCGGCGGCGGGACCTGGACGGGAGCGGGGATGCCCTGCTGAGCCACCATGCCCGCGTTGTCCGGGTGACCCTCGCCCGGGACCTGGCCGGTGTCAGTCATGCGTACCCCTCGCCCATCGGTGTTGCCTCTTCGATCGCCCGGCGCCCACGAGGCCGCCGAGCGGAGTTGCCGTGCGGGGTTGCCGTGAAGCGCCTTCGCCTCGCATGCGCCCGCACGACAACCACTAAGCATTGTCGCGCCCGTCAGCCACCGTGGCGGCCATTACCGACACGGTCTGCTGTGGACTGCGCCACGTCGCACGGCCCGGCGGTGTCGCGATGCCCGAAACGTCCGCGGCGGTACGACGATCGGCCAGCCTACCCCGGCCCTCGTATCAGCGGGTCAGGGGGCGTTCGGCGGCCAGCAGGAACACGACGGAACGGTCCTGTTCGGCCCAGGTGCGGGTGTCGAGGTCCACGGACTGGAGCAGGGCGCACTCGACGGCGTACCCGTGTTCGGTGAGGGCGCGGCCGATGGCCTCCGCCTCGTCGCGCGTGGAGGCGTGGCTGACGATCCGTTCGGGGCGGCGGTCGGCGACGGCGGCGACGACCTCGGCTCCCCCGCCGGCGACGCGTACGACGTCGGGCTCGGGCAGGTTCTCCAGTACGTGCGGGGCGCGGCCGGCGACGACCTGGAGCTGCACTCCGCGCTTGCGGGCGGCGGCCGTTACCCGTTCGCAGGCGTGCGCGTCGGCGTCCACCGCGATGACGGCGGCACCGAAGGCCGCGGCGTCCACGGCGAACGCGCCGGAGCCGGAGCCGATGTCCCAGACGAGGTCGCCGGTGCGGGGGCCGAGCCGGGCGAGCTGTGCGGCGCGCAGGTGCGCGGCCTCGCCCTCGCCGCCCGGGTCGGGGCGCGGCCTCGCCCAGCCGCGTCCGGCCGCGTGGGCCGGGCCCTGTCCGAGCAGCCAGCCCGCGTCGGCGGTGGCGGTCTGTCCGCCACCGCCGATGACGATGACGACGTTCGGGTCGCGCCAGCTGTGGTCGGCTGCCTTGTCGGAGGTGAGGACGCTCACCTGTTCCCGGTCGGTGCCGAGTTCCTCGCAGATGACGAAGGTGCGGTGGACTCCGTCGAGGAGCAGGGCGAGTTCGGCGGGGCCGGCGCCGGGTGAGGTGAGGACGGCGACCTTGCTGTGGGCGCGGCAGACGTTGACGGCTCGGCGCAGGGTGCGGGGGTGGGCGACGACGACCTGGGCGTCGTCCCAGGGCATTCCGGCGCGGGCGAAGGCGGCGGCCACGGAGGAGACGGCGGGGACGACTTCGACCTCGAGGCCGTGTTCGGGGGCGCGCAGGGTGCGTACGACGCCGAAGAAGCCGGGGTCCCCGTCGGCGAGGACGACGGCGGTGCCGCGGTGGCCGGCGATGCGGCGGGCGGCGAGGCCCAGGCTGCCGAGGCGGATGCGTTCGGCGGTGGGCGGGACTTCGGGGAGCGCGAGGTGGTGGGCCGCGCCGGCCACCAGGGTGGCGGCGGAGAGTGCGGACCGGGCGGCCGCGGTCAGGGGTGAGCCGTCCCAGCCGATCACCGTGACCCGGTCGGCCATCGTCGTCAGTCTCCTGGGGTGGGGGCAGGCGGGGCTTCGTCAGGGGGGCACGGTGAGACTACCTGGTCATCGGTTCAGTTCCGGTCGGCGCCGACGGCGTAGCCGTTCGCGTCGGCCCGCTGTCCGTAGGAGTACTCGTCCTCGTAGTCGTCGTAGCCGTCGTAGCCGGGGCCGTCTTCGAGGTCCTCGGGGACGAGGCTCCAGACGATGAGGTCGGTACGGGTGTCGGTCCAGGTGCCGTCGGGCGTCTGGGCGCGCACTATCCACGCGTTGCGCAGCACGCCTTCGCTGATGCAGCCGATCTTCTGGGCCACCTGCTGGGAGGCGGTGTTGTCGGCGGCGGTGCGCAGTTCGAGGCGTTCGAAGCCCTGGTCGCGGAAGAGCCACCGGGCAACGGCGAGTACGGACTCGCTGGCGTAGCCCTCGCCGCGGGCCCAGGGGGCGGTGACGTAGGCGGCCTCGGTGGAGCGGGTGCGCCAGTTGGTGTTCTGGAGGTGGACGACTCCGACGAGGCGCTGGGTGAGGAACTCGTTGACGGCGAAGACGATGCCGCGGCCCTCGGTGCGTTCGGCGTGGGCCCCCCGGGTGACCCAGCGGTGGGCGTGGGCGTGGGTGTAGGGGTGGGGGGCGCTGGTCCAGGCGGTGACGTGCTCGTCGTTCATCATCTCGGTGAGCGCGGTGACGTCCTCCTCCTCGAAGGGGCGCAGCACCAGCCGGTCCGTGCTGATGGTGACGTCCGGGAAGGTGGTAGTCATGCGCAGCTCCAAGCCTGGGACCGTGGTGCGACCGTGATGCGAGGCGACCGTGGTGCGGGACCGTTCGTGCGGGGCCGTCCCTGCGGGTCGTAGGCCACAGCATGCAGCATCGGCCGCGGGATGTGCATGGCCGGGTTGCCCGGAAGCGGGCAGAGCGCGGCCCCGCGCGCCGACGGGGGCGTGCGGGGCCGTACGGAGGGTCGTGCGAGGGCCGGTGGACCCGCGGGGGGCGGGTCCGGTGGCTCAGGAGGCGGGGGTGCCGAAGGCCGCGGTGACCGAGCCCTGGTACTTCTCCTCGATGAACTTCTTGACGTCGTCGGAGTTCAGGAGCTTGGCGAGCTTCTGGATCCGCGGGTCGTCCTGGTTGCCGTCCTTGACCGCGAGGAAGTTGGCGTAGGGGTTGCCCTCGGCCTTCTCCAGGATCAGCGCGTCCTTGGCGGGCGAGAGCTTGGCCTCGAGGGCGTAATTGCCGTTGATGACGGCGGCGTCCACGTCGTTCAGGGCGCGCGGGACCGTGGCGGCCTCCAGCTCCTTGAACTCCAGGCCCTTCTTGTCGGTGATGTCGGACAGCTTGGCGCTGGTGCCGACGCCTTCCTTGAGGGTGATCAGGTTGTTCGCGGCCAGCAGCTGGAGCGCGCGGCCCTCGTTGGTGGTGTCGTTGGGGACGGCGATGGTCTGGCCGGCCTTGATGTCGGTGAGGGCCTTGACCTTCTTGGAGTAGAGGCCGAGGGGCTCCAGGTGCACGTTCACGACGGGCACGATGGTGGTGCCGTTCTTCTTGTTGAAGTCGTCGAGGTACGGCTTGTGCTGGAAGTAGTTGGCGTCGACCTGGCCCTGCTGGGTCGCGGTGTTCGGCAGGACGTAGTCCGTGAACTCCTTGACCTCGAGCTTGAGGCCCTCCTTCGCCGCGAGCTTGTCCTTGACGAAGTTCAGGATGTCGGCGTGCGGGCTCGGGGAGGCCGCGATGACCAGCGGCTTGCTCTCGTCGGCCTTGCCGCCGTCGGCCTTGGCGGAGGACGGGTCCGAGGAGCTGCCGCAGGCGCTGAGGCCGAGGACGAGCGCGGACGCGGTGGCGGCGAGGGCGGTGAGCTTGATGTTCTTACGCACGAAGAGTGCCTTTCTTGCTGAACAAGTCCCTGAGACTTGCTGGTGGTGGCCCAAGCACGACAAGTGCGGGCTCTGCTGGTGGGGAAATCTGGGGAAATTTGGAGGAAGGCCGGCCGGGCCGGTTCAGGCGGTCCGGCCGCGGCGGGCGAGGAGGCGGACCACGCCGTCGCCGATCAGCTGGATCACCGTGACGATCACGACGAGGACCACGACGGTGGCGACCATGAAGCCGGTCTCGAAGCGCTGGAAGCCGTAGGTGATGGCCTTGGAGCCGAGTCCTTCGCCGCCGACGGCGCCGGCCATGGCGGAGTAGCCGACCAGGGTGATGACGGTGGTGGTCACGCCGGCGACCAGGGAGGGCAGGGCCTGCGGGAGGAGCACCTTGCCGACGAGGGTGGGGACGGAGCCGCCCATGGACTCGACGGCCTCGACCAGGCCGTGGTCCACCTCGCGGACGGCGGTCTCGACCAGCCGGGCGAAGAAGGGGATGGCGCCGATCGCGAGCGGGACGATCATGGCGGTGGGGCCGATGAAGGTGCCGACGACCGCGGTGGTGACCGGGATCAGGAAGATCAGCAGGATGATGAACGGCAGCGAGCGGCCTATGTTCACGATCACGCCGAGGACCTTGTTGAGCGGCTGGTTCTGCAGCAGGCCGCCCTTGTCGGTGAGGACCAGCAGGATGCCGATGGGCAGTCCGCCGAGGACGGTCACCAGGGTGGACCACAGCACCATGTAGAGGGTGTCGTAGGTGCCCTGGCTGAGCAGGGGCTGCATCTCGGACCAGGTCACTTGGCACCATCCTTGACCAGCGCGGCGATTTCGGTGTCGATGTCGTCGACGAGGTCGGCGGGGTCCGCGCCGTCGACGACGTCGACCTGGAGGCCCTGCTCGCGCAGGAAGCCGACGGGGACGACGTTCTCCTCGTAGCGGCCGGGAAGCTCGATGCGCATCCGGCCGATCTGCTTGCCCGCGACGGTGTCCATGGCGGCGCCGAGGATCGAGATGTCGATGTTGTACGTCCGCGACAGCTGGGAGATGACCGGCTGGGTGGCGGCGTCCCCGTGGAAGGTGACGTCGAGGACCGTGTGGTCGGGGCCGGTGGCGGAGCCGCTGACCGGGAAGAGCTCGCCGGCGAGCTCCGAGCCGGGGGTGGCGAGCAGTTCGGCGACCGTACCGGCCTCGATGATCCGGCCGTTCTTCATCAGCGCGGCCGAGTCGCAGACGGACTTGACCACGTCCATCTCGTGCGTGATGAGCAGGACGGTCAGGCCGAGCTGCTGGTTCAGGTCGCGCAGCAGTTGGAGGATGGAGCGGGTGGTCTCGGGGTCCAGGGCGCTGGTGGCCTCGTCGGAGAGCAGCACCTTGGGGTCGCCGGCCAGGGCGCGGGCGATGCCGACGCGCTGCTTCTGGCCGCCGGAGAGCTGGGCGGGGTAGGCCTTGGCCTTGTCGGCGAGGCCTACGAGGTCCAGGAGTTCCAGGGCCTTGCGGGAGCGTTCACGTCCGGAGACCCCGAGGATCTCCAGAGGCAGCTCGATGTTGCTCTGGACGGTGCGCGAGGACAGCAGGTTGAAGTGCTGGAAGACCATGCCGATTCGGCTGCGGGCCTCGCGGAGCTCCTTGCCGGCGCGCCGGCCTCGGCCGGCGAGGGCGGTGAGGTCGACTCCGTCGACGGTCACGGTGCCGGTGGTGGGGCGCTCCAGCAGGTTCACGCAGCGGATCAGGGAGGACTTGCCGGCGCCGCTCTGGCCGATGACTCCGTAGACCTCGCCCTCGCGGACGTGGAGATCGACGCCGTCCAGGGCGGTGACCTCGCGGCCACGGGACTGGTAGACCTTCGTGAGGCCCGATGTGGTGATCACAGGATTTCCGTCGCTGTCGAGTGCACGGCGCAGCGGGTGCCGGGCACGGGGCAAACATCTGGGGACGCGGTACGGGTCACAGCCGTCATGCCGTGCGGAACGGGTTCGGTGACGACGGCGACGCGTGCGCGGGGCAGGAGCAGGTCCGCACCGCTGGGCAGCTGGTGACGGAGAGGCTCGGCAAGGTCTCGCTTCGGGGCGCGAGGCGCATGGAAAGGGGCCCTCAGAAGGCGCACATTCGACACATACAACGAGCACCGGGCGTCATCGTCGCCTCGGTCGCAAGGGTGCGGCTGCTCGTCGTGGTCATGGGCCCAAGTAAAGCAGACCAGGTCCCTCACCGATCAATGCTGTCCGTATATCGGACACATAGCGACCGTATTCCGGACGCCTCCGGTACCCCGTCAGCCGTCCCTCCCGATCACCGGACCGGTGTCGGTGACCTGCACGGACACGGCCGGGAGTGCCGTACGACCACATCCGCGGCGAGCCCGGCCGAGGGGTGCGCTGTGGTCAAGACCACGGTTCGCACGCAGGCCGCCGACAGGAGAGCCAGGGGTGCGCGCATCGGGTCTTTCGGCCCGTAATACCCTCGCAGCATGCTCGATGCCCTGACGGTCGCCATCGGCGTGGCCGCACTCGCCCTCGCCGCCTGGTGCGGCCATGCCACCTGGCGGGACCAGCCGACCAAGGACTGGCACTTCATCGGCATGGCCGTGGTGACGCTGCTGGTGCTGGCCCAGCTGGTGGTCGGGGTGGTCAAGCTGGCCCAGGGCGGGAAGCCCGACGAGGGCACGGTGATCTTCGTGGCCTACCTGCTGGGCGCCCTCGTGGCGATCCCGGGTGCCGCGCTGCTCTCGCTGACCGAGCGGACCAAGTGGGGCTCGGCGACGGTGGCCGCGGCCGCCGTCGTCCTCGCGGTCCTCGAAGTGCGGCTCTACGACATCTGGGGAACGACCGGTGCCTGACACGACGACCGACACTTCCGCGACTCCCGCCGGGCGCAAGCGGCTGGTCTCGGGTCCCGGGCTGCTGCTGGTCTGGCTGTACGGGGTGATGGTGGTGGGTGCGGTGTCACGCTCCGCCTACCAGATCTCCACCGAGTTCGGCCGGGCGCCGCTGGCGTACGGGCTGTCCGCGGCGGCCGCGCTGGCCTACGCCTTCATCACGTACTCGCTGGTGCGCGGCGGGGAGCGGGCCCGCAAGGCGGCGCTGTTCTGCTGCGCCGCCGAGCTGACCGGCGTACTGGTCGTGGGCACCTGGACCCTGCTGCGCCCCGAGGCCTTCCCCGACGCGACCGTGTGGTCCGAGTTCGGGATGGGCTACCTGTTCATCCCGGTGATCCTTCCGATCACCGGGATGATCTGGCTGCGCGCCAAGCGCTGAACGCGGGACGCACGCGCCGGGCGCCGGGCGTTACGCGCTGACGGCGAACTCGGTCGGGTCCTTGGCGTCCTTCTCCAGGATCACCAGCTGCACGCCGTCGGAGGCCGTGCGGCCACCGACCTTCGTGTAGCCCGCCTTCCGGTACAGCCTCAGGTTGGACTCGCTCTTGTGCCCGGTGTGCAGGCGGAAGCGGGTGGTCTCGGCGTGCCCCGCGAGGGCTTCCTCGACGGCGCGCAGCAGCCGGGCGCCGAGTCCGTGACCCTGGAGGCGCGGGTGGACGCAGAGCTTGGCGATCTTGCCGGTGCCGTCCTCGTCGACGCTGCCGCGCACGGTGCCCACGACCTCGTCGCCGAGGCGGGCCACGAGCACGGTGTCCGTCGCGAGCTCCGCCTTGAGGGAGTCCAGGGACTGGGTGAGCGGCTGGATCAGGTAGTTGCCGTACAGCTCGGCCTCGCGCTGGAACGCCAGGTACTGCAGTTTGAAGATCTGCTCAGCGTCCTCGGCAGCCGCCGCCGAAATGGTCACGCTCATGCCCATGTGCGCATGCCTCCCGCTCACCTGGTGGCCCGTTGGTCTACCGCTCCTTTCCCCGCAGGCCAGGAGCTGCAACCTCTGCAGCCAGCATTCTGCGCAGACATCCCAGGCAACGGGAACGGACGGGCCCCAAACTTCCTTGTGAGATACCCAACTCTCCTGCGATTTCACGGTAAGTGAGGTCTCTGGGCGAAAGAAGTGCCTTCATCAGCTCCGGGCAGCGTCCCGGCAACCGGGCGACCGCCGACCGCAGCGCCCGCTTCTCCTCACCGTGCAGGAGGGCGTCCTCCGGTTCGGCGGCGCCGCCTCCGTGGGCGGCGCCGGGCCGACGCTGGCCGTCCGCGGAGGGATGGCGGTGGTCGTAGGCCACCTCCCGGCGGGCGAGGCGCCGGGCGAGGCGGGCCTCGGCGCGCACCGCCCGCCGCAGCCAGCGGGCGGGCTCCGCCGGGTCGGCGGCGTCGGGGGTGCGCCCGTGGCCTTCCAGCAGCCTGACCCAGACGGCTTGTTCCAGGTCGGCCGCGTCCACTCCGGCGCCCGGGGCCTCCGCGGCCGCCTCGGCGGAGAGCAGCGGGCCCAGTTCGTTCACGAGGTCGGGGTCCTTCAGCAGGTCCATGCCGGGCGGGACGCGGGGGCCGTGCCCGGCGGTTTCTCCACCGGGCTCCGGACACCTGTACGACGGGCCACCCGCTACGGGTTGACGGGGCGACGGCCCGGACGGAAGGCCTCCGCCGCGAGCAGTCCGGTGTCCGGGTTGTCGGTGAAGATGCCGTCGATGCCCTGTTCGAAGTAGGTGCGGAAGGCTGCGAAGGCGTCGCCGTACGCGGCCGGATCCGTGCCCTTGCGGAAGTCGGCGGGCAGGAAGCTGTTCTCGTTGCGCGCGGTGTAGGGGTGCAGCACCAGCCCGCGGGCGTGGGCGTCCTTCACCAGCGTGGTCGGCGTACCGAGCCGGCCCGCGGCGTCGCGCGGGATGACCAGGTCCATCGTCGGGCCGATGCCCTGGGCGAAGCCGGCGATCCACTTCAGGCCCTCGGGCGTGACCAGGTCCGCGACCGTACGCGGGTCCTTGGCCTGTTCGAAGTCCCAGGGGCGGGTGTTCGCGGCGGAGAGCAGGACCACGCGCGGAACGGAGACCAGCCGGGCGAGCCGCTGCATGCTGGAGGGTTCGAAGGACTGGAGGAAGACGGCCGAGTCGCGGCGGTCGCGTCCGTAGCGGCGCAGGAGCTTGGCGAGGGGCTCTTCCAGGCCGAGGCCCAAGGCGCGGAAGTAGCTGGGGTGCTTGGTCTCCACGTGCAGCCAGACCTGCTTGTCGCGCCGGCGACTCTCCCGGTTGGCCCAGCGCAGGACCTCTTCGAAGGTGGGCACAGCCCACTGGCCGTCGTAGAGGGTGTTCCGCTGCCGGACGGCGGGGATACGTTCCTTCGCGCGCAGGGTCTTCAGCTCGGCAAGGGTGAAGTCCTCGGTGAACCAGCCGGTGACGGAGACCCCGTCGATCGATTTGGTGGTGCGCCGGGAGGCGAACTCGGGGTGGTCGGCGACGTCGGTGGTCCCGCCGATCTCGTTCTCGTGGCGGCACACCAGATGGCCGTCCCGGGTCGGGACCAGGTCCTGTTCGATGACGTCGGCGCCGAGGTCGAGCGCGAGCTGGTAGGAGCCGAGGGTGTGCTCCGGCCGGTATCCGCTGGCGCCGCGGTGGCCGATCACCGTCGGGACGGGGAGGTCCCGGAACCCGCCTCCCCCGCGCCCGCTCTCCGCCGCCGAGGCGGATCCCGCCGAGAGTCCGGCGATGCCCGCGCCCGCCGCCAAGGCGGCCGCCCCCAGGACCGTGCGCCGTGCTGCCCCACCCTGCGTCATGAGTGCCACTCCTCATTCTGAAGGGGTCAGGGACCCTGGGATCTCGGATGTCCCGGCGTCTCGCGGCCCCGATTCGGCGTGGTGATCGTAGGCCCCTGCCCGTGTCCGGTACGTGAGACGACGGGGAACATGGCGGAAACACACGTCAACACTGCGTATCCGACACGTGAACCCGATGTGCGATCAGACCTGACCCGCGAGTATCGTCCTCACCTGCACTACCGGTGTAGTGCAAAACCCGCTTTTCGATGCCGGAGGGCTCACGTTGTTCCGTACCGCGCTCATCAAAGCCACTGTCGGACCGGTCATGCGCATGATGTTCCGCACCCGCGTAGAGGGCATCGAGAACATTCCGGGCAGCGGGCCGGTGATCCTGGCGGGCAACCACCTCACCTTCATCGACTCCATGATCCTCCCGCTGGTCTGCGACCGTACGGTCCACTTCATCGGCAAGGACGAGTACGTGACGGGCAAGGGGCTCAAGGGCCGTCTGATGGCGTGGTTCTTCACGGGCTCGGGAATGATCCCCGTGGACCGGGACGGGGCCAACGGCGGGGTCGCGGCCCTGATGACCGGCCGCCGGATCCTCGAAGAGGGCAAGATCTTCGGCATCTACCCCGAGGGCACCCGCTCCCCCGACGGCCGGCTCTACCGCGGCCGCACCGGCATCGCCCGCCTGACCCTGATGACGGGCGCCCCGGTGATCCCGTTCGCGATGATCGGCACCGACAAGCTCCAGCCCGGCGGCGCGGGCATGCCGCGCCCGGGCCGGGTCACCGTCCGCTTCGGCGAGCCGATGGAGTTCTCCCGCTACGAGGGCATGGACCGCGACCGCTACGTGCTGCGCGCCGTCACCGACTCGGTGATGGCCGAGGTCATGCGCCTCTCGGGCCAGGAGTACGTCGACATGTACGCCACCAAGGCCAAGGCGGCCTGACCCGCTACTGCCGCTGGAGGGACCGGCTGACACCCGCCGCCGTCGTGGTGGCGAGGATCCAGCCGGTCACGATCAGCAGGTACGACAGCCACTGGTGCCAGCCGCTCGGCGCGTAGGCGGACTCCTGGCCGAAGCTGATGATCGGCACCAGCAGGTCGATCGTGTAGAACACCGGATTGAAGTCCGGGGCCTCGCCCGGCTTCAGGGGCCGCGGCGGATCCATCCCGTACGCGATCGCCCCGGTCAGCAGCAGGGCCAGCAGCCAGCCGAGCGCCCGCAGCGGCCGGAAGCCGTATCCGACGGTGACGTCCTGGAGCTTCCCCCACACCCGGGCGGGCCGGGGCAGGGTGCGGCGGTGCCGGCGCAGCTTGGCGAGCTGTACGGTCCGGGCGGCGGCCTCGTCGCCCGCCGTACGGTAGGACGCCGCGAGCTGTTCGTAGGTGAACGGCAGATAGCCCGACTCCCCCTGCTCCAGGACGGGCAGCCGCTCCTCGGCGGGCAGGTGCGGGCCGAGGGCGCGGTAGACCGTGCCGTCGATGCGGAGCTGGTCCGGCCAGTCGCAGGACAGCATGTGCAGCAGGTCGAACTGGGAGCGCCGCAGGTTCACCACGCCCTGGACCTGGCCGCAGGGCGGCAGCCACACCTCGCCGATCGCACAGCTGGTGGCGCGCAGCGCCAGTGCGCCGGGGCTGGTGAGGGTGGCGCGGACGAGGTTGAGGCGGCCCGGGATCCGCGAGCCGGAGAGGTTGACCAGGCCCTGGGCTTCCATCCGCTCGGCCCGCAGGTCGGTGCCGACGGTGAGGTTCTCGCCGTGCAGGGCGGTGCCGCCGGGGGCGTGGAGACGGGCGCCGTCGAGGTTGATCTGGCCTCCGACGACCGCGCCGTTGACGCGGGTCTGGCCGTGTACGGTCAGCCCGAAGGCGATGATGTCGGTGCCGATGGTGGCGTGGTTGAGCTGGAGCGGCGCTTCGCCGGCCAGTTCGCCCTCGACCGGGCCGATCACGGCGTCCTGGAGGAAGAGACCGCCTGATATCTGGGCCCCCGCGAGGCGCACCGGGCCGCTGATCCGGCAGCAGGACATCCGCAGCACGACCTCGACGCGGACGGTGGACGCGGTCAGGCCCGGCAAGGACGAATCGGTGAGGACGAGTGCGCGTAACCGTGCCCCGTAGAGCCCTGGTTTGCGTTCGAACCAGCAGCCGCGCATCCGCATCGGGACGTCGATCGCGGCGTACTTGAGGTCCAGTTTCCCGGTGACCTTCGCGCCCTTGATCTTGAGGCCGGCGACTTGGCCGGCCACGCTGGGTCCGCTCAGCAGCAGCGCCATGAGCACCCCGGCGCGCACGGTGCGCTCCGGTCCCCAGGAGGCGCCGTCGGCCGCATCCTCGTCGGGACTTTCCCGGAAGTCGACGCCTTCCCCGCGCGGGAAGGCCTCCCAGACGCGGCGTTCCGCCGGGGTAAGATCGTTTGTCTCCATCGCCGGGATGGTGTCCCGCGGTTCCGCGAGCTGTCAACTCCTGGCGGGACACCGCCTCCTGGCGGGACGTCAGTGCTCGATGCCGTCCTGGAGCCGCTGTCCCCTGAGCAGGAACCAGGCGGCCGCGGCGGTGGCCAGCAGGACGGCCGCACCGACGCCGGAGGCCAGCCGCAGCCCGTCCACGAAGGCCTCCTGGGCCGCGCCCACCATCTGCCCGGCGGTGTGCGGATCCAGCGCCTTGGCGGCCTCCACGGCCCCGCCGAGGGATTCGTGCGCGGCGTCCGCGACGGGCGCGGGGACCGAGGCGGGGGCGGTGAAGCCCTGGTAGACGCCGGTGACGACGGAGCCGAGCAGGGCGATGCCGAGGGCGGCGCCGAGTTCGTACGCCGTCTCGGAGACGGCCGAGGCCGAACCGGCCTGCTCCTTGGGGACGCTGGAGAGGATCACGTCGGCGGTGACGGTGAAGGAGAACCCGGCGCCGAGGCCGACGATGAGCAGGGAGGCGCCGAGCAGCGGGTAGGCGGTCTCCTTGTGGATCAGGGTGAGCACGGCCAGGGCCAGGCCGATGGCGGCGAGGCCGCCGGCGACGACCGACCGCACGGAGTACCTGCGGGCGTACCGGCCCGCGACGAGTCCGGTGACCACCGCGCCGATGGCGGCGGGCAGTTCGGCCAGGCCGGCCTCCAGAGGATCGCGGCCCTGGACGAGCTGGAGGAACTGGGAGAGGAAGAAGACCAGCCCGGAGAGGCCGAAGACGGTGAGCAGGTCGGCGAGGACCGCGCCGGAGAAGCCGCGGTGCTTGAAGAGCCGCATGTCGAGCAGCGGGGACGGCAGGCTGAACTGGCGGCGGACGAAGGCGTACAGGCATCCCCCGCCGAGTACGGCTGCGGCCCAGACGCCCCAGGTCAGGCCGTGGGTGGCGACTTCCTTGACGGCGTAGACCACACCGATGACGCCGACCAGGGAGAGGGCGACGCTGAACAGGTCCCAGGGGCCAGCGACGGGGTTCTTGGACTCGGGCAGCAGCTTGATGCCGACGAGGACCAGCGCGGCCATGACGGGCAGGTTGATGAGGAAGACCGAACCCCACCAGAAGTGCTGGAGCAGGGCTCCGCCGACGACGGGTCCGACGGCCGCGCCGGCCGAGGCGGTGGCGCCCCAGATGCCGATGGCGAGGCTGCGCTCCTTGGCGTCGTGGAAGATGTTTCGGATCAGCGCGAGGGTGGACGGCATCAGGGTCGCGCCGGCCACGCCGAGCAGGGCCCGGGCGACGATCATCATCTCGGGGCTGGTCGCGTAGGCGTTCAGGACCGAGACGGCGCCGAACGCGGTGGCGCCGACGAGGAGCAGCTTCTTGCGGCCGATGCGGTCGCCGAGGGAGCCCATGGAGACGAGCAGGCCGGCGATGACGAAGGAGTAGATGTCGCCGATCCACAGCAGCTGGGTGCCGGACGGTTTGAGGTCCTCGCTGAGGGCCGGGGTGGCGAGACCGAGCACGGTGGCGTCCACCGCGACCAGCAGAACGGCCAGGACGAGCACGGAGAGCGCCAGCCAGCGCCCGGGGCTCTTGGCCTCCGTCGCCTTCAGCCGGTTCAGCTCTTCGGTACGGCTCATCACTCCACGCTCCGTCTTGCGCCACCGAGCAGCAGCTCGGTGATCATGTACTGGAAGTCCTTGGCGGCGACCCGGCCGTCCATGACGGCCCAGGCGCAGGTGCCGATGAGGCCGTAGAGGGCCTCGGTGAGCCAGGCGGGGCTCAGGTCGATCCGGATGTCGCCCTCGTTCTGGCCGCGCCGGAAGAGCGCGCCGACCCGGGCGTCGAGCCGGGACCAGCCCTCGTGGACCTGGTCGCCCTCGAAGAGCTGGTTCTCGGTGACGAGGAAGGCCAGCAGCGGGGCGTTCGGCTCCGCCTCGGCGACAAGCCGCTTCAGCGCCTCGACCGCCGTGCCCTCTTCGAGCCGGGCGTTGTCGAAGGCCACCTCGAACTCGCGGATGCCGAGTTCTTCGAGGGCCCGTACGAGGGCGTCGCGCCCGGCGAAGTGCCGGTGGAGGGTCGCGCGGCCGATGCCGGCGGCGCGGGCGACCTCGTCCATCGTGGCGGTCGATTTGCGGGAGAGCAGGGCCGCCGCGTCGCGGAGCACCTGGTCACGATCCATGGCCATGAGACAAGCATACCCCGAATGAGACGACCACGTCTCATTCGAACGGAAAACGGGCTGCCGAGCGCCACCCGGAGAGGAATCCTGCCGAGATGAAGCCGACGAAACCGCTGCTGCTGATCGACGTCGACGGACCGCTGAACCCCTACGCGGCCAAGCCCCAGCGCCGCCCCGAGGGCTACACCACCCACCGGATGCGCCCGACGGGCTGGACGGGGGCCGAGAGCGCCAAGCCCCTGCGGGTCTGGCTGAACCACGGCCACGGAGCGGAGCTGCTCGCGCTGGCGGAAGCCTACGAACTGGTCTGGGCCACCACGTGGAAGGACGAGGCCAACGACTGGATAGGCCCGCACCTGGGCCTGCCGAGGCTGCCGTACATCGACTGGCCGGTGATGCACGGGCGCGCGCCGCGCGGGACCTTCTGGAAGACCCAGTACGTCCTGGAGTACGCGGCCGGCCGGCCCTTCGCCTGGATCGACGACGACATCACGGCCATGGACCGGGAGTACGTCGAGCAGCGCCACCCCGCGCACGCCCTGCTGATGTACGTCGACGAGCGGATCGGGCTGACCCGGGCGGACTTCGACGCGCTGGCGCGCTGGGCGGCGTGGGCGGCGTAAGGCGGCGTGGGGTGGCGTAGGACGGGCCCCGCCACGGCGTCGGCGTGGCGGGGCCCGGAGTCCTCGGGCCGGATCAGGTGAGGGCCGAGGCCAGCAGCCGGGCGGTCTTGGCGACGAGCACGCTGTCCCTGGGACCGGCCGGCGAGCCCGGCTTGGTCGTCAGGACCGCCATCACGATCGGAGTGCCGTCCGGCGGCCACACCGCGCCCACGTCGTTGGCCACCCCGTACTGGTGCCCGCCACCGGTCTTGTCCGCCAGGATCCAGTCCGCGGGAAGGCCGGCCTTGAACCGTTCGGTGTTCGTCGTGTTGGCGATCAGCCAGCCGGTCAGCATCCGCCCGTCCCGGGGCGCCAGCGCATCGCCGAGGAGCAGGCGCGCGTAGGTCTTGCCGATGGCCCGGGGGCTGGTGGTGTCCGTCACCCGCCCCGGTTCCGCCGAGTTGAGTTCGGGTTCGTAGCGGTCCAGCCGGGTGACGCGGTCCCCGAGCGAGCGGCTGAAACGGGTGATCGCCGTGGGGCCGCCCAGTTCTTCGAGGAGCAGGTTGGCGGCGGCGTTGTCGCTCAGGCTGACGGAAGCGGCGCACAGGGCCTCGACCGTCATGCCGTTGGCCACGTTCTCGGGCTTGCCGGTCTCCGGGCCGAACTCCGACTTGTTGACGTACTCCTGCGTGTAGTGGATCCGCTTGGCGAGGAACTCGCCGTCCTCGTCGAGGTCGCGCAGCACGGCCGCGGCGGCGAGCCCCTTGAAGACCGAACAGATCGGGAACCGCTCGTCCGCGCGGTACACCACCGTCCTGCCCGTGCCCGTGTGGCGGGCGAACACGCCCAGCCGGGCGGAGTGCTCCCGCTCCAGCTCCGCCAGCCGCCGGGTCACCGCGGCCTCGGGCCCGGCGGCGTGCGCCCGCCCTCCGGCGGCCGTGGCCAGGCCGGTGAACAGCACGGTCCCCGTGCCGAGTGCCAGTAACGCGCGCCGGGACGGACCGGCTCCTGAGGTGTCCACCATCGTCTCCTCGTCTCCCGTGATCAGGTCACCGTCCAACACGCTCCTCGCGGGCCGGACGGTTCCCTGCTCACGGGGACTGCGGAGCCGTCTACTGCTTGTGGGCGGCCCAGGCGTGCTGGATCACCAGGTCGGCCTTCAGCTCGGTGAGCTGGACCGCGACCGCCGAGGGGGCGGTGCCGCCGCGGCCGTTGCGGGAGGCAAGTGCGCCCTTGACGTTGAGGACGGTGCGGACCTCGGGGGTCAGGTGCTCGGAGATCTTCGCGAACTGGTCGTCCGTCAGCTCGTCGAGTTCGATCCCGAAGGCCTCGCACTCCTTCACGCACTCGCCGGCCACCTCGTGCGCGACGCGGAACGGCACGCCCTGCTTGACCAGCCACTCGGCGATGTCGGTGGCGAGCGAGAAGCCGGCCGGAGCGAGCTCCTCCATCCGCTCCCGGTGGACCGTGAGCGTGGCCATCATCCCGGTGAAGGCGGGCAGCAGGACCTCAAGGGTGTCGCAGGAGTCGAAGACCGGCTCCTTGTCCTCCTGGAGGTCCCGGTTGTACGCCAGCGGCAGCGCCTTGAGCGTGGCGAGCAGGCCCGTCAGGTTGCCGATGAGCCGGCCCGACTTGCCGCGCGCCAGCTCCGCGATGTCCGGGTTCTTCTTCTGCGGCATGATCGACGACCCGGTGGAGAAGGCGTCGTGCAGGGTCACGAAGGAGAACTCCTTCGTGTTCCAGATGATGATCTCCTCCGCGATCCGGGACAGGTTGATCCCGATCATCGCGGTGACGAAGGCGAACTCGGCGACGAAGTCGCGCGAGGCCGTGCCGTCGATGGAGTTGCCGACCGAGCCCCGCTCGAAGCCCAGGTCGGCGGCGACCGCCTCCGGGTCCAGGCCCAGCGAGGAACCGGCCAGGGCGCCCGAGCCGTACGGGGAGACCGCGGTCCGGGTGTCCCACTGCCGCAGCCGCTCCGCATCCCGGGACAGGGACTGCACGTGGGCCAGTACGTGGTGGGCGAAGAGCACCGGCTGCGCGTGCTGGAGGTGGGTCCGGCCGGGCATGGCCACGTCGTGGTGGGTCTCGGCGAGGCCGACCAACGCGTCCTGGAGGTCCGCGATCAGGCCGCCGATGATCCGGGCGTGGTCGCGCAGGTACATCCGGAAGAGGGTGGCCACCTGGTCGTTGCGGGACCGGCCGGCGCGCAGCTTGCCGCCGAGGTCGGCGCCGAGGCGCTCCAGCAGGCCCCGCTCCAGGGCGGTGTGGACGTCCTCGTCGGCGATGGTGCCGGTGAAGGAGCCGTCGGCCACGTCGGCCTCCAGCTGGTCCAGGCCGGCGATCATGCGGTCGAGTTCCTCGGCCGTGAGCAGGCCCGCCTTGTGGAGCACGCGGGCGTGGGCGCGCGAGCCGGCGATGTCGTAGGGCGCGAGGCGCCAGTCGAAGTGGACGGACGCCGACAGCAGGGCCAGCGCCTCCGAAGGGCCGTCGGCGAACCGTCCGCCCCAGAGCCGGACGTCACCGTTGTTGCTGCTCACAGCTACTGCTCCTCAAGACTGCATGACTTTGGATGTGCAACGGCCTCCCCGCCGCGGAGGAAACGGGGAGGCCGTCCGGAGTACTGCGGGTTCCGCTCAGGCGAGGTCGCGGCGGGCGGCGATCTTCGAGGAGAGACCGAAGATCTCGATGAAGCCCTGGGCCTTGGACTGGTCGAAGGTGTCGCCCGAGTCGTAGGTCGCGAGGTTGAAGTCGTAGAGCGACTCGTCGGACTTCCGGCCGGTGACGACGGCGCGGCCGCCGTGCAGGGTCATCCGGATGTCGCCGGTGACATGCTGGTTGGCTTCGTTGATGAAGCCGTCCAGGGCGCGCTTGAGCGGGGAGAACCACAGGCCGTCGTAGACCATCTCGCCCCAGCGCTGCTCGACCTGCCGCTTGTAGCGGGCCAGCTCGCGCTCGACGGTGACGTTCTCCAGCTCCTGGTGGGCGGTGATCAGCGCGATCGCGCCCGGGGCCTCGTACACCTCACGGGACTTGATGCCGACGAGGCGGTCCTCGACGATGTCGATCCGGCCGATGCCCTGGGCTCCGGCGCGGTCGTTGAGCTGCTGGATGGCCTGGAGCACGGTGACGGGCTTGCCGTCGATGGCGACCGGGACGCCCTCCTTGAAGGAGATGACGACCTCGTCGGCCTCGCGCGGCAGGGCCGGGTTCGAGGTGTACTCGTAGATGTCCTCGATCGGGGCGTTCCAGATGTCCTCCAGGAAGCCCGTCTCGACGGCGCGCCCGAAGACGTTCTGGTCGATGGAGTACGGGGACTTCTTGGTGGTCGCGATCGGGAGGTTCTTCTCCTCGCAGAAGGCGATCGCCTTGTCCCGGGTCATCGCGTAGTCACGGACCGGGGCGATGCACTTGAGGTCCGGGGCGAGGGCGACGATGCCCGCCTCGAAGCGGACCTGGTCGTTGCCCTTGCCGGTGCAGCCGTGGGCGACGGTCGTGGCGCCGTGCTTCTTGGCGGCGGCCACCAGGTGCTTGACGATGGCCGGCCGGGAGAGGGCCGAGACCAGCGGGTACCGGTCCATGTAGAGGGCGTTCGCCTTGATCGCCGGGAGGCAGTACTCGTTGGCGAACTCGTCCGAGGCGTCGGCGACCTCGGCCTCGACCGCACCGCAGTCGAGCGCGCGCTTGCGGATGACGTCCAGGTCCTCGCCGCCCTGGCCGACGTCCACGGCAACGGCGATGACCTCGGCGCCCGTCTCCTCGGCGATCCAGCCGATGGCGACGGAGGTGTCCAGGCCGCCCGAGTAGGCGAGTACGACGCGCTCGGTCACGGGTTTCTCCTTACGGTGCATTCAACGACAGGCATAACTATGCACTACTCCGTATGTTTCGTCAATCGACGCGATAAGGGGAGGTCAGCGGGCGTGTCGCTCACCTACGCTGCGGCCATGCAGATACTCCCGCCGCTGTCCCGGACCGCCTTCCTCACACCCTCCGAGCGGCTGTTCCACGGCAAGGAGCCGGCGCGCTCCCTCGACGGCGACGGCCCGCAGGCCTGGACGCGGCTCGACGAAAGCGTCTCCTGCCGCACCTGGACCGACGGGCGCCGGAGCTCCTCCGGCACCGTCCGGGTGGGCCCGAACTGGTTCGACGCCCGGGAGATCGCCGACTGGAGCACCGCCCCGCACTGGCACGAGGGGCACGGGGTGACCTGGGCCGCCACACCCCCGGCCGACCCCGAACTCGCGCTGTGCCTGTGCCACGCCGACCCCCGGGTGCGGGAGGCCGCCGTCGGCCACGCGGCGGGACGGCCCGGCGTGCTGCCCCTGGTGCTGATCCGGTGCGCCGACACCGAGGAGCCCGTGCGGGCCGCGGCGCGTGCGGTGCTGGCCGCGGAACTGGACTCGGCCGGAGAGGAGACCGTACGGGCCCTCGTGCCCCTCGCACTGCTGGTGAGCCCGCGACGGCACGGAGCCCGGGCCTGGGAGCTGGTCCTGGAGAGGCTGGGGACCCTGCCCGCCGGCCGGATCGTCGAGCTCGCGGGCCACCCGGACCCGGGGGTGCGCTTCGGCGCCGTCCGGACCGCGCTGAACCACGGTCTGCTCCCGACGGACCGCATCGCCGATCTGGCCGGGGATCCCGAGGCGCGGATCCGCTTCGCGGCGCTGCGCTCCGACGTGCTCCCGGCGGAGCGGACGGCCGGGCTCGTCTTGACCGGGGCGTCCCCCGAGGTCCGCCGCGAAGCCCTCCAACTGTCCCTGGAAGCAGGAACGCTGACGCCCGAACAGCTACTGGAGACCGCCGCCGTCAGCCGGGACCGCGTGGTGCGCCGGCGCTGCGAGGAGGCCGCCCGGCCCGCCCTCGGCACCCTGTCCGGCCCCACCCTCGACTCCCTCCTCGCCCAGGGCCGCGCGTCCCTGCGGGTGACCGCCGTCCGTGCCCTGCGCCGCGCCGGGCGGGCCGGGGAGCTGACCGTCCACCTGGCGGACCCGGCGGCGACGGTACGGGAGGCGGCCCGCCTGGAGCTGCGCGCCGCCGGGCAGGACCCCCTCGCCCACTACCGCAGGCGGTGCGCGGACTCCCCCGTGCCCGGGGCCGTGTTCGGCCTGGCCGAGACCGGGGACGCCGCGGACGTCCCGCTGCTGTGGCGCCTCGCCGGCCACCCGGAGGGGCGCGTGCGGGCCGCGGCCCTCTCGGGCCTGCGCCGGCACGGTGCGGCAACGCCGGAAGAACTGCTGCCGTTCCTGGCCGACCCGCACGCGCCGGCGGTCGCGGCGGTCCGCTCGCTGGTGCTCCCGTACGCGCGGACCCGGCCGGAGTCCTGGCTCCTGGACCTGTTCGCGCCCGGCCGGCCGGGCGCCGTACGGGTCGCGGGCCTGGCCCTGCTGGAGGAGCGCCCGCTGCTGACCCGGCGCCGGATGGCCCGGTCCCTGACCTCCCACCGCGACCCCGCCGTACGCGGCTGGGCCCGCAAGCTGCTCCAGCAGCGCCTGAAGTGGGAGCTGTACGCGGGCCGGGACGCGGCGCTGAAGCTCGCCGACGGCACCGGCGCCCCGCTCGACGAGGTGGTCGACACCGACGACCCGGCCGCCTGGACCGCGCTGGACATCGGGGTGCGGTACCTGGCCCCCTACGAGGCCAAGGCCTTCGGCTCCCGGGCGGCGACCGCCCTGTGCCACTGGAACGGGCGGATCCGGGAAGCCGCGGTCATCGAGGCCGCGGGCGACCCGGAGCTGCTGCCGCTGGTCGTCCTGCGCTGCGCGGACTGGGCCCCGCAGGTCCGGAAGGCCGCCCGGGAAGTCCTGCTCGCCGCGCTCCGGGACTCCGGGGAGGAGTGCCTGCGCGCCCTGACCCCGATGGTGATGCACCTGCACGGCCGCCACGAGGGCCGCTGGGCCGTCGGGGTGTTCGAGGCGGCGCTGCGCGAGCCGCGCCACGCGGCGGCCCTGGCGGAGCTGTGCTCCCACCGCGACCTGCGGACCCGGCGGGCGGCCGTACGGATCACCCTGGAGGACGCGGGCTCCGCGGCGGCTCCCGCACTGGCCCGCCGGGCCGCCCGGGAGCCTGACGCGGTGCTGCGGCAGCTGTGGACGGGGGCCGCGCTGGCCGCCATGGCCCGGCAGGGCTCCGACGCCGTCGCGCTCGACGCGCTGCTGGGCGCCCGTTCCGGCTTCGTACGCGCCGCGGGGGTCACGGCCCTGCGCGCGGCCGGCCGGGCCGGGGAGGGCGAGCGGCACCTCGCCGACCCGTCGGGGACGGTGCGGGCCTGTGCCCGGTGGCTGGTCCGGCAGGACGGGGGCGACGCCCGGGCCCACTACCTGCGGCTGTGCGCGGACTCCCCCTCGCCCGGGGCCGTGCTCGGCCTGGCCGAATGCGCCGAGCGGGCGGATTCCGCCGTGCTGGCCGGCCTCCTCGGCCAGTGCGACGGCCCGGTCCGGGCCGCGGCCCTGGCGGCGCTGCGGCTGCTCGACGCCCCCGACCCCGGTCCGGAGGTGCTGCGCCCGCTGCTGGACGACCCGTCCCCGGCCGTGGTCCGCGAGGCGGCCCGGTCACTGCGCCCGGTGGCCGCCCGGCTGCCCGCAGGCTGGCTGGTGCTCCGGACCCGGCCGGAGCACCCCGCGCACACCCGCAGGGCGGCGCTCCGGCTGCTCGCCGCCCAGGGCGCCGACGAGGGGCTGCCGGCGCTCACGGCCGTGCTGGACGACCCCGACCCGGCGCTGAAACACCTCGCCCTGGCTCTGCTGAGGCGGTGGGACTGGCGGGCGACGGCGCGCCGGGGCACCTTCGAACCGAAGGAGATGCGGGCGCTGTTCTGGCTGTACAGGCGGGAACTCGGCTGGGACGAGATGCGCGCCACGAGTCTCGACTGGTGAAAGCCACGACCCCCGAAGTCCGATAATCACCTCATGGGAAAGCTCTACGCACACATAGACGGCCGGCTGCGCACGTTCATCGAGGAGCAGCCCGTCTTCTTCACGGCCACCGCCCCGCTCACGGGCGACGGCCACGTCAACCTGTCCCCCAAGGGCCGCGCCGGGACCCTGGTCGTCATCGACGAACAGACCCTCGCCTACCTGGACTTCGGCGGCAGCGGCGCGGAGACCATCGCCCACCTGCGCGAGAACGGCCGGATCACCCTGATGTGGTGCGCGTTCTCCGGGCCGCCCAACATCGTCCGCGTTCACGGCGAGGGCGAGCCGGTCTTCCGCGACGACCCCCGCTGGGGTGAGCTGATCGGCCTGTTCGGCGACGCCGACGGGCCCTCCGCGCGCGCCGTCATCCTCGTCCGTGCCCGGCGGATCTCCGACACCTGCGGGTTCGCCGTCCCCTTCATGGAGTACGAGGGCGAGCGCACCCTCCACGCCGAGTACTTCGGCCGCAAGAGCGACGAGGAGTTCGCCGAGTACTGCGAGAAGAAGGAGTTCATCGGATCGAGCCTCGACGGCCTGCCTGCGCTGCCGCTGCCCCTTCCGCCCCGTACCGTCTGACGTGTGCTGCGTACCGCTCTCGCCACCGGCGTAACGATCGTCACCGCCCTGCTCCCGCAGGGCTCCCAGAGCCAGGTCCCGCTGCCCGCCCGGCTCACCGACACCGGCGGCGGGAGCCAGCTGATCACCGCCGTCGCGCCCGCGCCGGGCTCCACGACCGGGCGGCTGACCTGGTGGGACCGCAGGGCGGGGCACTGGTACGAGGCCGGCGGCGCGGACGCCCGGTTCGGGGCGAAGGGGCTCACCGAGGGCACGGCCCGCGTCCAGGGCACCAGCACCACGCCGACGGGCCTGTACGCGCTCCCGTACGCCTTCGGGATCCGGCGGGCGCCGGCCGGCACGGCGTACCGGTACCGGCCGGTGACCGGGGGGTCGTGGTGGTGCCAGGACAACGCCTCGGCCAGCTACAACCGCTGGGTCGAGCCGCTGCCCGCGGACTGCGCGCCGGGCGAGGCCGAGCACCTGGTGACGTACGAGAAGCAGTACGCGCACGCCCTGCTGATCGCCTTCAACTACGACCGGCCCGTACGCGGCCGGGGCGCGGGCATCTTCCTGCACGTCAACGGCAAGGGGGCGACGGCCGGTTGCGTGTCCGTGCCGGAGTCGGCCATGCGGCGGATCCTGCGCTGGGCGGACCCGCGGCGGGCCCCGCACATCGCGATCGGCACGGACTCCGGGGACCTGGCCGTGACCCGCTACTGACGCCCTTGCCCGGCGGTGACCCGCCGGGCCGGCTCAGCCCTCCTTCTGCGCCAGTCGCAGCAGGTGGTCGGCGAGGGCCTGACCGCCCGCCGGGTCGCGGCTGATCAGCATCAGGGTGTCGTCGCCCGCGATCGTGCCGAGGATCGCCTGGAGTTCGGCCTGGTCGATGGCCGAGGCGAGGAACTGCGCCGCACCCGGCGGGGTGCGCAGGACCACGAGGTTCGCGGAGGCCTCCGCCGAGATCAGCAGCTCGCCGGAGAGGCGCCGCATGCGCTCCTCCTTCGCCGACTCGCCGAGCGGGGCCTGCGGGGTGCGGAAGCCGCCCTCGCTGGGCACCGCGTAGATCAGCTCGCCGCCGGTGTTGCGGATCTTCACCGCGCCCAGCTCGTCGAGGTCGCGCGAGAGCGTCGCCTGGGTGACGCTCAGCCCGTCGTCGGCGAGCAGCTTGGCCAGCTGGCTCTGGGAGCGGACCGGCTGCCGGTTGAGGATGTCCACGATCCGGCGGTGGCGCGCGGTGCGGGTCTGCGGGACGGCCTGGCCGCCGTGCTCGTTGTCCTGCGCCTGACTCATCGTCGTCTCATTCTCCGGATCCGTCCCCGCTGGCTGCGTCGAGGACGCCGGGCAGCGCCTGGAGGAACGCGTCCACCTCGGCCTCGGAGAGCACGTACGGGGGCATGAGCCGTACGACGTCGGGGGCGGGCGCGTTGACCAGGAAGCCGGCGTCCTGAGCCGCCTGCTGCACCTGGGGTGCGAGGGGCTCGGTCAGCACGATACCCAGCAGAAGGCCCGCACCACGGACGTGGGAGACGAGCGGATGTCCGGACGCTTCGATTCCGGAGCGCAGCCGCTCTCCCCGCGCCTTGACCTGGTCGAGCAGGCCGTCGGCCGCGATCGTGTCGATCACGGCGAGGCCGGCGGCGCAGGCGACCGGGTTCCCGCCGAAGGTGGTGCCGTGCTGGCCCGGCTGGAGCAGGTCGGCGGCGGCCCCGAAGGCGGCCACGGCGCCGATGGGCAGACCGCCGCCCAGCCCCTTCGCGAGCATGACCAGGTCGGGCTCCACGCCCTCGTGGGCCTGGTGCTCAAACCACTGGCCGCACCGCCCGATGCCGGTCTGCACCTCGTCGAGGACGAGCAGGGTGCCGGTGGCCCGGGTGATCTCGCGGGCGGCCGTCAGGTATCCGGCGGGGGGTACGACGACGCCGTTCTCGCCCTGGATCGGCTCGATGACGACGAGCGCGGTCTCCTCGGTGACGGCGGCCCGCAGGGCCTCGACGTCGCCGTAGGGGACGTGCGTGACGTCGCCGGGCAGCGGCAGGAAGGGGGCCTGCTTCTTCGGCTGGCCGGTGAGCGCGAGGGCGCCCATGGTCCGGCCGTGGAAGCCGCCGTCGGTGGCGACCATGTGGGTCCGCCCGGTCAGCCGGCCGATCTTGAAGGCGGCCTCGACGGCCTCGGCGCCGGAGTTGCAGAAGAAGACCCTGCCGGGGCGGCCGAAGAGCTGGAGCAGCCGCTCGCCGAGCGCGAGGACGGGCTCGGAGGCGTAGAGGTTGGAGACGTGGCCCAGGGTCGAGATCTGCTCCGTCACGGCGGCGACGATCGCCGGGTGGGCGTGGCCGAGGGCGTTGACCGCGATGCCGCCGACGAAGTCGGTGTACTGCTTGCCGTCCGCGTCCCAGACCTGGGCTCCCTCGCCGCGTACGAGGGCCAGCGCGGGGGTGCCGTAGTTGTTGGTCAGCGCGCCCTGCCAGCGGGCGCCGTACCGCTGATTGCCGGTCTCCTGACTGCCGTTCACTTGGCGTCCCCTCCCTGTGCGTCGGGCACGACCATCGTGCCGATTCCCTCGTCGGTGAAGATTTCCAGCAGGATCGAGTGCTGGACCCGTCCGTCGATCACGCGGGCGGTGCTGACGCCGCCCCGCACGGCGTGCAGGCAGCCCTCCATCTTGGGCACCATGCCGCTGGACAGCTCGGGCAGCAGCTTCTCCAGCTCGCTGACGGTGAGCCGGCTGATGACCTCGTCGCTGCTGGGCCAGTCCGCGTAGAGGCCCTCGACGTCGGTGAGGACCATCAGCGTCTCGGCGCCGAGTGCGGCGGCGAGCGCCGCGGCAGCCGTGTCGGCGTTCACGTTGTACACGTGGTGGTCGTCGGCGCTGCGGGCGATGGAGGAGATGACCGGGATCCGGCCGTCCGCCAGCAGTGCCTCGATCGCGCCGGTGTCGATGGCGGTGATCTCGCCGACCCGGCCGATGTCGACGAGCTCCCCGTCGATCTCGGGGCTGTGCTTGGTGGCGGTGATGGTGTGGGCGTCCTCGCCGGTCATGCCGACCGCGAGCGGCCCGTGCTGGTTGAGCAGTCCGACCAGCTCGCGCTGGACCTGGCCGGCCAGCACCATCCGTACGACGTCCATGGCCTCCGGGGTGGTGACGCGCAGCCCCGCCTTGAACTCGCTGACCAGGCCCTGCTTGTCGAGCTGGGCGTTGATCTGGGGGCCGCCGCCGTGCACCACGACCGGCTTGAGGCCGGCCTGGCGCAGGAAGACCACGTCCTGGGCGAAGGCGGCCTTGAGGTCCTCGTCGATCATGGCGTTGCCGCCGAACTTGATGACGACGATCTTGCCGTTGTGGCGGGTCAGCCAGGGCAGGGCCTCGATGAGGATCTCGGCCTTGGGGAGCGCGGTGTGCTTGCGTGCCGTGCTCATGAGGAGTACGCGCTGTTCTCGTGGACGTACTCGGCGGTGAGGTCGTTGGCCCAGATGACCGCGGACTCGCTGCCGTTGGCCAGGTCGGCGGTGATGCGGACCTCGCGGTCCTTCATGCTCACCAGGTCGCGGTCCTCGCCGACGGAGCCGTTCCGGCAGACCCAGACGCCGTTGATGGCCACGTTCAGCCGGTCCGGGTCGAAGGCGGCCCGGGTGGTGCCGATCGCGGAGAGCACCCGGCCCCAGTTCGGGTCCTCGCCGTGGATGGCGCACTTGAGCAGGTTGTTGCGGGCGATGGACCGGCCGACCTCGACCGCGTCGTCCTCGCTGACCGCGCCGACGACCTCGATGCGGATGTCCTTGCTGGCGCCCTCGGCGTCGCCGATCAGCTGGCGGGCCAGGTCGTCGCAGACGCTCCGTACGGCCTCGGCGAACTCCTCGTACGCCGGCACCACGCCGGACGCCCCGGAGGCGAGCAGCAGCACCGTGTCGTTGGTGGACATGCAGCCGTCGGAGTCGACCCGGTCGAAGGTGGTGCGGGTGGCGGAGCGCAGGGCCCGGTCGAGGGTGGCGCCGTCCACGTCGGCGTCGGTGGTGAGGACCACGAGCATGGTGGCCAGGCCCGGGGCGAGCATGCCCGCGCCCTTGGCCATGCCGCCGACGGTCCAGCCGCCCACGGAGGCGGTGGCCGTCTTGTGCACGGTGTCGGTGGTCTTGATCGCGATGGCGGCGGCCTCGCCGCCGTCCGCGGACAGGGCGGCCGCGGCGGTCTCGATGCCGGGGAGCAGCTTGTCCATGGGGAGCAGGACGCCGATCAGTCCGGTGGACGCGACGGCGATCTCCCCGGCGTTGAACTCCTCGCCCAGGGCCTCGGCCACCTTCTCGGCGGTGGCGTGGGTGTCCTGGAAGCCCTTGGGCCCGGTGCAGGCGTTGGCGCCGCCGGAGTTCAGGACGACCGCGCCGACCGCGCCGCCGCGCAGGACCTGCTCGGACCAGTGCACGGGCGCGGCCTTGACTCGGTTGGAGGTGAAGACGCCCGCGGCGGCCAGACGCGGCCCGTGGTTGACCACGAGGGCCAGGTCGGGATTGCCGTTCGCCTTGATCCCGGCGGCGATGCCCGCCGCCGTGAATCCCTGTGCTGCCGTGACGCTCACGGTGCGACTCCGATCGTGGAAAGCCCGAGCTCCTCGGGGAGCCCCAGGGCGATGTTCATGCTCTGGACCGCGCCGCCGGCGGTGCCCTTGGTCAGATTGTCGATGGCGCTGATGGCGATGATCCGCTGGGCGGACTCGTCGTAGGCCACTTGGAGGTGGACGGCGTTGGAGCCGTAGACGGACTGGGTGGTCGGCCACCGGCCCTCGGGGAGCAGGTGGACGAAGGGCTCGTCGGCGTACGCCTTCTCGTAGGCGGCGCGGACCGCCTCGGCGGTGACGCCGGGCAGGGCCTTGGCGGAGCAGTTGGCGAGGATGCCGCGGGGCATGGGCACGAGGTTCGCCGTGAAGGACACGGAGACGCGCCGCCCGGCCAGCGGGGACAGGTTCTGCACCATCTCGGGGGTGTGCCGGTGCACGCCGCCGACGCCGTACGGGGTGACGGAGCCCATCACCTCGGAGCCCAGCAGGTGCGGCTTGAGCGCCTTGCCCGCGCCGGAGGTGCCGGTGGCGGCGACGATCACGGCCTCGGGCTCGGCGAGCTGGGCCTGGTAGGCCGGAAACAGCGCGAGGGAGACGGCGGTGGGGAAGCAGCCGGGTACCGCGATGCGCTTGCTCCCCACCAGCGCGGCGCGCCCGCCGGGCAGCTCGGGCAGGCCGTAGGGCCAGGTCCCGGCGTGCGGGGCGCCGTAGAACTTGTCCCAGTCGGCCGAGTCCCTGAGCCGGTGGTCGGCGCCCATGTCGACGACGAGCACGTTCTCGCCGAGCTGGGCGGCGACGGCGGCGGACTGGCCGTGGGGCAGCGCGAGGAAGACGACATCGTGTCCGGCGAGGACCTCGGGCGTGGTCGCCTCCAGGGTCCGTCCCGCGAGCGGCACCAGGTGCGGCTGCAGGGAGCCGAGGAGCTGTCCGGCGTTGGAGTTGGCGGTCAGCGCGCCGATCTCCACTTCGGGGTGGGAGAGCAGCAGGCGCAGGACTTCGCCGCCCGCGTATCCGCTCGCTCCGGCCACCGCTACACGTACTGCCATCGGACCCTCCTCGTCGATGGCATGACTATACGTACCTACGCACGTTTATGCAAAGGCCCTACTTCAGCCGATGCCTGACCCAGACGTTGGGTTCCACATAGACAGCATGACCCTGTTCCGGGTCGCAGTGGACCGGGACCAGGGCTCCCGGGACGTGGACCGGGCCCGGCGCGTCGAAGGGCAGGCCGGTCCACTCCCGCCATTCGGCGAGCGAGCCGGTGATGGTCATCGACAGCGGGGCCACCGAGTCGATCACCCCGCCCGCGCGGACGTGGACGCGCAGCCACGGGTCGTACGGCAGGCCGTCGCCACGGGTACGGTACGCGTACTCGTGGATCGAGTTGTCCGGCTCGGCGGGCTTTCCGTTAGGTCGCACCGGGGCTATGACCTCGGCGAAACCGCGGGCCAGGGCGTTCTCGCGCATCGCGGCCAGCATCAGCCCGGACAGGCCCTCGCCCTGCCGGTCGGTGGCGATGCTGATCTCGACGGCGCTCACCGTGTCGGGCCGGACCCCGCGCCGCAGGTCGGAGAAGGTCCACATGAGGACCTGGTCCCAGCCCCGCGCGGGCAGCGTCCCGTCCCGCCCCGGCGCGTGCAGCGCGAAGGGCACGCTGAACGCGCGCGCCACGACCGCGTCGCCGTCCGTGGCGACCAGGACGTAGTCCGGCAGCTCGGCCACCATCCGCGGGTAGAGCAGCCAGGCCAGCGGGTCGTGGGCGGCGAACTCCGGCCACGAGTCCGTCATGTCCCAGAGGCGTCCGGCCAGTTCGGGCCGCTCGGCGAGGGTGGTGATGATCACTGTCCCGGTCATGAGCGCAGGCTAGGGGGTGGGCCGGGGCCACTCAACCGGTTTGCACGGCCTGCAGGGAGAGGTGCCAGCTGCCCGGCCGGCCGGTCAGGGTCACCGTCGACAGCGGCCGGACGTCGACGTTCCAGAACGTCCGCGGAGGTGCGTTCAGCGCGTAGACCACGGCCGCCCGGACCACCGAGGGCTCCGCCACCGCCACGATCGCGCCCCCGTCGTCCGCGGGCCGGGTGTCCAGCCAGCCGCCGATCCGGGAGATGAAGGCGAGCAGGGACTCGCCGCCGTGCGGGGAGGACCGCGGGTCGGCGAGCCAGACGTCCACGGACCCGGGTTCCCGGGCGGTCACCTCGGCCAGGGTCAGCCCCCGCCAGCGCCCCATGTCGCACTCGCGCAGCGCGGGCTGGGCCAGCGGCGCGTAACCGAGGGCCTCGCCGGTGGCCCGGCTGCGCGGGGTCGGGGAGCAGTAGCGCAGCCCGGCCGCGCCCAGCGGTACGAGCCCCCGGGAGGCCAGCTCCAGCGCCCGCCGGCCGGTCCCGTCCAGCGGGCGGTCGTCGTCGAAGCGCTCGGCGAGCAGCGAGCAGCTGCGGGCTGCGGCGACGAGCGAGACCCGAACATGCATGCGGCGATGGTGAGCCGTCGGCGGCGCGGGGTCAAGCGTCTCGGCCGACGGGCCCGGGGAGCGCGGCCTTCAGCCGCCGGACCCCCTCGACCAGCTCCCCGGGGCCCGAGACCCCGGCGAAACTCAGCCGGACGTAGGCACCCGGCGGTTCCGCGCAGAAGTACGGACGGCCGGGCGCGACCGCGACCCCGGCGCGCAGGGCGGCCGCCGCGAAGGCGGCGTCGTCGGCCCCTTCCGCGGCGCGCACCCACAACTGGTAGCCGCCGGAGGGCAGATGCGGCAGCGCCAGCCCGGGCAGCTCCCGCCGCAGGGCCCCGGCGAGCACCTCCCGCCGGTGCCTGAGCTCGGCGGACACGGCCCGCAGGTGGCGCGGCCAGGCGGGCGCGCCGACCAGTTCCAGGGCCGCCTCCTGGAGCGGGCGGGGCACGAAGAAGCTGTCCACGACCTGGATCGCGCGCAGCCGGTCCACCACCGGGCCGCGGGCCGCCAGCGCGCCCACCCGCAGGCTGGGGGAGGTGGCCTTGGTCAGTGACCTGACGTGCACCACCACCCCGTCCGCGTCCTCGGCGGCCAGCGTCACGGGCAGCGGGCCCGCGTCCTCGTGGGCCAGGGCCCGGGCGTAGTCGTCCTCGACCACGAAGGCGCCGGCGGCCCGCGCGATCCTCAGCACCTCGGCCCGCCGCCCGGGGGCCAGCACCGCCCCGGTCGGGTTCTGGAACAGCGGCTGGCATACGAAGACCCGCGCCCCGGTCGCTTCGAAGGCGGCGGCCAGCAGCTCCGGCCGGACCCCCTCGGCGTCCACGGGGACGGGCACGGGACGGCATCCGGAGGCGCGGGCGATCGCGAGCAGGCCGGGGTAGGTCGGGGACTCCACCAGGATCGGCGCCCCGGGCGGGGCGAGTGCCCGCAGGGCCGTGGTCAGCGCGCTCTGCCCGCCCGCGGTGACCAGTACGTCGGAGGCCGCGACGGCCCCGCCGATCTCCCGGGCGAACCAGTCGCGCAGCTCGGGCAGCCCCTCGACGGGCGGCCGCCCCCAGGCCCCGGGCCGCCGCCCGGCCCGGGCCAGTGCGGCCGCCATGGCCCGCTCGGGCTGGAGCGAGGGGTGCAGGTATCCGCCGTTGAGCTCGATCACCCCGCCCGGCGGCACGGCGAGCGAGGCCAGCACGCCGGTGGCGTCGACGGAGCGCGGGGTGATCTCGCCGGCCCCCTCCGCGCTGAGGGCGACCTCCTGCCAGGAGGTGTCCCCGGACGCGGGGGCTTCCGTACGCGGGCGGGCCCGGAACACCCCGGCGCCCGGCCGGGTGACCACGAGCCCCTCGGCGGCGAGCTGCGCGAGGGCCCGGGAGACGGTGACGGGGCTGACCCGGTAGCGCTCGACCAGGGCACGGCTCGACGGGAGCTTTCCACCTACCGAGTAGCGGATGAGCTCGGACCTCAGGGATTCGGCCAGTTCCGCGACACTGCTACGCTCGTACATGACAGCACAGAATAGCGCTACTCTCCCGCCCACGATAGCGGTCGGGGATGCCCCGAGCCGTGGTGCGAGCCCGGCCGCCGGCCGGGGCACCCTCCTCGCCTCGCTCGGAGTCATCGCCTTCTCGCTGACCTTCCCCGCCACCGCCTGGGGCCTGGAGAGCTTCGGCCCCTGGTCCCTCGTGGCCTTGCGCAGCGTCCTCGCCGCTGTCATCGCCGGCGGTTTCCTGCTGGCCCGGCGGGCCCCGCTGCCCGCCCGCGAGCACTGGGCGGGCCTGGCCGTGGTCGCCGCCGGGGTGGTCGTCGGCTTCCCCCTGCTCACCACCCTCGCGCTGCAGACCTCCACCACCTCGCACGCCGCCGTCGTGGTGGGCCTGCTCCCGCTGACCACGGCCGCGCTCTCCGCGCTGCGCACCGGCCACCGCCCGTCGCGCGCCTTCTGGGCCGCGGCGGGCGCCGGGGCCGCGGTGGTCCTCGGTTTCACCGTGGCCCAGAGCGGCGGGGCCCTCTCGGCGGGCGACGGCTACCTCTTCGCGGCCCTGCTGGTCTGCGCCGCCGGGTACACCGAGGGCGGACGCCTCGCCAGGACACTGCCCGGCTGGCAGGTGGTCGGCTGGGCGCTGGTGCTGTGCCTGCCGCTCAGCGTGGCCGGCTCGGCGCTCGGGCTCGCGTACGAGCCGGTGCACCTCACCGGCCACGGGCTGGCCGGGCTGGTCTGGGTGGCGGCGGGCTCCACCTTCCTCGGCCTGTACGTCTGGTACCGCGGCATGGCGGAGATCGGCGCCCCCCGGGCCAGCCAGCTCCAGCTCGCCCAGCCCCTGCTGACCCTGGTCTGGTCGGTGGCGCTGCTCGGCGAGCACCTCTCCCCCGCCGTACCGGCCGCCGCAGGCGCGGTGCTGCTCTGCATTGTGGTCACCCAACGGGTCAAATAGCCCCGATACGACCTAAACTGCTAGCACCGGATCGGACCGCCACGGAGGAGGTCAGTTATGCGCGCGACCGAGGGCGACCAGCTGGTGCAGCACGGCAGGATCGTCGGACAGCACGACAAGGTGGGCGAGATCACCCAGGTGCTGGGCGAGAACGGAACTCCCCCGTACCGGGTCCGCTTCCAGGACGGGCACGAGGCTCTGATGGCTCCCGGACCCGACTGCACGGTCCGGCACCCCGAAGAGCCCGAGCACTGACTCAACGCGGGGGCACCGCCGAGCCGTAGTGGTCGGCGACGACCCTGGCCATCGCCCCGTTGGGATCCGCGGCCACCTGCTTCGCGGAGAAGTAGACGTGGCCGCGGACCTGCGCGTGGTCCCGGGCGAAGGTGACGTGCCGGGACAGTTCCGCGGGATCGCGCCAGGCCTCGGCGGGGCTGTCCGCGTCGCAGCGGTACAGCGCCTCACCCACGTAGAGGTCCACGCCGGTGCCCTCGACGGTCCGGGCCCACCAGGGGACGATGTCGGCGTAGTCGGCGACCGGGTGCCCGATGTGCCAGTAGGCCTGGGGCACGACGTAGTCGATCCAGCCCTCGGTGACCCACTTGCGGGTGTCCGCGAACAGGTCGTCGTAGGTGGCGAGGCTGCCGTCCGTCGGTGAGCCGAGCGGGTCCCGCCCGGCGTTGCGCCAGACCGCGAAGGGGCTGATGCCGAACCGCGCCTGCGGCCGGACCTCCCGTACGCGCGCGGACATCTCGCTGACCAGGGTGTCCGTGTTGTGGCGGCGCCAGGCGGCGCGCGAGGCGAAGGAGCCGCCGTGCTCCTCGTAGGCGGCGTCGTCGTCGAAGTAGTCGTCGGCCACCGGGTACGGGTAGAAGTAGTCGTCCCAGTGCACCCCGTCCACGGCGTAGCGGCGGACGGCGTCGAGCATGGCCTCCTGCACGAACAGGCGCACCTCCGGCAGGCCGGGGTTGTAATGGAGCTTGCCTCCGTAGGCGACCGTCCAGTCGGGGTTGCGCCGGGCCGGGTGCCCGGACGCCAGCCGCCCGGGGTCGGTGTGGTTGGCCACGCGGTACGGGTTGAACCAGGCGTGCAGCTCCAGCCCGCGGGCATGGGCCTCGGTGACGGCCGTGCCCAGCGGGTCCCAGCCGGGGTCCACGCCCTGCTTCCCGGTCAGCCACTGGGACCAGGGCTCCAGCGGCGAGGGCCACAGCGCGTCGGCCGCCGGACGCACCTGGAGGATCACCGCGTTGAGCTTCCGCGCGACGGCGGTGTCGAGGAGGGCGAGCAGTTCCCGCTTCTGCTGCGCGGCGGTGAGCCCGCTCCTGGAGGGCCAGTCCACATTGGTCACGGAGGCGATCCACATCCCGCGGAACTCCGTCGCCGGAGCCCTCCGGGACGGCCCCGGTCCCGCCGGACTCCCGGCCGGAACCGGCTGGTGCGCCGCGCCCCGCGTCCCCGTCCCGGCGGCCGCGCCCGCCACCCCCGCCTGCCCGGTGGCGGCCGTGGCCAGCGCGCCCGCCGCCCCCGCCAGCAGCCCCCGCCGCCCGATGTACGCCATGTGACGACTCCGTTCCGTTGCGTGAAGTTGATCTCGTGCGCCCAGCATGCCCGCCCCGGCCCGTCACCCGGGGCAAGGTCGGGGGTAACGTCGGGGGGCGTGGCGGGCGCCGGAATGCAGTTACCACTGACAACCACGGGGGACCCGCGATGGATGAGCAGCGAAAGGCACGATGTGACGGACCTCTCTACCCTCCCGACCGACATCGCACGGGTCGGCGTAGTGGGCTGCGGCCAGATGGGCGCGGGTATCGCCGAGGTGTGTGCCCGCAGCGGTCTTGAGGTGAAGGTCGCCGAGACCACCGGCGAGGCCCTGGAGATCGGGCGCACCCGGCTGCACAACTCCCTGATGAAGGCCGCCGAACGCGGCAAGATCAGCGAGGAGGAGCGGGACGCCACCCTGGCCCGCCTCAGCTTCACCACCGACCTCGGCGAGTTCGCCGACCGTGACCTCGTCATCGAGGCGGTCGTCGAGAACGAGCAGGTCAAGACGGAGATCTTCCAGGTCCTCGACCAGGTGGTCACCCGCCCGGACGCGATCCTGGCCTCCAACACCTCCTCCATTCCGCTGGTCAAGCTGGCCGTCTCCACCTCGCGCCCCGACCAGGTCATCGGCATCCACTTCTTCAACCCGGCGCCGGTGCAGCAGCTCGTGGAGCTGATCCCCGCACTGACCACGGGCGACGAGACGGTCAAGCGGGCCGAGGCCCTGGTGCGGGACGTGCTGGGCAAGCACGCGATCCGCGCCCAGGACCGGTCCGGTTTCGTGGTCAACGCGCTCCTCATCCCGTACCTGCTGTCGGCGATCCGGATGTTCGAGTCGGGCATCGCGAGCCGCGAGGACATCGACAACGGCATGGAGCTGGGCTGCGCCCACCCGATGGGACCGCTGAAGCTGGCGGACCTGATCGGCCTGGACACGGTGGCCTCGGTGGCGGACTCGATGTACGCCGAGTTCAAGGAGCCGCTGTACGCCGCTCCCCCGCTGCTCCAGCGGATGGTCGACGCGGGCCGCCTCGGCCGCAAGACCGGCTCGGGCTTCTACCCGTACGGATGACGGCCTGCGGCTAGCCGAGCCGCAGATGGTGCAGGAGCAGCAGCCCGGCCGCCATGTTGGCGGCCGGGATCTCGCCGCGCGCGATCATGTCGGGCACGAGCTTGAGCGGGACCCACTCGCGGCGCGAGGACTCGAAGTCGTCCTCGGGGTGGCCGGTGTACGTGGCCCCGTCCGCCCAGTAGAGGTGGTGGCGGGCGTCGGTCAGCCCGTTGGACGGCTCGACGGTCATCAGGTGGTGGAGCGGGCCGGGGCGCCAGCCCGACTCCTCCTCCATCTCCCGGGCGGCGGCGGTGGCGATGTCCTCCCCGTCCTCGACCACCCCGGCGGGCAGTTCCCAGCCCCAGCTGTCCGTGATGAAGCGGTGCCGCCACAGCAGCAGCACCTCGTTGGCCGCATTGACGGCCGTGGCGACGGCGACCGGACGCAGCCGGATCACGAAGTGGTCCAGGTGCCGCCCGTCGGGGAGTTCCACGTCGGCGAGATTCACGTCGAACCAGCGGTTCTTGTACACAGTCTGCTCACTGAGGTTCGTCCACTGCACGGCTGTGCCACCTTCCGATCGAGTTGGTGGCAACATGGCAGCAGTTCACGCACTCACAGGGGAACGCGCAGCGCCCCGTCGATGAGCTGCGCGGTCTCCTCCGCGCCCGAACAACCGCTGGTCAGCAGCTGTTCGCGGACCGCCCTGAGCCGGTCGCGCAACCGCAGCGACTCCATCCCCTTGGCCCGCTCGGTCATTTCGGCCGCGGCGGCCACCGCCCGGTCCGCCTCGCCCTGCCGCAGCTGGATCTCGCACAGCATCGCCAGCCGGTGCACCCGGCCGCGGTCGTGCGCCGGGGTGCCGACCGCGGCGGTCGCCTGCTCGTGGGCCGCGTCGAGCTCCCCCAGGCTCAGCAGCGCCTGCGCCACCTGGACGTTGACGAGCCCCGGCTGGACGTAGCCGGTCTCGTCCGGTTCGCTGCCCGGCCGGATCCGCTCGGCGGCCGCCTCGGCGCTGCGGATACAGGCCAGTGCGGCCCGGGTGTCGCCGAGTTGGGCATACGCCTTGGCCTGCATGGCGTACAGGTCGGCGGCCAGCGCCGGGGTGGTGTGCCGGCCCGCGGCGCGCAGGGCGGCCTCGGCGAAGGCGACGGCCTGGCGGTACTCCCGCAGGTGCAGGGACTGGTTGACGAGCAGCGCGATCACATAGGCCCCGAGGCCGCGGTCGCCGCTGGCCTTGGCCAGGCGCAGGGCCTGGTGGAAGTAGCGCTGGGCCAGGCCGTGCGCGTCCGAGTCGTAGGCGCAGATGCCCGCCACCGCGACGAGGGACCCGGTGGCGCGGTGCAGCTGGCGGCCGAGCCCGTCGGGGTAACTCCCGCGCAGCATGGGCGCGGTCTCGCTGCCGAGGAAGCGGACGATCCTGGACCGGGTGGCCACCCCGCCGGCCCGCCGGTACATCAGCTCGTAGTGCGCGCGGGCGGCCCGCAGGATCTCGATGTGCTCGGGCCCGATCCGGTTCGGGCCCTCACGGGAGACGTCGGCGTCCTCGGGCGGGTTCTCCCACTCCCAGACCGGGATGACGGCGGGCGTGCCCGTGACGGCCCCGGCGGTGAGCAGTTGGGGCCGGCCCTGCTCGTCGGAACGCCACAGGGCGGCGGCCCGGTCGACGAACCCGCTCAGCGGCGAGGCGTGCGCGGAGCCCGGCCCGTCCGGCACCCCGAGCCCGATGTCGTCCAGTCCCAGGGTCCGGCGCAGCCGGCCGCCGAGCACTTCGCAGATCAGGTCGGGCACCTGGCCGCGGGGCCGCTGGCCCTTCAACCACCGGGCCACGGCGGTGTGTTCGTAGCGCAGGGCGAGCCCGCGGGTCCGGCCCGCCTGGTTCACGTACGCGGCGAGTCCGGCATGGGACATGCCCGCCTCGGCGAGGAGGGAATCGAGCAGGACATTGGGCTGCATGGGCCGCTCCCCAGGGCTCGTCGTTCTCAGGCTAATGGGTGCGCGGTTCACACGGGGTGCGAACCGCGTACGCGCATAAATGCGATACGCACCCTGCCGCGCGGGGGCCGTTCGGCGGTTCACTTAAGGGCCTCGCCAAGAGGCGGCTCGGGTCGTCGGCTCCCCCTCGTACAGTGCGACGACCCGCCACCGCGCCGCCCGTCCTGTTGTCTGCCCGACACTCCACGGCAGGCGGGCGGCGTGTTCCGGCCCCTGCCGGCGCCCGGTTGGTCGCCGGGCCCCGGCAGGGGCCGGGCCGAACGCGCACAGGGCCCACCCACCGGGCCCGGTGCGCGGTTCGGCGATGCCTGGCCGGTCAGGACCGGTCGTCGCGGAGCACCAGCAGGGCGACGTCGTCGGCGAGTCGCCCGCCGGTGTGCCGGAGCAGTGCGGCGTGCACGCCCGCGACCAGCCGCGCGGGCGTGACCGCCGCCTCCTCCGCGAGGACGCGTCTGAGGGGGAAGAACCGCCCGGCCGCGTCCCGGGCGTCCTCGGCGCCGTCGGTGTGCAGGAACAGCGTCTCCCCGGGCCGCAGTTCCCCCACGGGGTGCGGCTGGGTATCCGCCGGTACGGGCACCACCCCGAGCGGCGGCATGGTCTCGCCGTCCAGCACCTGCACGTCGGTGCCCTGCCGCACGGAGCGCCGGGGTTCTGCCCCGGCCCCCGCCTGGGCCGCCTGCGCCGCGGGATGCCCGGCCGGGGCGCCCGTACCGTGCGGCGCCGCTGCGGGGGCTCCGCCCCCGAGCCCCCGCGCCTCAATCGCCGGCGGGGCTGAAATTGCCGCTGCGCGGCAATCCAGCCCACCAGACGGCACCTTCGAGCCCAGCTCAGCCGAACCCAGCCCCGCCGGCGTTTGAGGCGCGGGGTCCGGGGCGGAGTCCCGGCTGTGGAGCAGGTAGGGCCAGGGGTGGCCGCAGTTCAGGGCCAGCAGGGTGCCGTCCGGGGCGATCTGGAGGAGCAGCACCGTGACGAACTCCTCCGCCGCGGGCGACTCCGGCTCGGCCGGACAGGCCGAAGGATGCTCCGCCCGGGCCCGGCCACGGACATGGCGGCCCAGCGCCCGCTCCATCCGCACCAGCACGCCGCCCAGCGAGGGCTCGTCGTACGCGGCTTCGCGGAACGCCCCGAGGACCGCTGTGGCCGCGCCCAGCGCCGGCAGGCCGTGGCCGCGTACGTCACCGATGACCACCCGCACCCCGTACCCCGTCGGCACGGCCTCGTACAGGTCGCCGCCCACCGCGGCGCCCCGGCTCGCCGAGAGCTGGGCCGCGGCCAGCGTCAGGCCCTCGATCCGCCCCGGCAGCGGCCGCAGCAGGGCTCGCTGTGCCGCGCCCGCGATCTCCTGGGACTGCCGCAGCTCGGCCAGCAGCAGGTGCCTGATGTGCAGGGCGCAGCCGGTGGCCAGGAGCAGGAAGGCCGCGCAGGTGGCAAGGCTGGGCGCCAGCCGCCCCGGGGTGGACAGCTCCCAGGAGACCGCGGCGCCGCCCCAGGCGGCGACGCACACCCGGCGCACCTGGGGCATCTCCCCGATCATCACGGCCTCCCCTCGGCCGCAATGATTGTGCCGACCACCCCGCGCCCCGGATGCGGGTCACCGGCGTTCTCACCCGAACGAGTGAGGCGGCGGGTCCCCCCACGCCCGCGAAAGCGCAAGGGGCGCACCCGGTGGTCCGGATACGCCCCTCAGCAGCCCTGGAACAGGCCCCGCACCGTGCGGCTACGCGCCGCGCAGCACCGCCCCGGTCCGCTCGCCCGCGAGGGCCACCGCCGCGTCGCGCGCGGCCGTGGACTCCTCGGCGGTCAGCGTGCGGTCGGCCGCGCGGAAGCGCAGCGCGTACGCCAGGGACTTCTTGCCCTCGCCGACCTGCTCACCGGTGAACACGTCGAACAGCCGCAGCGATTCGAGGAGTTCGCCCGCGCCCTTGCGCAGCGCCGCCTCGACGGAAGCCGCCGGGACCGACGCGTCCACGATCAGCGCCACGTCCTGGGTCGCCACCGGGAAGGAGGAGATCCGGGGCGCCTGGAGGGCCTCGCCGCCGGCCGCCGCGAGGCGGTCCAGGTCGAGCTCCATCGCGCTGGTACGGGCCGGCAGGCCCATCGCCTTGACGACCCGCGGGTGCAGCTCACCGGCGTGGCCGATGACCTGCTCCACCCCGCCGAGGGTGACGACGAGCTCGGCACAGCGGCCCGGGTGCCAGGGGCCGTACTGGCCCTGGCGGACGACGAGCTCCGCGCCGGCCTCGACGGCCAGCGAGCGCGCGGCCTGGACGGCGTCCGCCCAGTCGGCCGGACGGCCCTTGCCCCACCAGCCCGCCTGCTCGCGGGCACCGGTCAGCACGACCGCGGCGTACCGCGGCTGCGCGGGCAGGGCCGCGTCCAGGGTGGCGATCTCCTCGTCCGTGGGACGCCGGTCGACGGGCAGCCGTACGGCGACGCCCGGCTGCGGACCGGCCAGGAAGACCGAACCGGTCTCGAAGAGCGCGAGGTCGTGGCTGCCCCGGCTGTCGTTGCGGCGCAGCGCGCCCAGCAGACCCGGCAGCAGCGTGGTGCGCAGCGCCGGCTCCTCGTCGGAGAGCGGGTTGACCAGCTTGACGACCTGGCGGGTGGCGTCGTGCGCCGGGAGCTGGAGCTGGTCGAAGACGCCCTCACCGATGAACGGGTAGCTGAGCGCCTCGACGTAGCCCGCGCCGGCCAGCGCGCGGCCGACCCGGCGGTGCAGCTGCTGGCGTGCGGTCAGGCCGCGGCCGGAGGGCACCTGGGGCAGGGTCGACGCGAGGTTCCCGTAGCCCTCCAGCCGGATGACCTCTTCGGCGAGGTCGTTGGGCTCGGCGAGGTCGGGCCGCCACGAGGGGACGGTGACGACGAGCTCGTCCTGGCCGTAGACGTCGCAGCCGATCTCCTGGAGGCGGCGTACGACGGTCTCGCGGCCGTAGTCCATGCCCGCGACCCGGTCGGGGTGGTCCGCGCTCATCGCGACGGTGCGCGGGGCGCCCGGGGCGAGGAACTCGGTGACGCCCGCCTCGGCGGTGCCGCCCGCGAGCAGCACGAGCAGGTCGACGGTCCGCTGCGCGGCCGCGGCGGCGGCCTGCGGGTCGACGCCCCGCTCGAAGCGCTTGGAGGCCTCGGAGGAGAGCTTCAGGCGGCGGGCGGTGCGCGAGATCGACACAGAGTCGAAGTGCGCGGCCTCGATGACCACGTCCCTGGTGCCGGTGACGGCGCCCGTTTCGGGGTCGGTGACGGAGTCGGCGATCTCGGTGTTGGCTCCGCCCATGACACCGGCGAGGCCGATCGGCCCGCTGTTGTCGGTGATCACCAGGTCCTCGGCGTCGAGCGTGCGCTTGACCCCGTCGAGGGTGGTGAACTTCTCGCCCTGCTCGGCCCGGCGGACACCGATGGCGCCGTCGACGCTGGAGCGGTCGTAGGCGTGCAGCGGCTGGCCGAGCTCCAGCATCACGTAGTTGGTGATGTCGACGGCGAGCGAGATCGGGCGCATGCCGGCCTTCTGGAGGCGGCGGGTCAGCCAGATCGGGGAGCGCGCGTCGGGGTCGAGGCCGGTCACCGTGCGGGCGGTGAAGCGGTCGCAGCCGGCCGGGTCGTCGACCTTGACCGGGTAGCCGTACGAGTTCGGCGCGGGGACGTCGAGCAGCGCCGGGTCGCGCAGCGGCAGGCCGTACGCGGTCGCCGCCTCGCGGGCGACACCGCGCATGGACATGCAGTAGCCGCGGTCCGGGGTGATGTCGATGTCGAGGACCTCGTCGATGAGCTGGAGCAGCTCGATCGCGTCGGTGCCGACCTCGTACTCGGGCGGCAGCACGATGATGCCGTGCGTGCCGTCGTCGCCCATGCCCAGCTCGTCGCCGGAGCAGATCATGCCGTGCGAGGTCCTGCCGTAGGTCTTGCGCGCGGCGATCGCGAAGTCGCCGGGGAGCACGGCGCCGGGCAGGACCACGACGACCTTGTCGCCGACGGCGAAGTTCCGGGCGCCGCAGACGATCTCCTGCGGTTCGCCGGTGCCGTTGGCGGCGCCGACGTCGACCGTGCAGAAGCGGATCGGCTTGCGGAAGCCCTCGAGCTCCTCGATGGTCAACACCTGGCCGACGACGAGCGGGCCCTTGAGCCCGCCGCCGAGCTGCTCGACGGTCTCGACCTCGAGGCCGGCGTCGACCAGCTTGGCGGCCACGTCACGGCCGGTCTCACCCGCGGGGAGGTCGACGTACTCCCGCAGCCAGGAAAGCGGGACGCGCATCAGATCTCACTCCCGAACGGCCGGGTGAAACGCACGTCACCCTCGACCATGTCTCGCATGTCTTCTACGTTGTGACGGAACATCAGCATCCGCTCGATGCCGAACCCGAAGGCGAACCCGCTGTACTTCTCGGGGTCCACGCCGCAGGCGGTCAGCACCTTGGGGTTGACCATTCCGCAGCCGCCCAGCTCGATCCAGCCCTCGCTGGAGCAGGTACGGCACGGACGGTCGGGGTTGCCCACCGATTCGCCGCGGCACACGTAGCACTGCATGTCCATCTCGGCGGACGGCTCGGTGAAGGGGAAGAAGTGCGGGCGCAGGCGCGTGGTGGTGCCCTCGCCGAACAGCTCCTGGACCATGTGGTCCATGGTGCCCTTGAGGTCCGCCATGGTCAGGCCCTCGTCCACGGCGAGCAGCTCGACCTGGTGGAAGACCGGGGTGTGCGTCGCGTCGAGCTCGTCGGTGCGGTACACGCGGCCCGGGCAGACGATGTAGACGGGGGGCTTGCGCTCCAGCAGCGAGCGCGCCTGCACCGGGGAGGTGTGGGTGCGCAGCACGACACCGGACTCGTCGCCCTCGGTGCCCTTGGGCCCCTGGACGAAGAAGGTGTCCTG
The DNA here is from genome assembly GCF_026340255.1 of Streptomyces sp. NBC_01408. Taxonomy (GTDB): domain Bacteria; phylum Actinomycetota; class Actinomycetes; order Streptomycetales; family Streptomycetaceae; genus Streptomyces. The sequence continues at coordinate 3,977,809 of NZ_JAPEPJ010000001.1, read as the reverse complement.
CATCTGGCGTGCCGGGTGGTCGGGCGTGAAGTTGAGGGCGTCGAAGTTGAACCACTCCGCCTCGACTTCGGGGCCCTCGGCGACCTCGTACCCCATGGCCACGAAGATGTCCGCGATGCGGTCCATCAGCGTGGTCAGGGGGTGCCGGGCGCCGGCGGGGACGCGGTCGTGGGGCAGCGTGACGTCCACTGCCTCCTCGACCAGCACCCGCTCGTCGCGCTCGGCCTCGAGCTCGACGGTGCGGGCCCCGAAGGCCTTGTTCACGGCTCCGCGGGCCTGGCCCACGCGCTTGCCCGCCTCGGCCTTGGCCTGGGGCGGCAGGGCGCCGATCTCCCGGTTGGCGAGCGCCAGGGGCGAGCGGTCGCCCATGTGCGCGGTCTTCGCCTCACGGAGCGCGTCGAGGTCGCCGGCGGACGCGAAGGCGGCGAGCGCCTCGTCCCGCATGCGCTCGATCTCTTCCGGTTTCAGTGCCTCGACCTCGACAGGGTCGTACGACTTGTTCGGTGCCGACATCTCTTCCCGTACTTCCGATGGCTGGCTGGTGGATCCCCGCGCTGCGCGCTCGACCGGCACGCTCGTCACAAGGACACAAAGGTGCCAAAGGACGAGTCTAAAGGTCGCTGGGGGTGAAGGAGCCCGTGGGCCGTCTGGCGAGACGCTCCGCAGGGTTACTGCGTGAGGTACGCCGGGGCGCTCACGGGCAGGATAAATCGGAATTCGGCGCCGCCGCCGGGGCCGCGGCCGACCGTGATGGTGCCGCCGTGGGCCTCCACGATGCCCTTGACGATGTACAGGCCCAGGCCGGTGCCGCCGCGCTTGCTCCCCCGCCAGAAGCGGGTGAAGACGCGGCCCATCGACTCCTCGGGGATCCCGGGGCCTTCGTCGGTCACGGTGACGGCTGTTCCCTTCTCATGCGGCGATACGTCGATGGTGACCGTTCCCTCGCCGTGGCGCACCGCATTTTCGAGGAGGTTGCCGAGGATCTGGTCGATCTTGTCCGGATCGGCCCACAGGTCGGGCAGCGGGCGGCTGACGCTGACGAGGAACCGTTCGGGGGCCTGGCCGTTCGCCGTGAGGGCCTGGACGTGGCGGCCGACGGCGGTGGCGATGTCCACCGGCTGGCGCCGCACCTCCAGGCGCCCCGAGTCGATGCGGGAGATGTCGAGGAGTTCGGCGATCAGCCGGGTGACGCGGTTGGCGTCGGCGTCGACGGTCTCCAGCATCAGCCGCTTCTGGTCGTCGGTGAACCGCTCCCATTTGGCGAGCAGGGTCGCGGTGAACCCCTTGACGGAGGTCAGCGGGGAGCGCAGCTCGTGCGCGACCGTGGCGATCAGCTCGGCGTGGCTGCGCTCGGTGCGGCGGCGGGCCTCGGTGCCGCGCAGGGTGACGACGAGGCGGCTCAGCGGGCCGGTGGGGTGCGTGCGCACGTACTGGGCGGAGACCAGCACCTCGCGGCCGCCGGGGAGCAGCAGGTTCCGCTCGGGCTGTCCGCGCCGGGTGGCGAGGCCCCCGTAGGGGTCGGTCAGCGCCCACCAGCGGCGGCCTTCCAGGTCCTCCAGCGGCAGGGCCCGGTCGATGCGCGTACCGAGGGCCTGGCCGGGGTCGGTGGCGGTCATCCGGGCGGCGGCCCGGTTGAAGCAGATGACGTACCCGCTGCCGTCGGCGACGACGAGCCCGTCGGGCAGGTCGTCGGGGTCGATCCCGAAGCCGGCCCCCTGGCCGGGGGGCTGCGCGGCGGCGCCGTCGCCGCGCGGCCCGGTCCCCTGCGGGGGTACGGTGCGCGGCCCGCCGGCGGGCGTGAGGGGTCCGGGGGCGTCCTGGAACCGCCGCTCGGCCGCGTCCGCGGCTCCCGCGGTCCCCGGTGAGCTGTTCGTACCGACGGTCATCTCCCCGTACCCCACATCTCCGAGTAGCGCAGTGGGCCCCCCGGGCCGCCACATTACTAGCTGGGGGTCACGGAGCGGCACCCTCCGGACGCCCGCTGTGCACGCGCCGAGGCGTAGAGGCAGACGGCGGCGGCCGTGGCGAGGTTCAGGCTCTCCGCCTTGCCGTGGATCGGGACCCGTACGACGGCGTCCGCCAGCGCCCGGGTCTCCTCCGGCAGGCCCCACGCCTCGTTGCCGAAGACCCAGGCCGTGGGACCGCCCATGGTGCCCGCGTCCAGCTCGGCGTCCAGGTCGTCCTCGCCCGCCCCGTCGGCGGCGAGGATCCGTACTCCGGCGGCCCGCAGCCCCTCGACGGCCTGCTCCACCGGGACGCCGACCGCGACCGGCAGGTGGAAGAGGGAGCCCACGGAGGCCCGTACGGACTTGGGGTTGTAGAGGTCCACGGAGGCGTCGGTGAGCACCACCGCGTCCGCGCCGGCGGCGTCCGCACAGCGCAGCACCGTTCCGGCGTTGCCGGGGTCGCGGACGTGGGCGAGGACGGCGACGAGCTTGGGCCGTGCCTTGAGGATGTCCTCGAGGGGCGAGTCCAGGAAGTGGCAGACGCCGACGAGACCCTGCGGGGTGACGGTCTGCGAGACCTCGGCGAGCACCTCGTCGTCGGCGTAGTGCACCCGGGCGCCGGAGGCCAGCGCGGCGTCGATGATGCCGGCGTAGCGCTCGGCGGCCTCGACGGTCGCGAACAGCTCGATCAGGGTCGGGGAACCGTCGGCCCCGCGGTGCTCGACCGCCTCACGGACCGCCTGCGGGCCCTCGGCGATGAACCGGCGCTCCTTGGTGCGGAAGTTGCGCCGCGCCAGGCGCCTGGCGGCGGCCACCCGCGGGGATCGGGGGGAGATCAGCTCGGCGGGGTGACCCATGGTGTCTGCGGTTCTCTCTCGGGGTTCCGGGGCTGGGGGAAAGCACTCGGACCCGCAGGCGAATCGCCTGCGGGTCCGAGGATGCCGACTGCTTACGCGGCCGGCCAGGCCTTACGCAGCGGCCTTGGGGGCGTTGACGTCGGCCGGAAGCGCCTTCTGCGCGACCTCGACGAGCGCGGCGAACGCGTTGGCGTCGTTGACGGCCAGCTCCGCGAGGATCTTGCGGTCCACCTCGATGTTGGCGGCCTTCAGACCCTGGATGAGGCGGTTGTACGTCATGCCGTTCTGGCGGGCAGCGGCGTTGATGCGCTGGATCCACAGCTGACGGAAGTCGCCCTTGCGCTTCTTGCGGTCGTTGAAGTTGTAGACCAGCGAGTGGGTGACCTGCTCCTTGGCCTTGCGGTACAGGCGCGAACGCTGACCGCGGTAGCCGGAGGCCGCCTCGAGGATCGCCCGGCGCTTCTTGTGGGCGTTTACTGCCCGCTTGACGCGTGCCACTTTTTAACTCCTTGTAGCGGGGCCGTGGTTGTCTTCACACGGCCCGAATTCGATGGGGTCCCGGTCTTGACGTCCCGCTCCCGGCAGGGGAGCGGAGGACGTCACTTGCCGAGAAGCTTCTTGATCTTCGCGGCGTCGCCGGGGGCCATCTCCGCGGTGCCGGTCAGGCGGCGGGTGACACGGGACGACTTGTGCTCGAGCAGGTGGCGCTTGCCGGCGCGCTCACGGAGCACCTTGCCGGAGCCGGTGATCTTGAAGCGCTTCTTGGAACCGCTGTGCGTCTTGTTCTTCGGCATAGCGCCGTTATCTCCTCGTCGGTGGCGCCCCCACCGGTCCGATGCCGGACCGGCTCCAGGGAGCGTCATGTTGTGTCGGTGATCCGAGACGGGCTGCCTCGGAATCAGGCCTCGGTGTTCGGCTCCTCGGCGGGCGCCTCGTCGGCGGCAGCCTCGGTGACCTCGACCGCGGCGGGTGCCTCCACCTCGGCGTCGGCTTCCAGCGGAGCCTCGTCCTCGGTGACGGTGACGCCCTGGCGCTCGGCCTTGCGGGCGGCCTGCGCCTCGCGGGCTTCGGCCATCGCCTCGGTCTTCTTCTTGTGCGGACCGAGGACCATGATCATGTTTCGGCCGTCCTGCTTCGGGTTCGACTCGATGAACCCGAGGTCCTCGACGTCCGAAGCCAGGCGCTGCAGCAGTCGGTAGCCGAGTTCCGGCCGGGACTGCTCGCGACCACGGAACATGATCGTGATCTTGACCTTGTCGCCCTGCTTGAGGAACCGAACGACGTGACCCTTCTTGGTGTCATAGTCGTGCGGGTCGATCTTCGGCCGGAGCTTCATTTCCTTGATGACCGTGTGCGCCTGGTTCTTGCGCGCCTCACGGGCCTTCATGGCCGACTCGTACTTGAACTTGCCGTAGTCCATGAGCTTGCAGACCGGCGGGCGTGCGGACGCCGCGACCTCGACCAGGTCGAGGTCGTACTCCTGCGCGAGCTCAAGCGCCTTGGCAAGCGGCACGATGCCGACCTGCTCGCCGCTGGGACCGACAAGCCGTACCTCGGGAACGCGAATCCGGTCGTTGATGCGGGGCTCGGTGCTGATGGATCCTCCTCGGTAGCACCACACGGCTGCCTGGCAGACAGCCGCTGACGTGTATTTCCGTCAGACCGACCGCGGCGGGAGAATGAAAAAAGCCCCGCCGGGCACAGGCAGGGGCTCCAAAAGGACCGGAGCACCGCCGCATGCGATCGCGGGGCGCAACTCGGGCAGCTTTCCATCGTCCGTACGGAACGATGGATGCCACCTGACCGGTGACCCGCCGCCCCGGAGGGTGGTCAGGTGGGAGATCGGAGCCTCCACTTGTGGGCCGGGCACACAGGTGTCCGGCCGGTCGAAGTACATACTAGCACCCGCGTTGCAAGCCCGCCGCACGGCATATCGTGGGGCTCATGACTGACGCGACCCCTTCCGCCGACCCCGCTGCCGACGCCGCACCCGACTACGACGCCATGACCCGCGACATCGCGGACGTCCCCGCCGTCGAGGTGATCACCACGGTGGCCGTGCACCTGCTGAGCGCCGCGGCGGTCAACCTGGGCCTGGACAAGCCGGACTCCGAGCACAAGGACCTCGACGAGGCCCGCAAGCTGATCACGGCCCTGGCCGGCCTGGTCACCGCGAGCGCCACCGAGATCAGCTCCTTCCACGCGGCCCCGCTGAGGGACGGCCTGAAGTCGCTCCAGCTGGCCTTCCGCGAGGCCTCGATCGTCCCGGACGAGCCGGGCCAGGGCCCGGGCGAGAAGTTCACCGGCCCGGTCTTCGGCTGATCGCACCCGCACGGAAGAAGGGGCCCGCCGCCCGGGATCGCTCCCGGCGGCAGGCCCCTTTCCCATGCCCTCAGCGGCTGATCAGCGGCTCGCCTGGCGGGGCCGGGACGTCCACGGGGAGCAGCGCCAGGTCCAGTCCGCGGACCAGCCGGGCGCGCAGGGTCGCGTCCGCAGCCAGCGCCTCGGCCACCCGGCGGGCCGCCGCGGGGGCCTGGGGCCCGGCGGCGAGCACGATCGCCAGGGTGCCGTCGGAGTCCGCGCCGCCCGGGCCCAGGTGGGCGCGGAGCACCTCCGGCTCGGCGGACACGACGGCCCGTACGGCTTCCCGTACGGCGGGGTCGGCGAGCGGGCCCGCCTCGGTGCGGCCCTCGGCCAGCGCGAGCAGCGCCGAACCGGTGAGCTGGTAGGTGACCGGGCCGGCCAGGTCCAGGACCACGGTGTCGGCCTTCTCGTGCGCGGCGGCCGCGAGGGCCTGGTGCAGCGGGACGGCGACCGGCCGGGCCGAGGGGTCCCACCGGGCGAGCGAGGCGGTCGAGGTGAAGGCGGGCAGCGCCCGCCGGTCCCCGGCCCGCAGCGTCGGGACGGCCATGTCGCTGGTCTTCTCGCGCTTCAGGCCCGTCTCCGGGTCGGTCTCGACCTCGCCGAGGACGGCGACGACCGGGACCAGCAGGCGGGCGCCCTTGAGGGCCGCCAGTACTTCCGGCTCGTGCGACCGGTCCTCGGCCCAGGCGGCCAGGGCCGCGCTCAGCCTCGGATCGGCGGAGCCGTCGTCGTCGGAGAAGCCGGGGTCGGGAATGTTCTTGTTCGCCATGTTCGCCACAGTTACCCGACCCTACTGTGCCGCGTACGGGCCCCCGTACGCGGCCGCCCTCCGGTCCCGGCGGCGGGCACCGCGGGGCCGCCGGGCCAGTACGCCGGCCAGTACGAGCAACGCCGCCCCCGCGGCCGCGGCCGCCGTGGCCCCCAGTCGGGCGCCCCGCTCCGGGGGCCGGACCGGCTCGGGTCCGGGGCCGAAGTAGGGCTGACCGGCCGCTGCGGGCGCGGGCACCGGGGCCTCGGGGCGCACGGCCTCCGCGACCTGGAGCGCGGCGGCGGGGTCCACCGTCCCGTGGCCGCGGGCGTCGTCGCGCCCGCCGCTGGGCCGGTCGGAGGCGGTGTCCTCCAGCAGCTTCTTGATCTGCGCCGGGGACAGGTCCGGGTGGGCGGCCTTGACCAGGGCCACGGCGCCGGAGACGAAGGCCGCGGCGGCGCTCGTGCCCCACCCCTCGTAGTAGGACCGGTCGGGGTCGGCGATGACCACGTCGACGCCGGGGGCGCTGACCGTGGCGTACCAGTTGCGGGTGGAGAAGGCGGCCTTCCGGCCCCGGCGGTCGACGGCGGTGACCGCGATGACGCCCGGGTAGGCGGCCGGGTAGGAGACGCGGTCGCCCGTTTCGCCGCCGTTGCCCGCGGACGCGACGACGACCACTCCCTTGGCCAGGGCGTACTGGACGGCCTCGTCCTCCCCGGCCTCGTGGTGGGCGGAGTCGCTGTCGTCGCCGAGGGACAGGTTGATCACGTCGGCGCCGTGGTCGGCGGCCCAGCGGATGCCCTCGGCGAGGGCGCCGCCCTTGTTCTCCCGGGCCTGGGCCCGCCCGGGGTCGCCCTCCTCCAGGATCACCCGCACCGGCAGGATCTTCGCCTGCGGGGCGAGGCCGAGGACGCCCTGGCCGCGGTTGGGGCCGTGGCCGTGCCCGGCGATGATGCCGGCCATGGCGGTGCCGTGGCGGGCCCAGGCGCGGTCGCCGCGGCCCGCGCCCGTGCCGATGAGGTCCGTGCCGTCCAGGACCTGCCCGGCGAGGTCGGGGTGCGTGGGGTCGACCCCGGTGTCGAGGACGGCGACGGTGACGCCGTCGCCCCGGGTGGTGCCCCAGGCCTCCTCGGCGCGCAGGGCCAGCAGGCCCCACTGGCGGTCGCGGATGGCGTCGGCGGCGGCCGGGGGCGCGGCGGTGCCTGCGAGGAGGACGGCGAGGGCGAGGACCAGCGCCCCCCGGGCTCTGCTCATCGGGTGGGCTCCGGGGCGGACGGGGGCTGCGTCGTCTCGGCCCGTGTCGCCGGGGCCTGCTTGGCTGGGGCCGACTTGGCCGGCATCGGCTCCGCCGGGGCGGCGAGGGTCCGGACCGTGCCCCGGATGCGGTCGGCGAGGGCCTTGGCCTCGTGGCCGAGGCCCGCCTGGGCCATGGCTCCGGTGGCGTCCTTCTTCATCAGTTCCCCGGCGGGGCGGGGCGCGTCCAGGTGGCGGCCGTCGGCGAAGGCGGAGACCGCGTAGACGACGACGGGGGCCTCGGGGAGTACGGACGCCTCCCAGGCGGCGCGCTGGGTGTCGGCGAACCCGTATGCGGGCGGGGCGGTGAGCCGGCCGGTGAGCGCGGCCATCGCGGGGGCGTCGGCGGGGGTGAAGACCATGCCGACGGTGATCAGGGAGCTGCGGGTGGCGTCGGTGTAGGTGGCGCGCAGGACCCGCGTGCAGCCGGTGCCGGCCAGCAGCCCCTGCCAGTCGGCGGCGAGCGCGGCCGGGCAGTCGGCGTCGGGGGCCAGGGCGATCCGGGTCCAGGTCCGGTCGGCGCCCCCGGGTCCGGCCGCGGGGCCGGCCACGACGGGCGGGAAGAGACCGTCAACCGGGGTGGCCCGCCACAGCGAACCGGCCTTGCGGTAGACGGCTTCGGCGGACAACGGGCGCTGCGCGGCGCGGTGTTCGGCCCAGGTGGTGGCGGCGGCCCCACCGGCCAGGCCCGCACCGAGCAGAGCGCAGAGCACGGCGGCGAAGACCCGTCCGGGATGGCGGCGCGGGCGCGGATGCGGGGGCGGCGGCGGGCCGGGATCGCCCAGGACCGCTGTCCGCGGTGTCGACGTGGTCATCCGGCGGCTCCGCCCCCCGTTCCGTACGGCTGCCTGCCCGTACTCTACGGTCCTCCGGGCCCCGGGCCGACCCGCAGGCGCCGGGCGCGACCCCTACCCACGGGTAGAGCGGTCTGGCAAGCTGCCGCCCATGAATTCCCCCGCCGCCGACCGCGCCCGTTACGACCGGGCGACCGCGCACCTCGACGCGCCCCTGGCCGTCGTCGACCTCGACGCGTTCGACGCCAACGCCGACGATCTCGTGCGGCGGGCCGGCGGGAAGCCCGTGCGGGTCGCCAGCAAGTCCGTCCGGTGCCGCGCGCTCCTGGAACGGGTCCTGGCGAGGCCCGGATTCGCCGGGGTCATGTCGTACACCCTCGCCGAGTCGCTGTGGCTGGCCCGTTCCGGGTTCGAGGACGTCCTGCTGGCCTATCCGTCCGCCGACCGGGGCGGCTTCGCCGAGCTCGCCTCGGATCCCAAGCTCGCCGCCGCGGTCACGGTCGTGATCGACGACCCGGCCCAGCTGGAGCTCGTCGACCGGGCGCGGGACGGCGGCACGCAGGAGGTGCGGGTCTGCCTGGAGCTGGACACCGCGCTGCAGCTGTTCGGCGGGCGGGTCCGGGTCGGCGCCCGCCGCTCCCCGCTGCGCGAGCCCGCCCAACTGGCGGCCCTGGCCCGTACGGTCGCCGCCCGGCCCGGCTTCCGGGTGGTGGGGCTGATGGGGTACGAGGGCCATGTCGCCGGGGTCGGGGACGCGCTGGCGGGCCGTCCGCTGCGCTCCCGGGCCATCCGGCTCATGCAGGGCGCGGCCCGCAAGGAACTGGCCGCCCGCCGCGCCGAGGCGGTACGGGCGGTGCGCGCGGTGGTGCCGGACCTGGAGTTCGTCAACGGCGGCGGGACCGGCAGCGTGCAGCAGACGGCCGCGGAGGACGCGGTCACCGAGATCGCCGCCGGGTCCGGGTTGTACGTGCCGCGGCTGTTCGACAACTACACCTCGTTCCGGGGCCGGCCGGCCGCGCTGTTCGCGCAGCCGGTGGTCCGGCGTCCCGGCGTAGGCGTGGTCACCGTGCTCGGCGGCGGCTATCCCGCCTCCGGCGCGGCCGGGCCGGACCGGCTGCCGGTGCCGTACCTCCCGCAGGGCCTGCGCTACGACCCCCAGGAGGGCGCGGGCGAGGTGCAGACCCCGCTGCTGGGGAGCCCGGCCGACGACCTGCTGATCGGCGACCGGGTCTGGTTCCGCCATGCCAAGGCGGGCGAACTGTGCGAGCGGTTCGACGCGTTGCACCTCGTCGAGGGCGACCGGGTGACGGCCACCGTCCCGACGTACCGGGGCGAGGGCCGCACCTTCCTCTAGCCGATCGGCCTACAGCGGGGTCACGTACGCGCCGGAGATGCCGCCGTCGACGAGGAAGTCGGTGGCGTTGATGAAGGAGGAGTCGTCGCTGGCGAGGAAGGCGACGGCGGCGGCGATCTCGGTGGGCTCGGCGAACCGGCCCAGCGGGATGTGCACGAGGCGGCGGGCGGCGCGCTCGGGGTCCTTGGCGAACAGCTCTTGCAGGAGCGGGGTGTTGACGGGCCCCGGGCACAGGGCGTTCACGCGGATGCCCTCACGGGCGAACTGCACGCCGAGCTCGCGGGACATGGCGAGGACGCCGCCCTTGGAGGCGGTGTAGGAGATCTGGGAGGTGGCCGCGCCCATGATGGCCACGAAGGACGCGGTGTTGATGATGGAGCCCCGGCCCTGGCGCTGCATGTAGGGCAGGGCCGCCTTGCAGCACAGGTAGACGGAGGTGAGGTTGACGTCCTGGACGCGGCGCCAGGCATCGAGTTCGGTGGTGAGGATCGAGTCGTCGTCCGGCGGCGAGATGCCCGCGTTGTTGAAGGCGATGTCGACGGAGCCGTAGGTGTCGAAGGCCGTCTTGAACAGGGCGTCGACCTGCTCCTTGTCGGTGACGTCCACCTTGACGAAGGTGCCGCCGACCTCCTCGGCGGCGGCCTTGCCGGCCGTCTCGTCGATGTCCGCGCAGACCACGTTCGCTCCTTCGGAGGCGAGGCGGCGGGCGGTGGCGAGGCCGATGCCGCTGCCGGCTCCGGTGATGACGGCGGTGCGGCCGACCAGGCGGCGGCAGATGATCTCTTCGGTGCGGTCGGTCATGTCGGTTCAGGCCTCCGTGCTGATGAAGACGTTCTTGGTCTCGGTGAAAGCGGTGAGGGCGTCGGGTCCGAGCTCGCGGCCGAGCCCGGACTGCTTGTAGCCGCCGAAGGGGGTCCAGTAGCGGACGCTGCTGTGGGAGTTGACGGACAGGTTGCCCGCGGCGACGGCGCGCGAGACGCGCAGCGCGCGGCCGATGTCGCGGGTCCAGAGGGAGCCGGACAGTCCGTACTCGGTCGCGTTGGCCAGGCGTACGGCGTCCTCCTCGTCCTCGAAGGGCAGGACGACGGCGACGGGGCCGAAGACCTCCTCGGCGGCCACGGGCGCGGTGGGGGGCACGCCGGTGACGAGGGTCGGCGGGTACCAGAAGCCGGGGCCCTCGGGGGCGGAGCCGCGGACCGCCGTCAGGTCGTCGGTGACGTAGGACCGTACGCGGTCCAGCTGGGCGCGCGAGATCAGCGGGCCCATCTGGGTCTTCTCGTCGGACGGGTCTCCCACGACGACGCCCTCGATGCCCGGGGCGAGCAGTTCCAGGAAGCGGTCGTACACCGACCGCTGTACGAGGATCCGGGTGCGGGCGCAGCAGTCCTGGCCGGTGTTGTCGAGGAAGGCCATGGGGGCGGCCGCGGCGGCCGCTTCCAGGTCCGCGTCCGCGAAGACGATGTTGGGGCTCTTGCCGCCCAGTTCGAGGGTGACCCGCTTCACCCGGTCCGCGCACTTGGCCATGATCTGCTTGCCGACGCGGGTGGAGCCGGTGAAGACGATCTTGGCCACGCCGGGGTGCTCGACCAGTGCGTCGCCCGCCACCGCCCCGTGGCCGGGGAGCACCTGGAAGAGGTGCTCGGGGATCCCGGCTTCGAGGGCGAGTTCGGCGAGGCGCAGCGCGGTGAGCGGGGTGGTCTCGGCGGGCTTGAGGATGACGGCGTTGCCGGCGGCCAGGGCGGGGGCGAGGCCCCAGGCGGCGATCGGCATGGGGAAGTTCCAGGGGGCGATCACGCCGATGACGCCGAGGGGTTCGAGGAAGGTGACGTCGATGCCGCCCGCGACGGGGATCTGGCGGCCGGAGAGCCGTTCCACTCCCCCGGCGGCGAATTCGAGCAGGTCGCGGACGTTGCCCGCTTCCCAGCGGGCGTTGCCGATGGTGTGGCCGGCTTCGCGGACCTCCAGCTGCGCCAGTTCCTCGACGTGGCCGTCGACGACCGCGGCGAAGCGACGCAGCAGCCGGGCGCGGTCGGCGGGGGCCGCCGCGGCCCAGCCGCGCTGGGCGGCGGCGGCCCGGGCCACGGCGGCGTCGACATCGTCCCGTGTGGCGGCCGGGACGATGGCGACGGTTTCCTCGGTGGCCGGATTCAACACCTCTAGAACGAGGGGGGCCAGCACATCGGACACGTGGTGCCTCACAGACTTTCGGGGTTCGGGTCGGTCGGCGGGATAGGGGGGACACCCCCTAGAGGCGTTCGAAGGAGCGGCGCAGCTCCCAGTCGGTGACCGCGGAGTCGTACGCGTCGAGTTCCACGCGGGCCATGTTCCGGTAGTGGGCGACCACCTCGGGGCCGAAGGCCGCCTTGGCGATCTCGCTGTTCTCCCAGAGCTCCGCGGCCTCGCGCAGGGTGCTCGGGACGTGCGCGTACTCGCCGGTGTAGGCGTTGCCCGCGCAGACCTCCGGGAGTTCCAGCTCGTTCTCGACGCCGTAGAGCCCGGCCGCGACCAGGCCGGCGACGGCGAGGTACGGGTTGACGTCACCGCCGGGGAGGCGGTTCTCGAAGCGCATGGAACGGCCGTGACCGACCACCCGGAGCGCACAGGTCCGGTTGTCCACGCCCCAGGCGACGGCCGTCGGGGCGAAGGATCCGGGCCGGAAACGCTTGTACGAATTGATGTTGGGGGCGTAGAGAAGGGAGAAGTCGCGCAGCGCGGCCAGCTGGCCCGCCAGGAAGTGCCGCATCACCGGTGACATGCCGCCCGGGCCGTCACCGGCCATCGCATTGCGTCCGTCGGCGTCGCCCAGGGAGAGGTGGATGTGGCAGGAGTTGCCCTCGCGCTCGTCGAACTTGGCCATGAAGGTGAGCGAGACACCTTCCTGGGAGGCGATCTCCTTGGCCCCCGTCTTGTAGACGGCGTGCTGGTCGCACGTGGTGAGCGCCTCGTCGTAGCGGAAGGCGATCTCGTGCTGGCCGAGGTTGCACTCGCCCTTCGCCGACTCGACGACCAGGCCCGCGGCCTGCATCTCGTTGCGGATCCGGCGCAGCAGGGGCTCGATGCGGCCGGTCCCGAGGACGGAGTAATCGATGTTGTACTGGTTGGCGGGGGTCAGGCCGCGGTAGTCGGCGTTCCAGGCCTGCTCGTAGGTGTCCTGGAAGACCATGAACTCCAGCTCGGTGCCGACCATCGCGGTGTACCCGTGCCCGGCGAGGCGCTCCAGCTGGCGGCGCAGGATCTGCCGGGGCGCGGCGACGACGGGCGAGCCGTCGTTCCAGGCGAGGTCGGCCAGGAGGAAGGCGCTGCCGGGGTTCCAGGGGATGCGGCGCAGGGTGGCGAGGTCGGGGTGCATGGCGAAGTCGCCGTAGCCCCGGTCCCAGGAGGACATCTCGTACCCGTCGACCGTGTTCATGTCGGTGTCGACGGCGAGGAGGTAGTTACAGCCCTCGGTGCCGTGCTCCAGGACCTCGTCCAGGAAGAACTGTGCGGCGAACCGCTTGCCCTGGAGGCGCCCCTGCATGTCGGGGAAGGCCAGGACGACTGTGTCGATCTCGCCGCTGGCGACGAGGGCACGGAGCTCCTCTGTCGTGAGCGGCGGCTTGCGGTCTACCACGGGAATCTCTCCTTCGGTGAGCCGAGGAGGCCTAAGGTATTGAATAGAACCATTGCTTGGGAAGGGGAGGAGCCAAGATGACCGATACGGCCAGCGAAGGCGACGCCGTCGCACGGCTGAATCCCGTGCTGCGGCAGGTGCGGGCGGGCAACGGTTTCGAGGAGGCGCTGGAGCAGATCCTCCAGGTGGTCCGGCTGGGTCTGGTGCCGGGCGGGGAACGGCTGCCGCCCGAGCGCGAGCTGGCGGAGCGGATGGGGATCAGCCGGGTCACGCTGCGCGAGGTGCTGAAGGTCCTCCAGGACCAGGGCCTGGTCGAGTCCCGGCGCGGACGGTACGGAGGAACGTTCGTCCTGCCCCGTGCCGACACCCCGGCGGGCGGCGTCGAGGAGGAGCTGCGCCGGCGCGTCGCCGGGGTGGACATCGAGGACGTCCTGCGGTTCCGCGAGGTGCTGGAGGTGGGCGCGGCCGGGCTCTGCGCCTCCCAGGGGCTCACCGGGGAGGGCACCGCGCGGCTGCTCGGCGCGCTGGCGGCCACCCATGACGCCCCGCTCGCCGACTACCGCCGCCAGGACACCCTCTTCCACCTCACCCTGTGCGAACTGGCCGGCTCCGCCACCCTGACCGCCCAGTACGCGGCCGTCCGGGCCACCGTCAACGACCTGCTGGACTGCATCCCGCTGCTGGTGCGCAACCTGGAGCACTCGCAGCAGCAGCACACCGCCCTGGTGGAGGCGGTACGGGAGCAGGACGCGGCCCGGGCGCGGGAGACCATGCGCGAGCACTGCTGCGGCACGGCGGCGCTGCTGCGGGGCTTCCTGACCTGAGCGGGGCGAGGCGGGGGGACCGGGCCGCGGGCCGGACGGCGGGTGCGGGACGGGCGGGCCGGGATCCGCGCGCCACCCTCGCGCCGCCGCCACCCTCCCGCCACCACCGCCGCCGCCCGCGGCCACCGTCGGCCGGGAGTCATTCGTTACTTCTCTTTAACGCAGAGGCCTTGCGCACTCCACTCCACTGCGGCAAAGGTACGCCCCACAACCATTGCCCATTGCCCTGAGGCAGGAGCGCACGATGGCCGACGACATCGAGGCACGGCTGACAGCCGTGCCCGCACCCACCACGTCCCCCGAGGGCGGCGACGGCTCCGACCACTACCTGGAGCGCCGCACGCTCCGCCGCGGCAGCGCCGGCTGGCTTCTGCTCACCGGCCTCGGCGTCGCGTACGTCGTCTCCGGGGACTTCGCGGGCTGGAACGTAGGCCTGGAGAAGGGCGGCTTCGGCGGCCTCGCCATCGCCACCGTCCTGATGGGCGCCATGTACGCCTGCCTGGTCTTCTCCCTCGCGGAGCTGTCCAGCGTCCTGCCGACCGCGGGCGGCGGCTACGGCTTCGCCCGCCGGGCGCTGGGACCCTGGGGCGGCTTCCTCACCGGCACCGCCATCCTCATCGAGTACATCCTGGCCCCGGCCGCGATCGTCATCTTCATCGGCGACTACGTCGAGACCCTCGGCCTCTTCGGCCTGACCTCCAGCTGGCCCGTCTACCTCGGCTGCTTCGTCGTCTTCATCGGTGTCCACCTCTGGGGCGTCGGCGAAGCGCTCCGTTTCAGCCTCGTCGTCACCGCGATCGCCGTCGCCGCGCTGCTGATCTTCGCGGTGGGGGCCTTCACCGAGTTCGACGCCGGCGGTCTGAACGACATCCCGGTGGACGCGAGCGCCTTCGGCTCGAACTCCTGGCTGCCCCTGGGCCTGCTGGGCATCTGGGCCGCCTTCCCCTTCGGCATGTGGTTCTTCCTCGGGGTGGAGGGCGTACCGCTGGCGGCCGAGGAGGCCAAGGACCCGGTCCGCTCCATGCCGAAGGCGCTCGCCATCTCCATGGGCGTGCTCGCCCTGCTGGCGCTGATCACCTTCTTCGCCGCCACGGGCGCGCAGGGCGCGAACGCCGTCAAGGCCGGCAACCCGCTGATCCAGGCGCTGGAGGGCGACGGTGGCCCCACCGCGCTGAGCCGGTTCGTGAACTACGCCGGCCTGGCCGGCCTGGTGGCCTCCTTCTTCTCCCTCATCTACGCGGGCTCGCGCCAGCTCTTCGCCCTCTCCCGGGCCGGATACCTGCCGCGCTTCCTCTCCCTGACCTCCCGGCGCAAGGCCCCGTACCTGGGCCTCGTCATCCCCGGCGCGATCGGCTTCACCCTCGCCGCGGCCACCGGCAACGGCGAGCGCATGCTCAACATCGCGGTGTTCGGCGCGACCATCTCCTACGCCCTGATGGCCCTCTCCCACATCGTGCTGCGCCGCCGGGAGCCGGACCTGGAACGCCCGTACCGGACCCCCGGCGGGATCCTGACCTCCTCGGTGGCCTTCGTCCTCGCCCTGTCGGCGCTGGTCGCCACCTTCCTGGTGGACAAGGACGCGGCGTTCATCGCGCTGGCCGTGTACGCCGTCGCCCTCGCCTACTTCGCCTTCTACAGCCGGCACCGCCTCGTGGCCTCGGCGCCCGAGGAGGAGTTCGCCGCCCTCGCCAAAGCGGAGGCGGAGCTCTCGCGGGACTGAAATCCTGTTCCCGCCCGACCGCACCACCCGTCCTGGAGGTAAAGAACGTGCCCAGGCCGCTCATCGGCATCAGCACCTACGTGGAGGAGTCCACCCGCTACGGCGTGTGGGACATCCCGACGGCGCTCGTCCCCGCGGGGTACTACGAACTCGTCCAGGCGGCGGGCGGCACGGCCGTGCTGCTCCCGCCGGACGAACCCGGGACGGCGGCGGAGGTGCTGGGCCGGCTGGACGGGCTGGTCGTGGCGGGCGGCCCCGACGTGGACCCGGTCCACTACGGCGCCGCCCGCGACCCCCGTACGGGCGCCCCCGCGACCGTCCGCGACCACTGGGAGCTCGCCCTGATCGCCGCCGCGCTGGAGACGGGCCTGCCGACGCTCGGCGTCTGCCGGGGCATGCAGGCCCTGAACGTGGCCCTGGGCGGCACCCTGACCCAGCACCTCGACGGGCACATGGACACACCGGGCACCATGTCCTGGCACCCGGTCCGCCCGGTCCCCGGCACCCGGTACGCGACGCTGGTCCCCGAGGAGGCAGAGGTCCCGACCTACCACCACCAGGCCGTCGACCGCCTGGGCCGCGGCCTCATGGCCTCGGCCCACGCCACCGACGGCACGGTGGAGGCCATCGAACTCACCGACCCCGCGCACTGGTGCCTGGGCGTCCAGTGGCACCCGGAGCGGGACAAGGACACCCGCGTGATGTCCGCCCTGATCGAACAGGCCGCCACCCGCAAACCCCTACAAGCCCCCAGCCCCGCCGGCGTCTAAGCCCCGGGCCCCGCCAGCGCATGAGGCGCGGGGGCAGAGCCCCAAATCCAGCCCCGCCGCCCCAATCCCAGCCCCGCCGGCGATTGAGGCGCGGGGTCCCGAGGCAGAGCCCCAACCCAGCCCCGCCGGCGATTGAGGCGCGGGGTCCCGAGGCAGAGCCCCAACCCAGCCCCGCCGGCGATTGAGGCGCGGGGTCCGGGGCGGAGCCCCGGCAACGGCGCCGCACCCAACCCCCGGCCAGAGGCCAGGCGGCGGCGGCTAGCCCCGCCCCCGCGTCAGCGACAGCAGATCCCGCGCGGGCCCCGCCGGCCTGGCCCCCACCGGCCAGACGGCCCGCAGCTCACGGTCCAGCGCCGCCCCGGCAACCGGCACGGCGACCAGCCGCCGCGCCGCCAGCTCGTCCCCCAGGGCCAGTTCCGACAGCACGCACGGCCCCGCCCCACTCAGCGCCGCAGCCTTCACGGCAGTGGTCGACGCCAGCTCCAGCAGCGGCTCGGCCAGCCCCCCGGCCCCCGCCAGCGCAGCGTCCAGCACCTGCCGCGTCCCCGACCCCCGCTCCCGCAGGATCAGCGGCGTCGACGCCAGTTCCGCCGCGGCCACCCCGCGCGAGCGCCGGGCCCACGCGTGACCCGGGGCCACCGCCACGATCAGCCGGTCCTTCGCGATGACGGCCGAGTCCAGCCCCTCCGGCACGGTCAGCCCCTCCACGAAACCGAGGTCCGCCTCGTGCGACAGGACCCGCTGCGCGACCACCGCCGAGTTCCCCGCGTGCAGCGACACCGCCGTGTCCGGCCGCTGCCCGCGCAGCGCGATCAGCCACCCCGGCAGCAAGTACTCCGCGATGGTCATGCTGGCGGCCACGCGCAGCCGCGAGTCCCGGCGTCCCCGTAGCGCCTGCGCCCCCGCATCGAAGGCCTCCGCGGCCTCCACCACCTGCCGGGCCCAGTCCGTGACCAGCGCCCCTTCCGCGGTCAGCGTCGACCCGCGGGGCGACCGGTCGACCAGGGCCACGCCCAGCCGGGTCTCCATGGCCCGGATCCGGCTGCTCGCCGCGGGCTGGGTGATGCCCAGCCGCCGGGCCGCGCCGCTCAGACTGCCCACCCGCGCCACCGCGAGCAGCAGTTCCAGCGCGCCCAGGTCCGGTACCCGGTGCGCCAGCGGAACCCACTCGTCATTGCCCATAACATCAGTTTATGGCCTCATAGGGAGATCACCTCTGCCGCCCGGTCCGGCGCGGCAGCAGGCTGGGTCCATGGCCACCACCCTCGTGCGACCCCGCACCACCCCCGCCACCGAGACCGCGCCCCGCGCCCACAAGGCCCCCGCGCTGCGGCACCTCGGCCCCAACTGGTACGCCTCCGTCATGGGCACGGCGATCGTCGCCAACGCCGGCGCGACCCTGCCGTACCAGCTCCCCGGACAGCGCGTGGCCTGCCAGATCGTCTGGGCGCTGTCCGCGCTCGCCCTCGCCGTGCTGCTCACGGCCCGCGCCGGGCACTGGATCCACCACCGCGACCAGGCCCGCGCCCATCTCCTCGACCCCGCCGTGGCCCCCTTCTACGGCTGCCTCTCGATGGCCCTGCTGGCCGTCGGCGGCGGCACCCTCATCGTCGGCAAGGACCTGATCGGGACCGGCGCCGCCGTCGCCGTGGACACCGTGCTCTTCACCGCGGGCACCGCGATCGGCCTGGTCATGGCCGTGGCGGTGCCGTACCTGATGGTCGTCCGCCACAAGGTCGAGGCGAAGCAGGCCATCCCCGTCTGGCTGCTCCCCCTGGTCGCCCCGATGGTCTCCGCCGCCCTGGGCCCGCTGCTGATACCCCACCTGCCCGCGGGCCAGCCCCGCGAGGCGATGCTGCTCGCCTGCTACGCCATGTTCGGCATCAGCCTGTTCGCCACCCTGCTGATGCTGCCCCTGGTCTTCGGCCGGCTGATCGTGGGCGGCCCGCTGCCCCTGGTCCTGACCCCGACCCTCTTCCTGGTCCTGGGCCCCCTGGGGCAGTCCACCACCGCAGTGAACCAGCTCGCCGACATGGCCCCCCAGTCCATCGGCGCCCCGTACGCGGGTGCGCTCGGCGCCTTCGCTGTCGTCTACGGGGTCCCCGTGATGGGCTTCGCCCTGCTGTGGCTGGCCCTCGCCACGGCGATGCTGGTCCGGGCCGCCCGGGGCGGCATGGGCTTCGCGATGACCTGGTGGGCGCTGACCTTCCCCGTCGGCACCTGCGTCACCGGCGCCGCCGGGCTGGCCCGCCACACCGGCCTGACCGCCCTCGCCTGGCTGGCCGCGGCCCTCTTCCTGGCCCTGCTGACCACATGGCTGCTCGCCGCGGCCCACACCCTCCGCGGCCTGTTCGACCGCAGCCTGCTCACGCGTTAGGGCGGCTCAGCAGAGGCGGCTACCCCACCTGGCAGGGTACGAGCAGCCCGTCAGGCCGCCGCGCGCAGGGCCTGCGCCAGTACCCGCGGGGCCTCGGCCAGCGAGGGCCCGTACCAGGTCAGGTGGCGGCCGCTGACCAGGGCGGCCGGCAGGCCCGGGAAGGCCTCCGGCCCGTCCTCGGGCGTGAAGCGGTAGGGCTCGTCCGGGAGCACCACCAGATCGCAGCCGGCGGCCGCGAGCTCCTCCACCGGCACCCGCGGATACCGCTCCGCGTGCCCGGCGTAGGCGTTGCGCACTCCCAGCCGTGCCAGCAGGTCCCCGGCG
Source organism: Streptomyces sp. NBC_01408 (assembly GCF_026340255.1). Taxonomy (GTDB): domain Bacteria; phylum Actinomycetota; class Actinomycetes; order Streptomycetales; family Streptomycetaceae; genus Streptomyces. Next base: position 3,958,828 of record NZ_JAPEPJ010000001.1, on the reverse strand, counting down.
AAGGTGTCCCGGCCGAGCACCATCCACGGCCGGCGCCACACGGGGACGAAGGCGCTGACCGGCCCCACCGGCTCGGCCCGGTCCCACGCGCGCTCGGCGTCCGCGAGCCAGCCCGGCCTCTTCAGCCCCAGCGCCCCCACCAGTACCCGGTCCAGTTCCCGCACGGCCTGCGGGAGGTCCCGGACCTCGGTGACCAGTACCTCCACCCCCGCCGCGCGCAGCGCCGCCAGGTCCGGGGCCCGGTTCTCCTCCTCGTTGGCGATGACCAGGTCCGGGCGCAGCTCCACGATCCTTCGGACGTCGGGGTTCTTCGTCCCCCCGATCCGCACCGCGTCCCCGAGGTCCGCGGGGTGCGTGCACCAGTCCGTGACCCCGGCCAGCCGCCCCGGGGCGCTCTCCGCCACCGCCTCGGTCAGGGAGGGCACCAGCGAGACGATCCGCCGCGCGCCGCTCATTGCCCGGGCGACGGCGGCTCGGACGTCGCGTGGATGTGCTCCCCGACGGCGACGACCAGCAGCCGGGTGTCCTCGGTGACGGCCCGCCAGCGGTGGCGTACGCCACCGGACAGGAACAGCGCGTCCCCGCTCTCCAGCCGGTACGCCCGCCCCTCCGCCTCCACCTGGCATGCGCCCGAGACCACGTACATCAGCTCGTCGTTGCGGTGCTGGTACTCGCGGCCCGCGTCCTGGTCCCCGGTGAACTCCAGCGCGTGCAGCTGGTGGTGCCCGCGCACGAGGGGCCGTACGCCGGGGACCGGGGTGAGCCCGGACGCGTCGCCGGCTCGTACGAGGTCCACCGTGCGCGCGGTGTCCGACGCGGCCAACAGCTCCACGGCGGTGGTCTCCAGCGCGTCCGCGACCCGCTCCAGGGACCGCATGCTGGGCCGGGCCCGCTCGTTCTCTATCTGGCTGAGGAAGGGAACCGACAGGCCGCTGCGCGCCGAGACTGCCGCCAGGGTCAGATGGAGGGCGCGACGCCGCTTGCGGACGGCCACACCGACCCGGAGCGGTTCCTTGGCGTCCTTGTCCTTGTCCGTGCTCTTGCCCTTGTCGTGCTCGCGGTCCAAGTCGTTCGGGCCGTCCGTGCCGTCCCTGTCGTTCATGTCGGGGCTGCCCTCCCCTTGTCCGTCGCACATCGGTGTGCTGTAAGCACCTTACGCAGCAACCGCCCCCGGTATCGCGCGCACGAGCGCACCGGTCCGCCCGGGGTGCCTTCGCGTGCGGGTGCGCTCACCGTCCGTGGTCCGGCGCGGCTGCCCTGACGGGCGGTCGCGCGCCGGACGGGCCCGCGCCGCGTTGCGGCATCATCGTGTCCGTGACGACACGACGCCTGATGCTCCTGGACACCGCCTCCCTCTACTACCGCGCCTATTTCGGCGTGCCGGACTCGGTGAAGGCTCCCGACGGCACCCCGGTCAACGCCGTGCGCGGGCTGCTCGACTTCATCGGGCGGCTGGTCCAGGACCACCGCCCGGACGATCTGGTGGCGTGCATGGACGCCGACTGGCGGCCGCACTGGCGGGTGGAGCTGATCCCCTCCTACAAGGCGCACCGCGTCGCGGTGGAGACCGAGACCGGGCCGGACGTGGAGGAGACCCCCGACACCCTCGCCCCGCAGGTGCCGATCATCGAGACGGCACTGGACGCCTTCGGCATCGCCCGGGTGGGAGTCGCCGGCTACGAGGCGGACGACGTGATCGGCACGCTCACCGCCCGCGCGACGGGCCCGGTGGACATCGTCACGGGCGACCGCGACCTCTACCAGCTGGTCGACGACGCACGGCAGCGGCGGGTCCTCTACCCCCTCAAGGGCGTGGGCAGCCTCCAGGTGACGGACGAGGCGTGGCTGCGCGAGAAGTACGGGGTGGACGGTCCCGGTTACGCGGACCTGGCGCTGCTGCGCGGGGACCCGAGCGACGGCCTGCCGGGCGTCCCGGGCATCGGCGAGAAGACCGCGGCCAAGCTCCTCGACACCTACGGAACGCTCGCCGGGATCATCGCGGCGATCGACGACCCGAAGGCGAAGCTGACTCCCACCCAGCGCAGGCGGCTGGACGAGTCCCGGCCGTATCTGGCGGTGGCTCCGAAGGTGGTCCAGGTGGCCTCGGACGTCCCGTTGCCGCAGTTCGACCCGGCCCTCCCCACCTCCCCGGCACAGCCCGAACTGGTGGCCGCCCTCACCCATCGATGGGGTCTCGGTGGAGCCGTGTCGCGCCTGAGCAGCGCGCTGCTCCCCTGAGGTGCTAACTTAGGTAATCCTAAGTTTCAGGGGAGTCAGGGGAGTAACCGTGGCAGAAGGACGCGCCCGCACTGTCGGCACCGCTGTCGTCGTACGTACCGAACGGCTTTCGCCGCACATGGTGCGGCTCGTGCTGGGCGGTGACGGTCTGGCGGGCTTCGGCGCAGGCGAGTTCACCGATCACTACATCAAAATCCTCTTTCCTCCGCAGGGCGTCACCTACCCCTCGCCGTGGAATCTGGAGCAGATCCGCGCCGACTTCCCGCGCGCTCAGTGGCCGCGCCAGCGCGCGTACACGGTCCGGTCCTGGGACCCGGCGCACCTGGAACTGACCCTCGACTTCGTCGTCCACGGCGACGAGGGCGTGGCCGGCCCCTGGGCGGCCCGCGTCCAGCCGGGTGAACTCGTACGGTTCCTCGGCCCGGGCGGCGCGTACGCCCCGGACCCGACGGCCGACTGGCACCTCCTGGTGGGCGACGAGAGCGCGCTGCCGGCCATCGCCGCGGCGATGGAGCGGATGCCGGCCGGTATGCGGGTCCACGCCTTCATCGAGGTCGAGGGCCCCGCCGACGAGCTGAAGATCGCCACCACGGACGGCACCGTGCCCGTCTGGATCCACCGCGGCGACCGCCCGGTCGGCGAGGCCCTGGTGAAGGCCGTCACCTCGCTGCAGTTCCCCTCCGAGAACGTGCACGCCTTCGTCCACGGCGAGGCGGGCTTCGTCAAGGAGCTCCGCCGCCACCTGCGCCTGGAGCGCGGCATCCCGCGCGAACACCTGTCGATCTCCGGCTACTGGCGCCTGGGCGAGACGGACGAGGGCTGGCGCGCGATCAAGCGCGACTGGAACGCCACGGTGGAAGCCGAACAGGAACACACCCACAAGGCCGCCGCGTAGCCTCCGGCAAGGTTGCATGGCCGGGTGCCCTGCGGGCGGCTCGGCGGTGTCCGGCTCGCCTGCGGCCGGGCCCCTGGGGCTCCGCCCCAGACCCCGCGCCTCAAACGCCGGCGGGGCTGGATTTGGCCCTGGCTTCGCCCGTGGCGGGGGTGGGGTTCGGCTGCGCCGGGGCCTGGTCGGTGGGGTCGGTCCGCGGGGCCGCTCCGGGTTGTCTCCTCGGCTCGCGCACTGAGCCCGACCCGACGCCATCGGCCCAGGTTGCGCGCTCGTCCTGCGGGGACAACCCTGCGCGTCCCCACTCCCCTCCACCACGGCTTCCGGCGGGCGCCGGGGCCTGCTTCCGAAGCCTGGGCGTGGGGCGGGGTCGCGCAGGAGAGTCCCCGCAGGACGAGCGCGCAACCCGGGCCCTGCCTTCGCAGCCGGGGCTCAGTGCGCGAGCCGAGGAGACGCTCCGGAGCGACCCCGACCCACACCCCGAACCGCCAAGCCCTGCCAGGGCCAGGGCCAAACCCGTCCCTGGCAGGGCCAAACCCAGCCCCGCCGGCGATTGAGGCGCGGGGCCTGGGGCGGAGCCCCAGCAGCGGCGCCCAGCCAGAGCCACGGCACCGCACGGCCACAGCGGCAGCGCCCCCGCGCGGCCCAGCCCGTCCGGCGGGACAATGACCCCATGCGTACGCTGCGCGCACTCGGCGCGGCGGGGGCCGCGGCCCTGCTGACCGCGACGGCGGCGACCGCCGCGCCCAGCCCCCCGCCCCCGCCGAAGCCCCTGCTGACCGACGCCCAGGTCGACAAGGCCGTCGCCCGCCTCGATCAGACGGTCCGGGACATGATGCGCCGCACCGGGGTCCCCGGGGTGTCCGTCGCCGTGGTGCACCAGGACAAGGTCGTCCACCTCCAGGGCTTCGGCCTCCGCAGGACCGGTGAGAGCGCCATGGTCGGCCCCGACACCGTCTTCCAGATCGCCTCGCTCTCCAAGCCGGTCTCCTCCACGGTCGTGGCCGGCACGCTCACCACCGCGGACGAGTGGGACCGCCACACCGACCTCCCCGGGTTCGCCCTCAAGGACCCCTGGGTCACCGACCACGTCTCCACGGCCGACCTCTTCTCGCACCGCAGCGGTCTCCCCGACCACGCCGGCGACCTCCTCGAAGACCTCGGCTACGACCAGGCGTACATCCTCGACCACCTGCGCCTGGAGCCCCTCAGCCCGTTCCGCGCCAGCTACGCCTACACCAACTTCGGTTTCACCGCCGCCGCCGAGGCCGTGGCCCGCACCAAGGGCGCCAGCTGGCAGAAGCTCGCCGAGGACACCCTCTTCAAGCCCGCCGGCATGACGCACACCAGCACCGAGTTCTCCGCCTTCGAGAACGCCCCCGACCGCGCCGCCACCCACGTCAAGAACCCGGACGGCACGTGGAGCCCCCGCTACGTCCGCGATCCCGATGCCCAGTCCCCGGCCGGCGGGGTCAGCTCCAACGCCCGCGACATGTCCCGGTGGCTGCGCCTCCAGCTCGCCGAGGGAGCCCTCGACGGGAAGCGGATCGTCCCGGCCGACACCCTCGCCCGTACGCACCTTCCCGAGATCGTGTCGCAGGCGCCCTCCCCGCCGCAGAACCACACCTCCTTCTACGGCCTGGGGTGGAACGTCTCCTACGACGACGCCGGCCGGCTGCGCCTGAGCCACTCCGGCGCCTTCGACCTCGGCGCCAACACCAACGTCACGATGCTCCCCCTGGAGGAGCTCGGCATCGTCGTCCTCACCAACGGCGCCCCCGTGGGCCTGGCCGACGCCGTCGCCCTGGACTTCTTCGACTTCGCCGAGCACGGCAAGCCCACCACCGACTGGCTGGCCCTGGCCGGCGCCCTCTACGAACAGCTGGCCGCCGTGGGTCGCTCCCCCACCGACTACGCCCACCCGCCCGCCTCGGCGCAGCCGGCCCAGGACAGCGCCGCGTACACGGGAAGCTACGACAGCCCCTACTACGGCAAGGCCACGGTGACCGCCGACGACAAGGGCGCGCTCACCCTCTCCCTCGGCCCGAAGCCGGAGCGCTACCCCCTGACCCACTACGACGGGGACACCTTCAGCTTCGAGACCGGGGGCGAGAACGCGGTGGGCCGCAGCGGGGTGACCTTCTCCGACGGCACCCTCCGCGTCGAGTACCTCGATACGAACCACCTGGGCACCTTCACCCAGCAGTAGCCTGTCCCCCGATGAGACGCAGAGCCCCGGTACCCCCCTCGCCCCTCCCGCAGCGCGCCGGAATCGACCCGGTCCGGCTGCGCCTGCCGCCCGACCCGGAGGGGGCCTGGCCGGACCTCGGCGGCTACCTCGCCGCGCACTACGCGGGCGGCCCCGGCGCCGAGGCCATCGCCCGCCTGCTGGCGGCCGGCCGGGTACGGGGCCCCGCCGGCCGGGTCCTGCGCGCGCGGGACCCGTACGAGCCGGGCGCCTACCTGTGGTTCCACCGGGACCTCCCGGCCGAGCCGGTCGTCCCCTTCCCGGTCCGCGTCGTGCACCGCGACCCGCACCTCCTGGTCGTGGACAAGCCGCACTTCCTGGCGACCACCCCGCGCGGCAGCCACATCACCCAGACCGCCCTGGCCCGGCTCCGCGAGGAGCTGGAGCTGCCCGGGCTCAGCCCGGCGCACCGGCTGGACCGGCTGACGGCCGGACTGGTGATGTTCAGCATCCGGCCCGCGGACCGGGGCGCCTACCAGCTTCTCTTCCAGCGGCGGGAGGTGCTCAAGGAGTACGAGGCCCTCGCACCGTACGATCCGCAGCTCGACCTGCCGCGCACCGTGCGCAGCCGCATCGAGAAGACCCGCGGGGTGATCGCGGCGACCGAGGTCCCGGGCGGCGAGCCGAACGCCGAGAGCCGGATCGAACTCACCGGCACCCGGGGCGGCCTGGGCCGCTACCGGCTGACCCCGCACACCGGCCGCACCCACCAGCTGCGGGTGCACATGAACGGCCTGGGCCTGCCCATCCTCGGCGACCCGGTGTACCCGACGGTCGCCGATCCGGCCCCGGACGACTACCGCAGACCGCTCCAGCTCCTGGCCCGGGTGCTGGCCTTCACCGACCCGGTCACCGGCACCGCCCACCGCTTCGAGAGCGGACTCGCCCTCCAGGCCTGGCACGACCTCCCGGGCTGGGAATCCGGGACCGGCCCCGAGTACGCGACCGAGGTCAGGGCGGAAGGGACGCCCTAGGCGGGCCCGTCCGCGCCGACGCCCGCGATCCGCAGGGCGGCGTCCGCCGTGGCGTCTGCGAAGGCGGATACGGGCCGTGCCGGGTCCGCGCGGTGGATCAGCATGACGCCCTCGATGAGCCCGAAGACCAGGTCGTTGCGGAGCGCCAGCCCGGCCCGGTCGCCGGCCAGTTCGGCCCCGGCGCAGGTCCCGTGGAGCAACTCGCGGTAGATGTGCTTCAGTTCGGCGCGCATCCGGCGGAACTGGCCGAAGCGCGCCCCGGCCACCTCGGGCAGCAGGTACAGCGCGCCCAGGTTGTACGGCCCCCCGCACAGCAGCAGCACGTCGGAGCGGCACAGCTCCCACAGCCGCCGGGCGGCCGGCCGCGCGGCGTCGGCGAGCAGCTTGCGGCCCAGCTGCAGCGAGGGTGCGACCGTGGACTCCAGGAGCTCGGCGAGGAGTTCCTCCTTGCCGCCGAAGTAGTGGTACATCGTGGCCTGGCGCAGCCCGGCCCGCTCGGCCACCGCCCGCGTGGTGGTGGCCCCGTAGCCCCGGACGGTGAACAGCTCGGCCGCCGCGCACAGGAGTTCCTCGCGCGGCGGCCGGCCGCTCACCGGTCTCAGCTGGTCGGCGCGTGGCCGACCGACCCGTCTCGGTCCTTCGTCTGCTGCCCCACTCATGGGCCGATCGTCGCACAGTGCACGACGAACTGATCATGGCAAGAGATGAGATCAAGCCATGCCCACTCTCGGAGGAAGCCCCAAAAGCGCCTAGCCGACGGAGCTGTAGGCCACTACACCCCGAAGCAGCGCGTCCACGGCCTTACGGGCATTTCGCGCCACCGTGCTGCCGCTGTCGCCGGAAGCCGAAGGAGCCGCCGCGGCGACCTGCCCCAGGACGTCGATGACCTGCTTGCACCAGCGGACGAAGTCACCGGCCGGCATCTCCGCCTCGCGCAGCACCTCGTCCAGGCTCTTGTCGGAGGCCCACTGGTACGCCGCCCAGGCGAAGCCGAGGTCCGGCTCCCGCTGGCCCACGCCCTCCGCCTGGTTGATGCGGTGGTCCTCCTCCAGAGCGTCGAGGCGGCCCCAGATCCGGACCATCTCGCCGAGCGCCTCCTTCGCGGCGCCGCCCGGTACCTTCGGCGCCACCGCGTCGTCGGACTGCCGCGCCTCGAAGACCAGCGCCGATACGCAGGCGGCCAGTTCGGCGGGGCTCAGGCCTTCCCAGACTCCGGCGCGCAGGCACTCGGAAGCCAGCAGGTCCAGCTCCCCGTACAGCCGGGCGAGCCGCTTGCCGTGCTCGGTGACCTCGTCCTCGCGCAGGTAGTCCAGTTCGGTGAGGAGCGCGTGAATCCGGTCGAAGGTGCGGGCGATGGTGTTCGTCCGGCCCTCGATGCGCCGCTCCAGCTGCTGCGTGTCCCGCTTGAGCCGGTGGTAGCGCTCCGCCCAGCGGGCGTGGTCCTCGCGCTCGTCGCAGCCGTGGCAGGGGTGCGCGCGCAACTCGGCCCGCAGCCGGGCGATCTCGCGGTCGTCGGCCGCCTCGGAGCGCCCGCGGGGCGCCCGCCCGGGCCTGAAGTCGCCCGCCTTGGTGCGCAGTTGCGAGGCCAGGTCCCGACGGGACTGCGGCGAGCGCGCGTTGAAGGTCTTGGGGATCCGCATCCGGTCGAGTGCCTCCACCGGGACCGGGAAGTCGATCGCGGCGAGCCGCTTGACCTGCCGCTCGGCGGTGAGCACCAGTGGGCGCGGGCCCTCGGCGTACTCGTAGCCGCGGTGCCCGTCGACCCGCCCGGCCGGCACACCCGGGTCCAGGACCAGCGCGAGCCCGGCGAACTTGCCGGTCGGCACGTGGATGATGTCGCCCGGCTTGAGCTTCTCCAGCGAACTGGCCGCCTGCACCCTTCGTTGGGCGGCGCCCTGCTTGGCCAGCTCCGTCTCGCGGTCCTTGAGGTCGCGGCGCAGCTGCGCGTACTCCTCGAAGTTCCCCAGGTGGCAGGTCATGCCCTCCTGGTAGCCCTCCAGGCCCTCCTCGTTGCGCTGCACCTGGCGGGAGATGCCGACGACGGACCGGTCGGCCTGGAACTGCGCGAAGGAGGTCTCCAGCAGCTCGCGCGAGCGGTGCCGCCCGAACTGGCTGACCAGGTTCACCGCCATGTTGTACGAGGGCTTGAAGCTGGAGCGCAGCGGATACGTACGGGTACCCGCGAGCCCGGCGAGGGCCGCCGGGTCCATGGCGCGCTGCCAGAGCACCACGGCGTGGCCCTCGACGTCGATGCCGCGCCGCCCGGCCCGGCCGGTGAGCTGCGTGTACTCGCCGGGGGTGATGTCGGCGTGCTGCTCGCCGTTCCACTTGACCAGCTTCTCCAGGATGACCGTGCGCGCGGGCATGTTGATGCCCAGCGCGAGGGTCTCGGTGGCGAAGACGGCCTTGACGAGGCCGCGGACGAACAGCTCCTCCACGACCTCCTTGAAGGTGGGCAGCATGCCCGCGTGGTGCGCGGCGATGCCCCGCTCCAGGCCTTCGAGCCACTCGTAGTACCCGAGGACGTGCAGGTCCTCGGTGGGGATGGAGGCGGTCCGCTCCTCGACGATCTCACGGACCCTCAGACGGGCCGCGTCGTCGTTGAGGCGCAGGCCCGCGTAGAGACACTGCTGGACGGCGGCCTCGCAGCCGGCCCGGCTGAAGATGAAGTTGATGGCGGGCAGCAGCCCGTCCCCTTCGAGGCGGGCGATGACCTCGGGGCGGGAGGGGGTCCAGATCCGGCCCCGGGAGCGCCGCTCGCGCTCGCGGTCGGCCTCGCGGACCATCTTGCCGCGGCGCCGGTCCTTGGGGCTGTAGGTGCGGCTGTTCTCGTCGCGCGCCATGCGCAGCAGGTCCGGATTGACCTCGCGGCGCGCGGAGCCGCGGCCTCCGTGGTCGGACTCCTCCTCGAAGAGGTCGTAGATCCGGCGGCCGGCCATGACGTGCTGCCACAGCGGTACGGGCCGCTCCTCGGAGACGATCACCTCGGTGTCGCCGCGTACGGTGTCCAGCCAGTCGCCGAACTCCTCGGCGTTGGACACGGTGGCCGACAGGGACACCAGGGTCACCGACTCGGGGAGGTGAATGATCACTTCCTCCCAGACGGCTCCGCGGAAGCGGTCGGAGAGGTAGTGCACCTCGTCCATCACGACGTACCCGAGGCCGCGCAGCGACTGCGAGCCCGCGTACAGCATGTTGCGGAGCACCTCTGTGGTCATCACGACCACGGGCGCCTCGGAGTTGACGCTGTTGTCGCCGGTGAGCAGGCCCACCTTGTCGGCGCCGTAGCGCTTGGCGAGGTCGGCGTACTTCTGGTTCGACAGGGCCTTGATGGGTGTCGTGTAGAAGCACTTCCGGCCCTGCTGGAGCGCCAGGTGTACGGCGAACTCGCCGACGATGGTCTTGCCCGAGCCGGTCGGGGCGGCCACGAGGACGCCCTTGCCGGCCTCCAGTGCCTTGCAGGCCTCGATCTGGAAGGGGTCCAGATCGAATGCGTACATCTCGCGGAAGGGGTGCAGCGCGGTGGCCTCTTCGGCTGCGCGGATCCGGGCAGCGGCGTAGCGCTCGGCGGGTGAGAGTTCTTCGGTCATCTTGAGATCGAGCCTACCCGCCACCTCTGACAACAGTCGCGATCATTTATACGAGTGACCGGACGGTCATACGAAGACCGTCATACGAGGACCCGCAAGGCCGCCGGGACGCACTCGGCGGTCACCGGCAGCGGCCCCAGCGGCTCGCCGTCCGCGTAGGCGGTGATCCCGGCTGCCTCCAGGGTCACCTTCGCGGCCCGGTGGACGGTCACCTTCGGGTGGCTGAGGTGGGTCCCCTTGTAGACCTGCGGGAAGACCTTGAGCAGGGTGGCCCGGCTGCAGTCGCCGACCACCGTGACGTCGAAGAGCCCGTCGTCGGGAACGGCGTCCGCGCAGATGCGCATGCCGCCGCCGTAGGAGGAGCCGTTGCCCACCGCCACCAGCGTGGCCTCGGTCTCGATGACCGGGCCGTCGTCGAGGGTGATCCGGTACGGGAAGGGCCGGAAGGCGGCCAGCTCCGCGACCATCGCCAGGTCGTACTTGAAGCGGCCGGCGGGCAGCCGCATCCGGTTGCCCCGGTCGTTGACCCGCGAGTCGAAGCCGGAGCACAGCACGGTCCCGTACCAGGTGTCGCCGCCGTCCCTGCCCACGCGCCCCAGGTCGATCTCCCGGATCCCGCCCTCCTTGAGTGCCCGGGCGGCCAGCCGCCCGGCCCGCGCGGGCTCCCGTACGGGCAGCCCCAGGGCCCGCGCGAAGTCGTTTCCGGTGCCCACCGCGACCACCCCGAGCGGCACCCGTGTGCCGGCCAGGGCCTGGAGGGCCAGGGAGACCATGCCGTCCCCGCCCACCGCGATCACCGCGCCGGTGCCCTCGCGGACGGCTGCGCGCAGCCGGGCCAGCGCGTCGGGGCCGTCGGCGCCGACGACGCTGCGTACCGAGAAGCCCGCGGCCCGCAACGCGGAAGCGGCCGGCTGCGCGGCGTGCGCGCCCCGGCCGCGTCCGGCGGTGGGATTGACGAAGAGGGTGATCTCAGAGCTCACCCACCGGAATGTACCTGTCAGGTCGCGTCGTCGTAACCGTTGATCCGCTGGCGTCCGCCGTCGGCCTGCCCGGGCAGGGCCGCGGGGGCCGCGACCGCTTCCATGGAGCCGATCGGGGCCGGGGTGAGGTCCAGCTCGGCTGCCTCGTCGTCGGCCAGCCCGGCGTCGGGGTCGTTGCGCTTGCGGCGGCGGTCGTTGACCAGGCAGACGCCGAGCGCGACGAAGTACAGGGCGACGATCGGCCCGGCCAGGGCCAGCATGGTGAGCGGGTCACCGGTGGGCGTGGCGAACGCGGCGAAGACCGTGATGCCCAGGACCATGGCGCGCCACCAGCCCGCCAGCCGCTTCGCGGTGAGCACCCCGGTGAAGTTGAGCAGGATGAGCAGCAGCGGCAGCTCGAAGGCGAGGCCGAAGACGATGACCATGCGCGTGATCAGGTCGAGGTAGTCGTCGACGGGCAGCAGGTTGCGCGCGTGCTCGGGCGTGAACTCGAGCAGGATGGTCGCGGTCTGCGGCAGGACCTTGTACGCGAGCACGGCGCCGGCGCCGAACAGGGGCGCACCGACCGCGACGAAGCTCATCGCGTACTTCTTCTCGTGGCTGTGCAGGCCAGGTGCCATGAAGGCCCACAGCTGGTACAGCCACACCGGCGCGGAGATCACCACACCGGCGGTGAGCGAGACCTTCAGGGCGATGGAGAACGGCGCGATGAGGCCGTTGACCGTCATGTCGGCGCAGGGCCGGCCGTTGCGCTGCGAGACCACCCCGCCGGTACAGCCGACGGAGTCCAGCATCGGCTTCAGCATGAAGTCGATGAGGTCCTTGTAGAAGAAGGCCGCCACGACGGTGATCACGAGGATCGCCAGGACCGACTTCAGCAGGCGGTTTCTCAGTTCGCGCAGGTGCTCGACGAGAGGCATGCGCCCTTCGGCGTCCTTGCCCTGTCGTCCTTGATTCCCCTGCTTGCGGGCAGACTTGAGCAACCCACGTCCCTTGTCTCGTTGCAGATGACTGGCGTGTCCGGCGGGTGTCAGCCCTGGGTGGTGCGGTTCGGCTCGCTGACGGGACGCGAGCTGGTGACGTCACCGGGCGCGGCCTGGATGGTGCGGGGGGCGACGGGCTGCTGCGCGGCCTGGTCGGCGGGCGTGGCCGCGGGGGCCGCGTCCTCCGTCTCGCCGTCCTTCTTCATCGCCTTGGCCTCGCTCTTGAGGATGCGGGCCGACTTGCCGAGGGAGCGGGCCATCTCGGGGAGCTTCTTGGCACCGAAGAGCAGCACGATCACAGCGATGATCAGGAGGATCTCGAGGGGCTTCAGATTGCCGATCATGTGTGTCTTCCTTCTCACCGAAACGGCTGGTTGTGGTGGCTCCGGGCGGCTCGGACACCCATCCGGTAACCACCCAGGCAAGGATCGTAACCCCCGGGGGTTAACGCCCGGCAATCCCCCGGGGTACCCCCGCTTGCACCCGGACCGGTCATCCGCGCCCCGGTCACCCGCATTCGTCCCGCTTTCTGCCGGCCGTACGCGCCGGCGGCAGCGGGCGGGACACCTCTTAGCGGTGCCAGGCGACCCGGGCCCGGCCATGATCCACCGGACACCCCCTAAGGGCGTACGACGCGGCCCGCGCGGGCCAGGTCGGCCGCCGCCCGCTCGAGGTCCCCGGAGGCGTCCGTGATCCGGCGGCTGGCCAGCGCGACCTGGCCGGAGAGTCTGCGGACCTCCATGAAGACCCGCAGGGCCAGTACGGACAGGACGGCGACCCCGAGGAAGCCCAGGGCAATTGCGAGCATCGGCCACAGCATGGGGCGAGCCTAGACGAGTAAGTCCGAAGTGGCGCCTGCGGGGCAGTGCCACTGCGGACCTGCCCGTCCGGGCCACCGGCCGGCTCAGATGCTGCGCAGGGTGCTCACGCCGCCCCCGGTCAGCAGTTCCACGATCCGCTCCCCGGCCGGTTTGCGTACGGAGGCCCCGCACTCGGGGCAGGTGAAGGAGTAGAAGGTGGTCCGCCTGCTGCCTCCGATGACCAGCCGCAGGGCGCCCGCGTCCAGCTCGAAGCGGGCCCGGCAGTCGGGACAGGAGGCCTTGAAAGCGACGGATCCGGACGTTGGCGACATCGGCCGACCCTTCCTCAGACCTGTTCCCCGTACCCCGCGAGCGCCTCCCGGGCGGCGCTGCGCGCGCTCTCCGCCAGCTCCGCGGGAGCCACGATCCGCCCCTCGCGTCCGAGCCGCAGCGCGAGCCGGCGCAGCGAGGCCGGGTCCGGGCTGCGCAGGGTGATCCGCAGGCCTCCCTCGGCCAGCTCCTCGGCGCTGTCGTGCGGGTAGTACTCGGCGACCCAGCGGCCGCCCGGCCCCACCTCGACCACGACCTCCGGGTCCTCGGCGGCCGGCTGGACCAGGCCCTCGGACAGGTCACGCGGCTCGATGGCCGGCGGGTCGGCCCGTTCGTCCAGCAGCCGGATCTCCGCGACCCGGTCGAGGCGGAAGGTTCGGCGGGCCTCCGAGAGGTGGCACCACCCCTCCATGTACGTGTGCCCCACCGCGAAGAGCCGGATCGGGTCGACCTTGCGCTCGGTGAGCTCGTCCCGCGCGGGCGAGTAGTAGCGCAGCCACAGCCGCCGGCGCTCCGCGATGGCCCGGTCGACGTCCGCGAAGACCCCGCCCTCCGACTCGAAGGTCACCGAGAGCCGGGAACTGGCCCCGGCGACCTCGCCCGCGGCCGCTTCCAGTTTGGCGGTGGCCCGCAGCAGGGCGTCCCGGTCGCTCTCGCGCAGCCCGGGCAGGGTCGCCACCGCGCGGGCGGCGACCAGCAGCGCGGTCGCCTCGTCGGCGGCGAGCCGCAGCGGCTCGGCGGTGGACTCCCCCGAGGCGTCGGGGTTGCGCCACCAGATGCGCTCCCCGTCGGTGTCGATGTCGAGCAGGTCCCCGCCCCGGAAGCTGGTCCCGCACATGGGCAGCACGTCGAGGTCCGAGATCAGCTCGTCCTCGGTGATCCCGAAGGCGCGCGCGACGTCGGCCACGTGCGCCCCGGGGCGTTCGCGCAGATAGGTCACCAGGGACAGCATCCGGCGGGTCTGGTCGATGGCGTTGGCAGCCATGCTGGTACGTCTCCCCCTCAGGGCGTGCTCGGCAGATGGTGCGGTGGTGCGGTGGTGCTCGCGGGGCCCGGTCAGCCCTTGGCGACGGCCCGGAGCCGGTCCACCACGTCGGCCCGCAGATCGGCGGGCTCCACCACCACGACGTCGGGCCCGAACTCCACCAGCCAGGCGTCGAGACCGTGCCCGTAGGGGATCTCCAGCTCGTCCCAGCCGTCGCCGCCCTCGCGCACGGCGGTGGCCTTGGCCCGCAGCGGGTAGCCCGCCCCGGAGCGCAGCCGGATCAGCGCGGATCGGTCCGCGCCCTCCCCGGCCCAACTCGCCACGGTCTCCCGTACGGTCACCACGTCGGGCACCTCGGCGGTGTACTTCGCGGCGCGCGAGCGGACCTTGCCGGTGATCCGGGAGAGCCGGAACACCCGCTCCGCCCCGCGGTCGCGGTCGAATCCGGCCAGGTACCAGTGGCCCCGCCAGCACTCCAGCGCCCACGGCTCCACCTGACGGGCCTCGGGCCGGGCGGCGGTGGACTTGCGGTAGTCGAAGACCACCGGCCGGCGGTCCCGGCAGGCCAGCATCAGGGGCTCGAAGGCCGCCTCGTGGACCGGGATGCGCGGCTCGATGGCGCTGTGCTGGCCCTCGTAGGGGTCACCCGCCTCCGGCATCCCGCCCGCGCGCAGCTTCTGCAGGGCGCCGCTCGCGGCTCCCGCGAGGCGGGCCTGCTGCCAGACCTTGGCCGCCAGCCCCAGGGCGGCGGCCTCCTCGGCGTCCAGGGCGACGGGCGGCAGCCGGTTGCTGTCCCGGCGGGCCAGGTAGCCCGTGTCGCCCTCCAGGTTCTCCACCGTCTCGATGACCAGGCCGAGTTCGCGCAGATCGTCCTTGTCGCGCTCGAACATCCGGTTGAAGGATTCGTCGTTGCCGGCCTCCATGTACGCCTCGATGGAGCCGCGCAACTCGCGCTTGCTCAGCGGCCGGCGGGTCCCCAGCAGACACAGCGCCAGATTCATCAGCCGCTCGGCCTTGGCAATCGCCATCGACGCCCTTCCGCCCTTCTCCGCGTACACATCCGTCGTACCGTCACACGCACTGTCACAGGCGCCCCGTACCGCGCCGTCACCGCGCGCGGACGGACCCGTGACCGTTGACCGTACCGCCCCGGCGCGTCCGGGCAAAAGCGAGGGGCCCCCGCCGGACGGCGGGGGCCCCTCAACTGATCGCGGATGTCCGGATCAGCCGACCTTCACCAGGTCGCAGACGAAGATCAGCGTCTCGCCCGGGGCGATCGCGCTGCCCGCGCCGCGGTCACCGTAGGCGAGGTCGGCCGGGATCGTCAGCTTGCGACGGCCGCCGACCTTCATGCCCTGGACGCCCTGGTCCCATCCGGCGATGACCTGGCCGATACCGAGCTGGAACTGGAGCGCGGATCCGCGGTTCCAGGAGGCGTCGAACTCCTCACCGGTGGAGAAGGCCACACCCACGTAGTGGACGGAGACCCGGTCGCCGGCCTTGGCCTCGGCACCGTCGCCCAGCCAGATGTCCTCCTTGACCAGGTCGGTCGGGGCCGGACCCTCGGGGAAGTCGATCTCGGGCTTCTTGAGCTCGTCGCTCACGGAACTGCTCCTCATACGTACGAAACGGTCAACCGGAACAGTCTTACATCACCGCGAGGATGTCGAGGCTGAAGACCAGCGTCGAATTGGCCGGGATGGTCCCCTGCGCCTTGTCGCCGAAGCCCATGTCCGGCGGGATGACCAGCAGGATCCGGCTGCCGACCTTCTTGCCGACCATGCCGTCCTTCAGGCCCTTCAGCTGGAGCTGCTCCAGCGGCCAGGTGTCCGTCAGGCCCTTGGCGTACATGTCCTCGAAGGTCTTGTCGTCCTTCCAGGTCTTGCCGTGGAACTTGACCACGACGGTGTCGGTGTCCTTGACGACCGGGCCGTCACCCTCGATGACGTAGTTCGACACCAGCTTCGCCGGCTCGGCGACGTCCTTCGGGACGGTGACGGGGACGTCCTTGCCGTCCGTGCCGGTGCCGACCTTGGGCAGGTCCTTGTCGTCCTGGGCGACCTCCTTGCCGGTGGCGGAGGCCGGGATCACGACACCCTTGACGATGTCCACGACGAAGACCAGCGTGGCGTTCCCCTTGATGTCCGGGGGTGAGCCCCCCTCGCCGTAACCGAGCTCCGGCGGGATCACCAGCTCGATGCGGCTGCCGACCTTCTGGCCCTCCAGGCCCTGGTCCCAGCCCTTGATGACCTTGCCGGCCCCGAGGGTCACGTCGAAGGGCTTCTTCTTGCTGAAGCTCTCGTCGAACGGCTTCGTGCCGTCCCACACCTGGCCGTAGTAGTTGACCTGGGCGAGGTCGCCCTTCTTCAGCACGGGGCCGTCGCCCTCGCTGATGGTCACCACCTTGAGTTCCTTCGGCGGTCCGCCCTTGCCCTTCGCCAGGGCGGGCTTCTCCCCGAACTTGGCACCCTCGGTGATCGCGGGCGCCCCGTTCTTCATCTGGGCGGAGTCGGAGCCGCTGTCGTCGCCACACGCTGCTGTCGACAGCAGCAGAAGGGGTACGACAAGCAGGCCGGCAAGTCGGCGCACGTGTTCCTCAGATCTCAGACGGCAAGGCGGTCGCCCGCCACTCTAAGCCGTGTGCAGGGCCCCGTACGAGAGACGTACGGGGCCCCCGGCCAAGATCAGAAGATCAGCGCGGTGTCACACCGCGCCCTCACATACCGGCGATCAGCTTCTCCACCCGGTCGTCCACCGACCGGAACGGGTCCTTGCACAGCACGGTCCGCTGCGCCTGATCGTTCAGCTTCAGGTGCACCCAGTCGACCGTGAAGTCCCGCCGCTGCTCCTGCGCCCGGCGGATGAAGTCACCGCGCAGCCGCGCCCTCGTCGTCTGCGGGGGCACCGACTTGCCCTCGAAGATCTTGAGGTCGTTGCAGATCCGCGCTGCCTGCCCCTTGCGCTCCAGGAGGTAGTACAGCCCGCGCCGCCGGTGGATGTCGTGGTAGGCGAGGTCTATCTGAGCCACCCGCGGATTCGACATCGTCATGTTGTGCTTGCCGCGGTACCGCTCGATCAGCTGGTACTTCATGACCCAGTCGATCTCGGTCCCGATCCGGTCCAGGTCCTCGGCGTCGATCGCGTCCAGCGTCCGGCCCCACAGCTCCAGCACCTGGTCCACCACGCCGGTACGGATCCCCCGGCGCTCGGCGAAGTCCACCGCCTTGTCGTAGTACTCCCGCTGGATCTCCAGCGCCGAGGCCTCCCGGCCGCTGGCGAGGCGCACCTTGCGCTGACCGGTGATGTCGTGGCTGACCTCGCGGATCGCCCGGATCGGGTTCTCCAGGGTCAGGTCCCGCATCACCGTGCCCGCCTCGATCATGCGCAGCACCAGGTCGGTGGCCCCGACCTTGAGCAGCATGGTCGTCTCGGACATGTTCGAGTCCCCGACGATGACGTGGAGCCGCCGGTAGCGCTCGGCGTCCGCGTGCGGCTCGTCCCGGGTGTTGATGATCGGCCGGGAACGGGTCGTCGCGGAACTGACGCCCTCCCAGATGTGCTCGGCCCGCTGGCTGACGCAGTACACCGCGCCCCGGGGGGTCTGGAGCACCTTGCCCGCGCCGCAGATCAGCTGCCGCGTGACGAGGAACGGAATGAGGATGTCCGCCAGGCGGGAGAATTCCCCGTGCCGGGCCACCAGATAGTTCTCGTGGCAGCCGTACGAGTTGCCCGCCGAGTCGGTGTTGTTCTTGAAGAGATAGACGTCGCCCGCGATTCCCTCCTCGTGCAGGCGGCGTTCGGCGTCGACGAGCAGGCCTTCGAGAATGCGCTCGCCCGCCTTGTCGTGCGTGACGAGTTCCGTCACGTTGTCGCATTCGGGAGTTGCATATTCCGGATGCGAACCCACGTCGAGGTAGAGGCGGGCGCCGTTCCGCAGGAAGACATTGCTGCTGCGGCCCCATGAGACAACACGGCGGAAGAGGTAGCGCGCCACTTCGTCAGGAGACAGTCGGCGCTGTCCCCTGAACGTGCACGTGACGCCGTACTCGTTCTCCAGCCCGAAAATGCGGCGGTCCATGACTGAACATTACGCCTTCTGCCCTCTTCTGAAACCGGGTTCGCCCATGCCGTTGCGATCAGTTCCCGGCGCACGGCCCGCGGAAGCCCGCGAAAGGGACCACCGTTCAGCCACCGTTCAGCCGATATGTCAGCCCGCCGAAGGGACCTCGGACACCGCCCCGGCCGAGCCCTCCGGCTCCTTCCCCGCCGAACCCGCCACCTCCCGGCCCCGGCCCGGGGCCGCCAGCGCCCGCTGAGTGACCGTCAGGACCACCAGCGCCGCCGCGCCCGCGACACTCGCCACCCCGAAGCTCGCCGCCGTACCGCCCAGCTCCACGGCCGGCCCCGCCGCCGCGGTACCGATCGCCGCTCCCACCCCGAAGAAGGTGACCAGCCACGAGAAGGCCTCCGTCACCGTGCCCGCCGGAGCGTGCCGGTCGACCACGATGAACGCGCACGCGATGGCCGGCGCCAGGAACACACCGGCCAGCGCGGTCAGCGCCGTCATCGCCACCGGACCCGGCGTCAGCATCAGCGGCAGGTAGCACACCGCGAGGAGCGCGACCAGCGTCCGCAGCCGCCGCTCGGGCGCGCCGGACCACTGCCGGGCCCCGTAGACCACGCCGCCGACCAGCGCGCCGAGCCCCAGCGCCGCCATCAGCCAGCCGTACACCGCCTGCCGGCCGTGGTCGTCTGCGTACGCCACCCCTGCGACCGTGATGGACCCCAGCGCCGTTCCCACGAAGAAGAAGGCGCCGAGCAGCGCCAGCAGGCCCCGCGAGCGCAGGGCACCCAGCCAGTGCGCCTCGCGCGGAGCCGACCGCCACGTGCGGGAGGGCTCGCAGACCACGACGGACAGCGCGCCGAGCACGCCGATGGCATTGATCACGAGCAGGGCCGCGGCCGGGTCCCACAGCGAGACGAACAGCGTCACCAGCAGCGGACCGACCGTGAACATGACCTCCTGGGCCACCGCGTCCATCGCGTAGGCCGCGTGCACCTTCTCCTCGCGGCCGCCCAGCACGCTCGGCCACAGAGCCCGCAGACCGCCCTCCAACGGCGGCGTGAACAGGCCCGCCACCACGACCGCCCCGTACGCGGCGGCCGCCGAGCCGGTGCCCGCGAACGCCAGCCACACCATCCCCAGCGCGGAGACCACCGCCGCCGGCAGCTGCACCCTGGGCTGCCCGTACAGGTCCACCGCCCGGCCCAGCAGCGGCTGACCCACCGCGTTGGCCAGCCCGTACACCGCGGCCAGCGCCCCCGCCAGGCTGTAGCTGCCGCCCTCGGCGCGGGTGAACAGCACGATCGCGATCGGTGCGGTGCCGTTCGGCAGCCGGCCTATGAGCGTGCCCACCAGCAGCCTCGCGGCATGCCGGGTCCGCAGCAGCTCCGCGTATCCCGCGGCCATGTCGGCCCCCTCCTGCCCGGATCCAGCCCGGGGTAATACGTATAACGTGACGGAGTCATACGTACCATGGCCCCACTCCGCCCGTCCACACCCGAGACACCCCCTCGGACGCGACCGGCCCCCGCACCCCGGAAGACCAGCACTCCAGGAGCAGCCCTGTGACGAGACCCACCAGCCGCGACGTGGCCACCGCCGCCGGAGTCTCCCAGGCCACCGTCTCCCTCGTCCTCGGCGGCAAATGGCGCGGCCGCGTCTCCGAACGCACCGCCGCCCTCGTCCGCGAGACCGCCACCGGCCTCGGCTACCGCCCCAACCTCGCCGCCCGCAACCTCCGCCTGGGCCACACCCGCACCGCCCTGCTCGTCGTCCCCGCCCTCACCAACGAGTTCTTCGCCCGCGTCTACACGGGCGCCGCCCGCGTCGCCGCCGAACACGGCTTCGGCGTCGTCCTCTACCCCTCCCCCGACGGCACCGGCCCCGCCCGCGACCCCTTCGCCTCCGCCCGAGCCGCCCTCGACGGAGTCATCGCCTCCTCCATGGCCGCCCACGCCCTCGACGCCCTCGGCGGCGAAGGGCTCCCCCTCGTCATGCTCGACAGCGACCCCGCCGCCGCCACAGCCGCCGCCCACGTAAACCTCGCCATGGCCGACGGCATGCGCCAGGTCACCGACCACCTCCTGGCCCTCGGCCACCGCCGCTTCCTCCACCTCGCCTCCGCCGTCGACTCCTGGACATTCCAGATCCGCGCCGAGGCCCTGGCCGCCCTCCTGGGGCCCCACGCCGCGCTGCGCACCGTACGGTCCGCCCTCACCGTCGACGCCGCCCGGACGGCCATGGAAGCCGCCCTGGCCACCCCCCAGGACCGGCCCACCGCCATCGTCTGCGACGACGACATCCTCGCCGCCGGCGCCTGCAAGGCTGCCCGGCGCCTGGGTCTGCGCGTCCCCGAGGACCTCTCCGTCACCGGCTTCGACGACCTCGCCCTGGCCACCGCCGTCGAACCCGAACTCACCACGGTCCGCCTCCCCGCCGAGCGCGTCGGCGAACAGGGCATGACCGCCCTCCTCGCCGTCCTCGACGGCGCCGCCTGGACCGCCCCCGACATCCCCGTCGAACTCGTCACCCGGGACTCCACCGGCCCCGCCCCCGCCTGAACGCAGAAATGCCCCGGCCCGCCCTCACGGGCGGACCGGGGCACCTCGCACACGAGCCCTACTCGGCGTCCTCGTCGGGCGCCTCGTCGTTCGACACGGCATCGGCCTGGACCGCCGCCGTCACATCGGCCTCCAGCAGCCGCGACAACTGCCGGCCCCGGATCCGCTTGAACTTCCGCTGCTGCGCCCGCGTCCGGTCCAGCACCGCCACCTCGAGACGCTCCGCCGGGATCGTCTTGTCGGCACCGTTGGCCTGGCTGGACAGCGCCTGCACCGCCAGCTTCAGCGCCTCCGACAGCGTCATCCCGTCCCGGTGGCGCTGGTCCAGGAAGGTGCCGATCTGCTCGGAGTTCCCGCCGACCGCGACCGAGCCGTGCTCGTCCACGATCGATCCGTCGTGCGGAAGCCGGTAGATCTGGTCGCCGGCCGCGGTCGCACCGACCTCGGCAACGACCAACTCCACCTCGTACGGCTTCTCACCGGCCGAGGAGAAGATGGTGCCGAGCGTCTGGGCGTAGACGTTCGCCAGCCCACGGGCCGTCACATCGTCACGGTCGTAGGTGTACCCGCGCAGGTCGGCATACCGCACGCCACCGATCCGCAGGTTCTCGTACTCGTTGTACTTGCCGGCGGCCGCGAAGCCGATCCGGTCGTAGATCTCGCTGAACTTGTGCAGCGCACGGGACGGGTTCTCGCCGACGAACACGATGCCGTCGGCGTACTGCAGCACGACAAGGCTGCGACCGCGGGCGATGCCCTTGCGGGCGTATTCCGCCCGGTCGGCCATGGCCTGCTGGGGTGACACATAGAACGGAGTCGACACCGGCTGTCCGTCCCTTTCTTCTGGGCGACGAGGAGACGAGGAGTGATCAGAGCAGGGCCGCGCGAGGCCCGTCGGGCTGCTCCATGCGCCGCTCGGTGATGGCCCGCGCGAGCTCCGAGGACTCCTCCTCGCTGAGCCTGCGGAAGCCCTCGTCGGTGATGACGGTGACGATCGGGAAGATCCGGCGGTACAGGTCCGGGCCACCGGTCGCCGAGTCGTCGTCGGCGGCGT
The DNA here is from genome assembly GCF_026340255.1 of Streptomyces sp. NBC_01408. Taxonomy (GTDB): domain Bacteria; phylum Actinomycetota; class Actinomycetes; order Streptomycetales; family Streptomycetaceae; genus Streptomyces. Next base: position 3,937,133 of record NZ_JAPEPJ010000001.1, on the reverse strand, counting down.
CGTACAGGGCCTGCACGACCAGCGTGGTGGCCTGCTGCTCCGTCAGGTCGTCGCGGTACAGCTTCTTCATGGAACCGCGCGCGAAGATCGAACCGGATCCGGTGGCGGCGAAGCCGTGCTCCTCGGAGCGGCCGCCGGTCACGTCGTAGGAGAAGATCCGGCCCTTCTCCTTGGCCTCGTCGTACCCCGCGAAGAGCGGGACCACGGCCAAGCCCTGCATGGCCATGCCCAGATTGCTCCGGATCATGGTGGAGAGCCGGTTCGCCTTGCCCTCCAGGGAGAGGGTCGCCCCCTCCACCTTCTCGAAGTGCTCCAGCTCCAGCTGGAACAGCTTGACCATCTCCACGGCCAGGCCGGCCGTGCCGGCGATGCCCACCGCGGAGTACTCGTCGGCCGGGAACACCTTCTCGATGTCCCGCTGCGCGATCATGTTCCCCATGGTCGCGCGCCGGTCACCGGCGAGCACGACCCCGCCGGGGAAGGTGGCGGCCACGATGGTCGTCCCGTGCGGCGCCTCGACGACACCCTCCGGCAGCTTGCGGTTGCCGGGCAGCATGTCGGGCGAGTGCGCGCCCAGGAAGTCCATGAAGGACGACGACCCCGGCGTCAGGAAGGCTGCCGGTAGACGCCCTGTGCTACGAGTGTTGGGTTCCACAGGTTTCCTTCCACGTAAGCGGCTGCACGCCGTATGACGTCCGGCCGATCCTTGAACTGCCCCAAGGCTGCGTTACAGCTGAAGCACAGTACGCCTCGGACCCTACCCGTCTGATGATCGTGATCAACATGCTCGGCCGGAGCGTTCCGACAGATCACGCAGACCCCGCCTTGAGCGGCGATCATCTCGTCGCGCTGAGCCTCGGTGATGCCGTACGAGCGCTTCAAGTGGCCTGCCCTGCCTTGGATCGCCCGGCAGGCCTTGCACCGGGTGGACAGCCCGTCAGATGCCGTCGCGTTCTTGTGCCACTCACCGTGGGACTTGACCTCACCACACTGTCGACACAGCTTGTGGCCGGACGGTACATCCACCTTCTCCTTGACGACCTTGCCTATGGCGGCCCGGCGGCGCCGGTAGTGATCGGCGCCTTAAGCCGACACGCACTCCCGGCACCTCGGCTGAAGGCCGTCTCCACGATTCCGATCTGAGGCGAATCCGCTCAGCGGCACGTCGCGGCTGCAGCCGCGACACCACTTCGTTCCATTGGACATAGAGCCAATGCTGGCGAGTTCACCTTAGATTCGAAGGCTATTCGCCGCCTTTTTGTACGAAACTCCGAACGAAATCCTCGGCATTTTCCTCGAGTACATCGTCAATCTCATCAAGTACGGAGTCGACATCGTCGGAGAGCTTCTCCTGGCGCTCCTTGAGGTCGGTCGATTCCTCGACCGCCGCCTCCTCGACCTCCTCGGTCGAGCGCGTCGCCTTCTGCTGTCCGCCGCCGGTGTCCTTGGTCGCCATGTCTACCTCACCCCGCTCGGTTCGCACGCTCACACAGAGAGACCCCGGATCGGGATCCCTCAAGATCAGACCCTACGTCGGACCCTACAAGGAGGGTCCGACATTCGTCCCCGCACTTTCGTAAGTCCGGCTTTCTCCATGATTCCCGGACCGGAGGCCTTTCAGCCCCGTTCAGCGCCCCGAAAGCACCCGCACCAGGTCCTCCGCCGTGCGGCAGCGGTCCAGGAGCTCCTTCACGTGGGCCCGGGTGCCGCGCAGCGGCTCCAGCGTCGGGACCCGCTGGAGGGAGTCGTGGCCCGGGAGGTCGAAGATCACCGAGTCCCAGGAGGCCGCCGCCACGTCGTCCGCGTACTGCTCCAGGCAGCGGCCGCGGAAGTACGCCCGGGTGTCCTCCGGGGGCTTGCTCTGCGCCCGCTCCACATCCGGCTCGGCCACCAGCCGCTTCATCTTGCCGCGGGCGACCAGGCGGTTGTACAGGCCCTTCTCCGGCCGTACGTCCGCGTACTGGAGGTCCACCAGGTGCAGCCGCGCCGCGTCCCATTCGAGTCCGTCGCGCCTGCGGTAGCCCTCGAGGAGCTCCCGTTTGGCGATCCAGTCGAGCTCCCCCGACAGGCTCATCGGGTCGGTCTCCAGCCGGCCCAGGACGTCCTCCCACCGAGCGAGGACGTCCTTGGTCTGGTCGTCGGCGTCGGAGCCGAAGCGCTCGTCCACGTACTTCCTGGCCAGCTCGAAGTACTCCATCTGAAGTTGTACGGCGGTCAGCGTGCGGCCGCTGCGGAGCGTGATCAGGTGCCTCAGGTCGGGGTCGTGCGAGACCTGGTGCAGGGTGCGTACCGGCTGGTCGACGGCCAGGTCGACGTTGATGAACGCGTCCTCGATCATGGACAGGACCAGGGCGGTCGTGCCGAGCTTGAGGTACGTGGAGATCTCGGACAGGTTCGCGTCGCCGATGATCACGTGCAGGCGGCGGTACTTCTCGGCGTCCGAGTGGGGCTCGTCGCGGGTGTTGATGATCGGCCGCTTGAGCGTGGTCTCCAGACCCACCTCGACCTCGAAGTAGTCCGCCCGCTGGCTGATCTGGAAGCCGTGCTCGCGGCCGTCCTGGCCGATGCCCACGCGCCCCGCGCCGGTGACGACCTGGCGCGAGACGAAGAAGGGGGTCAGGTGGCGCACGATGTCCGAGAAGGGGGTCTCCCGCTTCATCAGGTAGTTCTCGTGCGTGCCGTAGGAGGCGCCCTTGTTGTCGGTGTTGTTCTTGTAGAGGTGGATCGGCTGGGCGCCGGGCAGCTGGGCCGCCCGTACGGCCGCCTCGGCCATGATCCGCTCGCCGGCCTTGTCCCAGAGCACGGCGTCCAGCGGATTGGTGATCTCCGGGGAGCTGTACTCGGGGTGCGCGTGGTCGACGTAGAGCCGTGCGCCGTTGGTCAGGATCACGTTGGCCAGGCCGATGTCCTCGTCGGTCAGCTGGCTGTTGTCGGCGGCCTCGCGGGCGAGGTCGAAGCCGCGGGCGTCCCGCAGCGGGTTCTCCTCCTCGAAGTCCCAGCGAGCGCGTCGCGCCCGGTGCATCGCCGCCGCGTAGGCGTTGACGATCTGGGACGAGGTGAGCATGGCATTGGCGTTCGGGTGCCCCGGGACGGAGATCCCGTACTCCGTCTCGATTCCCATTACTCGCCGTACGGTCATGCGGCCCTCCTTGCCCGGCGGAGCTCCTGTTCGGAGCGGCGCTCAAGTACCGCTGGTGCTCCGGTGCGTGTGCTGTGCGGTGTCCGTCCCCGCACTGCGGATGAGGCGGTACGGAAGAGCCTAGAACCACCACGCGCTGGTGGGGAGATCATTTCAGTCATTGACTTCGTGCGGTCACCGGCTGAAATGCAGTCGGTAAAGCAGTCGGCTGCGGATGCCCTGGAGGGCATCCGCAGCCGCTCCGCTCCGTCAGAGGTACTGACCGGTGTTTGCCACCGTGTCGATGGAGCGTCCGGTGTCCGCGCCCTGCTTTCCGGTGACGAGGGTGCGGATGAATACGATCCGCTCGCCCTTCTTTCCGGAGATCCGGGCCCAGTCGTCGGGGTTGGTGGTGTTGGGCAGGTCCTCGTTCTCCTTGAACTCGTCCACGCAAGCCTGGAGGAGGTGGGAGACGCGCAGACCCTTCTGGTTGTGCTCGAGGAAGGCCTTGATGGCCATCTTCTTCGCACGGTCCACGATGTTCTGGATCATCGCGCCCGAGTTGAAGTCCTTGAAGTAGAGGACTTCCTTGTCGCCGTTGGCGTACGTGACCTCAAGGAAGCGATTTTCCTCGGTTTCAGCGTACATCTGCTCGACGACGGTCTGGATCATGCTGTGGACGGTGCCGGGCCGCGAGTCCTGGTGCTCGGACAGGTCGTCCAGGTGCAGGGGCAGCGTGGCCTTCAGGTACTTCGCGAAGATGTCCTTCGCGGCCTCGGCGTCCGGACGCTCGATCTTGATCTTCACGTCGAGGCGGCCGGGCCGCAGGATGGCCGGGTCGATCATGTCCTCGCGGTTGGAGGCACCGATGACGATGACGTTCTCCAGGCCCTCCACGCCGTCGATCTCGGCGAGCAGCTGCGGGACGATGGTGTTCTCCACGTCCGAGCTGACACCGGATCCGCGGGTGCGGAAGAGCGACTCCATCTCGTCGAAGAAGACGATGACGGGGGTGCCCTCGCTGGCCTTCTCCCGAGCACGCTGGAAGACGAGGCGGATGTGCCGCTCGGTCTCGCCGACGTACTTGTTGAGGAGCTCGGGGCCCTTGATGTTCAGGAAGTACGACTTCCCCTGGGCCTGGCCGGTCACCTCGGCGACCTTCTTGGCAAGGGAGTTGGCGACGGCCTTGGCGATGAGCGTCTTGCCGCAGCCGGGCGGGCCGTAGAGCAGGATGCCCTTCGGGGGCCGCAGTTCGTGTTCCTTGAACAGGTCCGGGTAGAGGTACGGGAGCTCGACCGCGTCGCGGATCAGCTCGATCTGGTCGCCCAGGCCGCCGATCTTGTCGTAGTCGATGTCGGGGACCTCTTCGAGGACGAGGTCCTCGACCTCGCTCTTGGGGACGACCTCGTAGACGTAGCCGGAGCGGGGTTCGAGCAGCAGGGCGTCGCCGGGGCGGATGGTGATGTCCAGGAGCGGCTCGGCGAGCCTCACCACCCTTTCCTCGTCGGTGTGCCCGACCACCAGGGCGCGCTCGCCGTCCTCCAGGATCTCCTTGAGGGTGACGATGTCCCCGGCCCGCTCGTATTCCATGGCCTCGACCACGTTGAGGGCCTCGTTGAGCATGACCTCCTGGCCGCGCCGGAGGTCTTCCGGGTCGACGCTGGGGCTGACGTTCACGCGGAGCTTTCGGCCTCCGGTGAAGATGTCGACGGTGCCGTCCTCGTTTGCCTGCAGGAAGACACCGAAACCGGCCGGCGGCTGTGCGAGCCGGTCGACTTCTTCCTTGAGGGCCACGATCTGGTCGCGGGCCTCACGGAGGGTATTCGCCAGTCGTTCGTTCTGAGCGGAGACGCCTGCGAGATTTGTCTGCAGCTCGACGATCCGCTCTTCGAGAATCCTCGTGTGTCGCGGAGAGTCGGCGAGCTTACGTCGCAGGACGGCGATTTCCTGCTCGAGATAGGCAACCTGGCCGGCGGGGTCCTCAGACCCTCGCCCGGGCCGGATGCCGCGGTTGATGTCGTCGTCGTGGGCTGCCACGGTCCTCACCTCCTCCAAGGGGAGCTGGACGCTTCCTGACCCTACCTGGGCTGGTGGTGATTGAAACCCCTAGATCACAAAGACGGTAGGGGTGTGTCCGATCTTCACCCTTGCGTACTCCCTCACGCCAAGGAAATACCCACCCATCAAACTCGGGAAGCGGCCGGTTGTAAGGTCGAAGCGTTCAACACCCGTCAGGGCTCGTGCGACTTGCTGCGAGTTGTGACTGGGATGGATCACTCAGAGCAGGAAACGGCAGGAGATATGACCGTGCAGCAGGAGGCTCCGACGGGCGGTGCGGGCGAGGCCGGCGAGCCGCTCGAGGTGTGGATCGATCAGGACCTCTGCACCGGGGACGGGATCTGCGTGCAGTACGCGCCAGAGGTGTTCGAGCTGGACATCGATGGTCTGGCGTACGTGAAGAGCGCGGACGACGAGCTCCTCCAGGACGCGGGGGCGAGCACTCCGGTTCCGCTGCCGCTGCTCCAGGACGTGGTCGATTCGGCCAAGGAATGTCCGGGGGACTGCATCCACGTGAGGCGTGTTTCGGACAGGGTGGAAGTCTTCGGTCCCGACGCGGAGTGACGTCTCAAACACTCCTGGCGGCTGAGTCCGTCAGCTCCTGGCGGAATTTTCCGCCGCTCCAGCGCCACTTGGCGAGCTGTTTCGTGTCGGGGCTGTAGCGGGGCACCTCGGGCGAGGAGTAGCCGAGGAGGTCGGCGGTGACGATTCCGTCGCGCACGGTGAGGTCGGTCGCGGTCTGCCTCCGGGCAGCTTCGAGCAGTGTCGCGACGACTCTGGGGCGGGCGTCCTGGCCCCGGTCCCGCGTGAGGACGTAGATCGCGTGGGGCGGGGTCCCGGAGCCGGCGTCGCAGCGGACCGCGGCCACCGTCTCGGGGCGGCCGTCGCCGTCGAGGTCTCCCTGGGCGGTGGCGGTGACCTTCTGGGGGGCGCCCTTGCAGTCCAGGGGGTAGGTGACCCCGGCCGCGTCGGGAGCGGCGGGAGCGTCCGCCGCGGCGGCCTGGGGGCCGTTCGGGGCCGGTTCCCCGGCGGGCGTGCCGGTGGCCGGCTGGACGAGTCCCGCGGCGGCTATGACGGCGGCCATGGCGGTGGCCGTGGCGAGCCAGTGGAGGGGCCTGGTGCTGCTGTGTGCCAGGTCTTCCCGTACCGGGGCCGGCTCGGCGGTGCTGTGCGGCACGCGGGGTGTCTCCTGTGTGAAGGGTGACGGGGAGCCAGCATCGTGCCACACCTCACACAGAGGTGGAACGGGCGGGTCCGGGTGAGGGGGCCCGGTGGGCTTCCGGGCGGCGGCGGGAGCCGGTCGTCAGGACAACGAAAAGGCGCTGTGGCGCAGTTCCCGGGTCTTCGGGGGAACTGCGCCACAGCGCCGATGTGTTGGGGCCGCGGGTCAGCCGCGGTCGCCCGTACGGTCGCCGGAGCCGCCGGACTGGCTGCCGGGACCGTCGTAGTCCTCGCCGTACGCGCCCTTGGCGGGGCGGCGGCGGCGCATGGGGGGCTCGACGCCGTCCGCGAGGCGGCGGGCGGTGACGAGGAAGCCGGTGTGGCCGATCATCCGGTGGTCCGGGCGGACGGCCAGGCCCTCGACGTGCCAGTTGCGGATCATCGATTCCCAGGGCTGCGGTTCGGCGTAGCAGCCGAACTCGCGGATGGACTCGACGGTGCGCGAGAGCTGCGTGGTGGTGGCCACGTAGCAGCAGAGGATGCCGCCGGGGACGAGCGCCTTGGAGACGGCCTCGAGGCACTCCCAGGGGGCGAGCATGTCGAGGATGACGCGGTCGACGTCGGTGTCGGACAGGTTGTCCTGGAGGTCGCCCACGGTCAGCTGCCACGCCGGGTGCGGGCCGCCGAAGTACCGCTCGACGTTGGCCGTGGCGATCTCGGCGAAGTCCGCGCGGCGCTCGTAGCTGTGGAGCATGCCCTGGTCGCCGATGGCGCGCAGCAGGAAGCTGCTCAGGGAGCCGGAGCCCACACCTGCTTCCACGACGCGGGCGCCGGGGAAGATGTCGGCGAAGGCCAGGATCTGGCCCGCGTCCTTGGGGTAGACCACGGCGGCGCCGCGGGGCATGGACAGGACATAGTCGGGGAGCAGGGGACGCAGCGCGAGATATGCGACGTTGCCCGTGGTACGGACAACGCTGCCCTCGGGGGCACCGATCAGCTCGTCGTGCGGGAAGGAACCCTTGTGGGTGTGGAAATTCTTCCCGGCTTCGAGCGTGAACGTGTAGTGGCGGCCCTTGGGGTCGGTGAGCTGAACCTGGTCCCCGACCTCGAAGGGCCCGCGTCGGCGGGCGGCACCGGTCGGTTCGGACATGTGACCAGTGTATTGGCTTCAGGACTGGGGCCGCGCCATGGCCTTCACGAAGGCCTTCTCGACGTCGAGGGTGGACAGGACGCCGTAGATCTCGCCGCCGGGTTCGAGGACGAGGTACTCGGTGGCGGGGTGGGTGCGCAGGTGGTCGAGGAGTGCCTCGCCGGTGAGTTCCGCTGAAACCTTCATGCCGCCGGTGAGGTCCTGGGCGAGGGTGCTGACGGCGATCCAGGGGCGGCGGTGTTCGGGGACGGAGGCGATGGCGCTCTCGCGGACGATGGCGACGGGGTCGCCGTTGCCGTCGACGACGACGAGGGCGCGGGCTCCGGCCTCGTTGGCGCGGCGCAGCGCTTCGGAGAGGGGGGTGGCGTTCTCGACGGGGATGGCGCGGCGGGTGAGGGTGCGGGCGCGCAGTTCGGGGAGGTGTTCGCGCAGCCGGGCCAGGCGCAGGCTGTTGCCGGCGCCGGTCCAGATGATGGCGGCGAGGATCGCGGCGAGCAGTGCGTCCAGGACGGTGTCCATGCCGGACCGCTCGATGTCCCCGCTGGGGCCGACGACTCCGGTGTGGGTGAGCAGGGGCAGGCCGAGGAGGACGGCGACGGCGAGGGCGCGGCCGATCCAGGCGGCGGCGACGGTGCCGGTCATGGGTTTGCCGGTGATGCCCCAGATGACGGCGCGGAGCATGCGGCCGCCGTCGAGGGGGAGGCCGGGGAGGAGGTTGAAGGCGGCGACGAGCAGGTTGGAGATCATCAGGCCGGCGAGCAGGACGCCGGGGACGGTCGCCGGGTCGACGGCCTTCATGCCGAGGTAGAAGGCTCCGGCGAGGGCGAGGGAGAGGAGGGGGCCGACGAAGGCGAGGACGAACTCGCGGCCGGGGGTCTCGGATTCCTTCTCGATCTCGGAGACGCCGCCGAAGAACTGGAGCTGGATGCGGCGCACGGGGAGTTTGAAGCGGAGGGCGGCGACGGTGTGGGCGAGCTCGTGGACCAGGACGGAGGCGTAGAAGGCCACGGCGAAGAAGAGGGAGACGAGGTAGCGGACGGGTCCGAGGTCGGGCAGGACCCGGTCGAGCTGGTCGCCGAAGACCCAGGTGATGAGGGCGGCGACGAGGAACCAGCTGGGCGAGACGTAGACGGGCACGCCGAAGGGGCGGCCCATGAGGAGTCCGCCGCCCGGTCCGGAGCGCCGGCCTCCGCGCTCGCCGGTTTCGTCGGTGTCTGCCACGGCTGTCCTTCGTTCGGTGCGTGTCCGGCGGGTCTGGTCCGCCGGCGGTTCTGGTGCGGTTCGGGTCCGCGTGGTTCTGCTGCGGGTCCGGTTCCAGTGTGGTTCCAGTGTGGTTCCGGCTGCGCCGTAGCGCGGTGTGATGCACTGATCATGCAGTGCGAGGGTGCCCGGCGTCGATGGTATGTGTGCGCTGTCGGTCGTGGGCCGTAGGGTTTTGTCCATGACGACGAGCCCGGGTGCTGTGCCCAGTGAAGCCGATGACGATGCGGTGCCGAGTGCGGTGCGGCCCACTTCGCTGTCCCCTTCGCGGGCGAGTGACTTCATGCAGTGCCCGCTGCTGTACCGGTTCCGGGTGATCGACAAGCTGCCGGAGAAGCCGAGTGCGGCGGCGACGCGCGGGACGCTGGTGCACGCGGTGCTGGAGCGGCTCTTCGACCATCCGGCTCCGGAGCGGACGGCGCCGCGGGCGAAGGCGTTGGTCCCGGGGCAGTGGGACCGGCTGCTGGAGGCGAAGCCGGAGCTGGGCGAGCTGTTCCCGGAGGGTGACGAGGGAGCGGGCCTGGCGCGGTGGCTGACCGAGGCCGAGGCGCTGGTGGAGCGCTGGTTCACGCTGGAGGACCCGACGCGGCTGGAGCCGGTGGAGCGGGAGTTCTTCGTGGAGACGGAGCTGGAGTCGGGGCTGCGGCTGCGCGGGATCATCGACCGGGTGGACGTGGCGCCGACGGGTGAGGTGCGGATCGTCGACTACAAGACGGGCAAGGCGCCTCGGCCGGAGTACGCCGAGGGCGCTCTGTTCCAGATGAAGTTCTACGCGCTGGTGGTGTGGCGGCTGAAGCAGGTCGTGCCGCGGCGGTTGCAGCTGGTGTACCTGGGCAGTGGGGACGTGCTGACGTACGACCCGGTGATCGCGGATCTGGAGCGGGTTGAGCGCAAGCTGCTGGCGCTGTGGGAGGCGATCCGGGAGGCGACGGAGACGGGCGAGTGGCGGCCGCGGCCGACGAAGCTGTGCGGCTGGTGCGATCACCAGTCGGTCTGCCCCGAGTTCGGCGGGACTCCCCCGGTCTACCCTCTGGTGATCTCCCCCGGCTACCGCCGGGAGGTGCCCCCGGCGCGTGCGGAGGCGGAGGCCGCGTCCGCGCCCCCTGAGGGCGGGGCGGCGCTCCCGGCGGATTCCTGATCGTCGGGCCAGGGCAGAATGGGCGGGGTCCGCCGAAGCCGTCCGACGAATACGAGGTAGACCCCGTGGCCATCCGCGTCCTGCTGGTCGACGACCAGCCACTGCTGCGCACCGGCTTCCGGATGATCCTGGAGGCCGAGGGGGACCTGGCGGTGGTCGGCGAGGCCGGGGACGGCCTCCAGGCGCTGGACCAGGTCCGGGCGTTGCAGCCCGATGTGGTGCTGATGGACATCCGGATGCCGCGCATGGACGGGGTCGAGGCGACGCGGCAGATCACCGGCCCGGGCCGGGACGGTCCGGCGAAGGTGCTGGTGCTGACCACCTTCGACCTGGACGAGTACGTGGTCGAGGCGCTGCGCGCGGGGGCGAGCGGGTTCCTGCTGAAGGACGCGCCCGCCAATGAGCTGGTGCAGGCGATCCGGGTGGTCGCGGCGGGCGAGGCGATGCTCGCGCCGAGCATCACGCGGCGGCTGCTGGACAAGTACGCCGGTCATCTGCCGTCGGGTGAGGACAGTGTCCCGGACGCGCTGGGGACGCTGACCGAGCGCGAGGTGGAGGTGCTGAAGCTGGTGGCGCGGGGGCTGTCGAACGCGGAGATCGCGGCGGACCTGTTCGTGAGCGAGACGACGGTCAAGACGCATGTGGGGCACGTGCTGACGAAGCTGGCCCTGCGCGACCGGGTCCAGGCGGCGGTGTACGCGTACGAGAGCGGCCTGGTCCGTCCGGGCGCTCCGCAGTAGCCCCGCCGGTTCCGGCAGCCCCCTGCTGTACCGGCAGCCTCTGCTGTACCGGCAGCCCCCGCGTGTGCCAGCAGCCCCGGCCGTTGTCCGGCCGGGGCTGCTGAGGCACATCGGGCCCTGAGGGATCAGCCCTTGCTGATCTCCCAGAAGCGGAACACCGTCGAGGCGTCCAGGGACCACTGGAGGCCGGTGACGTTCGGGCGGGTGACCGCGTACTGCTTGCCCTGCCAGAGCGGGAGGATCGGGACCTCGTCGGCGACGATCTCCTGGAGGCGGACGTAGTCGGCGTTCGCGGCCGAGCGGTCGGACTTCGCGGAGGTCGACGGGATGATGGTCCCGCTGATCTCCTTGTTGTCGTAGTTGTTGCGCAGGACGTTGTCCGGGCCGAAGAACGGCTGGGTGAAGTTGTCGGCGTCGGGGTAGTCCGGCACCCAGCCCTTCACGTAGACGCCGTACTTGCCGTCCTGGATGTCCTTCTCGTACTGCTCGAACTCGACGGACTTGACGTCGGCTTCGAAGAGGCCGCTGTCGTTGAGCTGCTTGGCGATGAGCTGGAATTCCTGGTCCGTGGACGGGCCGTAGCGCGTGGGCGTCGAGTACAGGGTGATCTTCACCTTGTCCTTGATGTTGGCCGCGCGCAGGACGGCCTTCGCCTTCTCGGGCTGCGGGCTGCCGCCGTAGCGGTCGAAGAAGGGCGTGGTGTGCCCCGCGATGCCGGCCGGGACGATGGAGTAGAGCGAGGTCGCGGTGCCGTCGTACACGTCCTTGACCAGGGCTTCGCGGTCCACGAGGTAGGCGATGGCCTTGCGGATCGGCAGCTTGCCGGCGACCGGGTCGTTCATGTTGAAGACGAGGTGCTCGACCTCGGCTCCGGTGCCCTGGACGACCTCGACCTTCTGGTTGCCGGTCTTGTCGGCGAGGCCGGCGATGTCCTTGGCCGCGAGGCCGCGGAAGGCGAAGTCGACGTCGCCGCTTTCGAGGACCTTCTTGAGGGCGGCCTGGTCCTCGTTGAAGAACTTCATGGTGACGCCGGTGTTCTTCGGCTTGGCCCGGCCGGTGTAGGAGCTGTTCACCGAGAAGTTGGCGCTCTTCTCGCTGATGGAGTCCAGCTTGTAGACGCCGGAGCCGAAGGCCTTGCCGTCGGTGCGGAGCTTGTCCGCCGGGTACTCGGTGTGGTCGACGATGGAGCCGGCGCCCGATGCGATCTTGCTCGGGAAGGTCGCGTCGGAGGTCTTCAGGCGGAAGATGACCGTCTTGTCGTCCGGCGCGTCGATCCCGGCGATCGAGGACAGCATCACGGCGGGGCCGTTGTCGTCGTTGATCTTCAGGGTGCGCTCGAAGGAGTGCTTGACGTCCTTCGAGGTGAGGGCGTTGCCGTTGCTGAACTTCAGGCCGCTGCGCAGCGTGCACTTGTACAGCTTGCTGTCGGCGCCTTCGAAGGCGCAGGCCTGCGCGGCGTCGGGTTCGGGGGTGGTGCCGCCCTTGGGGAAGCTCAACAGCGACTGGAAGACGTTGTTGAAGAGCAGCCAGGAACCCGGGTCGTAGCCCGACGCGGGGTCGGTGGCCTTCACCTTGTCGGATATCCCCATGACCACGCCCTTGCCGCTGCCGGCGTTGGAGCCATCGGTCGAACCGCAACCGCTGAGCAGCGCGGCGGCGGTGGCTGCGCCGAGCGGGGCCGCCAGCCACTGGTTACGTCGAATCACGCGAACGTCCTTCACAGTCTCACTCGATCGTTGCGCCGGCCTGCGACACCCGCCGCCGGATACTGCCGGTCTCAGCCGCTGACACCTCGGCCGAGTTCCCACAGCTGGAGGTCGGAGATGGCGTTGACGGACCACTCCACTCCGGTGATTCCGTCGCGTGCGGCGACGTACTGCTTGCCCTGCCACAGGGGCAGGACGGGTACGTCCTCGGCGACGATGTCCTGCATTTCCGTGATCGCGGGGACGGCGACGTTACGGTCGACCGCCCGCCGGGATTCGGGGATGAGCCTGCTGCGCACCGCGTTGTTGGCGTACGGCGTGCCCAGGAAGTTGTCCTGCTCCAGGAACGGGGCGAGGAAGTTGTCGGCGTCCGGGTAGTCGGGGAACCAGCCCAGCCCGTAGGCGGCGTAGTCGCCCTTCTTCTGGGCGGGCCGGAAGTCGGCCCAGTCGCTGCCCTGGACGGTGATGTCGAACAGCTGGGTGGAGTTCAGCTGGGTCTTGAGGGCTTCGAACTCCACGGCCGTGCCGTCGCCGTAGTGGTCCTTCGTGTAGTGGAGGGTCAGCTTGACCGGGGTCTTGATCCCGGCGTCCTTCAGCAGGGTGGCGGCCTTGGCGGTGTTGGCCTCGCCGTACTTGTTGAAGAAGGAGTTGACGTGGCCGTTCACGGAGGCGGGGACCAGCGAGTACAGCGGCTGCGCGGACTTTCCGTAGACCTTGGAGATGAGCGCGTTGCGGTCGACGGCGGCGGCGAGGGCCTGGCGTACGGCCTTGTCCTTGACCACGGGGGCGTCGGTATTGAAGCCGATGTAGCGGATCTCCAGGCCGGGCATCGGGACCAGTTTGACGCCCTTGGGCGGCTTGGCGGAGAGCTCGGTGATCTGGGCGGGCGACAGGGTGCGGGAGACCATGTGGATGGACCCGTCGGTGAGTGCCTTGCCCATGGCCGCGGAGTCGGCGAAGGTGCGCAGTTCGACCTTGTCGTTCTGGACCTTCAGGTCGCCCTGGTAGTGGGGGTTCTTGCTGAAGACGGCGCGGACGAGCTGGTTGTCCTTGACCTCTGCCTTCATCGTGTACGGCCCGGAGCCGTCCACGGAGAAGCCCTCGCGGAGCTTCTTGGCTTCGTAGTTCTTCTCGCTGACGATGCCGGCGGCGGGGGTGGACAGCTTGGAGGGGAAGGTCGCGTCCGGGGTCTTCAGGTGGAAGACGACGGTGTCGGCGCCCTTGACCTCGACGGTGTCGAGGGTGGAGAGGAGCGAGGAGGGGCCGTTCTCGTCCTTGATGGCGCGGATGCGGTCGATGGAGAACTTGACGTCCTTCGCGGTGAGCGGGTCGCCGCTCGCGAACTTCAGCCCGGGGCGCAGGGTGCAGCGGTAACTCTCGTTGCCCGCGTCGGTGAAGCGGCAGTCGGAGGCCGCTTCGGGGACGGGCTGGCCGCCGCCGCGCGGGGTGTGCATCAGCGTCTGGACGGTCTGGCGCAGGACGTTCCAGGCGCCGGCGTCGTAGGCGTAGGCCGGGTCGAAGGGGGCGGGAGCGTAGTCGGCGGCCTCGAACCGGTCGGTGGTCCCGACGACGATCGCTCCGGATCCTGCTCCTCCACCGCTCGCGCTGCCGCATGCGGTCAGCGCGGGGGCGAGCAGTCCGGCCGCGGCCGTCAGCACCATGGTCTTGCGGTTCATGCTGGAAGTACTCCCTGTAACCGGCACTTGCTCAAAGCGGCGTAAAGGGCACTTCGCGGCGGTCGCCCGTTCGGGGCGGAACGATCGGGCCGGTGTTGTGACGATCGGTCCACGCGGTTCCGGCACAGGGGTGTGTGTCCGGTACGGCTGAGGTGCGGCGAAGTGCCCGCGTCGACACTAGTGGCCCGGGGCGGGATGGCTGGAACTGGCCGGACTTGGGGCGTAATCGCACGGTGATGGGTGCGGACTGGCTGTCTATCCGGAGGTCACCGGATATTCGGTCAGGAGCTGATCAATCCGGACACAAGGGAAGCGGATGGGGTCGCCGGACAGGTCCGTCGGGGGTTTGACGGGTGACGAAGGTCACCTGGGATGGCCGCCAGGAAGAGGATGGAATTTCAGCCTCCGGTGCAGTTGGCGGAAGATCCTTCCGTCGGACCTCGATCCGGCAGCCGATCCGTTCGGCACGGAGCGTGTACGGGGGGTTCCGTTACGTATCGGTGCCTGTCAGCGCGTGTGGGCGCCTGTGGGCATGTCTGGGTGGTTCGGTACGTGCGGGTGCGGTGCGGCTCAGTTCATCGAGGCGATGAGGGAGCGCAGGAACGGCAGGTCCACGTCCTCCAGGGAGCGGACGATCGTGCGTCCCGGGGCCGGCGTGATCAGACCGACCGAGGGGACGGCCACGACCCGGCAGCCGGCGGCCTCGGCGGCCGCCACGCCGGTGGCGGTGTCCTCGATGACCGCGCAGCGCGAGGGGTGGGCGCCGAGGGTGCGGGCGGCGAGCAGGTACGGGTCGGGGTGCGGCTTGGTACGGGTCACCTCGTCCCCCGCTACCGTCATCGTGAAGCGGTCCCGGCCGAGGGTGAGCAGGACCTGGTCGATGACCCGGCGGTGGGAGGCGGACACCAGGGCGGTGGGCACGTTGTGCCGGGCGAGCTCGGACAGCAGCCGCTCGGCTCCGGGCATGAGCGGCACTTGGTCGGCGATCCGCGCCTCGAAGCGCTCGTTGAGCAGGACGCTCAGCTCGCCGACGCTGATGGCCGCGCCGGTGGCCTCGATGAGGAAGGCGGCGCTGCGGCTCATGGGGCCGCCGACGACGATGTCCCGCCAGGACTCCTCCAGCCGGTGGCCGAGCTCGGCGAAGATCTCCGCCTCGATCTCCCACCAGAATCCCTCGGTGTCGACGAGGGTGCCGTCCATGTCGAGGAGCACCGCCTGCAGGGCGTGTCCGTCAGCCGTGCGGGTGACGGGCGCGGGAACGGTGCTGGTCATGCGGCACACCTCTCAGAGGGGACGAGAAGGCCGGTCGCCCGCTCCCAGAGGGTGTCCCCCCGGGAACAGGTGACCGGCCTGTATGGGACCGACAAGTGTACGTCGGTCCGCCTCAGCGTGCGTTGAAATACTTCGCTTCGGGGTGGTGAATCACGATGGCGTCGGTCGACTGCTCCGGGTGGAGCTGGAACTCCTCCGAGAGGTGGACGCCGATCCGCTCCGGCTGGAGGAGGTCGGCGATCTTCGCGCGGTCCTCCAGGTCGGGGCAGGCGCCGTAGCCGAGGGAGAACCGGGCGCCGCGGTACTTGAGGTCGAACATGTCCTCGACCTGGGCCGGGTCCTCGCCGCCGAAGCCGAGCTCGGCACGGACGCGGGCGTGCCAGTACTCGGCCATGGCCTCGGCGAGCTGGACGGACAGGCCGTGCAGCTCCAGGTACTCGCGGTAGGAGTCGGACTCGAAGAGCTTGGCCGTGGCCTCGCCGATCTTCGAGCCGACGGTGACGACCTGGAGGCCCACCACGTCGGTCTCGCCGGACTCCTCGGGGCGGAAGAAGTCCGCGAGGCACAGGCGGCGGCCGCGGCGCTGGCGCGGGAAGGTGAAGCGGGTCCGCTCGTTGCCCTGTTCGTCCAGGATGATCAGGTCCTCGCCCTTGGACACGCAGGGGAAGTACCCGTAGACGACGGCGGCTTCGAGGAGGTTCTCGGTGTGCAGCTTGTCGAGGAGGCCGCGCAGTCGCGGCCTGCCCTCGGTCTCGACGAGCTCCTCGTACGTCGCCCCGCCCGCGCGGGCCTGCTTGAGGCCCCACTGGCCCTTGAACAGGGCGCCCTCGTCCAGCCAGGAGGCGTAGTCCTTGAGCGGGATGCCCTTGACCACGCGGGTGCCCCAGAACGGCGGGGTGGGGACCGGGTTGTCGACGGAGACGTCGGACCGGCCGCCGGGCTCCTCCGGCTCCTCCGCCTGAGGGGCGGGCGTGTCCCGCTTGGCGACGCGGCGCTGCTTGAGCTCGGGCAGGGCCGCGCCCGGGACGCCGCGCTTGACGGCGATGAGGGCGTCCATGAGGCGCAGGCCCTCGAAGGCGTCGCGGGCGTAGCGGACCTCGCCCTCGTAGATCTCGTGGAGGTCCTGCTCGACGTAGGCGCGGGTGAGGGCGGCGCCGCCGAGGATCACCGGGTAGTCGGCGGCCAGCTTGCGCTGGTTGAGCTCCTCCAGGTTCTCCTTCATGATCACGGTCGACTTCACGAGGAGGCCGGACATCCCGATGACGTCGGCCTTGTTCTCCACCGCGGCTTCGAGGATCGCGGAGACCGGCTGCTTGATGCCGATGTTCACGACGTTGTACCCGTTGTTGGACAGGATGATGTCGACGAGGTTCTTGCCGATGTCGTGGACGTCGCCGCGGACGGTGGCGAGCACGATGGTGCCCTTGCCCTCGGCGTCGGACTTCTCCATGTGGGGTTCGAGGTAGGCGACGGCGGTCTTCATGACCTCGGCCGACTGGAGGACGAAGGGGAGCTGCATCTGGCCGGAGCCGAAGAGCTCGCCGACGACCTTCATGCCCTCCAGGAGGGTCTCGTTGACGATGTCGAGAGCGGGGCGGGCCTGGAGGGCCTCGTCGAGGTCGGTCTCCAGGCCGTTCTTCTCGCCGTCGATGATGCGGCGCTGGAGCCGCTCGTCCAGCGGCAGGGCGAGGAGTTCCTCGGCGCGGCCGGCCTTGAGGGACTTGGTGTTGACGCCCTCGAAGAGGGCCATCAGCTTCTGCAGCGGGTCGTAGCCCTCGGCGCGCCGGTCGTAGATGAGGTCCAGGGCGGTGCCGACCTGCTCCTCGTCGAACCGGGCGATCGGCAGGATCTTCGAGGCGTGGACGATGGCCGAGTCCAGTCCGGCCTTGACGCACTCGTCGAGGAAGACGGAGTTGAGCAGCACGCGGGCGGCCGGGTTGAGGCCGAAGGAGATGTTGGACAGGCCCAGCGTGGTCTGGACGTCCGGGCGGCGGCGCTTGAGCTCGCGGATGGCCTCGATGGTGGCGATGCCGTCCTTGCGGGACTCCTCCTGGCCGGTGCAGATGGTGAAGGTGAGGGTGTCGATCAGGATGTCCGACTCGCGGATGCCCCAGTTCCCGCTCAGGTCGTCGATCAGGCGTTCGGCGATGGCGACCTTGTGCTCGACGGTGCGGGCCTGGCCCTCCTCGTCGATGGTCAGCGCGATGAGCGCGGCGCCGTGCTCCTGGGCCAGCTGGGTGACCTTCGCGAAGCGGGACTCCGGGCCGTCGCCGTCCTCGTAGTTGACGGAGTTGATGACGGCGCGGCCGCCGAGCTTCTCCAGGCCCGCCCTGATGACGGGGACCTCGGTGGAGTCGAGGACGATCGGGAGCGTCGAGGCGGTCGCGAAGCGGCCGGCGAGCTCCTCCATGTCGGCGACGCCGTCGCGGCCCACGTAGTCCACGCACAGGTCGAGCATGTGCGCGCCCTCGCGGATCTGGTCGCGCGCCATCTCCACGCAGTCGTCCCAGCGCGCTTCGAGCATGGCGTCGCGGAACTTCTTGGAGCCGTTGGCGTTGGTCCGCTCGCCGATCGCCATGTACGAGGTGTCCTGGCGGAAGGGCACGGTCTGGTAGAGCGAGGCGGCGCCGGGCTCGGGCCGCGGGTCGCGGGCGGTGACGGCCGCGCCGCGGACCCGCTCCACGACCTGGCGCAGGTGCTCGGGGGTCGTACCGCAGCAGCCGCCGACCAGGGAGAGCCCGTAGTCGCGGACGAAGGTCTCCTGGGCGTCGGCCAGCTCGGGGGCGCTCAGCGGGTAGTGGGCGCCGGCCTTGGTCAGGACGGGCAGGCCCGCGTTGGGCATGCAGGACAGCGGGATGCGGGAGTTGCGCGCCAGGTAGCGCAGGTGCTCGCTCATCTCGGCGGGGCCGGTCGCGCAGTTCAGCCCGATCATGTCGATGCCCAGCGGCTCCAGCGCGGTCAGCGCCGCGCCGATCTCCGAGCCGAGCAGCATGGTGCCGGTGGTCTCGACGGTGACGGAGCAGATGAGGGGGACGGAGACGCCGAGCGCCTCCATGGCGCGGCGGGCACCGATGATGGAGGACTTGGTCTGCAGGAGGTCCTGGGTGGTCTCGACGAGCAGCGCGTCGGCGCCGCCGGAGATCAGGCCCTCGGCGTTGACCTGGTAGGCGTCGCGGATCTGCGCGTAGGTGATGTGGCCGAGCGTGGGCAGCTTCGTGCCGGGGCCCATCGAGCCGAGGACCCAGCGCTGCTGTCCGGTGGAGGCGGTGAAGGCGTCGGCGACCTCGCGGGCGATGCGGGCTCCGGACTCCGACAGCTCGAAGTTGCGGTCGGCGATGTCGTACTCGGCGAGGGCGGCGTAGTTCGCCCCGAAGGTGTTGGTCTCGACGCAGTCCACGCCCACGGAGAAGTAGGCCTCGTGCACCGTGCGGACGATGTCCGGACGGGTGACGTTGAGCACCTCGTTGCAGCCTTCGAGCTGCTGGAAGTCCTCGAGGGTGGGGTCTTGCTCCTGGAGCATGGTTCCCATGGCACCGTCGGCCACGACCACTCGGGTGGCCAGCGCCTCTCGGAGGGCGTCGGCCCGGGTCTGGGTGTCAGCGGGCGGGTTCGGCAACGAGGCCATGGTTGTGCTCCCTGGGATGCGACGGCTGTCGGCTTTGCACCCCCTCTGTGTCAAGGGTGCACGCGGTCAGGGTAACCGCGCGGCAACGGACCCGGTGGGGCTGTCCCACGTGGCGGACTGCATTCTGTGCGCGGGAGTCCACATGGGCTACGGGGTGTTCGTCGCCCGGGAATCGCCCGACCATGCACAAGGTCGGCATCGACCGATAGTGTTCAGCATTGTCGAACTACGTCAGCAGGAGGCTGCGCGATGGCACGGAACATCCAGTCGCTCGAACGAGCCGCTGCGATGCTGCGGCTCCTGGCCGGCGGGGAGCGCCGGCTGGGCCTCTCGGACGTGGCCTCGTCCCTGGGCCTGGCCAAGGGCACGGCGCACGGGATCCTGCGCACCCTGCAGGCCGAGGGCTTCGTGGAGCAGGACCCCGCCTCGGGCCGCTACCAGCTGGGCGCGGAGCTGCTGCGCCTGGGCAACAGCTACCTCGACGTCCACGAGCTGCGCGCCCGCGCCCTGGTGTGGACGGACGACCTGGCCCGGGCCAGCGGCGAGAGCGTCTACGTGGGGGTCCTCCACAAGAGCGGGGTGCTGATCATGCACCACGTGTTCCGGCCCGACGACAGCCGCCAGGTGCTGGAGGTGGGGGCCATGCAGCCGCTGCACTCCACGGCCCTGGGCAAGGTGCTGTCGGCCTACGACCCGGTCGCGCACACCCAGGCCGTGGAGGTGGACCGGGACTCCTTCACGGCCCGCACGGTCACCGACGGCAAGGGCTTCGAGGAGATCCTGGACCTGACCCGGGCGCGCGGCTGGGCCTCCGACGTGGAGGAGACCTGGGAGGGCATCGCCTCGGTGGCCGCGCCCATCCACGACCGGCGCAGGATGCCCGTGGGGGCGGTCGCGGTCGCGGGGGCCGTGGAGCGGGTCTGCACGGAGTCCGGCGAGCCCCGGGCGGCACTGGTGGCCTCCGTACGGGACTGCGCGCGGTCGGTTTCACGCGACCTCGGTGCGGGCCGGTTCTGAGCTTGACCTGAGCCATCCGATCCACCCAGCGGCCATCTCTTGGGCCACTTGGGTGGATTTTGTCATTTCCCGATCATCAAGTGGCTTGTTTTGGTCGATCCAACCGAGTGGTAACGATCCGGTTCTTTGACCTGGTCGACTCTTGACGCGTTCTTCACCTAGGCGGAAAACTGCCGTTCATCGGTCGGCATTGTCGAACACCTACCGGCAATACGCGTTAGGGTATGACGAGGCCAAGGACCGGTGCAGCACTCACCGAGTGCGTGGACCACCGGAGGGACCCGGTGTCCGCCCACCCCTGGACGTAAGACAAAGGAGTCGCGGGTGTCCAGCTCCGACATCTTCATCGGCGAGACCATCGGTACCGCCGTCCTCATCCTCCTCGGCGCCGGCGTGGTAGCCGCAGTCGTGCTCAAGCGCTCGAAGGCGCAGAACGCCGGCTGGCTGGCGATCACCTTCGGGTGGGGCTTCGCGGTCATGACCGCCGTCTACATGACCGGCACCCTGTCCGGCGCCCACCTCAACCCCGCCGTCACGGTCGGTATCGCGATCAAGGACAGCGACTGGAGCAACGTTCCGGTCTACGTCGCCGGCCAGCTGCTCGGCGCCATGATCGGTGCCGCGCTCGCCTGGGTGGCGTACTACGGACAGTTCCAGGCCCACCTCACCGATCCGGAGATCGTCGCCGCCAAGTCCGAGCACGCGGGCATGGTCGACCAGAAGACGGAGCCGAACGCCGGCCCGGTGCTCGGCGTCTTCTCCACCGGCCCCGAGATCCGGAACGTGTGGCAGAACCTCGCCACCGAGATCATCGGCACCGTGGTCCTGGTGCTCGCGGTACTCGCCTTCGGCCTCAACGACGAGGGCAAGGGCCTCGGCACCCTCGGCGGTCTGATCGTCGCCCTGACCGTGGTCAGCATCGGCCTCTCGCTCGGCGGCCCGACCGGCTACGCCATCAACCCGGCGCGCGATCTGGGTCCGCGCATCGTCCACGCACTGCTTCCGCTGCCGAACAAGGGCGGCTCCGACTGGGGGTACGCCTGGATCCCCGTCGTAGGCCCGCTGATCGGCGGCGCCCTCGCCGCGGGTATCTACAACCTCGCGTTCGTCTAAGTCGTTCGCCCACCGGACTTCCCAGGAGCAGCCACCATGACCACCAGCACCGGCCCCTTCATCGCCGCGATCGACCAGGGCACCACCTCCTCCCGCTGCATCGTCTTCGACCGCGACGGCCGCATCGTCGCCGTCGACCAGAAGGAGCACGAGCAGATCTTCCCGAAGCCGGGCTGGGTCGAGCACGACGCCTCCGAGATCTGGACCAACGTCCAGGAGGTCGTCGCCGGCGCCATCGCCAAGGCCGAGATCACCTCGGCGGACGTCAAGGCCGTCGGCATCACCAACCAGCGCGAGACCACCGTCCTGTGGGACAGGAACACCGGCGAGCCGGTCCACAACGCGCTGGTCTGGCAGGACACCCGCACCGACGCCCTCTGCAAGGAGCTCGGCCGCAACGTCGGCCAGGACCGCTTCCGCCGCGAGACCGGCCTGCCGCTGGCGAGCTACTTCGCCGGCCCGAAGGTCCGCTGGCTGCTCGACAACGTCGAGGGCCTGCGCGAGCGCGCCGAGGCCGGCGACATCCTCTTCGGCACCATGGACTCGTGGGTCATCTGGAACCTCACGGGCGGCGCCCAGGGCGGTCACCACGTCACCGACGTCACCAACGCCTCGCGCACCATGCTGATGAACCTGCACACGCTGGCCTGGGACGAGAAGATCGCGGAGTCCATGGGCGTCCCGCTCAACGTCCTCCCCGAGATCAAGTCCTCCGCCGAGGTCTACGGCCACGTCAAGGACGGCGTCCTCGCCGGTGTACCGGTCGCCTCGGCGCTCGGTGACCAGCAGGCCGCCCTCTTCGGCCAGACCTGCTTCGCCGAGGGCGAGGCGAAGTCCACGTACGGCACCGGAACGTTCATGCTGATGAACACCGGCGACAAGATCATCAACTCCTACAGCGGCCTGCTGACGACCGTCGGCTACCAGATCGGCGACCAGAAGCCGGTCTACGCGCTGGAGGGCTCCATCGCCGTCACCGGCTCGCTCGTCCAGTGGATGCGCGACCAGATGGGCCTGATCAAGTCCGCGGCCGAGATCGAGACGCTCGCCTCCTCGGTCGAGGACAACGGCGGCGCCTACTTCGTGCCGGCCTTCTCCGGCCTGTTCGCCCCGTACTGGCGCTCCGACGCCCGCGGTGTGATCGCCGGCCTCACCCGGTACGTCACCAAGGCGCACATCGCCCGTGCCGTCCTGGAGGCCACCGCCTGGCAGACCCGCGAGATCACCGACGCCATGACCAAGGACTCGGGCGTCGAGCTCGCGGCCCTGAAGGTCGACGGCGGCATGACCTCCAACAACCTGCTGATGCAGACGCTCTCGGACTTCCTGGACGCCCCCGTGGTGCGCCCGATGGTCGCCGAGACCACCTGCCTCGGCGCCGCCTACGCCGCCGGCCTGGCCGTCGGCTTCTGGCCCGACACCGACGCCCTGCGCGCCAACTGGCGCCGCGCGGCGGAGTGGACCCCGCGGATGCCCGCCGAACAGCGGGACCGCGAGTACAAGAGCTGGCTCAAGGCCGTGGAGCGGTCCATGGGCTGGGTCGACGACGAAGACGTCAGCTGACCGCACCAGCTGAGTCAATCGACGAGGAGCTAAGAGAGATATGAGCAGCCCGCAGAGCGTCCCCACCCTGGGTACGCACCCGACCGCCGGCTCGAACCCGAGCCGCGCCGAGACCCGTGAGCAGTTGGCGAAGGCCACGTACGACCTGCTGGTCATCGGCGGTGGAATCCTGGGCACCTCCGTGGCCTGGCACGCCGCGCAGTCGGGTCTGCGGGTTGCCATGGTGGACGCCGGCGACTTCGCCGGCGCCACCTCCTCCGCCTCCTCCAAGCTCGTCCACGGCGGTCTGCGCTACCTGCAGACCGGCGCGGTCAAGCTGGTGGCCGAGAACCACCACGAGCGCCGGGTGCTGGCCAAGGACGTGGCCCCGCACCTGGTCAACCCGCTCACCTTCTACCTCCCGGTGTACAAGGGCGGTCCGGTCGGCGCCGCGAAGCTGGGCGCGGGCGTCTTCGCCTACTCGGCGCTGTCCGCCTTCGGTGACGGCATCGGCAAGGTCATATCGCCGGCCCGCGCCGTCGCCGACAACCCGGGCCTGAAGACGGACAACCTCAAGGCCGTCGCGGTCTACTACGACCACCAGATGAACGACTCCCGGGTCGCCGTCATGACGGTCCGCGCGGCCGTCGAGTCCGGTGCGGTCGTCCTCAACCACGCCGAGGTCACCGGCCTGCGCACGACGCGCGGCCGGGTCACCGGCGCCGAGCTCAAGGACCGTCTCGACGGCACCGAGTTCGGGGTGGACGCGCGCGTCGTGCTCAACGCCACCGGCCCGTGGGTGGACCACCTGCGGCGCATGGAGGACAAGCACTCGATGCCGTCCATCCGCCTTTCCAAGGGCGCGCACATCGTGATGAAGCGCAAGTCGCCGTGGAAGGCCGCCATGGCCACCCCGATCGACAAGTACCGCATCACCTTCGCCCTCCCGTGGGAGGACCAGCTCCTCCTCGGCACCACCGACGAGGTCTACGAGGGCGACCCGGGCGACGTGCGCGCCACCGAGTCCGACATCCAGCAGATCCTGGACGAGGCGGCCTTCTCGGTGAAGGACGCCGACCTGGACCGCTCCCTGATGACCTACGCCTTCGCGGGCCTGCGGGTGCTGCCCGGCGGCCCCGGCGGCGTGGAGAAGGCCAAGCGCGAGACGGTCGTCTCCGAGGGCGCGGGCGGCATGCTGTCCGTCGCCGGCGGCAAGTGGACGACGTACCGCCACATCGGCCGCGTGGTCATGGACAAGCTGGCGAAGCTCCCGGGCAGCCCGCTGACCGAGGACATGGAGCCGGCGAAGTCGCTGGTGCGCCGGATCCCGCTGCCCGGTGTCGCCAACCCGAACGCGGTCGCGCACCGGCTGCTGGTGGACCGCGAGCCCGGCACGCGGATGGATCCGCTGACGGCGCGTCATCTGGCCTCGCACTACGGTTCGCTGGCCTTCGACATCGCACGGATCGCGAACGAGGACCCGGCGCTGGCCGAGCGCATCCACCCGGACGGTCCCGAGATCTGGGCGCAGGTCGCCTACGCCCGTGACAACGAGTGGGCGCAGACCGTCGACGACGTGCTGCGCCGGCGCACGACGGTGACGGTCCGCGGCCTGGACGACGCGTCCGTGCGCGCGCGGGTCGAGGAGATGCTGGGCCGCAAGGCATAGCTCTCCCGCAGGTGGGGAAGAGGGGCGGTTCCGAGGGGAACCGCCCCTCTGTCGTGGGCTGTGGCCGGTGCCTCATCAAGGCTTAGGCTGACCCACGTACACAAGGGAACTTCGGAAGGAGACCTGGGTGATCGAGCTTGAGGGCGTGCCCGAGCTGATCGACCCGGTCATGGTGGCCGCGTTCGAGGGCTGGAACGACGCGGGTGACGCGGCCTCCGGTGCGGTCGCACACCTGGACCGGGAGTGGAAGGGCGAGGTCTTCGCGGCTCTGGACGCCGAGGACTACTACGACTTCCAGGTCAACCGGCCGACGGTGTGGCTGGACAACGGGGTACGGAAGATCACCTGGCCGACCACGCGCCTGTCGGTGGTCCGCATCGGCGGCGCCAAGCCGCGGGACCTGGTGCTGGTCCGGGGGATCGAACCGTCCATGCGGTGGCGGTCGTTCTGCAACGAGATCCTCGGCTTCGCGCACGAACTGGGCGTGGAGATGGTGGTCATCCTGGGGGCCCTGCTCGGGGACACCCCGCACACCCGGCCGGTGCCGGTGAGCGGAGTCACCTCGGACGCGGACCTGGCGCGGACGATGGACCTGGAGGAGACGAAGTACGAGGGCCCCACCGGCATCGTCGGGATCCTCCAGGAGGCCTGTACGCACGCGGGTGTTCCGGCGGTGTCGCTGTGGGCGGCGGTGCCGCACTACGTGTCGCAGCCACCGAACCCGAAGGCGACGCTGGCGCTGCTGAACCGGCTGGAGGATCTGATCGACATCCGGATCCCGCTGGGCGAACTCCCCGAGGACGCCCGGGCGTGGCAGCTGGGCGTGGACCAACTGGCCGCCGAGGACAGCGAGGTCGCGGAGTACGTGCAGACGCTGGAGGAGGCGCGGGACACGGCGGACCTGCCGGAGGCGTCGGGCGACGCCATCGCGCGGGAGTTCGAGCGGTACCTGCGCCGCCGGGACCCGGCGGCGGGCCCGGCGGCGGAGCCGGGCGACGGGTCGTACCTGCGGGACACGTCGAGCGGCGTGACGCGCCCGCCGAAGCGCAAGCAGGACCCCTCGGGGGAGGAACCCCCGACCCCGCCGGCGACCCCGCCGGGCGAGGACAACACGCCGCCGGAGGCGTAGCCGGGCGGGGGTGGGCCGCTGCGCGGAGCCTTCTCCCCGCCCCGCCCTTTCTCCGTTTCCCGGGCTCTGCCCGGACCCGCACCTCAAACGCCGGCGGGGCTGAAAGATCAGCCTCGCCGGCGTTTGACGCGCGGGGGTCCGGGGGCAGAGCCCCCGGCAACGGTCCGCGGACGGCTACAGGGCCACGCCCAGGAGGGCGTCCACCGTACGGGAGACCAGGCCGGGGGCCGATTCGTCATCGCCCCCGTCGGCGAGCTGGAGCTCGACCCAGCGGTCCACGGCGGCAAGGGCCGCAGGCGCGTCCAGGTCTCGGGAGAGGGCCTCGCGGACCTCCTCGACCAGCGCGTCGGCCGCCAGACCGTCCGGCCGGGACACAGCCGCGCGCCAACGCTCCAGGCGGGCCACCGCGTCGGCCAGGACGGAGTCGGTCCACTCCCAGTCCGCCCGGTAGTGGTGCGACAGCAGGGCCAGGCGGATCGCCGCCGGGTCGACCCCGGCGCGGCGCAGCGCGGAGACGAAGACCAGGTTGCCCTTGGACTTCGACATCTTCGCGCCGTGCAGGGCGACCATGCCGGCGTGTACGTACGCCTTGGCCATCGGGAACTCGCCCGTCAGCACCTGCGCGTGCGAGGCGCCCATCTCGTGGTGCGGGAACGCCAGGTCGGAGCCGCCGCCCTGGATGTCGAAGCCCATGCCCAGGTGGTCCAGGGCGATGGCCACGCACTCGATGTGCCAGCCGGGCCGGCCGCGGCCCAGCGAGCCGCCGTCCCAGCTCGGCTCGCCCTCACGGGCGGCCATCCACAGCATCGGGTCGAGCGGGTTCTTCTTCCCCGGCCGGTCGGGGTCGCCGCCGCGCTCCGCGGAGAGCAGCCGCATCGCCTCGGCGTCGAGGTTCGACACCCCACCGAAGTGCGGGTCCGACTCGACGGAGAAGTAGACGTCGCCCTCGAGCTCGTAGGCGGCGCCCGCGTCCCTCAGCCGCTCGACCAGCGGCACGATGCCGGGTATGGCCTCGACGGCTCCGATGTAGTGCTGCGGCGGCAGCATCCGAAGGGCGGTCATGTCCTCGCGGAAGAGGGCCGTCTCGCGTTCGGCGAGCTCGGTCCAGTCGTGGCCGTCGCGCAGCGCCCGCTCCAGGAGCGGGTCGTCCACGTCCGTGACGTTCTGGACGTAGTGGACCTGCCGCTTGGTGTCGAGCCACACGCGCTGTACGAGGTCGAACGCGTTGTAGGTCGCCGCGTGACCGATGTGGGTCGCGTCGTACGGGGTGATACCGCAGACATAGATACGGGCGACGGGACCGGGGGCGAGGGTGATCGTCCCCTGGGTCGCGGTGTCGTGGATCTTGAGGTCGCGGCCCTTGCCAGGAAGGGCGGGGACCTCAGAAGCGGGCCAGGCATGCATGTCTCGAGCCTAACCGGACGGATGTTCCGGAAACGAACCGGACCTGCACTGTTGTCTTGATCAGCACTCTTGCGCTCTGGCTGGAACTGTGCGTGTCCGATCTGGCCTGTTCAGACCGGCGGCCAGGGGATCGACGGCCACTGCCCGGAGGGCTGGGGGTGCGTTCCGGTGCGCAGCAGGTGCGCCACCCGGTCCCGTACGGCGGCCAGCTCGACCTCCGTGATCAGTTCGGCCAGTCGGGTGGCGAGGGGCGCTCCCTCGGCCAGCCCGGCGGCCAGGGAGGCCAGTACGCGGCGGGCCTCGTCGGTGAGCGGCTCCCCCGCCCAGCCCCACAGGAGGGTGCGCAGCTTGTCCTCGGCGTGGAAGCTCACGCCGTGGTCGATGCCGTAGAGCCGGCCGTCGGGGGCGGGCAGCAGGTGGCCGCCCTTGCGGTCGCCGTTGTTGATCACGGCGTCGAGGACGGACAGCCTGCGCAGCCGCGGGTCGTCGGCGTGCACGAGCAGGGCGGTGCGGCCCTCTCCGACCTCGGCGAAGGCCACGGGCTTCCAGCCCTCCCCGGCCTCCTCGCCCTCGACGAGCGCGAGCATCGCGGCGCCGGGCGTCTCGCCCTCGGGGGTCTCGATCCAGCGCTGGACCATGCCCTCGCCGTAGGGCCCGTCGCGCAGCACGGTGGTGGGGACCAGGCCCCATCCGGTGGCCTCGGAGACCAGGTAGGCGGCGACCTCGCGCTGGGCGAGGTTCCCGTCGGGGAAGTCCCACAGCGGGCGCTCGCCCTTGACCGGCTTGTACACGCAGTCGGCGCTCACGCCCTGGTACGTGACCGTGCACAGCAGGACGGCGTTGGACGCCTCGCGGATCCGGCCGACCACGGTGAGCTCGCCCTTGGCGAGCAGTTCCTCAAGATCCCCCGTGGCGGTCACGCCTGGCGCCGGTAGCCGTTCTGACGCGGGCACACGTGACCCTCGGGGTCCAGCGGCAGACTGCACAGCGGGCACGGCGGGCGGCCCGCGTTGACCACGTCCAGGGCCCGCTTGGCGAAGGCCCGGGCCTGGGCGCCGGTGAGGCGGACCCGCAGCATCGGCGGCCCGTTCTCCTCGTCCTGGAGCAGCCGCTCCTCGGCCTCGGCAAGGTCCTCGTCCGACTCGGCTTCGAGTTCCACCAGGGCCTGCGCCTCGACGATCATGCGCTGCTCCTCGCCGTCCCAGGCAAGGGCCATGGTGCCGACACGGAACTCCTCCTCGACGGGGACGTCCAGCGGCGCGGTGTCGGCGGCCTCGGCCGGGGCCATGGCGGGCACGGGGGCGTTGCCCCCGGTGCGCCGCACGACCTCGTCCAGCAGCTCGTCCATCCGTTCGGCCAGCGCCGCTACCTGGGTCTTCTCCAGCGAGACACTGGTGACCCGGGGGCCGGAGGAGGCCTGCAGGAAGAACGTACGGCGTCCCGGCAGACCGACCGTGCCGGCCACGAAGCGGTCCGGCGGGTCGTAGAGGAACACCTGACGGGGCACGTCCAGTCTCCAAGTCTCGGCGGCAGGGGCAGGGCTGCCCACGTATGACAGCGCGCGTTGGTAGGGCCAGTCCACCCTACTGCGCCGTTCGATCACGCCGCGCCCGCGCCGCCCCCCACTACGGCGTTGCCGCCGTCTTCCGCTGCTTTGTCGCTCGGCGCGCGCGGCACCAGCGAGCCGAAGTCCCCGGTGTCGCCGAGCCGGAACACGAAGGGCCGGGTGGGCGTGTACCGGATGGCGGTCACCGAGCAGGGGTCGACGTGGATCCGCTGGAAGAGGTCCAGGTGCATCCCCAGGGCGTCCGCGACAAGGGACTTGATGATGTCCCCGTGCGAGCACATCAGGAAGACGGCGTCGCCGCCGTGCTCCTCCTCCACCCGCGCGTTCCAGTCCCGTACGGCCTCCACGGCGCGCGCCTGCATGGCGCGCATGGACTCCCCGCCGGGGAAGGCGGCGGCCGAGGGGTGCTGCTGGACGATCTTCATCAGGGGTTCGTCGGACAGTTCGGAGAGCTTGCGGCCCGACCAGTCCCCGTAGTGGCACTCGCCGATCCGCTCGTCGGTGTGCAGTTCCAGTTCCGGGCGGGCGGCCAGCAGCGGCGCCAGGGTCTCCCGGCAGCGTTGCAGCGGGCTGGTGACCGCGGCGGCGATCGGCACCCCGGCGAGCCGCCCGGGCAGCGCGGCCGCCTGTTCGGCGCCGCGTTCGTCGAGGGCGACTCCCGGGGTCCATCCGGCGAGCAGCCCGGCGGTGTTGGCGGTGGACCGCCCGTGTCGTACGAGGATCAGCGTGGCCATGGGTTCAGCGTATGCGGTGCCGGGGCGTGCGGGCGGGCCGTGGGCAGGGGAGAATGCGCCGCGTGATTGTGGACTGCGCGATTTACCGGGACGGCCGCCGCACCGAGGGACCCGGGGACTTCTCCGACGCCCTCGACCAGGCCCGGGCGAGCGGTGACGCCTTCCTCTGGGTCGGCATGTACGAGCCGACGGAGAAGGAGTTCGACCATGTCCGCGAGGAGTTCGGGCTGCACGCGCTGGCGGTGGAGGACGCGCTGACCGCGCACCAGCGCCCGAAGCTGGAGGTGTACGACGACTCCCTGTTCGTCGTCCTCAAGCCCGTCCTGTACGACGACGACACCGACACGGTGACCACGGGCGAGCTGATGGTGTTCATCGGCGACTCGTTCGTGGTCACGGTCCGGCACGGCGAGGGGGCCCCGCTGGCCGCCGTACGCCGCCGGCTGGAGGACGAACCGGACGTCCTGCGGCACGGGCCGACGGCGGTGCTGTACGCGGTGTCCGACGCCGTGGTGGACCACTACATCGAGGTGGCCTCCGAGCTCCAGTCGGACCTGGAGGAGCTGGAGGCGGAGGTCTTCGCCCCGAACGGCTCGGACACCAAGAACACCGCCGCCCGGATCTACGGGTTCAAGCGGCAGGTCCTGGAGTTCCGCCGGGCGACGAGCCCGCTGCTCCAGCCGATGGACCGGCTCGCCTTCGGGAGCGTGCCCTTCGTCCACCAGCACTCCCAGCCGTTCTTCCGGGACGTGGCCGACCATCTGGCCAAGGCGAACGAGTACGTCGAGGGCCTGGACCGGCTGCTGTCGGACGCCCTGGCCGCGCACCTGGCGCAGATGGGCGTCCGGCAGAACGACGACATGCGCAAGATCTCCGCCTGGGCGGCGATGGCGGCGGTCCCCACGATGCTCGCCGGGATCTACGGGATGAACTTCGAGCACATGTGGGAACTCAGGCAGCCCTGGGGCTACCCGGCCCTGCTGGTGCTCATGGCGGGCGTCTGCCTGAGCCTGCACCGGCTGTTCAAGCGCCGGGGCTGGCTGTAGCCGGCCCGGCCGGGCCCTGACCCGGCACGGGACCGTCGCGGGGCCTAAGCGAAGTCGGGGGCGGAGACCGGTGCGCCGCCGAGCGCGTCGCGCCGCTGCGGCATGCGCAGGCTCACCATCCGGTGCCAGCCGCTGAAGCGCTCGTAGGCGTACATCCCGCGGATGCCCGCGGCGAGCACGGCGGCCTTGGGTGCGGGCCAGCGCAGCAGCCCTCCCATGTGTCCCATGACGGCGAGGCTCACGTCGCGGTAGACGCCGATCTCGACGAGCGCGCTCTCGCGCAGCACCCGCTGGATGGTGCGGCCGTACCCCTCCCGGGCCAGGCGCAGCAGTTCCTCGTGGCAGTAGGCGAGGTGGTTGTCCTCGTCGTGGCTGATCATGCGGATGGCCTTGCCGACCTCCGGGTGGTCCCCGAAGTTCCTGACCAGCATGTCCATCTGGTCGGCGGCGCGCTGCTCGGTGACCCGGCTGTGGGCGAGGTAGACAACGATGTCCTCCTCGGTCAGCGGCTCCTCGCGGCGCAGCTTGTCGTGCGCGAGGCCAATGCCGCTGCGCTCCAGCAGCATCGTGTAGTCGGTTTCGGGCGGTACAGGGACG
Organism: Streptomyces sp. NBC_01408; assembly: GCF_026340255.1. Classification (GTDB taxonomy): domain Bacteria; phylum Actinomycetota; class Actinomycetes; order Streptomycetales; family Streptomycetaceae; genus Streptomyces. Next base: position 3,906,411 of record NZ_JAPEPJ010000001.1, on the reverse strand, counting down.
GGCGGCAGTCCGCGCTTGTGGAGCAGGGCGTTGAAGATCCGCCCGTGCTTGTCCTCGTCGGCACCGTGCCGGGTGATCTTCGGGGCGAGCCTGCGCATGGAGTCGGGCACCAGGGCCGCGATGCGGGCGTTCTCCCAGCCGCCCTGGGACTCCCCGCTGGCGGCGATGGAGCAGAACAGCTGGAAGGAGTCGTCGTTGTCGACGATCTCCTGGAACAGGCTGCGGGCAGAGAGCATGTCTCGAGTCAAACGCCGGTGGCCGGGGCGGGCAACCGATAGGTCGCACTACTCGTCCGAATGAACGAACCGAGGCGATGGACCCGGGTGCGTAACCCGGCGGGCGTTCCCGGCGTTGTTGGCTGTGTCGGCCGTGGCGGGGAAGACCCCCCGAGCCCCCACCACGGCCGCAGACTTCTCCTTCTTGACGCCGCCCTCGCACCATCCCCCAGACTCCGTCCGGGGGGACCCCAGGCGGCTTCGGGCGGCTGCGCCGGACTCCGTGCGGCGGCGCCGTCGGGGCGGCTGTCGCCCAGCGGATGTCAGGCGAGGCCCGCGCGCTCCATCGCCTCGGTACCGGCGCGCAGCGCGGCGACCCGCTCGTCCAGGGTGAATCCGGCCGGGGCCAGCGTGAGCGTGGTGACCCCGGCGTCCGCGTAGGCCCGCATACCGTCCGCGATCCGCTCCACGGAACCGAGCAGCGTGGTCGAGTCGATCAGCGAGTGCGGTACGGCCGCCGCGGCGCCCGTCTTGTCGCCCGCCAGGTACTTGTCCTGGATCTCGGCGGCTTCCTTCTCGTAACCCATGCGCTGGGCCAACTGGTTGTAGAAGTTCTGCTTCCGGCTGCCCATGCCGCCCACGTAGAGGGCGGTGTAGGGACGGAACACGTCCGCGAGCGCGTTCACGTCGTCGCCGAGGGCCAGCGGCACGGTCGGGCAGACGTCGAAGCCCTCCATGGTCAGTCCGGCCTTCTCGCGGCCCGCCCGGATGTGGGTGAGCGCGGTGGCCTCCAGGTGCTCGGCGGCCGGGAAGATCAGCAGCGCGCCGTCGGCGATCTCGCCGGTCTGCTCCAGGTTCTTCGGCCCGATGGCGGCGATGTAGAGCGGGATGTGCTCGCGCTCGGGGTGCACGGTCAGCTTGAGCGGCTTGCCCGGGCCGTCCGGCAGCGGCAGGGTCCAGTGCTCGCCCTCGTACGAGAGGCGCTCGCGGGTCATGGCCTTGCGGACGATCTCCACGTACTCGCGGGTCCGGGCCAGCGGCTTGTCGAACTTGACGCCGTACCAGCCTTCGGAGACCTGGGGGCCCGAGACGCCGAGGCCGAGCCGGAAGCGGCCCTTGGTGAGCGAGTCCAGGGTGGCCGCGGTCATGGCGGTCATCGCGGGCTGGCGGGCCGGGATCTGGAGGATCGCCGAGCCGACGTCGATGCGCTCGGTCTGGGCCGCGACCCAGGCCAGGACGGTGGGGGCGTCGGAACCGTAGGCCTCGGCCGCCCAGCACACGTCGTAGCCGAGGCGGTCGGCCTCCTGTGCGACGGCGAGGTTGTCGGCGTCCATGCCCGCACCCCAGTACCCGAGATTGATGCCGAGCCGCATGTGTCGTCCCCTTACCGGTTTACCGATCAGTAACGTAGGTCTGCGGGGGACTGTAGCGCGCCCGGGTCCTCCGCGTCAGTGCCCCAGTAGTCTCAGCGCTCATGGAGCAGAGGCATCTCGGCCGCACCGGACTGCGCGTCTCCCGGATCGGCCTCGGCACGCTGACCTGGGGCCGTGACACCGGCGAGGAAGCCGCCGCCGAACAGGTGAAGACCTTCTGGGAGGCGGGCGGCACGCTCGTCGACACGGCCGACGCGTACGGCGGCGGGGAGGCCGAGTACCTGCTCGGGCAGCTGGTCGGCGGGCTCGTGCCGCGCCGAGACCTGGTGATCGCGACCAAGGCGGGCAGCGTCCGCGACCCGGACCGCCGCTTCGACGGCTCGCGCGGGCACCTGCTGGCCGCCCTGGACGCCTCGCTGGACCGGCTGGGCACCGACTACGTGGACCTCTGGCAGGTGCACGCCTTCGACCCGTCGACCCCGCTGGAGGAGACCCTCCAGGCGGTGGACCTCGCGGTGAGCAGCGGCCGGGCCCGGTACGCCGGGGTCGCGGGCTACTGCGGCTGGCAGCTGGCCAAGGCGGCGACCTGGCAGCTGGCGGCCCCCGGGGTACGGACCCGCCTGGCGTCGACACAGATGGAGTACTCCCTCCTCCAGCGGGGCGTGGAACGGGAGGTGCTGCCCGCCGCGCTCGACCTCGGGATCGGCCTGCTGCCCTCCTCCCCGCTGGGCCGCGGGGTGCTGACGGGCAAGTACCGCGACGGCGTGCCGGCGGACTCCCGCGGCGCCTCGGAGACGCTGGCCGCCTTCGTGGAGCCGTACCTGGACGAGGCGGCGGGGCGGATCGTCGACGCGGTGGCGACCGCGGCCCAGGGACTGGCCGTGACCCCGCTCCAGGTGGCCCTGGCGTGGATCCGGGACCGGCCGGGGGTGGTCGCGCCGATCGTCGGCGCGCGGACGTCCGCGCAGCTCGCGGAGGCGTTGTCGGTGGAGGCCCTTAGTCTTCCCGAGGAGATCTGCCGGGCGCTGGACGATGTTTCGGCGCCCGTGCACCGCTATCCCGATCAGGACTGGAGCACGCTGTGAGTACGGACCGTCAGGCCGAGCCCGCCGATCCCGCTGCCGCGGAGGAAGCGGAGGCGGAGGCCACGGCCGCGCAGCCCGCCCCCGCGGAGCCCGCTGCCGCGGAGACCCGCACCCCCGCCGAGGCTGCCCCCGCCCCGGAGTCGGGGCCGACCGCCGCTGGCGTGGAGGCACCGGCCGAACCCCAGGCAGCCGCCGATGGCGAACCCGGCACCGGCTCGGGCGAGACCCCGGCCGGACCCGGCGCCGCGGACCCCGACGAAGCCGGGTACGAGGCTCCCGGCGGGGGTCCGGATTCGGAACTCCGGTCAGCCGCTGCCGAGGACGAGCCGACGGAGCCCGAGCCGGCCGCAGCCGCGGAATCCGGCAGAGCCGGGGACGGGGGGCCGGAGGCGGAGCCCCGCGCCGCGGCGGAGCCGGAGGTGGGGGAAAGCCCCGCAGAGCCCGTCGCCGAGGCCGAGGCCGCCGACCCGGCGAAGCCCGCACTGAGCGAGGCGGCAGCCGAACTCGCCGCGCAGCGGATCGAGCGCGAGCGGATCGCCCGGCGCAAGGCGGAACGGGAGGCGCCCGTCGACGCCGGGGCGAAGCTCAGCGGCAAGGCCGCCGACCTGCTGGCCGCCGTACGGGCCGTGGAGAGCGGCGCGAAGCCCCCCTCCGGCTACTTCGACGAGGCCCCCGCGCCCCGCCGCCCCGCCGCCCCGGCTCCGCAGCCGCGCACCCCGGTCGCCCCGGCCGCGCCCGCGGCGGTCGCGCCCGGGGCGGTCGAGGAGGTACGGGCCGTCCTGACCCGCGGCGGCGCCCCCGAGGCACTGGCCGCCGAGGCCGCCGCCGCGCTGGGCGAGGGTGCTGCCGAGACCCTCGCCGAGAACCCCTGGCGGCTGCTGTCCGTCGCCGCGGTGCGCCCCACGCAGGCGGACGGCTTCGCGCGGGCCCTGCTGGGCCCCGAGGCCGGCCCCGGCGACGAGCGGCGCACCGGAGCACTGGTGGGCTGGCTGCTGGCCCAGGCCGCGCTCAAGGGGCACACCGCCCTGGAGGCCCCGGTCCTGCGGTCGGCGCTGGCCCAGTACGCCGTACCGGATCCGGCCGAGGCGCTGGAGGCGGCCATCGCGGAGGGCGCGGTGCTGGTGTTCCAGGAGCCGCTGGGCCAGCAGGGCGCAGAGCCCGCCGAGGGCGACGCGGGCGAGGAGGAGCCCGTACGCATCCTGGTGGGCCTGGAGGGGGCCGCGATGGCCGAGGAGAGCCTGGCCGACGGCCTGGCCCGGCTGGCCAACACCTTCGACGCCCCGGCGGACTGGGAGAAGGCGGCCGGGGCTGCGCCGAGCCCGTCCGCCGCCGAGCTGATCCGCACGGTCGCGGGCCACGGCCTGACCGCCCACATCGGCGGCGAGGCCGCCCGTGCCGAGCCGTTCGCCCTGCTCGCGGCCGCCGGGGAGCTCGGCCTGCGGACCTGCCTGGCCGCGCACGCCCCCGGCGGTCCGGACTCCGTGACGGTGGCGGGCCTGCTGTCCGGGGCCGAGGGGCCGGGACGGGACGCGGACGGGCAGTTCGCGCTGGACCTGCTCGTGGTGCTGGACGCGCCGCAGCTGGACGTGGAGACCGCCGCCGCCCTGGTGGAGTCGGTCCCGGACGGTGCCCGGCTGGTGCTCTCCGGGGATCCGGGCGTACTCGGATCCGCCGGGGCCGGGCGGGTGTTCGCCGATGTGCTGGCGGCCCGCGCCTGCCCCCAGGTGGTCTCCCGTACCCCTGATCCGGGCCCGATCGGCGAGCTGGTCTCGGGGGTCGGCATCGGGGAGCTGAACCAGGTCGACGCCCCCGGCAAGGAGGTCGTCATCGTCCCGGTGCGGGACGCGGCGGAGGCCGTGCACCGCACCGTGCAGCTGGTGGCCGAGTCGGTGCCGCGGGCCTTCGGGATCCCGGCGGACAGCGTGCAGGTGATCACCCCGGGCCACGGCGGCTCGGCGGGCACCCGGGCGCTGAACGCCGCCCTCAAGGAGCGCCTGAACCCCGGTCCGGGCCGGTTCGGAGGCTTCGATCCGGGCGACCGGGTCGTCCACGTGCCCTCCCCCGGGCGGGCCGAGCCGGCCCGGGTGGTGTCGGCCGACGCGCAGGGGCTGCACCTGGACCGTGCGGGCGTGCGGGTCGTCGTACCCAAGGAGCAGGTGGAGTCGCGGGTCCGGCACGGCTGGGCGGTCACGGCCCACCAGGCCGTGGGCGCGCGCTGGCCCGCGGTGGTCGTCGTCCTTCCGGGCGACGCGGCCCAGGCCCTGTCCCGGGAGTGGGTGTACACGGCGTTCGGGCGGGCGCAGCGGCACCTGTCCGTGGTGCACGGCGTCGACCAGGCGCTGCCGCACGCGGTGGCGGAGGTCTTGCCGAAACCCCGTACGACGCGGCTGACGGGCCTGCTGAAGGCTCTGGTGGCCTCGGCCGCGCAGCAGCCGGAGTGACGGCCGCGGCCCCCGCCCGGAGGGGCGGGGGCCGCGGTGTGGGCTCGCGGATCAGGCCGGGGTCAGCCCCGGCTGCGCGGCCTCGTCCTCTTCCTCTTCCTCTTCCTCTTCCTCTTCTTCCTCCGCTTCCTCCGCTTCCTCCGCCGCTTCGTCGAACTCGTCGCTCTCCTCGTCGAAGACGGAGCTCACGTCGAAGCGGTGCAGCACGTCTTCCGGATCGGTGTGCGCGAAGGGCGAGTTGAGCCACTCCCCCGGTTCCGCCACCTCCTCCGAGGCCGCGATCCAGAGCGTGGAATCACCCTCCTCCAGGCCGAACTCCTTGTAGCGGGAGGCGATCTCGTCGGGCTCGTACTCCCCGAAGAGCACACCCAGCGCACCCGCGGTGCCACCGTCCTGGACGAGTTCCGCATCCCGGTCGTGCGCGGCGACGCGCTCGGCCTGGGCGATCAGCCGCGGCGCTTCGACCACGGCGTAGTCACGGCGGATGAGCACGCTGAACGCGGTGGGATCGGCGGGCCCGGTGTACGGGACACCGTCCTCGGGGGTGGGGATCTCGAAGGGGGTGACCTCGTCGTACCGGTCGTAGAGGAGTTCGTCGTACTCCTCGGCCGCCGCGGCGAGTTCGTTGAACGCTGCGTAGACCTCCGGGTCCTCGTCCCCGGTCCTGCTCTCGACCGCGGCGAGGTGACGGTCGAGCGCGGCCTTGACCGCCTCGGCGGCGGCGCGTACCTCGGCAACAGTGGGCAGAGCGGCATCAGACATAGAGCAGACGCTATCCGTAGCAGGGCTCTGCTTGCACAATAGATGCGATGCCGGAATACGAATTTGTCGACGTGTACGTGGCCCGCGGCGTTCCTCGCAAGGAGGCGACGCGCCTGCTGACCGATCATGCCGAGTACGGGAACTGGGAGCTCGACCGCCTGACCCTGCACCGGGACGGCAGCCGCCGTGTGCGGCTGCGCCGCCGGATCATCCGCCAGGTCCGCGCAACGTGGTGACGCGGGCCCCTGGAGTGGGACCCGCGTCGTGAGAGCCGTCCGTCAGGCGGCGCTGCGGGCCCGCCGGTAGAGCACCGCGCCGGCCAGCAGCAGGCCGCCGGCGAGCGGGAGACCGGCCGTGAGGACGTCACCGGAGCCGGTGGCGGCCAGTCCGGGTGCGCCGCCGGTACCGGGGCCGGGGTGGGTCACGGGAGTGACGGAACCCTGGCCGGGGAGGGTGGGCGTGCCCGGCGTACCGGTGCCGGGGCCGTCCGGGGTGCCGGGGTTACCGGGGGTGCCCGGGTTGCCGCCACCCGGTGTGCCCGGGTTCTCCGTGCCCGGCGTACCGGGGGTTGTGGGGGTGCCGGGGTTTCCGCCCGGCGGCGTGCCCGGGGTCCCGGGAGTGGTCGGGTTCTCCGTGCCCGGGGTACCGGGGTTGCCGGGTGTGGTCGGGTTCTCGCCGCCCGGGTTCCCGGGGTTGTTCCCGCCCGGCGGCGTACCCGGGTTGCCGGGGTGGCCCGGGTGGTCGTCGCACGGCTCGTCCCCGCCGCCGCCCGGGTGACCGGGGTGGCCCGGGTTGCCGGGATTGCCGGGATGCCCCGGCTTACCGGGCTTGTGGGGCTTGCCCGGCTTGTGCGAGATGTTGGAGCAGTCGTTCCCGAAGGCCGGGTTGAGGCCTCCCACCACCGTGACGGTGTTCCCGCAGGCGTTCACCGGAGCGTCCACGGGCGCCTGCACCGTGTTCCCGGACAGCAGGCCCGGTGAGTTCGCCGCATGCCCCGAAGCGTCGGCGTCCGCGTGTGCGTAGCCCCCGCCCAGTGCGAGGACACCACCCGCGGCAGCCATGGTGATCAGGGTCTTCCTGGTGACCTGTGCCGGTCGTCGCATCTGTACTCGTCCCCTGGTGTGTACGTGTTTTCGGCCGTCGCCCGGCGGCCTGGCTCTCCAGGCTCCCCCGCCTGGTACGCCGAAAAGTGAGAGCCGGGCCGGAAAGCCCGGCGGCCCCGGAGCGCTGGAATGCGCTCCGGGGCCGGAACTTCAGACGCGTCAGGCGTTGATGCAGGTGTTGCCGAAGGCCGGGTTCAGCAGGCCGATCACGTTCACGGTGTTGCCGCAGACGTTCACCGGCACGTGGACGGGGACCTGGAGCACGTTGCCCGACAGGACACCGGGCGAGCCGACGGCCGCACCCTGGGCACCCGCATCGGCGTGGGCGAGGCCCGCACCCGCGAGAACGAGTCCACCCGTGGCAGCCGCAGCGGCTACAACCTTCTTGATCATTGTTCCTCCTAGTAGTCAATGCGGTCCCAGCCGCGGACCGCACCACCTGTAACGAGGAGGCATCACCAGGGCTACGAGCGTATGAGCGCATTCACTCTTCTCAGTGGAATGCGCACACCGATCCGAATCTCAGGCGTTGTCAATGAATCGGTCGAGCACCCGCACACCGAACTTGAGCCCGTCCACCGGCACCCGCTCGTCCACCCCGTGGAACATCCCGGCGAAGTCCAGCTCCGGCGGGAGCTGGAGCGGCGCGAAGCCGAAGCAGCGGATGCCGAGGTCGTCGAAGGACTTGGCGTCCGTACCGCCCGAGAGCATGTACGGGACGGCCCGCGCGATCGGGTCCTCCGCCTTCAGGGCGCTCTGCATGGCGTCGACGATCTTTCCGTCGAAGTCCGTCTCCAGGGCCTTGTCCCCGTGCACGTCCTCCCGCTTCACGCGCGGGCCGAGGATCCGGTCGAGGTCGGCGAAGAACTCGTCCTCGTAGCCCGGCAGGAAGCGGCCGTCCACGTGCGCGGTGGCCTGCCCCGGGATGACGTTGACCTTGTAGCCGGCACCCAGCATGGTCGGCGCCGCCGAGTTCCGCAGGGTCGCGCCGACCATCTTGGCGATGCCGCCGAGCTTGGCCAGCGTCGCGTCCATGTTGTCCGGGTCCAGGGGGGTCCCGAGCGCGTCCGAGAGCTCGTCCAGGAAGTGCCGTACGGTCTTGGTCACGCGCACCGGCCACTGGTGGCGGCCCAGGCGCCCCACGGCCTCGCACAGCTCCGTGATGGCGTTGTCGTTGTTGGTCATGGAGCCGTGGCCCGCGGTGCCCTCCACCGTGAGCCGCATCCAGTGCATGCCCTTCTGGGCCGTCTCGACGAGGTAGAGCCGCAGGTTCTCGTTGACCGTGAAGGAGAAGCCGCCGACCTCGCCGATCGCCTCGGTCACGCCCTCGAACAGCCCGGGGTGCTTGTCCACCAGGTGCCGCGCCCCGTAGGTGCCGCCGGCCTCCTCGTCGGCGAGGAAGGCAAGCACGATGTCGCGCGGGGGCTTGCGCCCGCTGCGCATGCGGTCACGCACGACGGCGAGCGTCATCGCGTCCATGTCCTTCATGTCGACGGCGCCGCGGCCCCACACGCACCCGTCGGCGATCTCGCCCGCGAAGGGGTCGTACGTCCAGTCGGCCGCGTTGGCCGGAACCACGTCGGTGTGCCCGTGGATCAGCAGCGCAGGCCGCGACGGGTCCTCCCCCTCGATCCGCGCGACGGTCGAGGCCCGTCCCTTGTGCGACTCGAAGATCTGCGGCTCCAGCCCGACCTCGGCGAGCTTCTCGGCGACCCACTCCGCCGCCTTGCGCTCGCCTGGGCCCGAGTGGTCCCCGTAGTTGCTGGTGTCGATCCGGATGAGGTCCCGGCAGAGGTCGACGACCTCGTCCTCGCCGGAGACGGTCCTGCCCGCGCTCGACTCGCTCACGCTGCTTCCTCCCACTGATCAGTACCGAACTGCTCCCATCCTCCCGCTCCGGGCCGCTCTCCCCAAGGGCGATCCCCGGCCGTCGGGGGGTGTGATCGGGGACCCCGGAATGTTTGGTAATGTTTTCCACGTCGGAACGGCCCGCGAGGGACGCGAGACAGACACCTTGTCCGGGTGGCGGAATGGCAGACGCGCTAGCTTGAGGTGCTAGTGCCCTTTATCGGGCGTGGGGGTTCAAGTCCCCCCTCGGACACCAGAGCAAGACGAGAAGGACCCCGCTTCGGCGGGGTCCTTCTTCGTTTCCACCCGCAGACGCACCACAGCACACCGCCTCCGGGACCCGAGCGGGTACCGGAGGCGGTGCGGGGTGGAGCGGGGTGGTACGCGGTCGTCAGTCGCGGGCGGCGGCGAGTTCGGCTACTCGGCCGCGGACCAGGAACCAGCCGCCTACCAGGGCGGCGGCGATGAGCGGGACGAACATGACCGTCGTGCGGCCGACTCCGCCGTCGCACCACATCAGGACCAGGACCGTGGCGAGGAAGACCAGCGTGACGATCTGGGTGTACGGGGCCCAGGGCAGGCGGTAGCCGGGGCGTTCGACCTTGCCCTCGCGCGCGCGGTGCCAGAAGAAGAGCGAGCAGATCATGACCATCGCCCAGGTGCCGAGGATGCCCAGGGAGGCGAAGTTCAGGACGATCTCGAAGGCGTCCTTCGGCATGAAGTAGTTCAGGCCGACGCCCGCGACGCCGAAGGCGGCGGTGAAGAGGACGCCGCCGTACGGCACCTTGCCCTTGTTCATGACGCCGGTGAACTTCGGGGCGGAGCCGGACATGGCCATCGAGCGCAGGATCCGGCCGGTGGAGTAGAGGCCGGAGTTCAGGCTGGAGAGGGCGGCCGTCAGGACGACCAGGTTCATGACGCCGGCGGCTCCGGGGATGCCGAGCTTGTCGAAGACCGTGACGAAGGGGCTCTGGTCGGAGGAGTACGCCGTGTACGGGAGCAGCACGGCGAGCAGGACGACGGAGCCGACGTAGAAGAGGCCCACGCGCCACATGATCGAGTTGATCGCCTTGGGCATGATCTTCTCGGGGCTCTCGGTCTCGCCGGCGGCGACGCCGCAGAGCTCGACGGAGGCGTACGCGAAGACCACGCCCTGGATCACCAGGAGCATCGGGAGCATGCCGGAGGGGAAGATGCCGCCGTTGTCCGTGATCGTGGACAGGCCCGGGGTGTGGCCGCCGATCTCGTGGCTGGTGGCGACGAGGTAGATGCCGACCAGCAGGAAGATCACCAGGGCGGCGACCTTGACCAGGGAGAACCAGAACTCCATCTCACCGAAGTACTTCACCGAGATCAGGTTCGCGGTGAGGACGACGGCCAGGGCGATGAAGGCGAGCACCCACTGGGGGACGTCCGTGAACATCGACCAGAAGTGCGCGTAGGTCGCGGCGGCGGTGATGTCGGCCACGGTGGTCGTGGACCAGTTCAGGAAGTACAGCCAGCCGGCCGTGTAGGCGCCCTTCTCGCCCATGAACTCGCGGGCGTAGGAGACGAAGGCTCCCGAGGAGGGGCGGTACAGGACGAGCTCGCCGAGGGCCCTGACGACGAAGAAGGCGAAGACGCCGCACACCGCGTAGGCGATGGCGAGGGAGGGGCCGGCTCCGGCGAGGCGGCCTCCGGCGCCGAGGAACAGGCCGGTGCCTATTGCCCCGCCGATCGCGATCATGTTGATGTGGCGGGACTTGAGGTCCTTGCTGTAGCCCTCGTCACCGGCGTCGACATGGCGGGAAGACGCCGGGGCGGGAGCCTCGGTCAAGGTGCGGTCACTCATGTATGACTTCGCCTTCGTGGGGGTCGGACAGGGCAGGTCCGGACCGCGCCGCAGGGGAGCTGGGTGGTGTCCCCTGTGCCGCGGTCCGGTGATTTGTCGACCCAGGAGACCATGAGGCTCCGCTACCCGCCAAAATCAGCCCCTGCGCACCGAAGCCCCCGACGACCTTGGAAACGGGCGCCGGGGGCTTCGTAGGGGCTGGAAAGCGAGGTCAGTCGCCCGGAGTGGCCTCTGCCGCCTGGTCGAGGCGGAAGGCTTCGTTACCGAGGCCGATGCGGGCGTGCACCTCCGGGCGGCGGCTGCGCAGGACCGCTCCGTACAGCAGGCCGGTCACCACGGCGGCCCCGATGATGCCGGGCAGGACCCAGCTGAGGGCGGAGCCCTCCTCGGCGCCGACCAGGACGCCGAAGTCCTTGACCGTGTAGACCGCGATGCCGAGCAGCGCGAGGCCGGCTGCTCCGGCGGCGACGAGCCGCCAGATCTGGGCGCCGGCGGTGCCGCGGCGGACGAAGAAGGCGATGACGGCGAACGAGGCGGCGGCCATGAGAAGGGTCACGCCGAGGGCGCCGACGCTGCCCATCCAGGTGAACAGGTGCAGGACGGGGGCGGTGGGGTCGCCGGCGGGCATGTCGTCGGTGACGGCGAAGGCGATCACGACGAGGGTGGCGACGCCGGTCTGGAGGAGGGAGCCGGTGCCGGGGGCGCCGGTGCCGGGGTTGGTGCGGCCGAAGGCGGAGGGGAGCAGTCCCTCACGGCCCATGGCGAAGGCGTAGCGGGAGACCACGTTGTGGAAGCTGAGCATGGCCGCGAACATGCCGGTCACGAAGAGCACGTGCAGGACGTCGGTGAAGGTGCCGCCGAGCCGGGTCTCGGTGAGCTGGAAGAGCAGGCCGGGGCCGGCCTCGGCGGAGGTGCTGACGACCTCGGCGGGGCCGGTGGCCACGGTGAGGGCCCAGGCGCTGAAGGCGAAGAAGAGGGCGACGAAGCCGACGGCGAGGAACATCACCCGGGAGACGACGATGTGCGGCTTGCTGGTCTCCTCGGCGTACACCGGGGACTGCTCGAAGCCGACGAACGCGGCGATGCAGAAGCCCAGGGCCGTGCCGAGGCCGGCTCCGCCGAGGGTCTCGGGGTTGAAGGCGTGGAGCGAGAGGCCTTCGGGGCCGGGCTCGGTGAGGGCGGCGACGTCGAAGACGACGACGAGGGCGCACTCGATGAGGAGGAGGACGCCGAGGACCTTGGCGTTGAGGTCGATCTTGAGCCAGCCGAGGGCTCCGGTGGCGGCGACCGCGACCAGGGCCGGTATCCACCAGGCGAGTTCGATCTTCAGGTAGGTGGCGAAGAGGCCGGATATCTCGAAGCCTAGGATGCCGTAGACGCCCACCTGCATGGCGCTGTACGCGACGAGGGCGACCAGGGAGGCAGCGGCGCCGGCGGTGGGGCCGAGGCCGCGGGCGATGTAGGCGTAGAAGGCGCCGGCGTTGTGGACGTGGCGGCTCATCTCGGCGTAGCCGACGCTGAAGAGGGCGAGGACGAGGCCGAGGGCGACGAACAGCAGGGGCTGGCCGACCACTCCCATCACACCGAAGGTCGTGGGCATGACACCCGCGACCACCATGAGGGGCGCGCTGGCGGCGAGTACGGAGAGCAGCAGGCCGGCGGTGCCGAGGCGGTCGGCCCGCAGGGCCCGGTCCTGGCCCTTGTACGTGCTGATCTCGGGTGAGGCTGGGAGCGTGGTGGATCTGCCCGTCGGCATGGCGCCGTCCTTTCGGGGGTGGGGTTCTGCGGGTCTTCGGGCCCTTCGGGGGAAGGGTCAAGCGGTGCCGAGTGCGGCGCTGCGCGCGGCGAGGAAGGCCTTGTGCGGGTCGAGGTCCGGGTAGGACCAGGGGGCGCGGGTGGCGTGGCTGCCGATGCGGTGGAAGAGGGCGGCGGCCTCGGCGGGGCGGCCCTCGCACAGCTTGGCGTGGGCGAGGAAGTTGAGGTCGACCCGGTTGCGGGGGTGGTCCTCGCGCTCCCACTCCAGCCACCAGTCGAAGGCGGAGCGCAGGACCTGGCGGGCGCGGCGGCCGGACCAGTGCTGGGCGGCGCTGCTGAAGGTGTGCCCGTGTGTGGCGGCGAGCACCCGGTAGCGCTCGGCGTGCGCGATGACGGGGAGGACGGCCAGCGGGGAGTCGGCCGGGGACTCCTCGGCGGCCCAGGCGGCGAAGTCGTAGACCTCGTGGAGGGGGTCGTGGCCCGCGGCGGGGGTGCGCTCGGCCAGTTTGGCGACCATCAGGTGGTGGGCGTGGTGGTGTTCGCGGTGGCGGGCCCTGACCTGGTCGAAGTGGCGGCTGAACTCCTCCTCGGAGCCGAAGGCGCGGGAGAGGAGCAGCAGGCCGAGCCAGGGGGTGGGGTCGGCGGGGAGCAGCAGGGCGGCCCGGCGGCAGGCTTCCTCGGCGGCCTCGGGCGAGCCCTTGCGGCGCAGCGCCGTGAAGACGGCGGCGCAGGCGAGGAGGGTGGCGGCGTCGGCGCTCTCGGGTTCGGCGAGCAGCCATTCGCGGGCCCAGGCGGTGGCGGCCGGGGTCTCGGCGAGGACGACGACGCGGTGGCCGCGGCGGTCCCAGTCGTCGCCGGTGCCGACGAGGAGGGAGCGGGCCCTGGCCCAGCGGCCCTGGCTGAACTGGGCGCGTACGTCGACCAGTTCGGTATCACAGAGGGCCGGGTCGAAGAGCTGGGCGTCCCGCTTGCGGCTGCGGCCGAGGGGCGGCGGAGGCGGGGACATCCGCGGATTTCCCTCCAGGACGCGGGCGGACGGGGCGAGCGATGGCCTGAAAACATGCATGATGCACGTGACTGGTGCGGTCGATCGGGTCGTCGGGGGATCGTGCCGGTGAGCGAACCGGTGATCACGGACAGCAAAGCGGTACGCACAGCTCCGAGTCAAGGTCCAGTCCACTGCGTGGCGGGTTTCAACTGGGTGTCAGGTGGTCATAGTTGAGCCGGCCGGGCCGGTCCGGGGAGGCCGCCGGCCCGGTCGCGTAGGGTCGGATCATGACCTCGATCAACGACCTTCCCCCTTACCTGCTCGGCTTCCCCGGGCCGCTGCGCGACCAGTTGGTGGCGGCCGTGCTGAGCGGGGCGAAGACCTCGACGACCGGGCTGCTGCCCGAGTACGAGGCCGAGGGCGAGCCGCTTCCCGAGGTGGGGCAGCGGGCGGCGCTGGTGGACTCGCAGGAGCGGCCGGTGGCCGTCGTGGAGGTGACGGGGGTCCGGGTGGTGCGGCTGGCCGACGTGGACCTGCGGCACGCGCTGGACGAGGGCGAGGGGTACGCGTCAGTGGCCGAATGGCGTGCCGGGCACGAGGGGTTCTGGCACAGCGCTCCGGTCCGGGAGGCCCTCGGGGATCCGCACTACACGGTGGACGACGACACGCTGGTGGTGGCGGAGCGGTTCCGGGTCGTGGAGCGACTGGCCTGAAATGCACCCGGGTTGCGGGGCGCGCACAGGCGCCTCGGCCCGGGCTCGTGGCGGGGCCCGGGCCGGCGCCGGGCCGGCGCCGGGCCGGCGCCCCCTGCCGGGCCGGCCGCCCCGGGCGGAGGCGGCCGACCCGGCAGGGGACGGCGGGGGCGGCAGGGGGGATGGCGGGGGCGGCAGGGGTGGGCGTCAGCCGACCGCCCGGGCCGCGGCGCGGCCGGCCGTACGGCCCGAGAAGAGGCAGCCGCCGAGGAAGGTGCCCTCCAGGGCCCGGTAGCCGTGCACCCCGCCGCCGCCGAAGCCGGACGCCTCGCCCGCCGCGTAGACGCCCGGCAGGGGTTCGCCGTCCGCCGTCAGGACGCGTGAGGAGAGGTCGGTCTCCAGGCCGCCAAGGGACTTGCGGGTCAGGATCGACAGCCGGACCGCGATCAGCGGCCCGGCCGCGGGGTCCAGGATCCGGTGCGGCGCGGCGGTGCGGATCAGCTTGTCGCCGAGGTACTTGCGGGCGCCGTGGATGGCCGTCACCTGGAGGTCCTTGGTGAAGGGGTTGGCCATCTCCCGGTCCCGCGAGGTGATCACGCGGCGCAGTGCGGCCTCGTCGATCAGGTCCTCCTTGGTGACGGCGTTCATCCCGCGGACCAGCGCGGACAGGTCGCGCTCGACGACGAAGTCCGCGCCGTGGTCCATGAAGGCCTTGACCGGGGCCGGTACGGCCAGCCGCGCGCGGTTGATGACGTCGCGGACCGACTTGCCGGTCAGGTCGGGGTTCTGCTCGGAGCCGGAGAGCGCGAACTCCTTGCCGATGATGCGCTGGTTGAGGACGAACCAGGTGTGGTCGTGGCCGGTCTTCATGATGTGCTCGAGGGTGCCGAGGGTGTCGAAGCCCGGGAAGAGCGGCACGGGCAGCCGTTTGCCCGTCGCGTCCAGCCAGAGCGAGGAGGGGCCGGGCAGGATGCGGATGCCGTGCCGGGCCCAGATCGGGTCCCAGTTCTGGATGCCCTCGGTGTAGTGCCACATCCGGTCCTTGTTGATGTGGCTGGCGCCCGCCTCCTCGGCGATGCCGAGCATCAGGCCGTCCACGTGCGCGGGGACCCCGGAGAGCATCCGCTCGGGCGGGGTGCCGAGCCGGGCGGGCCACTGCTCGCGCACGAGGTCGTGGTTGCCGCCGATGCCGCCGCTGGTCACGATCACGGCCTGGGCCCGGAGCGAGAACTCCCCGGCGCGCTCGCGGCTGCTCGCGGTGCCCCGTACGGCGTCGGAGGGCTCCAGGACCTCGCCCGTCACGGTGTCCACGGCGCCCGCGGTGCGGGACAGGCCGGTGACCCGGTGGCGGAACTTCAGCTGGACCAGCCCGCGGGCCACCCCGGCGCGGACCCGCCGGACGAAGGGCTCCACCAGGCCGGGGCCGGTGCCCCAGGTGATGTGGAAGCGGGGGACGGAGTTCCCGTGGCCGTCGGCGTCGTAGCCGCCGCGCTCCGCCCAGCCGACCACCGGGAAGAAGCGGACCCCCTGGGCGTGCAGCCAGGGCCGCTTCTCGCCCGCCGCGAAGTCCACGTAGGCCTCGGCCCAGCGGCGCGGCCAGGCGTCCTCCTCGCGGTCGAAGCCGGCGGTGCCCATCCAGTCCTGGAGGGCGAGGTCGCGGCTGTCCTTGATCCGCATCCGGCGCTGCTCGGGCGAGTCCACGAAGAAGAGCCCGCCGAAGGACCAGTGCGCCTGGCCTCCGATGGACTGCTCCGGCTCCTGGTCGAGCAGGATGACCTTGCGGCCCGCGTCGACGAGCTCGGCGGTGGCCGCGAGACCCGCGAGCCCGGCCCCGATCACGATCACGTCTGCGTCGTACGTCATGCGCTACCCGTCCTCCGTCGGTGGTGGGGCAGATCCTTGGCTACGGAGCGGTAACCAGTCAACAGCGGTGGTTGGATGAACGGGTGAGTGCCGCTGATGAAGTACTGGACGTGGTGGACCGGGACGACCGGGTGACGGGGCAGGCCCGGCGCGGCGAGGTCTACGCCCGCGGGCTGCTCCACCGCTGTGTGTTCGTGCAGGCCAGGGATGCGGAGGGGCGGATCTTCGTCCACCGGCGGACCGCGTCGAAGCTGGTGTTCCCCGCGCACTTCGACATGTTCGTGGGCGGGGTGCTCGGCGCCGGGGAGAGCTACGCCTCGGCGGCCCTGCGGGAGGCCGGGGAGGAGCTGGGGGTGTCCGGGCTGCCGCAGCCCGTACCGCTGTTCAAGTTCCTGTACGAGGGTCCGGGCGGGGCCTGGTGGTCGTACGTGCACGAGGTGCGGTGCGAGCTGCCGGTGGATCCGCAGGCGTCCGAGGTGGACTGGCACGCGTGGCTGCCGGAGGCGGAGCTGGAGCGGCGCGTCGCGGACGGCTCGTGGGCGTGGGTGCCGGACGGGCTGGAGGCGTACCGGCGGCTGCGCGCGTACCGGGAGCCGCGCCAGTAGATTGACCCGGTGATCGACTTCGTCAAAGACGTGCGCCTCTGGTTCGCGCCGGAGCGGGTGAAGGACGAGGGCGAGACCCCCGACTACCGGTTCTCGCTCGCCAACGAGCGGACCTTCCTGGCCTGGATCCGGACCGCGCTGGCCCTGGTGGGCGGCGGTTTCGCCGTGGACCAGTTCCTGCCGGACCTGCGCTGGGGGGTGCGGGTCGCGATGGCCTTCGCGCTGCTCGCGGTGGGCGGGGCCTGCGCCCTGCGGGCGGTGAACCACTGGGTGCGGTGCGAACGGGCGATGCGGCGGGGCGAGGACCTGCCGCTGTCCCGGTTCCCGGTGGTGCTGAGCCTGGGGGTCGCCCTGGTCGCGGTGGCGATGATCCTGGTGGTGCTGCTGGGCTGGACGACGGAGGGGTGAGCGCGTCCAGCGGCGGCGAGGTCCGCGACGCCGGGCTCCAGCCCGAGCGGACCCGGCTCGCGTGGCGGCGTACGACGCTGACCTGCTCGGTGGTGGCGGTGCTGGCCCTGCGGCAGGCCCTGCGCGGGTCCGGCAGCCCGGTGGAGGTGGCCGGAGCGGCGGTGACCACGCTGATCTGGCTGGCGTTCCTGGGGGTGGCGCACCGGCGGATCCGGCAGCTGGCGGCGGAGCGGCCGCCGGGGTTGTCGCGGCGGGCGGCCCTCGCGGTGGTGGCCTGCACGATGGCACTGGCGGCCCTCGCGGTGGCCGTGATCATCTGAGCGGGCGGTCGGATGATCCGGCTTTCGCGCGCCGCTGGGACACAACGGGCGATCTCGGACTATCCGCACTAGCCTCGGCCCCATGACGACCCAGCACCTGGAACACCCCACCCATGCCCACACCCACGGCCCCGACTGCGGTCACCAGGCGGTCTCCCACGGCGACCACGTCGACTACGCGCACGACGGCCACCTCCACCGGGAGCACTCCGGCCACTGGGACGAGTGCGAGAGCGCCGGCCACACCCCGCACGAGGCGCACACGCACACCCACGGCTCGGACTGCGGGCACGACGCGGTCCCGCACGGCGACCACCTGGACTACCTCCACGACGGCCACCGGCACGCCCAGCACGACGGCCACTACGACGACCACTGACCGGCCACGCCCCGACCGCGCCCCGGCCACGCCCCGGACCGGCGGCTGACCGGCCCCTGACCGGCTTGCCGGTCGGCTGCCGAACGGCCGCCGGCCCCGCCGCCCGCGCCTGACCGAAAGACGGTCGGGAACGCACCCGCCCTCCCCCGGGACCGCGACGACTGGCAGGATGCTGACCGCCCGTCACAGTGACCCGGGGAGAGCGCAGATGACCGTCGCGGAGCCTTACCTCGTCCAGCCCTCGGCCGGGGTGTACGCCTACGTCCAGCCGGACGGCGGCTGGTGCCTCAACAACGCGGGCTTCGTGAGCGACGGCGGCCGGACGCTGCTCGTCGACACCGCCGCCACCGCGCGGCGGGCACTGGCCCTGCGCGAGGCCGTCCTGGCGGCCGGGGTGCCGCTCCCCCGCACCGTGGTGAACACCCACCACCACGGGGACCACACCTACGGCAACGGCGTGTTCGCCCCCGAGGCTCTGGTCCTCGGACACGACAACGCGCGTGCCGAACAGCTCGCCGCCGGGCACCAGCTGGAGATGATCTGGCCCGGGACGGACTTCGGCACGATAGAGATCACCCCGCCCGACCTGACCTACAGCGACCGGATGACCCTGCACGTCGGCGAGACGGAGGTGCGGGTCATCCACCCCGGTGTCGCGCACACCACCGGGGACTCCATCGTGTGGCTGCCCCGGCAGCGGGTGGTGTTCACCGGCGACCTGGTCTTCGCCGAGGGCACGCCCTTCCTGGCGATGGGCTCCCTGGCCGGCTCGCTGCGGGCCCTGGAACTGCTGCGCTCCCTGGGCGCGGAGACCGTCGTACCGGGACACGGACCCCTGACCGACCCTTCGGCCTACGAGGCCACCGAGCGGTACCTGCGCTACGTGGACGCGCTCGCCCGGGAGGGCCGCGCGAAGGGCCAGACCCCGCTGGAGGTCGCCCGTCAGGCCGACCTCGGCGAGTTCGCCGCCTGGCGCGAGAGCGAGCGGCTGGTGGCGAACCTGCACCGGGCGTACGCGGAACTGGCCGGCGGACCGGAGGGCGGCCCGCTGGACATCCTCGCGGTGCTGAAGGACATGACGGTGATGAACGGCGGCACGCCGATCCTCTGCCACGCCTGATACCCGGCGGATCCGCGGCCGGACCGGGGAGTTCCTCCGGTCCGCGCTCTGGACGACATACCGACTGGTCGGCATGATGGCTCAGGACATCCGATACAGACCCAGCACGGAGGTGCACACCATGAGCTCAGCCGAACCGCCGGGCCTCGATCTGGAGCGGCTGCGCGGTCATCTCGACCGGGCGCTCCCGGGACTCGCGGCCGGGGCGCTGCGCGGCCGGCTGATCGAGGGCGGCCGCTCGAACCTCACGTACGAGATCACCGACGGTACCGCCCGCTGGGTGGTGCGCAGGCCCCCGCTCGGGCACGTGCTGGCCACCGCGCACGACATGCGGCGCGAGCACCGGGTGATCGCGGCGCTGCACGGTACGGCCGTGCCGGTGCCCGAGCCGCTGCTGCTGTGCGAGGACGAGTCCGTGCTCGGGGCGCCGTTCTACGTCATGGAGTACGTGGAGGGGGTGCCCTTCCGGACGGCCGGCGAGCTCGCGGCGATCGGGCCCGAGCGCACCCGGCGGGCCGTGCTGGGCCTGGTCGACACGCTGGTCGAGCTGCACGCCGTGGATCCGCAGGCCGTGGGCCTGGGGGACTTCGGGCGGCCCGAGGGCTTCCTCGACCGCCAGCTGCGCCGCTGGGGCAAGCAGCTCGCGGCCTCGCGCGGCCGGGAGCTCCCCGGGATCGACGAACTGCACGGCGCACTGGGCCGGGCGCTGCCCGACTCCCCCGCCCCGACCGTCGTGCACGGGGACTTCCGGCTGGACAACGTCCTGATCGGCGGCCCGGACGACAGGATCCGGGCGGTGCTCGACTGGGAGATGTCCACGCTCGGCGATCCGCTGACCGACCTCGGGCTGCTGGTGATGTACAGCTCGGACCTCGGCCTGAGCGAATCTCCGGTCAGCACGACGAGCGGGGCGCCGGGCCATCCGAGCCCCGCCGAGCTGATCGAGCGGTACGCGGCCCGCTCCGGCCGGGACACCGGCGCCATCGCCTGGTACACGGCGTTCGCCTGGTTCAAGCTCGCGGTGATCCTCGAAGGCATCCACTACCGCTTCACGCTCGGGCAGACCGTCGGCGCCGGCTTCGACCGCATCGGCGAACTGGTCCCCGTCTTCATCGAGCACGGACTGACCACTCTTCAGGAACCGCAGGAAGGCTGAGGCATCCCACCATGGACTTCGCATTCGACGCCCGGACCGAGGAACTCCGCGAGCGGCTGCTCGCGTTCATGGAGGAGTACGTCTACCCGGCGGAACCGGTCGCCGCCGAGCAGCGCGCACGGCTGGCCTCGCCCTGGGACACCCCGGCCGTCTTCGGTGAGCTGAAGGCCGAGGCGCGCCGCCAGGGGTTGTGGAACCTGTTCTTTGTGGACCAGCACAGCCTGCCGGACGCGGAGTACGGCGCCGGGCTGACCAACCTCCAGTACGCCCCGCTGGCAGAGATCACCGGCCGCAGTCCGCACCTGGCCCCGACGGCGACCAACTGCGCGGCCCCGGACACCGGGAACATGGAGCTGCTCGCCCAGTTCGGGAACGAGGAGCAGAAGAAGCAGTGGCTGCACCCGCTGCTGGCGGGCGAGATCCGCTCCGCCTTCGCGATGACCGAGCCCGAGGTGGCCTCCTCGGACGCGACGAACATCGAGACCCGGATCGAGCGGTCCGCGGACGGGTCCGAGTACGTGGTCACGGGGCGCAAGTGGTTCATCTCCGGTGCCATGAACCCGGACTGCAAGATCTTCATCGTGATGGGCAAGACCGACCCGGAGGGCGCCGATCCGCGCCGCCAGCAGTCCATGATCCTGGTGCCCCGGGACACCCCCGGGGTCGAGGTGCGCCGGGCCATGACGGTGTACGGGTACGAGGACCACGACCACGGCGGCCACGCCGAGGTGGTCTTCGACGGTGCGCGCGTTCCGGCCGGAAACCTGATCGGCGAGGAGGGCGGCGGTTTCGCCATCGCCCAGGCCCGGCTCGGCCCCGGTCGGATCCACCACTGCATGCGGCTGATCGGCATGGCGGAGCGGGCCATCGAGCTGATGTGCCGGCGGGCGCTCGGACGGACCGCCTTCGGCAAGGAGCTGGCCGCGCAGGGCGTCGTACAGAGCTGGATCGCGGACGCCCGGGTGACCGTCGAGCAGCTGCGGCTGCTGGTGCTGAAGACGGCCTGGCTGATGGACACCGCCGGCAACCGGGGGGCGCACACCGAGATCCAGGCCATCAAGATCGCCACCCCTCGGGCGGTGGTGCGGATCCTGGACGACGCGGTGCAGCTGCACGGCGCGGGCGGGGTGAGCCAGGACTTCCCCCTCGCCGAGCTGTGGGCGGCGGCGCGGACGCTCCGGCTGGCGGACGGGCCGGACGAGGTCCACCAGCGCTCACTGGCGCGGCGGGAACTGAAGCAGTACCGGGCCTGACCCGGCGGAGCCGGGCGAGGCGGGGCGGGGCCGGGCGAGGCGGGGCGGGGCCGGGCGAGGCGGGGCGGGGCCGGGCGAGGCCGGGCGGGGCCGGGCGAGGCCGGGCGGGGCCGGGCGAGGCCGGGCTGGGCCGGGCGAGGCCGGGCTGGGCCGGGCGAGGCCGGGCTGGGTGAGGCCGGGCGAGGCCGGGCTGGGCCGGGCTGGGCCGGGCGAGGCCGGGCTGGGTGAGGCCGGGCGAGGCCGGGCTGGGTGAGGCCGGGCGAGGCACGGCCGGCCTCGCCCGCTACGGACGCAGTGCGCGCAGCAGCAGGTCGGCCAGGTGGTCGGCGACCTGCTGCGGCGTGAGGGGGCCGTCCGTGCGGTACCAGGTGGACAGGTGGTGCACGGACCCGAAGTGGTAGTCCACCACCAGGTCGGCGGGGGTCGCGGTGGAGAACACCCCGGAGCGCTGACCCTCCTCGACCAGCGCCCGGAAGCGCTCGTGGTAGCGCCGCCGCTCGGCCCGGACCTGCTTGAACTTCTCCGGGCTGAGCTGGTGCATCGACCGGAAGAAGATCATCGCGTCGTCGAGGTTCTCGATGGTGGTGACGACCACGTCGGCCGCCGCCGTGCGCAGCCGCTCCTCGACGGGCGCGTCGGAGTCGGCCACCGCGTCCAGGCGCTGCTGCTGGAGGCGCAGCATGCGCGCGTACACCTCGTGCAGCAGGTCGTCCTTGGACCCGAAGTAGTGGTAGAGCGCGCCCTTGGTGACCCCGGCCGCCTCGACGATCTCCTGGACCGAGGTGCGGTCGTAGCCGCGCTCGGCGAACAGCCGGGTGGCCACGGCCAGCAGCCGCTGCGGCACCGGGGCTTCGTGCGTGCCCTCGGGCACCGTGGTTCTGGCCGCCATGGCGCTGGCCTTCCCTTCCATTCCATCGAGTCGGCGACTGTGCGTCCGTCCGACTGTTTTCAGCCGCGGTCGCGCAGTTCCCGTCGGAGGATCTTGCCACTGGTCGTCTTCGGAAGGACAGGCAGCACCTCCACTTGGCGCGGGTACTTGTACGCGGCGAGGCGCGCGGCGCAGTAGGCGGACAGCTCCGCCGGTCCGGCCGAGGTGCCGGGGCGGAGGCTGACGTACGCCTTCACGCTCTCCCCCCGGTAGGGGTCCGGGACCCCGACCACGGCCGCCTCGCGGACCGCGGGGTGGGTGTAGAGCACGTCCTCGACCTCGCGCGGCCAGACCTTGAAGCCGGATGCGTTGATCATGTCCTTCTTGCGGTCGACGACGTAGAGCCAGCCGTCCGCGTCCATGAACCCGACGTCGCCGGTCCGCAGCTCACCGTCCGGGAAGGCCTTCGCCGTCTCGACCGGCAGGTTCCAGTAGCCGGGCACCACCTGGGGGCCGCGTACGGCGATCTCGCCGGTCTCGCCGAAGGGGACCTCGGCGCCGCGCGCGTCGAGGATGCGGACGACGGTCTCGGCGCCGGGGACGCCGACGGAGAGGGTCCCGGAGGCGGGGTCGACGGGGGCTTCGAGGTGCGCGGGGACGGAGGCGCAGGGGGCGGTGCACTCGGTGAGGCCGTAGCCGTTGCGGAGGTAGAAGCCGAAGGCGGCGCGGAGGCGTTCGACGAGCGCGGGCGGGAGGGGGGCGCCGCCGGAGGAGAGCACCTGGAAGGAGGCGAAGTGGTCCCGGGTGGCCCCGGGGTGGGCGGCGAGGGCCATGAAGGCGGTGGCCGGGCCGATGGCGTAGGAGGGGCGGTGTTCGAGGAAGGCGTCGAGGACGAGCCCCGCGTCGAAGCGGTGGGCGAGGACGAGGGTGCCGGCGTTGACGAAGCAGGCGGCGAGCTCGCAGACCATGCCGGTGATGTGGAAGAGGGGGGCGAGGGCGAAGTACCCGGCGCCCTCGGCGAGGGGGTGGCCGGCGACCTGGCGGGCGGCGTTGTACGTGAGGGCGCCGTGCGGGTTCATCGCGCCCTTGGGGGTGCCGCTGGTGCCGGAGGTGTAGCTGATGAGGGCGGTGTCGGCGCCGGTGAGACGGGGATCGTCCGGGGCGGGTTCGCCGCGGCGGGCCACAGCGGACAGATCGGCGACGACCGGGGCGGGCGCTGCCGCGGGCCGGGCGGCGGCCGGGGCCGCTGCGGCGGGCCGGGCATGCGCCGCCGCAGGGTCTGAGGCGGGCATGGCGTGCCCCACCGTGCGGGCCCAGGCCGGGTCCGGGGCGGGCAGGGCATGCGGCACCAGGGGGCCCGGGGCAGACGGGACAGGGACCGCCGCAGGCGCCGGGGCGGACCGGGCGGGCGCCGTGAGGTCCGGGGCTGCCGGGGCAGACGGGGCAGGGACCGCAGCAGGCGCCGGGGCGTACGCCGCTGCAGGCCGGGGCGGCGCCGCCGCGGGGTCGGGGGCGTGCGTGGTGTGCCCCACCGTGCGGGCCGGGGCTGGGGCCGGGGCGGGCAGGGCCTGGGGCACCAGGGGGCCCGGGGCAGACGGGACAGGGACCGCCGCAGGCGCCGGGGCAGGGACCGCCGCAGGCGAGCCGACGGCTGCGAGGGCGAGCAGGCGTGGGTCGTTGCGGGTCTGGAAGTCCAGCTCGGAGGCGGTCAGGACGGTCCGTACGGCACTGCCGTGCGCGGCCTCGCGCAGGTACGCCGTCCAGGCGCGGCCCTCGCAGACCAGCGCGGCGGCCCCGGAGTCGCGCAGGACGTGCGCGGCCTCGGCGGTCTTGTACATCGGGTTGAGCGGGACGACCACCGCCCCGGCCTTCCAGGCGGCCAGTACGGCGAGCACGAACTGCGGGGTGTTCTGCAGCATGACGGCGACCCGGTCCCCGCGGCGGATCCCGTGCGCGGCCAGGTGCCCGGCGACGGAGTCGGAGAGTGCCTCGGCCTCGGCGTAGGAGATCCGGCCGTCGAAGTAGGCCAGGGCGGTGCGCCCGGGGGCCCGGGCCACGGCCTCGCGGAAGGCGTGCAGCACGGAGCGCGGCGGTGCGACGGGCGCCCGCTGGGCCTCGCTGAGCCGCCCGAGCCAGGGCCGGGCGGCGTACCGGGCCACCTCGGGCGCCTCGGGCGTCCCAGGCGTACCCGGTACCTCGGGCGTCTCGGGTGCGTCGGGGGTCTTGGGCGTCCCCGGCGCCTCGGGGAGCCCGAGCACCTCGGGGGTCCCCGGCGCCTCGGGGAACACCTCGGGCGTCCCCGGCGCCTCGGCGGGCCCGAGCACCTCGGGGGTTCCAAGCGCCTCGGGGAGCCCGAGCACCTCGGGGGTCCCGGGCGCCTCAAGCATCCCGGGCACCTCAGCGGTCTCGGGGGCCTCGGGCGCCTCAGCGGTCTCGGGCCCCTCTGGCGCATCCGTGGCGGGGACCGCGCCGGCGGCGGACGTCACCTGGTCTCCCACTTCTGCTGGAGGTGGTTCATGCCGCTCAGCCAGCGGTCCGGCTCGGTGGCGCGGGCGGCGTAGAAGTCGGCGACCTCGGGGTGCGGGAGGATCAAGAACCGGCCCTTCTCCATGCCGTCGAACAGCGCGTCCGCGACCGCTTCCGGCTCGATCGCGGTCGGCGCGAGGACGAGTTCGCCCGCCGAGCCCGCGGCGGTCAGCATGTCGGTGCGCACTCCCTGCGGGCAGATGGCGTGCACCTGGACACCGCGGTGGCGGTAGGTCAGCGAGAGCCACTCCGCGAAGGCGAGCGCACCGTGCTTGGTGACACTGTACGGGGCCGCTCCGATCATCGTCAGCAGCCCGGCGGCGGAGACGGTGGACACGAAACGGCCGTCCTCCCGCTCCAGCCAGTCCGGCAGCAGCAGCCGGGCCGCCCGGACGTGCGCCATGACGTTGGTTTCCCAGGCCGCCTCCCAGACGGCCTCGTCGGCGAACGCGTCACCGCCCGAGGCGAGTCCGGCGTTGGCGCAGTAGATGTCGATCCCGCCGCCGAGGGCCTCCCGGGCCTCGGCGACGATCTCCGAGGCGTCGCCCGGCACGGGGATCGCCCGGGCCCCGATGGCGCCCGCCACCGCGGCGGCCCTGGCGGCGTCGATGTCGTTGACCACCACCGTGGCGCCCTCGGCGGCGAACCGCCGCGCGAGGGCGGCGCCGATGCCGCCGCCCGCACCGGTGACGACGACTCGCTGGTCCTGGTACGCGCTCACGGGGATCACCTTTCGTCCGGCCGGATGCCGACCGTGCTCATCTACCGATGGCGGGCAGACTAACCAGTCGGTATGTCAGGGCGGAAGGGGCCTGCCGTCTAGCGTGGCCGGATGACTCTGTCGCGACGCGGGGTACTGGGACTGGCGGGAGCCGTGGGAGCCGCGGGCGCCCTGGGAACGGTGGAAGCGGTGGAAGCGGTGGGAGCCGCCGCACCTCCGGGGACGGCGTCGGGCCGAGCGGACCGGGTGCGTACGGGCTTCGAGCAGCTCGCCGCGGACGGGTACGGCGTACTCGCCGGGCAGAAGGTCGGGGTGGTCACCAACCCCACCGGCATCACCGCCGACGCCCGGCACCTGGTCGACGTACTGCACGCGGACGAACGGGTCGACCTGGTGGCCGTGTTCGGCCCCGAGCACGGGTTCCGCGGGACGGCCCAGGCGGGCGGTTCCGAGGGCGCGGCCCGGGATCCGGCGACCGGCCTGCCCGTCTACGACACGTACGACAAGAGCGGGCAGCGGCTCGCCGACGTGTTCACGGCGGCCGGGATCGACACCGTCGTCTTCGACATCCAGGACGTCGGGGCGCGCTTCTACACCTACATCTGGACCCTGTACGACTGCATGCGCGCGGCCTCGCTGGCGGGCAAGGCGGTGGTGGTGCTGGACCGCCCGAACCCGGTCGGCGGGCGCGCGGCGGCCGGCCCCGTACTGGAGCGGCCGTACGCGAGCTTCGTGGGCCGGGAGCCGATCGCCCTCGCCCACGGGATGACGGCGGCCGAGCTGGCCCGGCTCTTCAACGGCGAGTTCCTGACCGACGGATCACTGCCCAAGGGGCCGGTCAGGCTGCGGACCGTGGCGATGAGCGGATGGCGGCGGGAGTCGTTCTTCGGGGAGACGGGGCTGCCCTGGGTGCCGCCGAGCCCGAACATGCCGACCCCGGACACCGCCCTCGCGTACGCCGGGACCTGCCTCTTCGAGGGGACGAACCTGTCCGAGGGGCGCGGGACGACCACACCCTTCGAGGTGGTCGGCGCGGAGGGCATCGACCGGAGGTGGGCGGAGGCGGCGAACGCGCTGGAGCTGCCCGGGGTGTGGTTCCGGGAGGCGTACTTCACGCCGACGTTCTCCAAGCACGTGGGGAAGGTCTGCGGCGGGGTGCGGCTGATCGTGCACGACCGGGCGGCCTTCGATCCGGTGCGGGCCGGAATCGGGCTGCTGGTGACCGCGCGGCGGACCTGGAGCGGCTTCGGCTGGCGCGCGGACCACTGGATCGACCGGCTGACCGGCTCGGACCGGGTGCGGAAGACGATCGACGCGGGGGCCGGGGTGGAGGAGGTCGTGGGCGACTGGGCGGCGGGTCTGGCCCGGTTCGCGGCGCTGCGGGAGCAGTACCTGCTGTACCGGTGAGACGGCCGTGCGGGGGGTCTGGCCGGATGGGCGATGCAGCAGGATGCTGGACCGCACCTGAGGCACGGCGCGGAGGGGGACGTCATGGCGTACAGCGGTGCCGGGAACGGGACGGGTGCCTGGGCGGGGGCCGGGATCGGCGTCGGTCCGTACGCGGAGCTGGTCTTCGACGCGGAGGGGGACGCGGACCCGTCCGGGCAGGGCGCGGTGGCCCGCATGGAGGCCACTGACCTGCTGGTCTTCGCGCACGGCTGGAACAGCGACCGGGGCACCTCGACCCGGCTGTACGACCGGTTCTTCGCCCCGTTCCCCGGGTTGGTGGGGTCAGGGGTGCGGCTGGGGTACGTGGGTGTCGTGTGGCCCTCGATACGGTTCGCGGACGAGCCGATACCGGACTTCGATCCGCCGGGGGCGCTCGCGGAGCCCGGCTTCGGGACGGCGCTGGACCCCGGCACCCGGCGGGCGCTCGGGGAGTTCTGGCCGGGGCGGCAGGCGGAGCTGGACCGGGTGGCCGAACTGCTGGAGGAGAGGCCTGAGTCGGAGGCCGGATTCATCGAGTTCGGCGCCCTCGTACGGGAGTTGGCCGGGGTGAACACGGTCACCGCGGTGGCGCCGCCGGCCGTACCCCTGATCTTCACGGAGGACGTGCTGGAGGTGTGCCGGGCCTTCACCCGCGGGCTCGTCGACACGGGCGGCGCGCTGCCCGGGCGCGCCGACGGGCGGGATCCCTCGGCCCTCGGGGCCGGCCTGGTGGGCGGCGGGCTGCGCGCCCTGTGGGGCGGCGCCAAGGAGCTCCTGCGGCAGGCCACGTACTACCAGATGAAGAAACGCGCCGGAGTGGTCGGCGAGCGCGGCCTCGGTCCGGTACTGGCGGGGCTGGCGGCCGAGCGCCCGGCGCTGCGCGTCCATCTGCTCGGGCACAGCTTCGGGGCCCGGGTGGTGTCCTTCTCGCTGCGCGCCGTGCCGGACGGGGCCCGGTTCGTGAAGTCGCTGACGCTGTTCCAAGGCGCCTTCTCCCACTACGCGTTCGCCGACCGGCTGCCGCACGACAAGGGCCGGGGCGGTGCGCTGCGCGGCCTCCAGCGCCGGGTCGACGGGCCGGTGGTGGCCTGCCACTCCGCGCACGACTCGGCGCTGAAGGTGTTCTACCCGCTGGCCTCGCGGATGGCGGGGGATTCGGCCGGACTGCTCGGCTTCGACGAGCGGTGGGGCGCGATCGGGCACGACGGGGTACGGGCGGTGCCGGGCGCGCCCCGGCTGAGCCTGGACGCGGCCCTGCGCGAGGGGGTGCCCTCGGCCGGATGCGTCAGCGTGGACGCGGGATCCGTGGTGCGGCGCGGCGGCGCGCCGTCGGGGGCGCACAGCGACATCTGCCACGAGGAGCTGGCCAGGGTGGTGGTTTCAGCGGGGCGCCTGGGGCGCTGACTTCCGGCCACGTGCCACCCGTACGCCTCGACCGCCCCCGCATGCGCCCGCACCGGGCCGGGCATGTTGGGCACATCGGCGGAGGTGACATGTCATGGCGGGTTTCCGAAGTCTGGCCTACCAGGTGCGTGATGCGCGCAACGACCGGGCCCTGCGGCGCCATTCGCTGCGCCGTTGCCTGGAGCGGTTCGCCCCGTACGGGCACCGGGCCACCTGGTGGCACCTGTGCGACCGGCACGGGATCGCCCCCGAGGACCGGGGGGCGGACCCGCTGCGGCTGGTCGCCGCGCTGGAGGAGCTGGAGGAGGCGCGGGCGGTCTGGCTGGAGTACGAGCGCCAGTTCGCGGAGCGGCGGCGGCGCGAGAAGCACCACGGGCTGCGCCGGCCGGAGTGGGCATGGGGCGGGAGCGGGGACGCGGTGGTGCGGTGCGCGGACCCCGGGGTGCGGCCGGAGGGGGCACTGGGCGAGGTGCTGAGGCGGCTGGTGAAGGCGCTGGAATCGGCGCCGGGGACGGTGTGCCCGGTCTGCGGGGACCGGGAACTGCACTGGCCGGCACCGCCGGCGGGGCAACGGCGGGGGCCGGGGCCGATTCCGATTCCGATTCCGGTTCCTGAGGCGGGGCGGGGTCCCGGGGCGGGGGCAGAGCTGGGGGCGGGGGTGGCGTCCGGGGCGGGGCCGGTTCCGGGGGCGGGGAGCGGGACGGGGCGGCGGGTGGCCGGGCCCTGGGAGGGGGCGTGGGCCTGGGACGGGCCGCTCTGCACGGGCTGCGGGATCGTGGTGCCGAGACCGGCGCTGGTGGACACGCCCTCGGCGGGGGCGGCATGAACCACCCGCCACCTCGGGCGCACCACGCACCCCAGGCACCTCAGAAGCCGCAGGTACCTGTGCTGTCTCAGCTGTCACAGCTGCCTCAGGTGTCGCTGAACGGCTCGCGGACCGCCGCCGACGGCCCGGCCGTGCCGATGTCCCCCGACGCCTTGGCGGATGCGGCGCTGGGGGCGGTGGCCGCCGGGGCCGGGGAGGTGCTGGTGCACCCGCGGAGCCCGTGCGGCCGCGAGAGCCTCTCCCCCCGCGTGGTCGGCCCGCTGCTGGAGGCGGTGCGGGGCGCCGGGATCGGCGTACCCCTGGCGGTGTGCGCGAGCATCGGCGCGGAGCCCGATCCGGCGGGGCGGCTGGAGCGGGTGCGGTCCTGGACGGTGCTGCCGGACCGGGCGGCGGTGCACTTCGCCGAAGCGGGGGCCGAGGAACTGGCGCAGGCACTGCTGGCGCGCGGCATCGGGGTGGACGCGATCGTTCCGCTGGGCGGGCGGGCCGGAGCGGAGCCGATGGCCCGGTTCCTCGCCTGGCCCGTACGCACCCCCGGGCGGGTCCGGCTCGTGGCCGAGCTCGCGTCGGCTGATCCGGCGCTGGTGGCCGGGCTGCGCGGGCTGCCGCCGGTGCCGGTGCTGCTGTACGGGCGTGAGGCCGCCGCCTGGCCGGTGCTGCGGCTGGCCGCGCGGTGCGGCACGGGCACGCGGATCGGCGTAGGGGACGTGCTGCACCTGCCGGACGGGCGTCCGGCGCCCTCGAACGCCGAACTGGTGGCGGCAGCACGGACGGTGTGGGAGCGGACGGCCCCGTCCGGCTCCGCGACACGGACACCCCCTAGAGCCGCGAGCCGGTGAGCTTCTGGCCGAAGACGTCGTCCGGGTTGGACAGGGCGCAGTTCTCCAGCGAGAGGCAGCCGCATCCGATGCAGTCCGTCAGATGGTCGCGCAGGCGGCCGAGTTGCCGGATCCGCTGGTCGAGCTCGGCGCGCCAGGCCTCGGAGAGCCGGGCCCAGTCCTCGCGGGTGGGGGTGCGCTCCTCGGGGAGCTGGGCGAGCGCTTCGCGGATGCTGGCCAGCGGGATGCCCACGCGCTGTGCGGCGCGTACGAAGGCCACCCGGCGCAGCGCGTCGCGGCCGTAGCGGCGCTGGTTTCCGGAGGTGCGGCGGCTGCTGATCAGGCCCTTGGCCTCGTAGAAGTGGAGCGCGGAGACGGCGGCGCCGCTACGGGCGGACAGCTGGCCGACGGTGAGTTCGTGGATGTTCTCGGGAATCTGCGGCACCCCGCCGAGCGTAGTCGGAGGTCCGTTGACATACACATGCGGTCCCCAGCATGCTGAGCAAGCGCTTATTCGTCGAGAAGCAGGAGCAGGCATGGCCGAGCCGAAGGTCTTCACGTCCGAAGAGGAACTGCGCGCCGGGATCGGGGAGCCGCTCGGGCCCAGCGGGTGGCTGGAGGTGGACCAGAAGCGGATCGACCTCTTCGCGGACGCCACCGGCGACCACCAGTGGATCCACGTGGACCCGGAGCGGGCGGCGGACGGACCCTTCGGGACCACGATCGCGCACGGCTACCTGACCCTGTCGCTCCTGCCCAGTCTGGTGCCGCAGATCATGCGGGTCGAAGGCATGAAGATGGGCATCAACTACGGGACGAACAAGGTGCGGTTCCCGGCCCCCGTGCCGGTCGGGTCGCGGCTGCGCTCCACTGCCGTGATCACGGAGGTGACCGAGGCGGGCGGCGGCGTGCAGGTCACGGCCACCGTCACGGTGGAGCGGGAGGGCGGCGACAAGCCGGTGTGCGTGGCCGAGTCGGTGTCCCGCTACTACTTCTGAGCTACCGCTCCCGCGCCGGGCCCGCCGTGGCCGGCGCGCCCACCATGCGCAGCACGAGGTCGGCGTAGAGCGCGCCGACCTCGTCGGGCGTGCGCTGTCCGGCCACGTTGAACCAGCGGGCCACGTCGATGCAGAGCGACAGTACGGCGAGGGTGGTGCCGGGTACGTCGGGCACGTCGAACTCCCCCGCCGCGACCCCGTCGGCGAGGATGCCGCGCACGGCGGCGTCGCTCTGGCGGCGCAGTGCCACGATCTCGGAGCGGTGCTCCGGAGCGAGAGCATCGAGCTCGTACTGGACCACCCGCGCGGTGGTGTGATGTGCCGCGTGCCACCGCACGAAGGACTTCACGGCGGTATCGAGCCGCTCGGCGGCCGAACCCGGGCCTTCGGCCGCCGACGTCAGGATCTCCAGCGCCTTGTCATGGCCGATGCGGCTGATCCGGTGGAGCAGCTCTTCCTTGGTCTTGTAGTGGATGTAGAGGGCGGCCGGGCTCATCCCGGCCCGCCCCGCAATGTCACGTGTGGTGGTGGCGTGGTACCCGCGCTCCGCGAAGGCCTCGACGGCGGCGACCAGCAGCCGCCGCGCCGCGTCGGGGATGACCTCCGACCAGGGCTGATAGCCGCCGGCCGTCTCCTCCGCGCTGTCCATCGCTCACTCACCCTCTTCACCGTGTGGGAGTGACACCCTACCGGAGGGTGAGCAAGCGCTTAGCGGATGTCTTTCCGATCCTGCCCGATCGGCAAGAACACCGCACGGGCTCAGTGCTCGCGGGCGGGCTGCTTCGGGGCGAAGGGGTCGTACTCCGCCATCATCTTCTCCATCCGGGCCTGGTCCACCCGGCTGACGATCTGGGTGACCTCCTGGCGGTCGCGGATCACCTTGGCGAGGGTGAAGGCCGAGGTGGTGAGGTACAGGACGGCGATGCCGAGGAAGGCCCGGACCCAGCCGTCCACCTCCAGGTTGTAGATCCCCAGGGCCACGCTGCCGAGGGCGATACCGAAAGAGGCAACGGCCTGGCCGTAGTACGCCCCTGTGCTCTGCTGCTTGACCGGTGTCTCGTTCATGGACCCAGCATCGGGCGGGGTGACCGGGGACACATCCGCTCGCGTACTCAGGTGCGTACTCAGCCTCAGAAGGCCGAAACCCCGGTACGGGCGCGCCCGATGAGCAGTTTCTGGATCTGGCTGGTGCCCTCGTACAGGGTCATCACGCGGGCGTCGCGCAGCAGCTTGCCGGCCGGGTACTCGTCGATGTAGCCGTAGCCGCCGTGCACTTGGAGGGCGTTGCTCGCGGCGCGCACGGCGGCCTCGGAGGCGAAGAGCTTGGCGGTGGAGGACTCGGTGGCGAAGGGCAGGCCGCGGTCGATGAGGTCGGCGACCCTCCAGGTCAGCAGCCGGGCGGCGTCCACGTCCACGGAGATGTCGGCGATCAGTTCCTGGACCAGCTGGTGGTGGGCGATGGGCCTGCCGAACTGCTCGCGCTGGGCGGCGTAGGAGACGGCCGCGTCCAGCGCCGCCTGGGCGATGCCGACGCAGCCCGCGGCGACCGACATCCGGCCCTTGGCCAGCGCGGACATGGCGACCGAGAACCCCTTGCCCTCGGGGCCGAGCAGCGCGGAGTCGGGGACGCGGACGTCGTCGAGGACGAGTTCGGCGGTGGCCTGGCCGCGCAGGCCGAGTTTGCCGTGGATCTCGCGGCGGGTGAGGCCGGGGCTGTCGGTGGGGACGAGGAAGGCGGAGACTCCGCGGTGGCCGGGCTCCTCGCCGGTGCGGGCGAAGAGCAGCACCACGTCGGCCCAGGTGCCGTTGGTGATGAACATCTTGCTGCCGTCGAGGACGTACGCGTCCCCCTGGCGCACGGCGCGGGTGGTCAGGTTCCCGGCGTCGGAGCCGGTGCCGGGCTCGGTCAGGCCGAAGCAGCCGAGCGCGTCGCCGGAGCACAGACGGGGCAGCCAGGCGCTCTTCTGCTCCTCGGTGCCCCAGGCGGCGATGGTCTTGGCGACGAGGCCGAGGGAGACGGAGACGATGCCGCGCACGGCGGAGTCACCGCGGCCGAGTTCCTCGGTGACCAGGACGTAGGAGAGGTGGTCGCCGCCTGAGCCGCCGTACTCCTCGGGGACGGTCAGACCGAGGAAGCCCAGATCGCCGAGCTTCTTGACGATGGCCCGGTCCACGCTCTCGGCGCGGTCCCACTCGGCGGCGTACGGGGTGACCTCGCGCTCGGTGAACTCGCGGGCGAGCCGGCGGACGGCGGCCTGTTCCTCGCTCAGCTCCAGATTCACCGGGCACCTCCGGGGGTCTTCGTGGCGGGGTCCCGGCGCCTTTAACTAGCACCGGTAGTTTATGGCGGGCAGGCCCTACTATGTGGCGCATGGCCAGACCGCGCAAGCCCCTCCTCAGCCGAGCCCGCATCGTCGAGGCGGCGGGCGCGCTGGTGGACGCGGAGGGGCTGGAGGCGGTGTCGACGCGCAGGCTGGCGGCCGCGCTCGGGGTCAGCGGGCCTTCGCTGTACAACCACTTCCGCACCAAGGACGAGATCCTGGACGCGGTGGCGGACTCGGTGAGCGCGCGGGTCGACTTGTCGATGTTCGAGGCGCCGGCCTTCGGGCCGCCGGGGGGCACGGGCGGAGCCGGGGGTGCGGGCGGGGCCGGAGGTGCGGGCGGGGCCGGCGGCGGCGCGGACTGGCGTACGGCCCTGCACGACTGGGCGCACTCCTACCGGGAGGCCCTGTCCGACCATCCGAACATCGTGCCCGTACTGGCGCGGGGGCCGGGGCGGCGGCCCGCCGGACTGCGGGTCGCGGACGCGGTGTTCGGCGCGATGACGGCCGCCGGGTGGCCGCCGGCCCACGCGACCCGGATCGGCGCGCTGATGCGGTACTTCATCCTGGGCGCTGCGGTGGGTTCCTTCGCCGGAGGTTTCGTGGACGACGAGACGGCCTACGACCCGTCGGCCTACCCCCACCTGGGCCAGGCCCATCTGCTGGCCGAACGCCGGCGCGAGGTGGACGACGGCGCCTTCGAGACGGGCCTGACCGCGCTCCTGGACGGCCTGGCCCTCCAGTACGAGGCGCTGCGCGGTCCCGCGTAACGGCGACGGGTACCCCTACGGCTACGGCTACGGGTCCGGGCGGGGCGGCGGCGCGGGCGGTGGCGCCGGCACGGGCGCTGCTCAGAAGACGATCAGGGAGCGGCCTCCCTTGCCCGCGAGCATGGCCTCGAAGGCGGCCGGGATGCCGTCGAGGGTGATGCGGTCGGTGACCAGGGCGCCGAGGTCGAGGCGGCCGGCGCGGACGTGCTCGGCGATGACCGGGAGGTCGCGGGCGGGGTCGCTGTTGCCGTAGACGCAGCCGGTGAGGGTGCGGGCGAAGTGGAAGATCTCCAGGGCGTGGAAGGTGACCTGCTGTTCCTTGCCGCCGATGCCCACGACCGTGGTGCGGCCGCCCCGCCGGGTGGATTCCCAGGCTCCGCGGATGGTTTCCGCCCGGCCGACGCATTCGACGGCGACGTCCGCGCCCTGCCCGCCGGTGAACGCGCGGATCTGCTTGGCGGTGGTGTCGGAGGCGAGCACGAACTCGGTGGCCCCGGCCGCCCGGGCCAGTTCCTCCTTCGCCGGGGAGACGTCGACGGCCACGATCGGGCCCGCCTGCGCGATCCGGGCGGCCTGGAGTGCCGCGAGACCTACCCCGCCGACGCCGAAGACGGCCACGGACTCGCCGGGGCGGACCTGGGCACTGTGGTGGACGGCTCCGTAGCCGGTGAGGACGGCGCAGCCGAGCAGGGCCGCCTCGGCGAGCGGGATCCCGGCGGGCGCGGGCAGCACGCAGTTGGCCGCGACGACGGTCTCCTCCGCGAAGGCCGCCACATTGAGCCCGGGGTGCAGCTCGGTGCCCTGTGCGTCGTGGGCGTAGACCGCCCCGACCCCGGAGAGGGCCTTGGCGCAGAGCCAGACCTCGCCGATGGAGCAGTGGTGGCACTCGCCGCAGGACGGGGCCCAGTTGAGCACCACCCCGTCGCCGGGGGCGACATGGCAGACGCCCTCCCCGACGGCGAGGACCGTTCCCGCGCCCTCGTGGCCGAGGACGGCGGGGACCGGGACCCTCATGGTGCCGTCGGTGAGGGAGAGGTCGGAGTGGCAGACCCCGGCGGCCGCGAGCCGTACCCGGACCTGCCCGGGGCCGGGATCGGGCAGCACGATCTCCCGTATCTCCAGCGGGGCTCCGACGGCGGGCAGGATGGCGGCGCGGACCATGGTCGTCGTCTCCGTCTTTCCGATGCTCAGCAGGGGTGTGTGGCACTGAGGGGACTGGGACCGGCGATGCCTGGAGCGGCAGGGCTCAGAACCGCAGGTCTGGGGCGGCGGGGCCAGGAGCGGCGAGGCTCCCGGCGGCGGGGCTCGGAGCGGCAGGGCGCCGGGCGGCGGGGCTCAGAGCCGGGGGCTCAGAACTGGAGGGACTTGGTCTGGAGGTACTCGGCCAGACCGTGCGGGCCCAGCTCGCGGCCGACGCCCGACTGCTTGTAGCCGCCGAAGGGCGCGAGCACGTTGAAGCGGCCGCCGTTGATGTCCACCTGCCCGGTGTCCATGCGGCGGGCGAAGGCTGCGGCCGTCTCCTCGTCCGCTGCCCAGACGGCGCCGCCCAGGCCGTAGACGGTGCCGTTGGCGATGCGCAGGGCCTCCTCCTCGTCCTCGTACGGGAGGATCGACAGCACGGGGCCGAAGATCTCCTCCTGGGCGATGGTCATGTCGGGTGTGACGTCGGCGAACACGGTCGGTGCGATGAAGTACCCCCGCTCGTGCGGTGCGTCGGGGCCGCCCGCGACCAGGCGCGCGCCTTCCTCGATGCCCTTGGTGATGTATCCGCGCACGCGGTCGCGCTGCTTGGCGTTGACTACCGGACCGAGGCGGGTGCCCGGATCGGTGGGGTCGCCGCTGGGGTAGCCGGCGACGGCGACGGCCGCGAGCGAGACGGCCTCCTCGTACTGGTCCCGGTGGACGAGCATGCGCGTCAGCGCGTTGCAGCTCTGGCCGGAGTTGTTCATGACGTGGCCCACGCCCGCCGCGACGGCCTTGGCGAGGTCGGCGCCGGGCAGGATGACATTGGCCGATTTGCCGCCCAGCTCGAGGGCGACCCGCTTGACGGCGGCGCCGGCGGTGGCGCCGATCTGCTTGCCGACAGCGGTCGAGCCGGTGAAGGAGACGAGGTCGACGCCTTCGTGTGCGGCCAGGGCCTGACCGGCGACCGGGCCGGTCCCGGTCACCAGGTTGAAGACTCCGGCCGGGATGCCCGCCTCGTGCACGGCTTCGGCGAAGAGCTGTGCGGTCAGCGGGGTGTCCTCGGCCGGCTTGAGGACGAGGGTGCAGCCGGCGGCGAGAGCGGGCGCCACCTTTGCAACGACTTGGTGCAGCGGGTAGTTCCAGGGCGTGATGGCCCCGACCACGCCGACCGGTTCCAGCAGCACGGTGGAGTTGCCGATCCGCTCCTCGAAGGCGTAGGAGGCCGCCAGTTCGGCGTAGGAGGAGGCCACCGCGATCGGCGCCCCGACGTGGATCATCTCCGAGAAGCCCAGCGGGGAGCCGAGTTCGGCGGTGATGGTCTCGGCGATCTCGCCCTTGCGGGCGGCCAGCACGTCGCGCAGCGCCCGGATCAGGGCCGCCCGCTCGGCCGCGGGCACGGCCGCCCAGCCGGGCAGGGCCGCACGGGCCGCGCGTACGGCCGCGTCCACATCCTCGGCGTTGCCCGCCGGGACACCGGCGATGACCTGCTCGTCCGCCGGATTGACGACCTCGATCCGGTCGCGTCCGACGGCGGTCCGCCACTCGCCGCCGATGTACATCCCGTCGTGGGCCTTCATGGCAATCCTCCCGAGCACGCACCAGCGCGTAGACCTGACCTCGCGGACACCCTACAAACTAGCGCCGGTAGTTTTCGGCGCGCCAGGGGTCCGGTGGCTCAGATGATGCCGAAAAGCATCCCTGCCCCGAGCACCACCAGGGAGGTCAGGGCCGCCCATTTCACGGTGAAGCGGGTGTGGTCGCCGAACTCGACCTTGGCCATGCCGACGAGGACGTAGACGGCCGGAACCAGCGGGCTGGACATGTGCAGGGCCTGTCCCACGAGGGAGGCGCGGGCGATCTCGAGCGGAGACACCCCGTGGGCGGCGCCGGCCTCGGCCAGGACGGGCAGCACACCGAAGTAGAAGCCGTCGTTCGACATGAAGTAGGTGAGCGGCAGGCTCAGCAGGCCGGTGACGAGCGCCATGTGCGGGCCCATGCCCTCGGGGATGGCGCCGACGAGCCAGTCGGCCATGTGCTTGACCATGCCGGTGCCGGAGAGGACGCCCGTGAAGACGGCGGCGGCGAAGACCATGCCGGCGACGTTGAGGACGTTGTCGGCGTGGGCGGCGATCCGGGCCTTCTGTTCGGGCATGTGGGGGAAGTTCACGGTGAGGGCGAGCGCGGCGCCGAGCAGGAACAGCACCGGGATGGGCAGCAGCTCCATGATCATCGCGGTGAGGAGGGCGAGGGTGAGGCCCGCGTTGAACCAGTAGAGGCGGGGGCGCAGCGTGGGCCGCTGGGGGTCGAGGCCCTGGAAGCCGTCCTCGGCGTACTGGGGGGTGGTGTCCGCGTCCCCCTGCGGGGCGGTGGCGGATCCCGGGCCGGCCGCGGCCCCGGAGGAAACCGCGGGGCGGCTGCCGGACACGCTCGCGCCGGAGCTGGGGCCGGCGCCGGCTCCGGATACGGCCGCGACCAGGCGTTCCTCGGTGACCGGCGCCTCCTTCGCGCCCCCCTCCGTCTCCCTCTCCGTGCCCTTCTCCGTGTCCTTCTCCGCGTCCCGCTCGGCGTCCTGCTCCGTGTGCTCCGTCTCGCCGGGCAGCGCCAGGACGCCGACCCGGCGGCGCTCCTTCAGCCCGAGGACGTAGGCGAGGACGAACACGAAGAGCAGGCCCGCCGCGAGGGCCGGGATCATCGGGACGAAGATGTCGGCGGCGTCGAGCTTGAGGGCGGTGGCGGCGCGGGCCGTGGGGCCTCCCCAGGGCAGCGTGTTCATGACGCCGTTGGCGGTGGCTGCGACACCCGTCATTACGACCAGGCTCAGGCCGAGCCGCTTGTACAGCGGGTACATGGCCGAGACCGTGATCATGAAGGTGGTCGAGCCGTCCCCGTCGAGCGAGACGATCGCGGCGAGGACGGCCGTGCCGACCACGACGCGCATCGGGTCGGCCTTGCAGAAGCGCAGGATGCCCCGCACGATCGGGTCGAAGAGGCCGACGTCGATCATCACGCCGAAGTAGACGATGGCGAACATCAGCATGGCGGCGGTCGGCGCGAGCTTGCCCACGCCGTCGATGACGTAGTCGCCGAGGTGCGCCCCCTGCCCGGCGAACACGCAGAAGAGTGCGGGGATGAGGACGAGCGCCGCGATGGGCGACATTTTCTTCATCATGATCAGGACCAGGAAGGTCGCGATCATGGCGAAGCCGAGGAAGGTCAGCATGCAGGGAACGTAGGTGCCTCCTCCTCGGGCCAACAAGACGTCTACGCGTGAGCAATACGAGCAAAACCCCAGCTCAGGGCAGTGGTGCCAGTTCGACGGGGAATCCGTTGAGCACCGCGGTGCCGGACAGCGGGTCGAGCCGGGTGCCGTCCAGCAGCTGGTTGACGTTCGCGCCGGGCTGCGCCGAGGCCACGGAGAGCCGGGATCCGGCGCGGTCGTGGCCCCACCCGTGCGGGAGGCTCACCACGCCCGCGCGGACGGCATCGGTGACCTCTACGGGAACGTCCAGACTGCCGCCGTCCGCGGTGACACGGGCGCGGCCCCCGTCGGCGAGGCCCAGACGGCCCGCGTCCTCCGGGTGGACCTGGAGGGTGCACCGGTTGGAACCTCCGACGAGGGCCGGCACGTTGTGCAACCAGCTGTTGTTGGACCGCAGATGGCGGCGGCCCACGAGCACCAGGGCGGCGGGGCGGTCGGCGAGCGCCGCGCGCAGCCTGGGGAGCTCGGCCGCGATCGGGTCCGGGAGCAGCTCGATCCTGCCGCTGCGGGTCCTCAGCACGCCCGGGAGCCGGGGCCGCAGCGGGCCCAGGTCGATGCCGTGCGGGTGCGCCAGCAGCCGCTCCAGGCTGAGCTCGGCCGCGAAACCGGCGCTGGCATCGACGTGGGCGTCGTCAGCACCGGCCGCAGCAGCATCCGTACCGGCGTCGGGGGCCGCATCGGGGGCAGGGTCTGGGTTGAGGGCGGGGTTGGGGGCGGGGTTGGCATGCGTACCGGCGTCGGCGAGGCCGAACTGGTCTCCGTACGGCCCGAGTCGGAGCATCAGGTCGAGCCGGCGCTCGGGGCCGCTCTCGCCGGTCAACAGGCCGGCGAGGTGCGCCGGATCCCGGCCGTGCAGCGGGGAGTGCGGGTCGGTCGTCTCCTTGGCGAGCGTGGCCTGGACAGCCAGTTCGTCGACGGCGGCCGGGCCGGCCGTACCGTGCATGCCGGAGACGGCGAGGACGAGGCGCGCGTGGATCTCGCACTCGTCGGGCAGACCCGCTTCGAGCGGGACGGCGGGGCGGGTGTAGCGCGCCTGGTTGCGGACGGCGAAGGCGTTGAAGGCGAAGTCGAAGTGCGCGCTCCGCGAGGGCGGCGGCGGGGGCAGCACGACGTGGGCGTGGCGCGAGGTCTCGTTCAGGTACGGATCGATGCTGACCATGAAATCGAGCCCGGCCAGGGCCGCGTCGAGGCGCCGGCCGTCGGGGGCGGACAGCACGGGGTTCGCGGCGATGGCGATCAGGGCGCGGATCCGCCCCTCACCCGGGGTCTCGATCTCCTCGGCCAGGGCGGTGGTGGGCAGCTCGCTCTTGGCCTCGGGGTGGCCGCTGACCCGGCTGTGCCAGCGCCCGAGGGCGAACCCCTTACCGGGCCCGGCCGGGCGTGGCCGGGGACCGGTCGCCGAGAGCGGGAAGAGCACTCCGCCGGGTCGGTCGAGGTTGCCGGTGAGGACGTTCAGTACGTCGACCAGCCAGCTGGCGAGCGTGCCGAACTCGACCGTGCAGCTGCCGATCCGCCCGTAGACGGCGGCGGTGGGCGCGGCCGCGAGCTCGCGGGCGAGGGCGCGGATCTCATCGGCCGGAAGGTCGCAGGCGGGGGCTACGGCCTCAGGAGTGAAACTCCCGAGGGCGGCGGCGAGTTCCCCGAGTCCTTCACTCTGTTCCTCCAGTACTCCGGGGGCGGCAAGGCCCTCCGCGAGCAGGGTGTGCGCGAGGGCGGCGAGGAGCAGGGCGTCGCTCCCGGGGCGCGGGGCGAGGTGGCGGTCGGCGAGCCGGGCGGTGCGGGTGCGGCGCGGGTCCACGACGACCAGGGTGCCGCCGCGGGCGCGCAGGGCCTTGAGCCGGCCGGGGAAGTCGGGGGCGGTGCACAAGGAGCCGTTGGACTCCAACGGGTTGGCCCCGAGGAGGAGCAGGAAGTCCGTGCGGTCCAGGTCGGGTACCGGGATGGCGAAGGGGTCGCCGAAGAGCAGCCCGCTGGACACGTGCTTGGGCATCTGGTCGAGCGTGCTGGCGGTGAAGAGGTTGCGGGTGCCGAGGGCCTTGAGGAGCAGCGGCGGGTAGAGGGCCCCGGCCATGGTGTGGACGTTCGGGTTCCCGAGGACGACGCCGACCGACTGGGCGCCGTACTCCCCCACGAGGGCGGGAACGGCGGCGGCGATGGCCTCGTACGCCTCCTCCCAGGTGGCCTCCTGGAGTCGGCCGTCCCGGCGGACGAGCGGCGTCCGCAGCCGGTCGGGATCGGCGTCGACCGCTCCGAAAGCGGCGCCCTTGGGGCAGATGAAGCCGCGGCTGAAGACGTCCTCGCGGTCGCCGCGGGCGCCGGTCACGGCGGTGCCTTCGATGGTGAGCGTGAGACCGCAGGTGGCCTCGCAGAGGGGGCAGATGCGCAGGGCGGTGCGGGGCATGGGGCGCTCCAGGGCGGCAGGCTGCGGCACGGGCATGCGGGGCGCACTGAGCATACCGACCGGTAGGGAGGTCCGGGAGGGGCGTGCGCGACCGCGTTCCGGGGCGGGGACGGCGGCCGGACGGTGGCCGGACGGCGGGCGCGGGCAGGGCGCCGGACGGTCCTGGGGCGGGGTGGGCGGCTCGGGGCGCGCGGTTCTGTGCGGCCGGTGGAGGGGCGGATGCTTCTGGGCGGGCGGTTCCGAGGCGGCCGGTCCGAGGCGTCGCCTGTGGCGCCGGTGCAGGGCGGACGTTTCTGGGTGGCCGCTCCGAGGCCGGGCGGTCCGAGCCGGCCGGCCTCGAAACGGCCGGTCCGGGGCGTCGGCGCAGTGGATGGGTCGGGCGCGGGTTCAGTCCAGGACGCGCGCGAGGTAGGCCTGCATCATGGCGCGGGTCTCGGCGACGATGCCGGGATCCCCGGCCGGATCGGACCGGAAGGCCAGCTGGATCAGCGCGTCCGTGGCCTCGACCGCCACCAGGACGGCGCGTTCCAGGGTGGCGTCCGGCGTGAGGCCGAGGTGCCCGCACAGCAGCCCGGTGAGGCGGCCGGCGACCAGGTGGTTGGGGTCGGCCGCGGGGCCTTCGGGAGGCGGCGCGGGCACCCCGAAGTCGACGAGCGCGAAACCGGGGACGCTGCGCTTCATGGCCAGGTACTCGTCCAGCACCGCGTCCACGACGGGCCGCCAGTCGGCGGCCGGGAGGCCGGCGAGCCGGCCCGCGATGCCGTCGGCGTAGCGGTCGAGGTTCCGGTGGGCCAGGGCGACGGCCATGGCCCGCTTGTTGCCGAAGAACCGGTAGACGGAGCCGATCGGCACACCGGCGCGCAGGGCGACGGCACGGGTGCTGAGGTTCTCGTACCCGGTCTCGTCCAGCAGCTCCGCGCAGGCGTCGAGGATCCGGGCGAGCCGGTCGGCGCTGCGCTGCTGGATGGGCGTTCGGCGCATGGGGTGGGCGGGGGGCACGGGGTCCATCATGCCGCTCTTCGCTTCCATCGTCGGCGGGGGCCTCAGTTCAGCAGGAGGCTCAGCCCCCCGATGGTGTAGGTGATCATCAGCGCGAGCAGGGGCAGTTGGCCGGCCACTGCCCTGGCGGGCGGGAAGAGGCGTACCGAACGGTCGTGCGCCGCGATGACACCGAGGACGTGGCCGGTGACGACGGCGATGACCTGGAGGGCCGCGAGGGCGCCGGGGCCCAGTGGTGGGGCGGGCTCGGGGGCGTTGTCAGTGCCGAGTGCCATGCTTGCTGTGCGTGGTCCTTCGACTACCAGGAGGGAGAAGTAGTGGGCGATCAGATAGCCGAGTGCGATCGGCACCAGTGAGTGCGCAAAGGCGGTGATCGGGCCGGGGTGCGGTCCGCACACGAGGCGGGTGGCTGCCGCGCAGAGGCAGTACAGGGTGGCGACGAGGGCGACGGAGCCGAGAAGTCCGAGCGTGGCCGTGGGCGTGCGGCCGAGGGGGGAGCTCTGTATGGCGTTGATCCACGAAGGGTTGTCGGAGAAGCCGTCGTAGGCGGTCGAGCCGAGCAGGACGCAGACGGTGGCGACGAGTCCGGGCCGCTCGGGCGTCGCGTCGAGTCCGTGGAAGGGGTTACGGAGGACCAGGCGGCCGTCGCTGCGCCGGCCGAGCGGGGCCAGCCGGGCCAGGAGCGCGCTGTATGCCTCGAAGGCGTCTCCGTCGGCGAACCAGCGCTCGCCGAAGCGGGCGGCGAGCAGCAGTTGGACGGTGGCGTAAGTGACGAGGGCGATGAGGAGGGTGGTGGTGGATGCGGGATCAGGAGCGGCGAGTTCGAGCCAGGTGAAGCCGAACAGTCCGGCGGCGGCGGGCCATTGCCCGAGCCGGGCGGGGAGGGGGCGGTGGGCGCGCTGGGGGCTGCGGCGGGGCAGCACCCGGGAGAGCAGGCGGTGCAGGGTGCGGAGCGGGTTGAGCAGGCCCCAGACGGGGCCGAGGAGGAGGGAGGCGGGGACGAGTCCGACCCAGAAGAGGACGTAGACGGCGCCGGGAGCGGGGTTGCGCGCGGGGTCGTCGGGACCGAGGAGGAGGTACAGGAGGAGCAGCAGCGCGGCCGCGAGGCCGAGCCCGCGCAGGCCGGTGCGGGTGGCGGGTTTGTCGGCGGCTCGCTGGAGGGCGGCGGGCAGGGCGATCCCGGAGCGGTCGCCGCGGAAGCGGGAGGAGGACCACAGCAGGCCGAGGGCGAGGAAGGAGACGAAGAGTGCGGTGAAGGCACCGGCGAAGGCATAGAAGGGAGAGATCGGCAGATCGTGCTGGGACCCTATCCCGTGCGCGAGTGCGGTGAGCGGTTCGGCCGGGTACGGGACCACGCCCTGTCCTACGCCGCCACCGCCGGGGCCGGGCGCGGGACGGAGCCCGAACGCGCTCACCACCGGCCCGCAAGGGGCGGTGTCTCACGGCGGCCTCGAGCCGGCGCCCCGGACGCGGACCCGAGCCCGGGCGGCCGCCCGAGGCCGACACGGGGCACGGCCGCCCGGGACCCGCGGCTGCCGGAGGCGGTGGGGGGCCGGGCTGCGTCCGGGGGCGGGGTCGTGGCCGGGACCGTGCG
Source organism: Streptomyces sp. NBC_01408 (assembly GCF_026340255.1). Lineage (GTDB taxonomy): Bacteria > Actinomycetota > Actinomycetes > Streptomycetales > Streptomycetaceae > Streptomyces. The sequence goes on along the minus strand of NZ_JAPEPJ010000001.1, from coordinate 3,863,096 downwards.
CATGGGCGGGAGCCAGGCCGTGGTCGGGGCCGGGCGCGGGGCCGAGACCGGAACCGGGGCCGGTTCGGTGGCCGGGCCGGGGGCCGGGGTCGTGACTGCGGTTGAGGCCGAGGCCGGGGTCGTGCCCGTGGTCGTGTGCATGCGCGCGAGCGAGGCCCTGGCCGGGGGCCTGACGGTTGTAGCCAAGGCCGAGACCAGAAGCAGGGTCGGGACCGGTGCCGGTTCCGGGGGCGGAACGGCGGTCGTGGCCAGGGCCGTGGCCGTGCGCTTGGGCGAGGGCGAGGGCGTGCCTATGGCCGTGGTCGTGACGGTGGCTGGGGCCGGGCGCGGGGCCGGGCGGGTGGGCGCGGGCTTGGGCGGGGTCATCGGACGAGGAGTTGGGTCAGTACGAGGCCGGACTCGTGCGTCTCGACCTCGAAGAGGCCGGTGCGGTCGGCTGTCAGGGTCAGGGTGGCCTCCTGACCTGCGGGCAGGGCGAGTTCCTTGTCGTATCCGTGGACGTGCAGGGTGTCCGCCCGGTCACTGGTGACGCGCAGGGCGACGCGTTCGCCCCGCTTGAGTTCTGTGCGGGCCGGGGCGGGGCTGACCTTGCCGTCGCGGACGGCGATGGTGACCGTCCGGCCCGGCGGCTGCGGCTCCGGCGACGGCTGCGGCTGCGGTGTGCCGCCGTGGCCGTGGCCGCCGGACCCGCCCGGGGCGGTGGTGGTGGCGGTGAGCTGGGTCGCGGCCTCGACCGGCTTGCCGGAGACTGCCCATGCGGTGTGGTCGTCGGCGTAGAGGCGGACGGTCAGGGTGTGCGCGCCCTCGGGGACCTGTGCGGCGGGCAGGTGGAACCAAGGGCCGTACAACCGGGCCAGCTTGCGCCCGTCGAGCTCCAGGTGGGCGTGGCCGGCGCCCGGGAGGGCGGCGCCGCCGGCGCTGTCGGGGGTGAAGCGGAAGTTGTTCACCGTCAGTTGGAGGTTCCAGCCGTCCTCGGAGTCCGGGCGGGCGGCGAGCTGCACTTGTGGCGCACCGTCGGCGGGGACCTCGCGGAGCCGGTGGCCGGAGCCGTCCTCGGTGGTGAGCAGGGTGCCCACACTGCCGGAGGCCTGCTCATGGCTGGTGCCGGGCTTGTGGTGGGTGGTGGCCCGCCCGCCGCAGCCGGTCGCCGCGCTGCCCGCGAGGAGCAGGAGGAGGGTGAGCAGGGCGGCAGTACGGGCGGCGCGGCCTGGCCGGGTCGGGCGGGTCGCGCGGGCCCAGCGGGTGGGCGGGGCGCAGGCATCGCACCGGATGCGTTCCTCGGGCCTGTCGGTCACGGCGGGGCCTCCTGTGGTCGGTGCCGTCTGGACGGCTTCTGGGCCTGGCCGAGCCAGTGCCCGGTCACAGCCCGGGCCCGGGCTGCCCCGGGGCTTGGCTGCGGGTCGGCCCGGGGCCGGGCGGGTCGGCCCGCGGGCCGGGGTGGGGCTCACGGGCCGGACCTCGTCACAGGCCGGGGCGCGGGCCTGGCCAGGTGGTCACGGGCCAGGCCTTGCCACGGGCCGGCCCCGGGCCCGGCCGGGCCTCGTCACGGGGTGGGCCTCGTCACGAGCCCGGCCGGGCCTGATCACGGACCCGGCCTCGTCACGGGGTGGGGGTCGGTAGGGGTGGGGGCCGGGTCGGGGTCGGCGGCCGGGTCGGGGTCGGGGGCCGGGTCGGGGTTGGGGCGAGCTGAGGCTATGGCTGCCCAGAGGAGCCAGATGAGGGCCACCAGGGCTCGGGCCCAGGCGGGGCTCAGGGGGGTCCACGGGATCATCAGGACCGCCTTGTCGAAGGCGTCCAACAGGGTGAGGCCGGCCAGCAGCAGGGTCAGGCGGGCGAGCCAGGGGCGGGTCGGGCGCAGGGCGAGGCCCACGCCCGTCCACCACAGGCCCAGCAGGAGGAGGGCCAGTGCGGGGACGAACGTCGCGGTCAGCGGCATGGTGGAGCCGGCCACGTCCAGGGCCAGACCTGCCAGGCCCAGGACCGAGGCCGCCGTGCCCAGGCGGGAGCCGCGCAGGCGGCGCGCCCACAGCACTCCGCCGACCAGCAGCAGGACCGCCGCGACGGCGAGCGCGATCTGGGTCTCGACCCGCTCGATGCCCCGGGCTCCGTACCAGTCGCAGCCGGCCGGGAGTTTGCGGGCCTGCACGCTGTAGTCGGCGCAGACGAGGAGCTGGACGAGCTTCACCGGTTCGCCGACCAGGCGGGCCGACGCCCCTGAGACCGCGCCGCGGCGCTCACCGCACTGCGGCAGCGTGCCCGGGGTGGAGCCGTCGGGTCCGGCCTGCCAGCAGTTGCCGCCGCCCTGGCCGTCCCACCACACGTCCATGCCGTTCGGCCGGGCCGCGCCGGACTTGTCCTTGCCCATGACGTTCCCGGCGTACCGGTTGTGGTGGGAGGTGTCCGTCTGCTTCGACCACTTCTCCTCGCCGCGGATGAAGGCGGGGACCGCGCTGAGGAAGAAGCCGGCGCGCTGGTGCCCGTACACCCAGTTGTCCTCGTACAGGTTCCAGTTGCCGCCCGCGGTGATGATGCCGGTGCCCGGCGGCATGGAGATCTGCGGGCAGACGACTCCCCGCTCGTAGCCCCGCTCGATGGGCGGCTTGGCGCAGGTGCCGTCGGCGACGTAGCCGTAGTAGTCCTGGTTGTTGTCGTGGATCAGGTTCCGCTCGAACTTGGCGTGGTTCTGCGGGAGTCCGGGATGTCCGGGGAAGGCGCTGTCCATCGAGGCGCCGCCCATGTTCTGATCGAACTCGTTGTCGTGCACCCACACCGAGTCGCCCGCGGTGCCGGAGTAGCCGACCATGTTGTGGTGGCTGCGGCAGCCTGTGATCTCGATGGAGTAGCGCGGGACCTCGTAGCCGCGGCCGTTGTTGATGTCGGAGGCGCTGCCGGGGTAGATGCCGGAGTCGCCGTTCCCGTACGACTCGCAGTTCTTGTAGAGGCCGTGGTCGCTGGCGAAGGTCAGGAAGCCGTACTCGTCGTTCCACCGGGTCAGTACGTCGTCGATGACGAAGCCGTCGCCCGCCAGCACGTACAGGGAGTTGAAGGTGGTGCGCTGCGCGGTGAAGTTGCGGAAGTAGATGCCGTTCGAGCGGTCGGCGCGGATGCCGTTCAGCTTCTGGTACTTGGCGTCGACGACGACGTCCTGGCGGGTGGCTCCGGTGCCCTCGATCTGTAGGTTCGTCTTGCCGAGGATCGCGACGAGGTTCTGGTTGTGGCGGCACTGGAGCTGTTGTTCGTAGCTGAGGATCTGGTAGCCCAGCGAGGAGTTGGGGGCCTTCAGGGCGGCGCACTCCCCCGTCGGGGCGGGCAGTGAGGGCTCCTCCTCGTACAGGCCGGGGAGGATCGCGATGTTCATCCCGGGGCGGTCGACGGCGTCGACGGCCTCCTGGAGGTGGCGGTAGCCGCTCTTCTCGCACCGCTCGTAGAGGGCGAGGTTGCGCTGCCTGAGGTCCTCCGGGAAGGCGGATATCCGGCGCTCGAAGGCGGCCCGGTCGGTCTTGCAGACCACCAGGTCCGGCTCCCCCGTGCGGTACTCCGGCACGGATCCGGAGCCGTCCGGGAAGGTGACGGGGCGCTCCTCGTGCGCGCGGGCGGCGGGCGCGGCGGCGAAGAGGGACAGGAGGGCGAGGAGGGCGGCGAGGAGCGCCGCCGGCACGGCAGGGAACCTGCGGGTCCACGACATGCGCGTGAGAGTAGAGCATTGTTCATCTTTTGGGAGCCCCCTCTGCGTGAATCCGCGTACGGGCCCGCGCGACGGGACCCCGGCCGCCCCGCATCCCGCACATCCCGCGTCCCGCACACCGGACCCGGTCGCCCCACGCGCCGGACCCGACCGCCGCCCCACGCCGGACCCCTGACCCCTGACCCCGGTCGCCCCGCGTCCCGCACACCGGACCCGGCCGCCCCACACTCCCGACCCACGACCCCCGACCCCCGGCTTCGCCCCACCCTCCCGACCCCGGCGCCCGACCCCACCCTCCCGACCCCCGGCGCCCGGAAAACCGGCCCCGCCCCCGGAAAACCGGCCAGGCGGCCGGGAGCGGCCGTTGACGCGCGGGCCGCGGAATCCTACTGTCAGCCATAGGATTCCTTCGACGGAGCGGGAGCAGCGATGAGCGAGCAGCAGGCCGGCGGCATCGAGCAGGCCAGGAAGACGGCGGAGGCACTGGAGTACCTCACCGGCTTCGGCAACGAACACAGCTCGGAGGCCGTCCCCGGCGCACTGCCGCTCGGCCGGAACTCGCCCCAGCGCGCCCCCCTCGGCCTCTACGCCGAGCAGCTCAGCGGCAGCGCCTTCACCGAGCCCCGCAGCCGCAACCGCCGCTCCTGGCTCTACCGGATCCACCCCTCCGCCGCGCACCCGCCCTTCACCCGGACCGACAACGGCAACCTGCGCACCGCGCCCTTCACCGAGGTCCCCGCCGACCCCAACCGGCTGCGCTGGAACCCGCTGCCCGACCCGGCCCCCGGCACCGACTTCCTGGCCGGCCTCTGGACCCTCGGCGGCAACGGCGACGCGGCCCAGCGCACCGGTATGGCCATCCACCTCTACGCTGCCAACTCCCCCATGACCGACCGGGTGTTCAGCGACTCCGACGGCGAGCTGCTGATCGTCCCCGAGCGCGGCGGCCTGCTCCTGCGCACCGAACTCGGCCTGCTCGCCGCCCGGCCGGGCGAGGTGGCCCTGATCCCGCGCGGGGTCCGCTTCCGCGTCGAGCTCCTGGACTCCGATGCCCGCGGGTACGTCTGCGAGAACTACGGGCAGCCCTTCGAGCTGCCCGACCTGGGCCCGATCGGCGCCAACGGCCTCGCCGCCGCACGGGACTTCCAGGCCCCGGTGGCCGCGTACGAGGACCCGGGCGCCGGCGGGCAGCCGACCGAGGTGGTCAACAAGTTCTGCGGCAACCTCTGGTCCGCCACCTACGACCACTCCCCGCTCGACGTCGTCGCCTGGCACGGCAGCCACGTGCCGTACGTCTACGACATGCGGCGCTTCAACGTGCTGGGCAGCATCAGCTACGACCACCCCGACCCGTCGATCTTCACCGTGCTGACCTCGCCCTCCGACACCCCGGGCCTGGCGGGCGTGGACTTCGTGGTCTTCGCCCCGCGGTGGCTGGTCGGCGAGGACACCTTCCGTCCGCCGTACTTCCACCGCAACGTGATGAGCGAGTACATGGGCCTGATCGAGGGCGCCTACGACGCGAAGGCCGAGGGCTTCGTCCCCGGCGGCGGCTCACTGCACAACATGATGTCCGCGCACGGCCCGGACCGGGAGACGTTCGACCGCGCGAGCGCCGCCGAGCTGAAGCCGCAGAAGATCGACGACGGTCTGGCCTTCATGTTCGAGACCCGGTGGCCGATCACCGCCACCGCCCAGGCGGCCGCCGCGGACCACCTCCAGCGCGGTTACGACGACGTCTGGCAGGGTCTGGAGCGCCACTTCCGCCCCTGACCGGCACCTGCATACGCTGCATGGCACGCCGTACGCCGCGGCCGCCGCGGCCGCCGCACACCCCTGCGGCACGCGGCACGCGGCGCCACCCGCAGCGCCGCACGTCACCCCCGCCCAGCCGTTCGGAGAACCAGCCGTGACCGCCTTCGCCCCCGACTCCCTGGTACTGAACCGGAAGCTGCCGCTCTGGTACCAGGTGTCGCAGTCGCTACGCGCCTCGATACTCGGGCGCACCCCGGACGCCTCGCTGCGCCTGCCCACCGAGGAGCAGCTCGCCGAGCACTACGGGGTCAGCGTGCTGACCATGCGGCAGGCGCTCAAGGAGCTGGAGGGCGAGGGCCTGATCAGCAGGCACCGGCGGCGCGGCACCTTCATCGAGCCGGGGGCGCGGCGGGGCGCCCCGGTCCGGCTGCTGGGCTCGGTCGACGCGATCGTGGCCCAGCAGTCGGGCGACCGTACGACGATTCTCGGCCATGCCCGGACGACCGTGGCCGGGGAGCTGCTGGAGCACTTCCCGGACACGTCCGAGGTGGTCACGTACCGCCGGCTCCGCCATGACCGGGAGAGCGGCGAGCCGACCAACTGGGCCGAGAACGCGGTGCTTCCCGAGTTCGCCGAGGCGGTCGACCTGGCCGACCTCGAACGCTGGCCGATGACCAAGGTGCTGCGGGACATCGTGGGGGTGCGCATCAGCCGGATCACGGACACGGTGGAGGCCCGGCTCGCCGACCCGGAGACGGCCGAGCTGCTCCAGGTCCCCCTGCTCAGCCCGATCCTGCACTACACGGGCGTGACCTACGACGAGGACGGCCGGGTGGTGGACGTGGCGCGGATCCGCTATCGCGGTGACCGGTTCTCCTTCACGGTGACGGTCGACGCCCACTGACCGGGGCCGACGGGCACTGACGGGCGCTGACGGGCATCGACGGCACCGACGGGCTCCGACGGGCTCCCCTGGCCCCCCGCACCGACCGATCCGGGTCGGTTACTTCCCTTCCTCCTCCGCGCCGCGCTCGCCCTCCGCCTGGGAGGGGGTGGTCCGCATCGTCTGGGGGTGCTGCTGCTTCTTCTGGGCCTCGTCCATGTCCTCGTCGAGCCGCTCGCCCTCGGCCTGCGACGGAGTCGAGTATTCGTCGTACTGACTCATGACCGTCTCCTCGGTCGATGGTACGTATGCGTATATAAGGAGCGTAGCCCTTCGGCCTGTGCGCAGCCCTGCCGCCGGGCCCCGTCGCTACCATCTGCCGGGTGAGCGCTGACACGCCGTTGCCGCACCTGCTGCTGGACGATCTGATGCCCTGGGCCGTGGGCGGCCTCCGCCTGGGCCGCGACTGGGTCGCCGCGCCCGATCCGGCGGCCCTGCGCGCCCGCTGGGCGGCTCTGACCGACGCCGAAGGGGCCGAGCGGGAGCGGCTGTTCCGCCCGAGCCGGAGCCGCACGCCCGCCGCCGGTGCGGCGGCGCTGCCGGGCCAGCGATCGGGTACGGCCCGGTTCGCCGACGACCCCGGCCCCTGCCCCGATCCCGTACGGGTGCTCCGCGAGCCCTTCGACGAGCAGTGGCTGCTCCCCGACCAGCGGCTCATCGACACGGCCCGCCCGGAGCTCTGGCGGGTCCTCGACGAGCACCAGCTGTTCCTGGTCGAGACCCCGGAGCCGCTGGTCACCGCGTACCTCCCGGCCGGGCGGCTCGGCAAGGTCCGTCCGCTGCACCGGCGCCCCGGCGGCGCCGAGCCGAACCTCGCCCCCGGCCTGCCGGCCCTGCTGGGCGAGCGCTACGGCGGCTGGGTCACCCCCGAGGACGTCCTGTGCTGGATCCTCGCGGCGGGCCGGCCGGGGCCGCGGGGGTACGAGGTCCCGCTCACCGCCGATCCGGAGCGCTGGCGGGCCGGGCTGGAGCTGGGGCACCGCCTCCTGACCGTGCAGTTGCGCGGGGCCCGCGGGGGTGAGCCGCCCCGGTTGCCGGGCGGGCGCCGCCCGTACGTCCGCTCGGCGGTGCCGGCCTGGCCGCACGAGCTGGCGTACGACGCCGGGACCGAGACGCTGAGCCTCGGCACGGGAACCGTCTCCCCCGTGCCGCCCGCCGCCTGGGAGTACCAGGCGCAGGGCGTGCGGGTACTGGAGGCCTGGTTCGCGGCCCGCACGGCGCACCGCCGTCCCGGGGCCGAGGGGCTGGAGGCGCTGGGCCCGGCGCAGTGGCCGCAGGGCTGGACCTCGGAGCTGCTGGCCCTGGTCACGACCCTGGCGCTGCTGGCCGACCTGGCCCCGGAGCGAGCCGCGTTCGAGCCGGGCCCGGGCCTGCCGGTGGCGGAGCTGCGCGCGGCCGGGGTGCTGCCGCCGCCCCGCTGGGCCCGCCGCCCGGCTTCGGTGCTGGACCACCAGGAGGAGGGCCCGGGCGGGCAGTTCGCGCTCCTCTGAGCCGCCGGACAGGCCGGAGCCCGCCGCGCACGCCAAGCCCGCCCAAGCCCGCCGAGCCAGCCCCGACCACCGAGGCCGGCCCCGGAGCCCGCCACGCACGCCGAACCCGCCGCGCATGCCAAGCACGCCCGAAGCCGCCGAACCCGCCCGGCGAAGGCCTTCCGGGGCGCCGCGCGACGGCCTACCCGCCCCACGCCCCCAGCAGCCGGGCCATCGAGCGGTCGAAGGCCTCGGCCAGCTCCGGCCCGGCCTCGGTAATCGGGGCGGCGCCGCCCGTCAGGGCCGCCGTCAGCAGCGGGTACTGGCCGGTGGCCAGCCGGGAGCCGATCCAGGCCGCCCGTACGCGCTGCTCCTCGGCCGCGGACCAGGGCAGGGCCCGGGCCCGCTCGGCCAGGGCCAGCTCGCCCGACACGTAGGTCGCGACGGTGCCGTTGACGGCGGCGACGAGTTCCAGCTTCTCGGCATCGGGCACCTCCAGCGGCGCCAGGCAGTCCAGGCTGTGCTCCAGGTACCGCAGGGCGTTGGGGCCGAAGCCGTAGACGGGGCTCAGCAGCCGGGGCAGCCACGGGTGGCGCTGCATCAGCGCCCGCGTCTGGTGGGCGAGGGCGAGCAGGTCGGCGCGCCAGTCACCGGTGGGCGGGGGGAACTCGTACTCCCCGCTGACCGCGTCGACCATCAGCTCGTACAGGTCCTCCTTGCGCGGCACGTAGTTGTACAGGGACATGGTCCCGGCGCCGATCCCGGCCGCGACGCGCCGCATGGAGACGGCCTCGATCCCCTCCGCGTCGGCGATCCGGACCGCCTCGGCGGCGATCGACTCACGGCTGTGCGCGGGCCGGGGTCCGCGTCCGGCCCGCTGCGGGCGGGCCCAGATCACTTCGGGTTCAGCGGGGCGCCCGCTGGGTGTCATCGCTCATCACCTCGTCCGTCTCGCCTCCATCCTAGTTACGTACATCGTACGTAGTGATGTAGGGTGCCGCACATGACAACTACGTACGCTGTACTTAGTGAGGGTCTGGAGAAGAACTACGGCGAGGTCCACGCCCTCCGCGGGCTCGACCTGGCCGTACCCGAGGGCACGGTCTGCGGGCTCCTCGGCCCCAACGGCGCGGGCAAGACCACCGCCGTCCGGATCTTCACCACCCTCACCGCACCCACCGGCGGCCGCGCCCTCGTCGCCGGTCACGACGTCACCCGGGACCCCGCCGTCGTCCGCCGCGCCATCGGGGTCACCGGCCAGTACGCCTCCGTGGACGGAGACCTGACCGGCCGTGAGAACCTGCGGCTCTTCGCCCGCCTCGCCGGCCTACGGGGCCCCGCGGGCCGGGCCCGCGCCGACGAGCTGCTGGAGCGCTTCGGGCTCACCGAGGCCGCCGACCGGGTGGCCTCCACCTGGTCGGGCGGCATGCGCCGGCGCCTGGACCTGGCCGCCGGACTGACCACCCGCCCCCGGGTGCTGTTCCTCGACGAGCCCACCACCGGGCTCGACCCGGCCGCCCGCGAGCACATCTGGACGGCGGTGCGGGACCTCGCCGACGAGGGGACCTCCGTACTGCTCACCACCCAGTACCTGGAGGAGGCCGACCGGCTCGCCGACGACATCGTGGTCGTCGACGGCGGCCGGGCCGCCGCGACCGGCACCCCGGACGAGCTGAAGGCCCGGATCGGCGCCCGCGCCGAGGTCGCCGTCGCCGGGCGCGAAGCCCTCGCGGGCGCGGCCGCGGTGCTCGACCAGCTCACCGGCGGCCGGCCCGTCCTCGACGAGGAGAAGCTCACCGTCGGGGTGACCGTGCTCGACGCCGGGCTCACCCTGCCCCGGATCATCCGCGAGCTCGACACCCACGGGGTCCCGGTCACCGACGCGAGCCTGCGCCCGCCCACCCTCGACGAGGTGTTCCTCCGCCTCACCCAGGTCCGCGGGGCCGGACCCGCCGGCGCCGGACCCGACAGCCCCCGCCCCGACAGCCCCCTCCCCGGCAACCCCCGCCCCGACAGCCCCCGTCCCGACCACGCCGGTCCCGGCGACAAGGAGTACGCCGCATGAGCGCCCTGCTGTCCGACGGCGGAGCCGTCTTCACCCGCCAGCTCCAGAAGGCCCGGCACGCCCCGGCGCTGCTGATCCTGACCCAGACCATGCCGATCACGATGCTGCTGTTCTTCGGCTACGTGTTCGGCAGCGCGCTCGCCATGCCGGGCTCCCAGTACCGCGAGTTCCTGGTGCCGGGGCTGCTCGCCGCCACCGCCGCGAACGGGCTGATGACCGGCATGTTCACCGCCGCGCAGGACGCCCACCGCGGGGTCATGGACCGGTTCCGGACCCTGCCGATGAGCCGGACCGCGGTTCCGCTGGGGCAGACGGCCGCCGACCTGCTGACCACGGCGGTGTCGATGGTGCCCCTGATGCTGGTGGGGCTGGCCATGGGCTGGCGCATGGAGAACGGGCTGCCCGGGGCGCTGGGCGCGCTCGGCGTGCTGCTGCTGTTCCGCTTCGCCACCGCCTGGGTGGGCACGTACCTCGGCCTGCTGAGCAGGAGCGAGGAGGCGGCGGGCCAGCTGGGCAGCGCCACCTTCATCCTGCCGATGCTGTCCAGCGCGTACCTGCCGACCGCCGGGCTGCCCGCGTGGCTGCGTACGGTCGCCGAGTGGAACCCGATCAGCGCCGTCGCCACCGCCGTGCGCGAGCTGTGCGGGAACGCCGGGGCCGAAGCGGCCCCGGGCGCCGCCTGGCCCGCCGCGCACCCGGTCGCCGGGGCGCTGCTCTGGTCGGTGCTGCTCCTCGCGCTCTTCGTACCGCTGGCCACCCGCAGGTTCGCGCGCGGCCAGGACTGACGGTTCCGACCACAGCACTGGACGAGTAAGTCCGAAGTGGCGCCCGCGAGCGCGGGGCGTACGGGGTGACAGACCGGGGTCCGAGCCGGTAGGCACACGGTCATGAACCGCGAAGCGCACCAGCCCGAACCCCTCCCCCTCGCCGGCATCACCGTCGTCTCCGTCGAACAGGCCGTCTCGGCCCCCTTCGCCACCCGCCAGCTCGCCGACCTCGGCGCCCGGGTGATCAAGGTCGAGCGGCCGGACGGAGGCGACTTCGCGCGCGCCTACGACACCGCCGCGCACGGTCTCGCGTCGCACTTCGTGTGGGCCAACCGCGGCAAGGAGTCGATCGCGCTCGACCTGAAGGATCCGCGCGGTCTGGAGGTCCTGCACGTCCTGCTGGCGGACGCCGACGTCTTCGTCCAGAACCTCGCGCACGGGGCCGCCGCCCGCCTCGGCCTCGACTCGGCCGCGCTGTGCGGGCGTTACCCGCGGCTGGTCGCCGTGGACGTCTCCGGCTACGGCCCCGAGGGCCCGTACGCCCACAAGCGCGCTTACGACATGCTCGTGCAGTGCGAGGCGGGGCTGGTCTCGGTCACCGGGACCCCGGAGGCGCCCGTCAAGGCGGGCATCCCGGCGGCGGACATCGCGGCGGCCATGTACGCCTTCTCGGGGGTCCTCGCGGCCCTGCTGCGGCGCGGCACCACCGGGCGCGGGGGCAGGGTGGAGGTGTCCATGCTGGACGCGCTCGCCGAGTGGATGGGACACCCGCTGCACCACACGATGCACGGTGGCGAGGAGCCCGCGCGCACCGGTCTCGCGCACGCCGTGATCGCGCCCTACGACGCCTACGCGACGGCCGACGGGGACCGGGTACTGCTGTCCGTGCAGAACGACCGCGAGTGGCGGCGGCTGGCGGAGCGGGTACTGGGGCGGCCGGAGCTGGCCGGGGACCCTGCGTACGGGACGAACGCGGCGCGCACCGCCAACCGGGAGAAGACCGACGCGGTGGTGGCCGAAGCGCTGGGCGGACTGACCACGGACGAGGCGATCGGGCGGCTGGAGGAGGCGGGTATCGCCTGCGCCCGGCTGAACTCGGTGAGCCGGCTGGCCGCGCATCCGCAGCTGGCGGCCCGGGACCGCTGGCGGGAGGTGGGTTCACCGGCAGGTCCGCTGCGGGCCCTGCTGCCGCCGATCGGGCTGCCGGGTGGCGCGGCACCGCGCATGGGCGCGGTGCCCGCGCTCGGCGAACACACCGAGGCCCTGCTGCGCGCCCTGGGGATGACGGGCGCGCAGATCTCGGACCTGCGCCGGGACGGTGTCGTCGCGTAGAGGGTGCCGGAGGGCGAACGGTAGCGGTACGGGGACAGTTACGAGCGGCGGCTGCCGAAGAGCGTGCGACGCAGACGGCGCAGCGGCGCGAAGAGCGAGACGCGCGCGCTCCGGCTCCGCAGACGGTGCGTGTGGTCGCGGGCAGTGAGCTCGCGCATCAGCAAGGTCGCCTCGGCGCTCTCGCGGTGCGGCAGGGCGGGCCCGCCCAGCACTGCGAGATGACGGTCGAGGCGCGAGCTGGTCGCACTGCTGCCGCACGTGATGGCAGGCACGCGAGGCGGCCTGCTGCGCATCGTTATCTGTTCCATGTTCTCTCCCCACCCGTACGAGGGCACCCGGCCCGGGCAGGTTAACCCTATCGCCCCCGCGTCGCGCTCGGGTATCCCGGTGGTGTGAATTACCCCTGGGACGACGGGGGTTGACGACTACTCAGTGGAGTCGACCGTTACTCTCCGCACAGGCGCGCCGGGTTCGGAGGCCCATGTGCCGAGTCCTGTCACAACAGGGGCCGCTTCGCACGCACTGCGCTAACTTGAAGTGATCGCCCGGTAACACATGGACGCACTTGGGGGCTCGCGTGAGTGGGAACGTGGGTGGCGTGGGCGGGGAATCGAGCGCCGATCGAGTCATTTCGGGCCGCTACCGGCTGCTGGAGCAGATCGGACGCGGCGGCATGGGCATCGTGTGGCGGGCCCGGGACGAGGTGCTGGCCCGCGAGGTGGCCGTCAAGGAGGTGCGGGCGCCCGCCGGACTGGAAGCCGCGGAACTGCAGCGGATGTACCGGCGGCTGGAACGCGAGGCCTGGGCCGCGGCCCGGGTCTCGCACCGCGGGGTCGTCACGGTCTACGACGTGGCCTCCGAGGACGGCCGGCCCTGGATCGTCATGGAGCTGGTGCGGGGCCTCTCGCTGGCGGACGTCCTGGAGGCCGAGGGGACCCTCACCCCGCAGCGGGCCGCGCACCTCGGGGAGCAGGTACTTGCCGCGCTGCGCTCGGCGCACGACGCGGGGGTGCTGCACCGGGACGTCAAACCCGGCAACGTGCTGATCGCCAACGACGGACGCGTGGTGCTGAGCGACTTCGGGATCGCGAGCCTGGAGGGGTCCTCGGCGATCACCATGACGGGCGAGATGGTCGGGTCACCCGAATTCCTCGCTCCGGAAAGGGCGTTGGGGCAGGATCCGGGTGCCGGGTCGGACCTGTGGGCGCTCGGGGTGATGCTGTACGCGGCCGTCGAGGGGGGCACGCCCTTCCGCCGGGACACCCCGCTGGCCACGCTGCGGGCGGTGGTGGAGGCGGAGTTGCCGCGCCCGCGGCGGGCCGGGCCGCTGGAGCCCGTACTGGAGGGGCTGCTGCGCAAGGACCCGGCCGAGCGGCTGTCCGCGGCGGAGGCGGCCCGGATGCTGCGGGTGGTGGGCGCGGGCGGGACCGTACGGGCTCCCGGCGGGACGGCGTCGGGTCCGGACACGCCGGCGGCCGCGGTGCGCCACGGGCACGAGCCGCGCGGCGGCGGGGCGACGGGCACGGCGGGAGCGGGGGGAGCGCGGGGAGCGCAGGGGTCGCCGTACGGGGAGCCCACGCCGCCACTGCCCGGCCCCGGGCCGGTGCCGCCGCGGGGGCGGGCCGGACTGGTGCTGACGGCCGGGATCCTCGTCCTGCTGCTGGCGCTGGCCGCGCTGGTCTGGATGCTGGTGAGGGACCGCGGGGGCGATGAAGACGGGCGCGGCGGTGGCCCGACGGGGGCGGCGACGACGTCCCAGGCGGGCGGCTCCACGGGCCCGGGCCCCTCCGCGTCGGCCCCTGCGTCGGCGTCGGTCTCGCCGTCGGCCGGTACGGGGCAGCAGGTCGTCGCGTACGTCGACGCCGTGCGGACCTCCTACACCGGCATCTGCCCGCCGCCTCCGGAGCGGGCACCCGCCTTCAGCGCCACCGTGGAGGTGGAGCGGGTTCCGGCCGTGCTGGAGTACCGCTGGGCCACGCGGAGCGGGAAGACCTCCGGACCCGGCTGGCAGTCCGTCACCTACGAGGCGGGCGGGCCGCGGAGCCGGCGGCTGGAGCACACCGAACTGACGCACAGCGCGGACGCGGTCTTCGAGGACGCGGTCCGGCTGGAGGTGCGGGGGCCCTCGGAGGTGGCCACCCAGTGGGTGGGGATCTCCGTGACCTGCGAGGAGGAGACCCCGACGGGCGGGGCCTCCTCCCCTGGCGCGAGTACGTCCGCGAGCGCCTCGCCGAGCGCCTCCGCGAGTGCGTCCGCGGACGTGTCCCCGGAGGCGTCGCCGGACGGGTCACCGGACCCGCCGGCGGCGGATCCGGCCGGGGACGCCTGACGGGTGAGGCCGGGCGCCCCTGGGATCCGTCCCGGTCAGGCGGCGTTGGTGAAGACCGGCAGGTAGCCGCCGGACTGTCCGGCCGCGGTGGGGTGGTAGGACTCGCCGATGTTGAGCCAGTTGACGCTGTGCAGCCACGGGGCGCCGGAGCAGATCTCGTGGCCGGTGAAGGCGCCGGCGACCGAGGCGAAGGTGAAGCCGTGGTCGGCGGCGCGCTTGGCGATGGCGGCGTTCAGGTGGTCGGACGCGCCGTTGATGGCGGCGCGTTCACCCTCGGTCAGGCCGGTGGTGCAGGTGCCGTTCAGCTTGTAGAAGCGGGGGTAGCCGATGACGACGACGTGGGCGTTCGGGGAGCGGCTCTCGATGGCGTTGTAGACCTGGTTCAGCTGGCCGGGGAGGGTGGAGTCGACGTACGCCTTGGCCTGGTTGACGCGGTTGACGCAGGTGGACTCGGACTGGAGCACACAGGTCGTCATGACGTCGGCGAATCCTGCGTCGTTGCCGCCGATGGTGATGCTGACCAGGTCGGTGCCGGAGTTCAGCGGGCCGAGCTGGCCGGAGAGGACATCACCCGTGCGGGCGCCCGAGCAGGCGGTGAAGGAGAAGGCCTGCGGGGAGTGTGCGGCGGCCCACAGGGCCGGGTAGGCGCGGCTGGTGCGTTTGCAGTTGCCGCTCCCACTGTCGTAGTTGCCGGCGCCGACGCCGGAGGAGTACGAGTCGCCGAGGGCGACGTAGCCGAAGTCGGCCTGGGCGGCGGCCGCCTGGCCGGCGCCGAGGAGGGTGGCTCCCGCGGCGAGTAACAGGGCGGAGGTGAGGGCAGCGAAGCGCGACAGTCTCATGCTCATGTGTGCGGCTCCTTGTGGGGGTTACTCCTGAGTCCGTGGTACAAGGAGCCGGGCTTGGCTGGAAGTGTCCATGCCAAGAATGTTCGGGACAGGATTGCCGCCCGAATCTTCACCACCAGTACGTTTGAAGAGGGAACCCGGGCACTCGATCCGGCGAAACAGGGGTGCACCGGGGCATCGCGTGCCGGATCATGGGCGCCATGCCAGCCAACCCGCATGACGCGCTGCCGATCCGGCTCAACGTCGACGACAGCGACTCACCGTCGGACGTCGTCGACGCGCTGTTCCTCGGCCGGTTCGCGTCCGGCGAGCAGCCGTACTCGCACAGCGTGACCATCGAGCGGGTGAAGGCGGGCTCGACCCTGCTGCCGCCCGGAGCCACCGTGCTGCGCTCCGCGCGCGACACCGACCGCAGCGCCACCCTGGCCGAGGGCGAGGGCTGGACCATGCTGGTCTCCCGGTGGAGCCGCGGCGCCGACGTCACCGTCACGGCGGTGAGCGACGAACTCGCCGCCGACGTCCTCGACCGGGCCACGGAGGGGGTGCAGGACGAGCCCGAACCGCAGCCGGAGAACGTCACGATGGGCTTCTGGTACGTGTCCCCGCGCCGCGGACCGTACCGGACGACCCGCCAGATCGCGGCGGGCACCTGGGCCGAGGTGCGGCCCAACTACACCGCGCCGGTGGCCGGGGCGATGGACCGGCTGATGAAGGTGACCCCCGACGACATCTCGGGCCGGCTGCTCCTGCTGCACGGCCCGCCGGGCACGGGGAAGACCTCCGCCCTGCGCACGCTGGCCCGTTCCTGGCGGGACTGGTGCCAGGTGGACTGCGTACTGGACCCGGAGCGGCTGTTCAACGACGTCGGCTACCTGATGGACATCGCGATCGGCGAGGACGAGGGCACGGCGAAGGGCCGCTGGCGGCTGCTGCTCCTGGAGGACTGCGACGAGCTGATCCGCGGCGAGGCCCGGCACACGGCCGGCCAGGCGCTGTCCCGGCTGCTGAACCTGACCGACGGCCTGCTGGGGCAGGGCCGCAACGTCCTGGTCGGCGTGACGACCAACGAGGACCTGGAGCGCCTGCACCCGGCGGTGGTCCGGCCGGGCCGCTGCCTGGCGCGTATCGAGGTCGGCCGGCTGACCCACGGGGAGGCCGTGGACTGGCTGGGCACGGACGAGGGCGTCTCCCGCGAGGGCGCCAGCCTGGCGGAGCTCTTCGCCCTGCGCCGCGGCACCGGCCCGGCGGCGATCCTTCCGCCCCAGCCGCACACGTCGGAGGCGGGCCTCTATCTCTAGCGCCCGGGTTCCCCGGCTGCGCCGAGCCGCCCGGGCGCTGCCCGGACCCGCGGCGGAGCCCCGATCTTCAGCCTCGCCGGCGATTGAGGCGCGGGGTCTGGGGCGGAGCCCCAGGACGGCGGGCCGCGGGGACTACTTGGCGGCGTACCGGGCCCGGAGGGCGTCGGTGGCGGCAGCCAGGGCTTCGGCCTCCGTCAGGCCCAGCCGACGGGCCCGCTCCGCGAACGCCTGCGCAGCAGACGCGGCTTCGCGCGCCGCACCCCCTCCGACGGCCGCGACGAACGTCCCGTGCCGGCCCCGCGTCTCGATCACCCCGTCCCCCTCCAGCGCCCGGTACGCCTTCGCGACGGTATTGGCCGCCAGCCCCAGCTCCTCCGCCAGCCCTCGTACCGTGGGCAGCTTGAAGCCCGCCGGCAGCTTCCCCGACCGGGCCCGGTCCGCGATCTGCGCGCGCAGTTGTTCGTACGGGGCGGCCGAGCCGGCCGAGCCGTCGAGGGTGATCTTCAGGTTCGTCGAGGTCACGTGGCCGATTGTCCCCCATCGCCGGGAAATTCGGAGGCGCCCGGAGCAGCCCCGCCCGTAGCGTCGGCCCCATGACCGTTCTCATCCGCGACCTGCGCCCCGACGACCCCTCGGACGCCGAGGCCGTCGTACGGGTGTGCCGCGCCGCCCTCCCGTTCATGATCACGACCACCGAGGGCGTGGCCTTTGCGCTGGCCTCCGCCCACCCGGCGAAGGCGCACCGGATCCTGGTCGCCGAGACCGCCGACGGGCTCGTCATCGGCACCGCCCAGGTCGGCATCGTCCACGACAGCCCCGAACCCGGTCAGTCGTACGTCAACCCGTACGTCGACCCCGCGCACCACGGCCTCGGCGCGGGCAGCGGGCTGCTGCGCGCGGCCGAGGAGCACCTCGCCGCGCGGGGCGCGGAGGCCACGTACGCCTGGGTGCTCGACGAGCCCGCCCACCGGGCCTTCGCCGAGCGGCGCGGCTACCGCCCCGGCCGGTCCGCGCACTTCCTGCGCCTGGACCTGGCGGCCGCCTCCCTGCCGCCGCTCCCGGAAACCCTTCCGGCCGGGGTGGAGCTGCGCACGGGCGCCGACTTCGCCGCCGATCCGCGGCCGCTGTTCGAGGCCGACGCGGAGACGACCGCCGACGAACCGGGCGACGTACAGACCGAGTTCGACGACTACGAGGACTGGATCGCGCACACCTGGAACAATCCGTCCCTCGACAAGGAGCTGACCACCGTCGTCCTCGTCGACGGCGCGGTGGCCGCCTTCACCGCCGCCCAGACGGACGGAGCGACCCGCTACGGCTCGGCGATGACGGGCACCCTGCGCGCCTTCCGCGGCCGGGGCCTGGCCAAGCTCGCCAAGACCGTCTCCCTGCACCGGGCCCGCGCGGCCGGGTACACGGAGGCCTTCACCGGCAACGACGCGGGCAACGAGCCGATGCTGGCCGTCAACAACGGGTTCGGGTACGAGATCTGCGCGACCGAGACGCGCTACGTGAAGAGACTGGAGACCGCGTGAACGACCCCAGGCTGACCGTCGTCCTGACCAAGGCGGGACGCACCAAGATCCGGTACCCGGCGGCGCAGCTGGCCGATGACGGCGACCGGATCTCCGTACGCGCCCCCTGGGCGGCCGAGGGCGTACGGGACTTCGGCTTCGTCCGCTTCGAGCCGGGCGACGTCTTCGTCGAGCACTTCTGGCGGACGCGCTGGTACGCGGTCAAGGAGGTGTGGACCGGCGACGGCGTCCTGAAGGGCTGGTACTGCGACGTGACCCGCCCCGCCGTGCTGCGCGCCGGGGAGCTCCTCGTGGACGACCTGGACCTCGACCTGTGGGTGTCGGCGGACGGGACCTCCGTACTGCGGCTGGACGAGGACGAGTTCGCCGCGAGCGGGCTCGCCACCAGCGACCCGGAGGCCGCCGGCCAGGCCGTACGGGCCCTCGACGCCCTGGAGGAGCAGGCCCGCACTGCGGCCGGACTCGCCGCGCTGCTCCCCGGATGACCCCCTGGAAGCGGCTCTTTCTGTGGGCCCGCTTAGTGCTTCCTTAAGCGGACCCTAAAGATCCCTTCCTGCGGCCCGAACCCGGCGGAACGCGTGGTCCGGGCGGTTAGCTTGGCTGGGCCAGGGAGGGCCGGAGGCGGCGCCGGGACCCACGGGGGGCGGCGCCGCACAGCCCGGTTCCACTGGCGCACCCCTGCCTTGCGCCCGAAGGAGACCACCCATGCCCGCACGCAGCTCCGCCGCCCGTACCGTGACCCGTATCGCCGCCGTCGGCCTCGCGCCACTCGCGGTGGCCGCGTACGCCGCCGCTCCCGCGGCCGCCCACGGTTCGATGACGGACCCGGTCAGCCGGGTGGCGGCCTGCTACGCGGAGGGCCCGGAGTCTCCGCAGTCGGCAGCCTGCAAGGCGGCGGTCAAGGAGAGCGGGGCACAGGCGTTCTACGACTGGAACGCGGTGAACATCGCCAACGCGGCCGGCAACCACCGGGCGCTCATCCCCAACGGCCAGCTCTGCTCGGCGGGCAACGACAAGTACCGGGGCCTCGACCTGGCGCGCGGCGACTGGCCGGCCAGCCCGATGACGGCGGGCGCGCACACCTTCCACTACAAGGGGACCGCGCCCCACAAGGGTTCCTTCGAGCTGTACGTGACGAAGGACGGCTACGACCCGTCGAAGCCGCTGAAGTGGTCCGACCTGGAGCCCGCCCCGTTCGCGAAGGCCACCGACCCGGGTATGCAGGGCGGTGACTACGTCTTCTCCGGCACGGTCCCGAACAAGTCCGGCCGCCACCTGATCTACAGCATCTGGCAGCGCTCGGACAGCCCGGAGGCCTTCTACACCTGCTCGGACGTGGTCTTCGGCAAGGACAACGGCGGCGGGGGCAACGGCGGGAACGACAGCGGGACAGGTACCGAGCCGACCGCCGGCGCCACGGCCACCACCTCCGGCTCGAAGCCGGGCTCCAAGCCCTCCGGGAAGCCGTCCGAGAAGCCCGCAGCCCCGCCGGCCAAGGTCCCGACGGACCAGCAGATCGCCGACGGCGCGGACAAGTCCAGCGTGGAGCACAACGGCCACGGCGACAACGACCCGAAGACGAACGCCGCCTCCGGCGAGCCGGTCCCCGTTTCGGCCGCGCCGTCGGCCTCGTCGGACAACCTCGCGCAGACGGGCGGCAGCAGCGCCACCCCGGCGATCGCGATCGCCGGGGCCGGCGCCCTGGCCGTCGGCGCGGCGGTGCTGTTCACCATCGCCCGCCGCCGTGCGACGACGGGCCGCCACGGCTTCTGACGCCCTGGCGCGGACCGCCTGTGCGTCAGTCGAAGACCGATGCGCAGGTGGTCCGTTCGGCGTGTGCCGGGTCGAGGGCGCCCAGCGCCACGTGCCAGGCGATCCGGTCGGTGAGCCCGATGGTGACGTGCTCGGAGAGGTCCAGGACGCACAGGTCCTGGAGCACGACGTTGCGTACGTCCGGTCCGCTCAGGAACTGGCTCTGGTACGGCGTGACCACCTGGTCGTACTTGGTCGAGATCACCGTGTACTTCACGCCGGGCACGGTGTCCCCGCCCGCGTTCAGCTTGTTCTGGAAGGGGGATCCGGCGATCTGGTCGGCGAGGCCCGGGGTCGCGGTGCTGATCAGGTCCTCGGCTCCGGGGAAGTACGGGAGCAGCTTGGTGAATCCGAGCAGGTCGGTGCCGTGGTTGTCGGGGGCGAGCCCGACCAGGGCGTTGACCTTGGGGGCGCCGCCGAGGAACTTCAGGTAGTAGCGGGGCATCATGCCGCCCTGCGAGTGCCCGATGATGTCGGTCTTGGCGGAGCCGGTGGCGGCGAGCACCTTGTCGACGAAGACGTCGAGCTGGCCGGCGGACTTGTCGATGGGGCCGAGCCCGTGGAAGAAGGGCACGCCGGGCAGTTGCCCGTAGTCGAGGGAGTAGACGCAGTACCCGCGGTGCACGAGGTACGGGGCGAGGCCGAGCCAGTTGTCCACGGAGTTCCCGAAGGTGCCGTGTACGAGGACGACGGGGCGCGGGTGCGCGGCGGACGGTTTGCAGGACCAGTTGTTCCAGCCGCTGCTGGGTGCGGACGCGGCCTGCGCGGTGCCGGTGGGGGCGACGAGCGCGGCGGCGGCGAGGACGAGGACGGCCAGCTGGCGGAGCAGGCGTCTCCAGGGCAGCATCGTGTGATCTCCTTGCGGTTGCGACTCAAGGGGATGGAGCGTGGGGGTTTTCATCCCGTGATCCGGATCACAAGGGGTGCTGCTGCCCGCTAAATTACGGGCGAGTAGTAAATCTGGGAAGTTACGCGTCGGTAAAAACCTCGCGTGTCGGTGGAGCGGCTGCTACGCAGCGAGCGTGCCGCGGGCGATGGCGTGGGGGCCGAAGCGGGCGCGGACGCGGTCCGTGACGGCCTCCAGGCGGCGGGCCTTCTCGTCCTCCGGGTCGAAGCTGAGCTGCCGCGCGGCCCGTTCGGCCGCGGTCAGGTCCTCGGCCCGCAGGGACAGCGCGCGGACCCGGGCCCGCTGGAGGCCCAGCCCCGCGTACAGGGCGTAGGCCGTGGCGGTCAAGGCGGCGGAGTGCGCGGTGGGTTCGGGCAGGGTGCGGGTCCGGGTGAGCGTGGTGCGGTCGGCGCAGCGGACGGTGAGCGAGAGGGCGCGGCACACCTGCCCCTGCCCCTGTCCTTCGCCCTGCCCTTGTGTACGGAGCCGCGCGCCGAGCTCCTCCGTCAGCGAGAGCAGGGCACGCCGGTGCTGTACGGGGTCCAGCTCGTCCCGGTCGAAGGGCCGCTCGGCGGCGATGGACCGGGCGGCCGCGCCCGGCTGGACGGGGGTCCGGTCGATGCCCAGGGCACGCTCGTGCACCTCGCGGCCGAGCCGGGCGCCGAGGATCCGGCGCAGGGCGGCCGGCGGGGAGGCGGCGACCTTGCCGACGGAATCGAGGCCGTACGAGCACAGGGTGCGGGCGGCCTTGGGCCCGACGCCGTCCAGGGCGCCGACGGGCTTGCCCGCCAGGAACTCCCGTACGGCGGCGGGCTCGTCGGGGACCACCAGGGTCCCCCCGGGCCGGGCCTCGCGGGCGGCCGCCCGGGCCAGCATGGGGTTGCCCGCGACTCCGACGGTGCAGTCGACGCCGTACAGGGCGAGGGCCCGGACCCGGAGCACGGCGGCCAGCCGGGCGGCATCGCACCCGAAGTACCGCAGCGCGCCGCGGACATCGGCGAGGGCGGCCTCGGGCGGCAGAGCCTGCACGGCCGGCGTGAGCCCGCCGAGCAGCGCGAGCACCCCGGCGTACTGCTCCGCACCGAGCGTCCCCCCGTCCGCGGCATGCAGCCGCAGACAGGCCACAACCCGCCCGCCCCCGCCGAACCTCACCCCGGCAGAGCCCGGTCCCGCAGACGCAGGCTCCGCCGAGCCCGGTCCCGTGGCGGGGACCGGCCCGGGCGCCGTGCCCGCGGCCGGAGCCGTCCCAGGGCCCTGGAGCACAGCAACAGGTCCGCCGGGCCACGGGGCCGGGCCGGCGGCGGTGAGGGGGGTTCCCCGGACGAAGGTCATCCCGGGCTTCCCGGGCTGGAGTGCCACAGCTTGCGGCCGGTCGCGGGGCCCTCGCCCGGCGGCTGGAGGTCGGCCCAGGGGTTCATCTCGTACCCCGTGGACATGCGGATCCGGCGGCCGGGACCCCGCTCCCCCGCCGCGCCCGCGCCCGCGCCGTCGGCCGCGTCGGCACCGCCGTCACCGCCACCCCCGCCGGAGGCGGCCAGGCGGGCCGCGACCGCGTCCAGGCCGCCCGACGCGCGCAGTTCCACCAGCTCCGCCAGGTTCCAGGCCGCCGCCCCGACCACGCTCAGGCTCTGCGGGCCCCGCCGCTGCACGACGCCCCGTACCAGCAGCAGGAAGGAGTGGAAGACGGTGTGCGCGCAGGCCTCGTGGCTGTCGTCGAAGAAGGCCAGGTCGACCAGGCCCGTCCCGTCGTCCAGCGTGGTGAAGATGACCCGCTTCCCGGAGCGGATCGGCGGGGTCTGGGTGGCTGCCTTGGCCCCCGCGACCAGCACCGTCCGCCCGTGCTCGGCCTCCCGCAGCCGCCGCGCCGGGATCACCCCCAGCTCGGACAGGAAGGCGTGGTGGTCCTCCATCAGGTGCCGCGAGGTGTCCATGCCGAGGACGCCCAGTTCAGCACTGAGCCGTTCCGTGTCGGTCAGATCGGGCAGCCCGACCGCGGCCGTGGACCGACCTCCGTCCAGCGGGAGTTGGGCGGCGCCGCGCACCCCGGCGGCCCGCTGTGCGCCGTGCAGTTCTGTCAAGTGCAGCAACAGATCGCGCCGATTGGCGCCGAAGGAGTCCAACGCCCCGACCTGCGCCAGCCGTTCGGCGACCGGACGCCCCGGATGCGCGCGGTCCCAGAAGTCGCGCAGGGACGCGTACGGCCGTCCGGCCTCGATCCGGCCCGCCTCGGCCTCACTGATGCCGTGGACGTCGGACAGCCCGAGGCGCAGCCCCCACACCTGAGGCGCATCGGACACCAGTTCGATTCGATGGGCGGCCGCTGACCGGTTCACGTCCAGCGGCAGCACCGGCACGCCCCGCCGCCGCGCGTCCGCCAGCAGCAGCCGCTTCGGGTACATGCCCGGGTCGTGGGTGAGCAGCCCGGCGTAGAAGGCCGCCGGGTGGTGCGCCTTCAGCCACGCCGACTGGTACGTCGGCACCGCGAAGGCCACCGCGTGCGCCTTGCAGAAGCCGTACGAACCGAAGGCCTCCACGATCTCCCAGGTCCGGCCGATCACCTCCAGCGGGTAGCCGCGTTCGCCCGCCTTCGCCGCGAACCAGACCTTGATCCGCCCCTGCGACTGCGGGTCGGACAGTCCGCGCCGCACCCGATCGGCCTCGTCCCGCCCGCAGCCGGTCATGACGTCGACGATCTCGATGATCTGCTCGTGGAAGACCACCACCCCGTACGTCTCGCGCAGCGC
Source organism: Streptomyces sp. NBC_01408 (assembly GCF_026340255.1). Classification (GTDB taxonomy): domain Bacteria; phylum Actinomycetota; class Actinomycetes; order Streptomycetales; family Streptomycetaceae; genus Streptomyces. The sequence goes on along the minus strand of NZ_JAPEPJ010000001.1, from coordinate 3,839,631 downwards.
GTCGGCCAGGTCCGGGTGCGGGAAGCGCACCGGCGCCCGCCCGTGCCGGGCCTCGATGAAGGGCCGCACCATGTCGGCGGCCACCGGTCCCGGCCGGAACAGCGAGATGTCGACCACCAGGTCGTGGAAGGTCGACGGCTGGAGCCGCCCCACCAGGTCGCGCTGGCCGGGCGATTCGATCTGGAAGCAGCCCAGTGTCTCGGCCGAGCGGATCAGCTCGTACGTGGCCCTGTCCCCCGGCGGGACCTGCGCCGGGTCGTCCAGGTCGAGCTCCTCCCCCGTGCCGCGCCGGATCTCGGCGACGGCGTGCGCCATCGCGGACTGCATGCGCACGCCCAGCACGTCGAGTTTGAGCAGCCCGAGCTCCTCCACGTCGTCCTTGTCGAACTGGGACATGGGGAAGCCCTCGCCGCTGGTGGGCACCACGGGCGTACGGGCGAGCAGCGAGGCGTCGGAGAGCAGCACCCCGCACGGGTGCATGGCGATCCCGCGCGGCAGCGCGTCCAGCGCCTCGACGAGCTCCCACAGCCTGCCGTACGACTCACCCCGTACGTCGCGCAGTTCGGGGAGTTCCTCCAGCGCGGCGCGGGCGTCGCGGGCCCGGATGTGCGGGAAGGCCTTGGCGAGCCGGTCCACAGCGGCCGGGTCCATGGACAGGGCGGCGCCGACGTCGCGGATGGCGTGCCGGACCCGGTAGGTCTCGGGCATGGAGACGGTGGCGACGCGCTCGGCGCCGAACCGGCCGATGATCCGCCGGTAGACCTCCAGCCGCCGGGCGGACTCCACGTCGATGTCGATGTCGGGCAGGACGCGCCGGCGCTTGGACAGGAAGCGTTCCATCAGCAGGCCGTGGGCGACGGGGTCGGCGTGCGCGATGCCGAGCAGGTGGTTGACGAGGGAGCCGGCCCCGGAACCGCGGGCGGCCACCCGGATTCCCATCTCCCGTACGTCGTCCACGACTTGGGCCACCGTCAGGAAGTACGAGGCGTAGCCGTGGAAGGCGATGATGTCGAGCTCGTGGTGCATCCGCTCCCAGTACGCGCGGTCGTCCGCGTAGCCCCGCAGCACCATGCCCGCCGAGGCGCGGGAGGCGAGGACCCGCTGGGCGCTGCGGTGGGCGGCGCCGACGAGCCGGGCCTCGGGGAAGTGCACGGAGCCCATGCCGAGGTCGTCCTCGGGGTCCACCGCGCAGGCCTCGGCCGTACGCCGGGTCTCCGCGAGGAGCCGGCGGGCGTCGGCGGGGCGCAGGCCGGCCGCCTGGGCGATCCGGTCGGCGGCCCCGGCCATGGCGTCCGGGTCCTTGAGCCAGCGTTCGCCGCTGTCGAGTTGATGCCTGGGGCTCCGGGGGTCGATGGGGACCAGCAGGCGGGCCGCGTCGAGGATGTCGGCGACCGGGCCCTGGCCGGGGTCGGCGTACCGGACGGCATTGGTCAGCACGGCCGGGACCCCCTGTTCGGCGGCGAAGCCGACCGTACGGGCGGCCAGCCGGAGCGAGCCGGGGCCGGTGCCGGTGCGGCCGTGGTGGACGGCCTCCAGGCGCAGGGAGTCACCGTAGACCTCCCGCCAGGGCGCGAGCAGCCGGGCGGCCCGGTCGGGGCGGCCCGCGGCGAGCGCCCGGCCGGGCTCGGAGTCGGGCCCGAGCAGGACGAAGACGCCCTCTCCGCGCAGGTCGCCCCAGGACAGCACGGGCTGCCCGGTCCCCGCCCCGGCGTGGGCGGCGGTGACCATCCGGCACAGCTCGGCCCACCCGGCGGCCCCGTCGCGGGCCAGGAAGACGGCGCGCGGGGCGGACTCGTCGACGAAGGCCCCGCCCTTGACGGGACTGCGCCGCCGGTACGAGACCTCGACAGAACCGGAACCGGAAGCCCCGGAGGACCGGGCGGAGGCCCCGGAGCCACCCGAGCCCGCGGAACCGGAGCCGGGGCCACCCGAGCCCGCCGAGCCCGCCGAGCCCGCCGCAGGCGACACGGCCAGGTCCACCCCGAACAGCGGCCTGATCCCGGCCTTCGCGCACGCCTTCGCGAACCGCACCGCACCCGCGAGGGTGTCGCGGTCGGTCAGGGCGAGGGCGTCCATGCCCCGCTCCGCGGCGCGCTCCGCCAGCCGTTCCGGGTGCGAGCCCCCGTAGCGCACGGAGAACCCCGAAACGGTGTGCAGATGCGTAAAACCAGGCACCCGCGGCCTCCTGCTTCGCTCGATGAACCTCCCCCGTCATCCACCATAGAGCAATTCGAATATCCGTGCGAAACACTAGTTCGAACGCTCCCCGAGGGCCCCACCCCCGCCGGTCATCCATTCGGCCCACCCCTGCTGCGGCCCCCCGCCCCCACGCCGAGCGTGGGTGGCATGAGCCAGCCCACCCAGAGCAACGACGCAGATCCGTCCGGCGGCTTCCTCGCCGAGATCAAGGACGCCGTGACCACCCGGGCCGCGCTGCTGGTCCTGGGGGTGCTGGCGCTCCAGCTCGCCTTCATCACCTCGTACATCGGCGCCTTCCACCACCCCGTGCCCAGCGAGATCCCAATCGCCGTGGCCGCCCCCGTCGCCCGGGTCGCCGAGGAGTCCGCGCAGCAGCTCGCCGCCCTGCCGGGCAAACCGCTCGACCCGCGCGCGGTCGAGGACGAGGCCACGGCCCGCGCCCAGGTCGGGAACCGGGACGTGGACGGCGCCCTGATCCTCGACCCGGCCGCCAGGGCCGACCGGCTGCTGGTCGCGGGCGGCGCCGGGGCCTCGCTCGCCCAGGCCATCGAAGCGGTCGTCGGCAAGGTCGAGCAGAGCCGGGGGCGCGCCGTCGTGGTCACCGACGTGGCCCCGTCCGCCGCGGGCGACGCGCGCGGCCTGAGCTCCTTCTACCTGGTCATCGGCTGGTGCGTGGGCGGCTACCTGTGCGCCGCGATCCTCGCGATCAGCGCCGGCGCCCGGCCCGCGAACGCCGCCCGCGCGGTCGTCCGGCTCGGCGCGCTGCTCGTGTACGCCCTCGCCGCCGGGCTGCTCGGCGCGGTCATCGCGGGCCCGGTCCTGGACGCCCTGCCCGGCTCGCTCATGGCCCTGTGGGGGCTCGGCGCCCTGGTGGTCTTCGCGGTCGGCGCGATCACCCTGGCCTTCCAGGGGCTGGCGGGCGTGGTCGGCATCGGCCTCGCGATCCTGCTGGTGGTGGTGCTCGGCAACCCGAGTGCGGGCGGAGCGTACCCGTACCCGCTGCTGCCGCCGTTCTGGAGCTCCATCGGCCCGGCCCTGCCGCCGGGCGCGGGTACGTACGCCGCGCGCTCCATCGCGTACTTCAAGGGCAACGGCGCGGGCGGGCCCATGCTGGTCCTGGCCGGCTGGGCGGTACTGGGCTCCCTGCTCACGCTGTTCTGCGCGATGTCCCGCAAGGGCCGGCCCGGAGCCGCCGTGGGCAGCGGGCTGCCCGATGACGCCGGGGACGCCGAGGCGGCGGACGTGCGGTGAACACCCCCGTACCTCCTCGCCGGGCAGATCACGGTCGGCACCCAGGGCCGCCAGGTCCTCCCCGTGGGCCGCTTCCTCGCCCCCGAGGCATGATCGTCACGTGATCACCACGCTCGCCGTCGAGAACTACCGCTCCCTGCGCCGGCTGATCGTCCCGCTGGGCAGGCTCACCGTGGTGACCGGAGCCAACGGCACGGGGAAGTCCAGCCTCTACCGCTCGCTGCGCCTGCTCGCCGACTCCGCCCGGGGCGGGGCGGTCGCCGCGCTGGCCCGGGAGGGCGGGCTGCCGTCCACCCTGTGGGCGGGCCCGGAGAAGCTCGGCCGGGAAGTGCGCGAGGGGCGCCGACCGCTCCAGGGGACGGTCCGCACCGAGCCGGTCAGCCTGCGGCTGGGCTTCGCGGGCGACGAGTTCGGCTACGCGGTGGACTTCGGCCACCCGGTGCCGGTCGCGGACTCCCTCTTCACCCTCGACCCCGAGATCAAGCGCGAGTGCACCTGGGCCGGGCCGGTACTGCGCCCGGCCGCGCTGCTGTCCGACCGCGCGGGGCCCGCCGTACGCACCCGCACGGCCGACGGCGGCTGGCACCGCACCCAGAACGCGCTGCGCCCCTACGACTCCGTGCTCAGCGAGCTCGCCGACCCCCAGCTGGCCCCGGACCTCCTCGCCCTGCGCGAGCTGATCCGGTCCTGGCGGTTCTACGACCACGTCCGCACCGACGCCGGGGCCCCCGCCCGGACCCCGCGGATCGGCACCCGTACACCGGTGCTCGCCGCCGACGGGGCCGATCTGCCCGCGGCCCTGCAGACGATCCGGGAGACCGGGGACCACGCGGCGCTGGACGCCGCCGTGGAGGCGGCCTTCCCCGGCACCCGGGTCTCCGTCACCGACCGGGACGGCCGCTTCTCCCTCGAACTCCACCAGCACCGGTCTGCTGCGCCCGCTGAGCGCGGCCGAGCTCTCCGACGGCACCCTGCGCTACCTGCTCTGGGCGGCGGCCCTGCTGACACCGCGCCCGCCCGCCCTGATGGTCCTCAACGAGCCGGAGACCAGCCTCCACCCGGACCTGCTGACCCCGCTGGCGGACCTGATCCTCACGGCGGCCCGGGACACCCAGACGGTGGTGGTCACCCACGCGACCCCCTTGGCCGAGGCCCTGGCCGAGGGCACCCGCCGCCACCGGGTGGACCTCCGGACGGTGGAACTGGTCAAGGAGTTCGGCCGCACGGAGGTAGCGGGCCGCGAGGGCCCCCTGGACGAACCCCTCTGGTACTGGCCCCAGCGGTGACGGGCTGCCGCTGCGCGGAGCCGACCCCCACCCGCCCTTCCACCGTCCCCCGGGGCTCCGCCCCAGACCCCGCGCCTCAAACGCCGGCGAGGCTGGATGTGCCCCGGCCAACACTGGATCCGCCCCGGGACGGGGCCGGGGTGGGGTGTTGTCCGGGACGTAGAACGTGATTTGTTGGCGCCCCGCCGGCCCGCACCGACGCAGCCCGCTCAAGGCGCCATAAATCATGAGTCCCGGACGACACCCCACCCCGGCCCCGTCCCCCTCACCCAGCCCCGCCAGGGAAACACCGCCAAGCCCCGGCCCGGGACCCGCCCGGGACCCGCCCGACCCGCCCGGGAGCCGACCGAGACCCCGCCCGGGACCCGACCGTCCCCGCCCCCAGGACCCCGCCCGACCCGCCGTCAGGCGACCCGGTGGACCACCTCGCCCGCCACCACCACCGTTTCCGCGATCGTGCCCGGGATCCGGTCCGCGGGGACGGTGAGGATGTCGCGGGACAGCACCACGAAGTCGGCCGCCTTGCCCACCGTCAGCGAACCCCGGTCCGCCTCCAGGAAGTTGGCGTGGGCCGAGCCCATCGTGTAGCCGTGCACGGCCGTCGCCACGTCCACCGTCTCGGCCGGCTGCCACGGCTCGCCCCCGCCCAGCGGGCGCCGGGTCACGGCCGTGTAGATGCCGACCATGGGGTCCATCTCGGCCACGTTCCAGTCGCTGGAGAAGGCCAGTACGGCCCCCGCCTCGTGCAGGCTCCGCATCGGCCAGGCCTTGTGCCAGCGGTCCTCGCCGACGTTCTCGGCCCAGTCCTGGCCGGGACCGGCGATCTCCGGCGCGCAGTGCCTCGGCTGCATGCAGGCGACCACGCCCAGCTCCCGGAAGCGCGGTACGTCCGCCGGGTCCAGGCACTCCACGTGCACCACCTGGTGGCGGGCGTCGCGCGGGCCGTTCACCGCGCGGGCGTGTTCCACCGCGTCCAGGACGGTCCGGATGCCCCGGTCCCCGGTGGCGTGCACGAAGCACTGGAAGCCGCGCGCGTCGAGCCCCGCCAGCAGCTCCGCGAACTCCTCGGCCGGGTAGAAGGTCTCGCCGCGGTGGTGGCCGCATCCGGCGTACGGCTCCAGCAGCGCGGCCGTACGCGGCTCCACCACGTCGTCGATGTACAGCTTGAGCGGGCCCACCCGCAGCCGGTCCCCCGCGTACCTGCGGGCGGCCGCCGCGAAGGAGTCGAGCTCCGCCTCGGTCGTGCCCCGCGGGTGGAACAGCGCGGCGACGATCCGTGAGCGCAGCCGGCCCTCCGCGCGGGCGCGCTCGTAGAGCTCCAGGTCGTCGAGGGAGTTCTGCGGCTCGACGACCGTGGTGATGCCGAAGCCGATCGCGTCGTCGAGGCTCTTGGCGAGCCGCCCGTACTGCCGCTCCGGCGAGGCCCACGGCACGCCCAGGTCGCGCAGGGCGCGGTGGCCCGCCCGGGAGAGCCCCTTGACGGCGAAGTCCTTGACGAATCCGGTGGGCTCGCCGGTCTCCGGGTCCGTCGCGGCGGTGCCGAAGGGCAGGTCGGTGCGGTCCCGGGTGACGCCGAGGCGGCGCATGGCGGCCGTGTTCAGCCAGGCCGTGTGGACGTCGTACGAGAGCACGATCGCGGGAGTGTCGCCGGTGACGGTGTCCAGGTCGGCGGCGGTCGGCATCCGGCCGCCGGGGATGGCGGAGTAGTCGAAGGCCTCGGCCTCGATCCACTCGGCGTCCGGGTGTTCCACGTGCCAGGCCCAGATCTGCTCGTGGATGCCCTCCAGGGTGCGCACCCCGGCGAGCTGCACGCAGTCGGCGTCGGAGCCGAGCCGGACGTGGTTGTGCGCGTCGATGAAGCCGGGCAGGACCAGCTTCCCGCCCGCGTCGATCCGCTCGGTGTCCGGTCCGGCCCAGGCCTCGGCCCCGGCGTCGGAGCCGACCCAGACGATCCGGCCGTCGTGCACGGCCAGGGCCTCGGCCTCGGGCAGGTCCGGGTCCACGGTGTGCACGCGGGCTCCGGTGAGCAGCAGGTCGGCGGGGAAGGGCTGTGCTGTGCCAGGCATGGGGCGGTGCTCCTGTGCAGAGGGGTGGGGGGATCAGGCGGCCGCGGCGTACGAGGGGACGCGCCGTGCCAGAGCCCAGTAGGTGAGCCCGGAGACCACCGAGCCGAGGAGGGTGAGGTCGGCGCCGCCGAGCGGGGCCACGAGCGGGCCGGTCCACAGGGCGGAGTCGCAGGTCAGGGCGGAGAAGACCAGGCCGGTGAGGAGGGCGGCCAGGCCGGCCGGGTGGTAGCCGGCCCGGTACCAGTAGGCGCCCGCGCTCCCGGCGTGCAGCGCGTCGGCGTCGTAGCGGCAGCGGCGCAGCAGCATGTCGGCGAGGAAGACGCCGCCCCAGGGGGCGAACACGATGATCAGCAGGGAGAGGAAGGAGAGCAGGGAGGTGGTGAAGTCGGTGAGGAAGAGGGCGGCGAGCGAGCCCGCGGCGGTGACCGCGGCGCTGATCACGATGGCCCGGGCGCGGCTCCAGGGGATGCCGAGGACCTGGAGGTTCAGGCTGGAGGAGTAGAGGGTGATGATCGAGTTGGTGACGGAGCCGCCGAGTACGAGGGCCAGGAACAGCGGCTGGAACCAGCCGGGCAGCAGGCTCTCGGCCCCGGCGACGGCGTCGGTCATATCGGTCCGGGTGGCGGCGGCGACGCCCGCGATCCCGAGGGCCACGGAGGAGAGGAACCCGCCCAGCGCCCCCGTCCAGGTGATCGACTTCAGCGAGGTGGTCCGGGGCAGGTAGCGGGTGTAGTCGGCGGGCATCGGCAGGTACGAGAACGGTCCGGCGAGCATGACGACGAAGGCGAGGCTCCAGCCGGACAGCCCGGGGGCGGCGGCGGGGGCGGAGGTGTCGGCGCCGGGCAGGACGAAGAGGAGCAGGACGCCGAAGCCGGCGGCGAGGACGTAGGCCATCCAGCGTTCGGCGAACTGGACGGTGGCGTGGCCCCACATGGCGACGGCGAAGGTCAGCGCGAGGGTGACCGTGAGCGACAGGGCGCGTACCGCGGTGCCGCTCCCGAGGCCCACCTGGGCGAAGAGGAGCTCCAGGGCCAGGGTCCCGACCACGGTGTTGACGATGGTGTAGCCGATGCTCACCACCCAGTTCAGGACGCCGGCCGGGAGGTTCCCGCGGACGCCGAAGGCGGCGCGGGAGATGACCAGGGTGGCGGTGCCGGTGCGGATGCCGCTGAGGCCGGCGGCACTGACGGCGAAGAAGGACAGTCCGCTGATCACGACCACGGCGGTGGCCTGCCAGAAGGAGAGCCCGAAGGCCACGGCGAGGGCCCCGTTGATCACATAGGTGAAAGTGAGGTTGGAGCCGAACCAGAGCCAGAAGAGGTCCTTGGCGCTGCCGTGGCGCTCCGCGTCGGGAATGGGGTCGATGCCGTGCGTCTCTACCCGGAAGACCTCGTCGACGTCGGCCGTCGTCTCCTGCTGTGCCATGCGCCGTACCCCTGACCTTGGACCCGGTGAACCTTGAATGACGTTCTAAGTTCTTGAATGGCATTCAAGATGCGCGCTGGACCGGGACCCCGTCAAGACCCTGTCCGGGATAAGGTCGGGCCAGGAAGATCAGGAGGGTGGGTCCGGTGGCGGGAACGGCTCGGCGGCGCGACGGGCAGGTCGCCCAGGAGCGGATGCTCGAAGAGGCCATGGCGGCGATCGCCGAGGACGGGCTGGCCGCGCTCACGATGTCCGCGCTCGCCGAGCGCCTCGGCACCAGCGGCGGCCACATCCTGTACTACTTCGGCAGCAAGGACCGGCTCCTGCTGGAGGCCCTGCGCTGGAGCGAGGACCAACTGAGCGCCGAGCGCGCGGAACTGATGGCCCGTCGGGTCACCGCACCGCGCAAGCTCGCACTCTTCGTCGAGCTGTACCTGCCGCGCGGGCCCCGCGACCCGCGCTGGACCCTGTGGATCGAGCTGTGGGCCCGCACGGCCTCCAACGAGCCGCTGCGCGCCGCCCAGCAGGAGATCGACGACGGCTGGCAGCGCGATCTTGAGGCCCTGCTGGCCAAGGGCGTGGAGCAGGGCCGCTTCGCCGCCGTGGACGTGCCCGGCCGGGCCTCGGAGCTGCTCGCCCTGCTGGACGGGCTGAGCACCCGGGTGGTGCTGGGCCAGCGCGGCGCGGACCGGGCCGTCGCCCTGGAACGGGCCCGCTCGGCGGCGGCCGCCCTGATCCCCGTCCCGCTCAGGGTCCCGCCCGCGTAGAGGGAGGGCCGCTCAGGGCCCCACCCCCGAGCAGCCGTGGCCGTCAGCGCACGGCCGCGGCGCACGATAATTTCGCGCGAAGTGCGCCCTACCGCGCTCCTCCCCCAGCGCGCACAATCACCGTGACGACCCGAGCCGAGTGTGAGGGAGGGAACGCGTGCGCAATCAGGTGCGCGCCGCGGACGGACGCGCTCTGACGGTGGAACGCTGGGGCGATCCGGACGGCAAACCGGTTTTTCTGCTCCACGGCATGCCCGGCAGCCGACTGGGCCCGGCACCCCGGGGCATGGTCCTCTACCAGCGCCGGATGCAGCTCATCGCCTACGACCGGCCCGGATACGGCGGCTCCGACCGCCACCCGGGCCGCAGCGTCGCCGACGTGGCCCAGGACGTGGCCGCCGTCGCCGACGCCCTCGGTCTGGAGACCTTCGCCGTGGCCGGCCGGTCCGGCGGCGCCCCCGGCGCCCTGGCCTGCGCCGCCCTGCTCCCCGACCGGGTCACCCGCACCGCGGCGATGGTGGGCCTGGCTCCCCGGGACGCGGAGGACCTGGACTGGTTCGCCGGCATGGCCGCCTCGAACGTACGGGAGTACACCGCCGCCTCCGACGACCCCGAGGGGCTGGAGGCCCGGCTGATCCCGCGCGCCGCCGGCATCCGCAAGGACCCCGGCCGGCTCCTGGACGAGCTGCGCCGGGAGCTCACCGCCAACGACCGCCTGATCGTCTCGGACGCCGGCCTGCGGTCGATGCTGCTGCGCAACTACACCGAGGGGCTGCGCCATTCGGCGTACGGCTGGATCGACGACGTGCTGGCCTTCAGCCGCCCCTGGGGATTCGACCCGGCCGACATCCGCTGCCCGGTGCTCATCTGGCACGGCGAGCTCGACGTGTTCTCCCCCGTGGGCCACTCCCGCTGGCTGGCCAGCCGCATCCCGGGCGCCACCACCACCATCGACCCGGCCGCCGCGCACTTCGCCGCCTTTCGCGCACTGCCCGACGTACTGAACTGGCTGCTCCGCACCCTCCCCACGCCCCCGCTCAGCGAACAACAGCCGGCCTAGACGAGCAAGTCCGAAGCCGCGCCCCGGCCCGTCGGCGGCCGGGCCCGCCGATGAAAAGGATCTAGCCGTCCGGCAAACGGCCGAATGTGCCACCTTGAGAAATCCCCGGGGCTTTGCCTAGAACGCTTGACCAGGCGTCATGTCTCAGTTGCCAATGGGGTGTGGCCGAGTAAAGTCCACGCCATGGCAGCAGCGCGCCGCTGTTGTCATTCACATGCCCATTCCACATGGCCCCCTCAAGGACGGTGTCGTGAACACTTCCGCAGCCCCCGCGACCAGCACGGTCAAGGCCCGCCGGACCCCGCTCGCCCAGATCGACGTCCGCAGCAGCTCCGCGGCCGCCAAGCTCGGCCGCGTGCTGCCGACTGAATCCGGTCGTCCGGTTCAGGCACCTATCTTCAACTCTGCACTCTGACACAGAAGTACGCGCTCTAGACTGGTGGAATGACCGGCCTGATCGCTTTTCGCGAGATCGTCCTGAAAGTTCACAGCAGATGCGATCTCGCTTGTGATCATTGCTATGTCTATGAACACGCAGATCAGAGCTGGCGAGCCCGGCCGAAAGTGATCTCCCCCGAGGTCATCTCCCATACCGCGTCGCGGCTCGCCGAACATGCCCGTGACCATGCCCTCCCCTCCGTCACGGTGATTCTCCACGGAGGGGAACCCCTCCTGGCGGGCACCGCCCGGCTCCGGCTCGTGTGCGAGGAATTCACCCGGGCACTCGCCGGGACGGCCGCACTCGACCTGCGGATCCACACCAACGGGCTCCAGCTCGGCACCCGCCACCTCGACCTCTTCGACGAGTTCGGCGTCCGGGTCGGCATCTCCCTGGACGGGGACCGCGCCGCCAACGACCGCCACCGCCGCTTCGCGGACGGCCGTACGAGCCACCCGCTGGTCCTGGCCGCCGTCGCCCTGCTGCGCTCCGCGCCCTACCGCCACCTCTACCAGGGCCTGCTCTGCACCGTGGACGTGGCCAACGACCCCGTCGCCGTCCTGGACGCGCTGGTCGAACTGGAGCCGCCCCGCGTGGACTTCCTCCTCCCCCACGCCACCTGGGAGACCCCTCCGGTCCGGCCCGACGGCGCCCCCGACGCGTACGCGCGCTGGCTGCTGCGGGTCTACGACCACTGGGAGCGCCGGGAACGCCCCGTGCCCGTACGGCTCTTCGAGTCCCTGCTCTCCACTCTGCGCGGCGGGCCCAGCCTCACCGAGTCCCTGGGGCTGGCGCCCACCGACCTCGTCGTCGTGGAGACCGACGGCACCCTGGAGCAGGTGGACTCCCTCAAGAGCGCCTTCGACGGGGCCGCGGCCACCGGGTTCAACGTCTTCGACCACGCCTTCGACCAGGTCGCGGCCCATCCCGGGGTACGGGCACGACAGTTGGGCCTGGCCGGGGTCAGCGACCCGTGCCGCCGGTGCCCCGTCGTACGTTCGTGCGGGGGCGGGCTCTACACCCACCGATACAAGGCCGACAACGGCTTCGACAACCCCTCCGTGTACTGCGCCGACCTGCGCGAGCTGGTGGACGGGGTCGAGGGCCGCACGGGGCCCCGGGAGACCGCCCCGGAACTCTCCGACCCGGCCGAACTCGCCCGCAGCCAGGAGGAGCTGACCCGGGTGCTGCTGGCCAGGCTCCACGAGGACCTCGCCGGGGAGCCCGGCTGGGACCGGGCCTGGGAGCTGCTGGGGGAGGTGGAGCGGGCCGGAGGGGCCGGGGAGGCCGCGCTGGACGCCGTACTGGGCCATCCCTTCACCCGGACCTGGGTACTGGCCGCCCTGGACGCCGTACGGGACGGCCGCGGGGCCTGGGGCGCCCAGGGCCCGGACGCGGCGCGCAGGCTGACCGCGCTGGCCGCCGCGGCCGTGCTGCGGGGCCGGCTGGAGCTGCCCGCCGAGGTGGCCTACCGGGACGGCGAGGTGTACCTGCCGACGCTGGGGCTGCTGCGGCTCGGGGAGCCCGGCACGGACGGCCGGGCCGCGCTGCACGTCACCGGCGAGGGGTACGCCGTACGGGACGGGCGTACGGAGCACCGCTTCGGGCCCGCGGCGGGGGACGCCCGCTGGCAGCCCGTACGGAGCTGGTCGCCCGGGCCGGACGCGGCCCCGGTGGCGCTGGAGGACCTCGACCCGTACCGCAACTGCTTCGCCCGCCCGCCCCGGCTGCGGCTCGGCGCCGGCGAGGCCGGGGAGTGGCGGGCCAGGCTGGACGGGGCCTGGGCGCTGCTGCACGAGGCGGTGCCGGAGTTCGCCCGGGCCGCGGCCGCCGGGCTGACCACGCTGACCCCGCTCGCGGGCGGACCCCGGGCCGGAGGCTGGGGCGAGGCGGGACGGCACGGGCCGGGGGCGCTCGGGGTGCCGTACGCCGCGGGGGCGGCGGAGACCGCGCTGGCCCTGCTGACCGGGGGCCGGCGGGCCCGGCTGCGGGCGCTGACCGAGGTGGCCGACCTGTACGCCCTCGACGGGCAGTGGCAGCACCCGTCGCCGTGGCGGCAGCGCCCCGTACCGCTGTCGCGGCTGCTGGCCGACGTGTACGAGCGGGTGGCGGTGGAGGCGTTCCGGCGGGCCACGGCGGCCCCGGGACCGGCCGGGTCGGACCTGATCCACCAGGCCCTGGACCGGCTCGCCGGGGCTGCGGAGCTGACGAGCACCGGCAAACGGCTGGTGGCGGAGCTGCGCTGGGAGCTGAAGTCGGTCGACGCGTGACCGGCCCCGGCCCCTCGGCCCTCGGGCTGGCCGTGCACCTGAGGCTGCTCGGGGTGCGCCCGGGCAGCCGCCTCATGGTTCATGCCTCCCTCGCCGGGACCGGGCTGCGGGCCGAGGTGCTGCGCGACGCCCTGACGGGGGTCCTGGGGCCGCGCGGCACCCTGGTGGTCCCGGCGTTCACCCCGGAGAACTCCCGTAGCTCCAGCGCCCATCTGGCGCGGATCGCGGGGCTGACCGGGTCCGAGGTGGCGGCCTTCCGCGAGCGGATGCCCCCCTTCGACTCGGCGAGCACCCCCAGTCAGGGCATGGGCGCGCTCGCCGAGGCGGTCCGTACCGCAGCGGGCGCCGCGCGCAGTGCACATCCGCAGACTTCCTTCGCCGCTCTCGGCCAGGACGCGGAGCGGCTCTGCTCGGGGCACCGCATGGAAAGTCATCTGGGTGAGGAGACACCCCTGGGGAAGCTGTGCTGGGAGGGAGGACAGGTACTCATGATCAATGTGGGCTTCTCGGCCTGCACCGCTTTCCATCTCGCGGAGTATCGAATTCCGAAGCCCCCCTTGCGCAAGTACGAGTGTGTGGTGAAGGTGAACCTTCCGGGGCGGCGGAACGGGTGTCAGCAGGGGGGAGAGTGGACCGCGTACGAGGACGTCGCACTGGACGACAGTGATTTCGCGGAGATCGGCCGGTCGTTCCCGGATTCGCGGGTGCGCAGGGGGCGGGTGGGAGGGGCGGCGGCCATGCTCTTCTCGATCCCGGATGCCGTCGATCACGCCCTTGACTGGATGACCGAAAACAGACGCTGATTGACTGAACGATGAGGGGATGTGGCGAAGCAGCTCCGGAATGATGTTTCTTCGCTCGCATCTTCGGGACGGGGGTCGTGTGCCCGCATCAGTGCAGCCGTATTTTTTTCTCAGTTATGCGCATACACCGAGGTTCGGGGCCGGGGGGCCCGACCCCGACATGTGGGTGGAGCGCCTCTTCCGCGATCTCTGCAGCCACGTCATGGCGCTGACGGACCTGCCCGCCGGATCCGACGCCGGATTCATGGACCGGGAGATACGCAGCGGCGAGGGCTGGTCGGAACGGCTCGGGGCGGCGCTCGCCACCTGCCGGGTCTTCGTCCCCCTGTTCTCGCCCCGGTACTTCGCCAGTGAGATGTGCGGGAAGGAGTGGTTCGCCTTCGCCCAGCGCCTCATCCAGAAGAGCGCCATCAGCAACGAGCCGGCCGAAGCCATCGTGCCCGCCTTATGGGTGCCGGTTCCGCCGTCCCAGCTGCCCGGGCCCGCCGAGCGCCTCCAGTTCAACCACAACACCTTCGGCGAGCGCTACGTCACCGACGGGCTCTACGGGCTGATCAAACTGCGCGGTTACGCCGAGCAGTACGAGCGGGCCGTGTACGAGCTCGCCAAACGCATCGTCCGGGTCGCCGAGTCCGTCCGCCTGGAATCCACCCGCCCGGTGGACTACCGGGTCGTACCGAGCGCCTTCGGCACGCCCAGCAGCGCCGCCCGCACCCTCCAGGTCACGGTGGCGGCCGCCTCCCGGCACGATCTGCCGGAGGGCCGCAGCCCCGAGTACTACGGGGACAGCGCCCTGGAGTGGAATCCGTACCATCCGGTGTCCCAGCGGCCCATCGCCTCGGTGGCCGAGGACCTGGTCCGGTCGCTCAACTACCGCACGACCATGGCCTCCTTCGACGACGAGGCCGGCCACTTCGACAGCAAGCAGCCGCCGACCCGGCCGGAGATCCTGATCGTCGACCGCTGGGCGGTGGAGGACGAACAGCGCCGCCAGCGCCTGGCGGCCTTCGACCAGGAGTCCCGGCCCTGGATCAACGTGGTCGTGCCGTGGAACCGCTACGACCACCAGAGCCGTGCGAAGGAAGCCGAGCTGGCCCAGCGGCTGGAGGAGACCTTGCCCGTCAAGATGAGCCAGGGCCGGGCCGCCTGCCGGGCCGCGGCCAACGGAGTGGCCAACATGGAGACCCTCGGGCAGATCCTGCCGCAAGTGGTCGAGGCCGCCGCCCAGCAGTTCCTCAGACACGCGCAGGTGTACCTCCCGGCCGGCAACACCCACACCGAACGCCCGCGGCTGCTCGGGCCGATGGGGATGAGCGGGCCGCCCGCACCACCGCCGGCGCCCTTCCCGCCCGACGCCCAGCAGAGATACCCCGAAAGCACCGACAGCCACGACAGCACGGACAGCGACGCCAGCAACGACACCGACCGGGGGGACGCGGATGACAGCCAGTCGTGACAGCCGGGACAGCCGTGACGGACGCATCGTCACCTTCTACTCGTACAAGGGCGGCACGGGCCGCACCATGGCGCTGGCCAACACCGCCTGGATCCTCGCCGCCAACGGCAAGCGGGTCCTCGCCGTGGACTGGGACCTGGAGGCCCCGGGCCTGCACCGCTTCTTCCACCCCTTCCTGGACCCCTCCACGCTGGGGGCCACCACCGGGGTCATCGACCTGATCAGCGAGTACGCCTGGGCGGCGACCAGCCCGGTGCAGCGCGCCGACGACTGGCACAAGGACTACGCGCGGATCCAGCCGCACGCCGTCTCGCTCACCCCGGAGACCCTCGGCTGGGAGTTCCCGGACGGCGGCACCCTCGACTTCGTCTCGGCGGGCCGGCAGAACCGCGAGTACTCGGCGACCGTCTCCACCTTCGACTGGGACAACTTCTACGACCGGCTCGGCGGCGGCCTGTTCTTCGACGCCTTACGCGCGGACATGAAGCTGAACTACGACTACGTCCTGATCGACAGCCGCACCGGTCTGTCCGACATCGCGGACATCTGCACCGTGCACCTCCCCGACGTCCTCGTCGACTGCTTCACCCTCTCCGACCAGTCCATCGACGGCGCCGCCTCCGTCGCCCGGCAGATCGACGAGCGGTTCAACGACCGCGGCATCAAGATCTACCCGGTCCCGATGCGCATCGACGAGGGCGAGAAGGAGAAGGCGGACGCCGGCCGGGCGCTGGCCCGGATCAAGTTCGACCGCTTCCCCAACGGCCTGGTCGGGGACGAGCTCACCTCCTACTGGGGCGCGGTGGAGATCCCGTACCGCCCCTACTACGCCTACGAGGAGACCCTGGCCACCTTCGGGGACGAGGCCGGGCTCACCAACTCCCTGCTGTCCGCCTTCGAGCGGCTCACGACCGTGGTCACCGAGGGCGAGATCACCTCCATGCCGGCCATCGGCGAGGAGGTCCGGCTGCGCATCCGGGACGCCTTCACCCGGCGCCGCCCGGCCCTGCCCGCCGACCTGTTCCTCTCCTACGTCGCCGAGAACCGGATGTGGGCCGACTGGATCGAGTCGGTGCTCACCCGGGCCGGGTTCCGGGTCGTCCCCAAGGACGTCTCCGCGGAGCAGGTACCGGGAACCGCCGCCGGGGACACCCTGGGCGGCGCGGGCATCAGCATCGACACCGCCGCCCGGACCGTGGTGCTGCTCTCCAGCGCCTACCTCAAGTCGGCCCGGGCCGTGGACGTGTGGAACCGGGCGGCCGCCGAGGACCCGACCGGCGGGCGGCGCCAGCTGGTCCCGCTGCGGGTGGGCGACGTACGGCTCGCCACTCCCTACATCGACCGCAATCCGGTGGACCTGTTCCGGCTCGACGAGGTGCACGCCACCACCGCCCTGCTGCGTGCGGTGGAGCGGCCGATGGCCCTGCCCGACAGCGTCAACAGCTCCTCCCAGCCCGGTCCCCGGTTCCCCGGAACCGTCCCGAAGATCTGGAACGCGCCGCCCCGCAACCCCGGGTTCACCGGGCGCAGCATCGTGCTGGAGCGGATGCGCGACCAGCTCGGCGGCGGCATGGCCGTGGTGCTGCCGCAGCCGCAGACGCTGTACGGTCTCGGCGGCGTCGGCAAGACCCAGGTGGCGCTGGAGTACGTGCACCGGTTCATGGCCGACTACGACCTGGTGTGGTGGATCTCCTCGGAGGAAACCGACGACGTGGTCGAGGCCCTCGCAGATCTGGCCGTACGCCTCGGCGCGCAGGCCGGGGACGACATGTCGGCCGCCTCCCAGGAGGCGATCGACCTGCTGCGGCGGGGGGTTCCCTCCTCGCGGTGGCTGCTGGTCTTCGACAACGCCGACGATCCGGAGGCCCTCAAGCGGTTCTTCCCGCCGGGCGGCCCGGGGCACGTGCTGGTGACCTCCCGCAACCAGTCCTGGTCGCAGTACGGTGACGCGCTGCCGGTGGACGTGTTCCTGCGGGAGGAGTCCATCGAGCACCTCCAGCGCCGGGCCCCCGGGCTCAGCAAGGAGGACGCCGAGCAGGTGGCCGAAGCGGTGGGCGACCTGCCGCTGGCCGTCGAGCAGGCGGGCGCCTGGATCGCGGAGACCGCGACCCCGGTCTCGGCGTACCTGGAGCAGCTGGCGCAGCAGGCCGCGCGGGTACTGGCGCTGAACCAGCCGCCCGGCTACCCGCAGCCGGTGGCCGCCACCTGGAACGTGTCCATAGAGCGGCTCCAGTCCCGGTCCCCCGCCGCCGTGCGGCTGTTGCAGCTGTGCGCCTTCTTCGCGCCCGAGCCGATCTCGGCGAACCTCCTGTACAGCAAGGAGATGATCGACGCGCTCAAGCCGTACGACTCCTCCTTGCAGGAGAAACTGGTGCTGGGCCGGGTGATCCGGGAGATCGGCCGCTTCGCACTGGCCAAGGTCGACCAGGTCAGCAACAGCATCCAGGTCCACCGCCTGGTCCAGGCGGTGATCCGGGCCCAGCTGTCGGAGGAGGAGCAGAGCCAGGCCAGGCACGCGGTGCACCGGATCCTGGCGGGTGCCCGGCCGGACGACGACGAGCCGATAGACAACCCGGAGACCTGGCCCCGGTTCAACACGATCTGGCCGCACCTGACCCCGTCCGAGGCCCGGTACTGCAAGGAGCCGGAGACGCGCCGGCTGCTGATCGACCGGGTCCGCTACCTGTGGAAGCGCGGTGACTTCAAGGCCGCGTACGCGCTGGGCGAGGAGCTGCGCGAGGTCTGGAAGGAGACCCTGGGCGACCACGACCTCCAGTACCTGTACCTGCGGTTCCACCTCTCCAACATCCTGCGCTCGCAGGGCCGGTTCGTGGAGGCGATGGAGCTGGACGAGGGCACGCTGGAGCGGCAGCGCAACGCGCTCGGCCCCTCGCACCCGCACACGTACATGACCACGAGTGGTCTGGCGATGGACCTGGGCGCGCTGGGCCGCTACGGCGAGGCGATGGAACTGGCCACGGCCGCGCACGAGGGCTTCGGGCAGATCTTCCACGAGGCGCATCCGCGCACCCTGGCCGCCGCGAACAACCTGGCGCTGAACCTGCGCATGATCGGGCAGTACTCGAGGGCCCGGGAGATCGACCAGGAGGTCTTCGACCGGCGTACGGAGGTGCTGGGCCCGGACCACCCGTACACGCTGTCCTCCGCGCAGAACCTCGCCCGCGACCTGCGCGAGGTGGGCCGGTACGACGATTCGGTGCAGCTGCTGAGCCGGACGTACGAGACCTACAAGCGGCAGCTGGGCCGGGCCTTCCCCGGCACGCTGTCGGCGGCGAAGAACCTGGCGGTGTCGCTGCGGCGGGCCGGCGACCTGGAGGACGCGCTGCGGCTGACGACGGCGACCCGCAACCGCTACCGGGCCAAGTACACCTCGGTCAACCCGGACCTGCTGGCCTGCGAGCTGAACCTGGCGGCGGACCTGTTCGCGACCGGGGACCCGGGGGCGGCGCGGGACCTGGCGCAGGAGGTGGTGGACGAGTACATGAAGGTGCCGGGCGAGCGGCACCCGTACACCCTGGCCGCCCTGAACAACCTGGCGGTCTTCCACTGGGGCACGGGCGCCTCCGACACGGCGGATCCGATGCTGCGGCAGGTGATCCGGCTGATGCGGGACGTGCTGGGCGACAACCACCCGCACACCATCTTCGCCCACCTCAACCTGGCCAACGCCCGGGCCGACCTGGGCGATCCGGAGGGGGCGCTGGAGCTGGAGCGGCTTGCGGTGCGGCGGCTGCGCGAGGCCCTGGGGGCGCACCACCCCGAGACCCTGGCCAGCTCTTCCAACATGGCGGTCAGCCTGGACATGATGGGCCGCAAGGAGGAGGCGGCCCGGGTGCGTTCCGAGACGGTGTCCGAGCTGACGCGCCTGCTGGGCGACGAGCACGGGCTGACCCGCTACGCCCGCGACGAGCGGCGGGTCCACCGCGACCTGGAGCCCCTCGCCGTGTGATCCGACGGCGGGCGGCGAGGACCTCGCGGCTGCGGGGGCCCCGCCGCCCGCCACCCGACAGCAGGGGGGCGCTGTGACCGACAGCATGACCTTTCGCAACGAGGACCTGCCGGCCCTCTTCCACCACACCGACCAGGCGGCGGTCTCCCGGCAGCGGGAGTCCACCCAGGCGACCCGCGCCCAGCTGATGCTGCTGGTCGCCGCCGCCGCGGCGGCGGCCCTGCCCGCGGGGCCGCAGCTGGGCTCGATGCGGCTGTTCGGGCTGCTCAGCGTGCTCGCGTACACGGGGGTACTGGGCGTGGGCGTACGGGCGACCAGGCGCCGGGCCCGCCCGCAGTGGCAGCTCAACCGCAGTGCGGCGGAGTTCATCAAGTCCCTGGCCTGGCGGTACGCCGTCCACGGCGCGCCCTTCGGCAGTGACGCGGACGGCGCGGGCGGCGCGGAGTCGACGTACCGGACGCGGCTGGAGGCGGGGCTGGACGAGCTGCGCAAGATGGGCTGGGAGGATCCGCGGGCCGCCGGGCAGGTGCCGGAGGGCGGGGAGATCACCGGTGCGATGCAGCGGCTGCGCGGGCTGGACTACCAGGTGCGGCGGGAGACGTACGTCCGGGACCGGCTGATCGAGCAGCGCAACTGGTACCGGCGGCGGACGGAGGTCTCCCGGCGGGCGACCACCGTCTGGTCGTGGACGATCGTGCTGCTGACCTGCCTGGCCCTGCTGTTCGCCCTGTTCGGGGCGTTCGGCTCTGGTCCGGGGCCGAAGCTGACGGGCCTGCTCAGCGCGGCGGCGGCGGCCGGAATCGCCTGGAACGAGGTGCGCCGCCACCATCCGCTGATCGAGGCGCACACGCTGATCGAGCAGGACCTGGCGGCGATGATGGTCGTCATGCAGACGACGATCACCGAGTCGCAGTGGCCCTCCGCGGTCTACGAGACGGAGCGCTATGTGTCTCCGCAGCACACGGACTGGCTGGCCCGGCACAGCAGTTGACGGTCGTTCAGGTACGGGGGGTGGCTCGGGCACCCGTGGTTCAGTCCCGGGTCACGCCCTCGCGCCAGATGACGGTGACCGGCTTCCCGAGCGCCCGCGCGTAGGCGACGATCTCGCCGGTGCCGCCGTGCCCGCGGGCGGGCAGTCCGTCCCAGACGGCGACGAGCCGGTCGCAGGAGTCGGCGATGTAGGTGCCGGCGGCGTAGTAGGCCTCGTCCGTGGAGCGCGCGAAGTCCATCCGGACCTCCTGGGCGGCGCGGCGCTTGAGCCCCCGGTAGCGGGCCAGGGATTCGGCGTCCTCGAAGGTGCCCTCGTAGTCCCCGCTGGGGATCACCACGGTGAGGTCGGCGCCGCACTCCAGCGCGATGACGGCGAACAGCTGGTCCGCTCCCTCGGCGAGGCTGGAGAAGGCCTCCAAGGGCCCCTGGTGGCCGTCCAGTACGGCCCGCAGGGCGTCCTCCACATGGCCGAGCACCTCGCCCGGAATGAACCGGTGCCCGGTCACGCCGATGCGCTTCATACGGAAACCTGCCTCCCCCGTGGACACGGTCACCCTGGACATCCTCCCAGAAGGCGGGAGGACGTCCAGGGGTACGGCGGGGGCGCGTGGGTCACGGTCAGTAGACGCTGACCCCGTAGGCGTTGAGGGCCTCCACGACGGGCTGGAAGAAGGTGGTGCCGCCCGAGGAGCAGTTGCCGCTGCCGCCGGAGGTGAGGCCGACCGCGCGGGTGCCGGAGTAGAGCGGGCCGCCGCTGTCGCCGGGCTCGGCGCAGACGTTGGTGCGGATCATGCCGTAGACGACGTCGCCGCCGCCGTAGTTGACGGTGGCGTTGAGGCCGGTGACCCGGCCGCTGTGGGTGCCGGTGGTGGAACCGCGCCGGGTCACGGACATGTTGACCGTGGCGTTGACGGCGCTGGTGATGTCCTGGCCGCCGACGGTGCCGGGCGGGACCGGCGTGTTGCTGGCGTACTTGACCAGGCCGTAGTCGTTGTTCGGGAAGCTGGATCCCACGGTGGAGCCGAGCACGTTGGTGCGGGCGGAGTTGGTCCACCAGGTGCCGGCGCCGTCGGTGCAGTGCCCGGCGGTCAGCGCGTAGTAGTTGCTGCCGCTGCGCACGTTGAAGCCGAGCGAGCAGCGCCAGCTCGACGCGTAGATGGCGTCGCCGCCGGAGGCCAGCTTGGTCAGTTTGCCGGGGGTGCGTTCGATCCGCAGGGCCGAGGCGTTGGTGCCGGCCTCACGCTTGATTCTCGTGATGTCCGCGGCCGAGACCGTGGAGTCGGCGGTGACCACGAGGGTCCCGGTGGCGGGGTCGGTGTGCCAGGCGGTACCCGCGACGTCGGCGCGCAGGACGGACGCCCCGGCCGAGGCGAGCCGGTCGGCGCCGAAGCCCGCGTCGGGTGTGTCCGCGCTCGCCGCGGTGGGGGCGGCGAGTGCCGCGACGGCGGCCAGGCCGGTGGCCGCCGCGAGCAGCCTGGTACGGGTGATGCGCTTGATCCTCACTTCTCGTCCTCCTGGAGAGGGGTATGGGGCCCGGCGGATGTGGGGGTGCCGCAGCCCGTGAGGCGCAGCCGGAGGCACGACCGGCGCATGAGTTTTGGCCGTGCCCCTGACAAGCGCTGTCGGGAGTGTCCTGTCGTCAGATACCGGTCGCAAGGGCGTCTTTCAGCCGTCGCTCGCCCGCCGCCACCTCGAAGGGCAGCGTGTTGCCGGGCGGTGGGAAGGGGCAGATGAAGTGGTCCGCGAAGGCGCAGGGCGGCAGCAGGGCCCGGTTGAAGTCCACGGTGACCGCACCCGAAGAGTCCGGGGTCCCGGGCCGCAGGAAACGGAACCGGTAGCTGGATCGCCCGCCGGTGGAATCGCCGAAGACGGCCCAGAGGCTGCCGTCGTCCTCGTCGACGGCGGCCTGGAGGGTGTGCTCGACGCCCTCGAAGCGGAACCCGAGCTCCCCGCCGAGACCGAGGCCGCGGGCCCGCCCGTCGGCGTTCTCCACCTGGACGGTCCGGTCCTCGCCGTAGGGGCGGAAGTGCCCCGGCAGCGCGAATGCGGGGTCGTAGGGGGTCGCCTCGATGCCGGTGAAGGCCGCCCGGGCCTTGGAGTCGGGGTCGAAGACGCGCACCGCCCACTCGCCTTCTCGCCGGATGACCACGAGCCGCGTCTGCCCGGCGCCGAGCCGGGCGTGCGCGGGCGGGGCCGCGTCGGAGGCGAGTACGGCGTCACCGGTGAAGGGCACGCCGTCGAGGCGGATGCCGTCCTCGGCGGCGGCGGAGAGGGCCACCCCGCCCTCGGTGGCGCGCCAGCGCCCCGGAACGGCCGGAATTCGACCTTCCGGGTAATCGGCGAGCCAGTGGGTGCCGGTCAGCGCGAGGGGGCCGTGAGGGCCGGACACGGTGGCCACCCGGCGCTCGTGCCATTTCCGCCAGGCTGCGGGCGGATCGTCTGCGTCATCGCTCATGCCGCTCAACCCTTCCACACCGGTCCGGACGGGAATCCCGGCGTACGCCGTCCGGACCTGCGGAATCCGAAAGGGCGTCAGCAGTCGCAGCCGCAGTTGCAGTCGCAGCAGCCGCCGTCCCCGCCACCACCACCGCCACCACCGCTGCCACCGGTCGGGGCGGAGTTCGGCTGGCAGCAGTTGCAGCACTCGCAGGCCTCGCACCACGCGTCGCGCTTCTTGCGGGACCAGGGGCCCTCGTAGTCGGTGCAGCAGATCTGGCAGGTGCAGAAGAGGCCTACGGCCACGGCGCAGCCGGCCAGCAGCCCGCGGCGCGGCTTCTGCCCGCCGGGCCCGCCGTGACCGCCGTGCCCGCCCTGGCCTCCGTGCCCGCCTCCGTGACCGCCTCCGCCGGGACCCCACGGGCCGCCCGGGCCCACGGGCGGCGGGCCCGCAGGACCGCCGGGAGCGGGCTGGCCGTACGGGCCCCCGCCGTAGGGGCCGCCCTGGCCGTACGGGGTGCCGTTGCCGTGCGGAGCACCCTGGCCGTACGGGTTGCCCGCGTACGGGTCGTACCCCTGCGGCTGTCCCGCCCCCTGGCCGGCCGCGTCCGTCACGCCGTGCCGGCAGGTGCCGGTCCCGAAGGCCCGGTCCACCGAGGTGCGCAGCTCGTGCACCAGCAGCCGGTGGGCGAGGCCGGCGTCCGCGAACTCCGCCTCGGCCAGCGCCAGCCTGATGCCCTGGAGGGCGTCGTCGCACAGTCTCCTGGCCTCGGTGAGGGAGGTGCCGGTGGCGGTGAGCGGGTTCCAGGCGCCCGCCGCGGCGTCGGCGGCCTGGTCCTCCACGGCGTCCAGCAGGTGCGCGAGGCGGCCGAAGTACCGGCCGGCCTCCGCCAGCGCGGGGCCGTTGCCTGGCCGTCCCGCGAGGACCGAGGTATGCGCGAAGGCGGCGGCCGTCGCCGTCTCCGTCGGCTCGGTGACCACGAGCACGGGCGTGCCGGGGCCGGCCAGCGTCTCGATGCCGCCCTGCCGGTCCACGGCGTCCACGAGCACCGCCGTGTCGAAGCCGAGCGAGGCCCCGGTACGGGCTCCGGCCCGGTCCCAGCCGCGGGCCACCTTGCGGGCCGCCATGGCGATGGGGGCGCGGGCCAACAGCCCGTCCCGGTCGGCGACGTGGTCCCGCACCTTCGCGGAGGCCAGGACGAGCGAGACGGCGGCGGCGAGCCGCGCGCCCTCGCCGTTGGCCACCGGGGCGGTGCGCATCCCGCGCAGTGGACAGGGTCCGGCGGTGCGCCGGGCACCGGGAGCGGGACCCGACTGAGCCTCCGTCAGAACGGAGACGAGCAGCCCGTCGTAGTTGGTGACGATCCTGGCGAACTGGCCGTGGTCACCCCGAAGTGCCAGGCACAACCCGCACAGATGGGCCATCCACTCCGCTTTGAACCGTTCTCCCAGCCGGTGCGTGCAAGGTCTGACTATGCCGAACAAACCGCTTCCCCCGTGCTTCGTGCGCGTGCCTGCCGGGCATCGTACCGACCCCCGCCACTCACCCGTACGCCCCCGTCGGTCACCCGTACGGAGGCGGCGGTCGTATTTTCACTCAGTCAGCAGTGGTAGCCGCCAGGACCCTTGACCGTGCAACGGATGTTCTGCACCAGTACCGTCACGAAACCCCTGCGCGGCGACTATCCACTTGGCGCGTTGTCAGCATCATGGACGACCATAGGGGCAGCGGAGAGAAGAACAGACTGACCGCGTTGAAAGGAGGCGTCCATGGGTTCGGTGCGCAAGGCGAGTGCCTGGCTGGGTCTCGTGGAAGACAGCGACGACGAGCGTTACTACGACGACGACTACGCGGAGGCGGCCCAGGGTTCGGTGGCCGGCCCCGGCGAGCAGTGGGTCACCGACCCGCGGGTCCGGGTGGCCTCCGAGTCCGCCGTGGAACACGGGCGCCGCATCGCCACGGTCACCCCGGACGGCTTCCGTGACGCGCGCGGCATCGGCGAGCTGTTCCGCGAGGGCGTCCCGGTGATCGTGAACCTGTCGTCGATGGACCCGGGCGACGCGAAGCGCGTGGTCGACTTCGCGGCCGGCCTGACCTTCGGGCTGCGCGGCTCGATCGAGCGGGTGGCGACCAGGGTCTTCCTGCTGACCCCGGCCGACACCCAGATCGTGAGCGGCGAGTCCGGCGGCCGCTCGCGCGACTTCTTCAACCAGAGCTAGGCAGGGCTCTCACCGGAAGGCGTCCAGCCCGGTGAGCGCCTTGCCCAGCACCAGTTGGTGCATCTCGACGGTGCCCTCGTAGGTGAGGACCGATTCGAGGTTGGTGGCGTGCCGCATGACGGGGTACTCGAGCGAGATCCCGTTGGCACCCAGGATGGTCCGCGCGGTGCGACAGATCTCGATGGCCTCGCGGACGTTGTTGAGCTTGCCGAAGCTGATCTGCTCCGGCCGCAGGGTGCCCGCGTCCATCCGCCGGCCCAGGTGGTGGGCGAGCAGGATGCCCTTGTGGAGTTCCAGGGCCATGTCAGCGAGTTTGGCCTGGGTGAGCTGGAAGCCGCCGATGGGCCTGCCGAACTGCTCCCGCGTCTTCGCGTAGCCGAGCGCGGACTCGAAACTGGCGCGCGCCGCGCCCATGGAACCCCAGACGATCCCGTACCGCGCGTGGCTGAGGCAGCCGAGCGGCCCCTTCAGCCCGGTGACACCCGGAAGCACCGCGTCCGCAGGCAGCCGTACGTCGTCCATCACCAGCTCGCTCGTCACGGACGCCCGCAGGGACCACTTGTGCTTGATCTCGGGCGCGGAGAATCCGGCGCTGTCGGTGGGCACCGCGAACCCGCGGATCCCCTCGTCGGTCTGCGCCCACACCACGGCGACGGCGGCCACCGAGCCGTTGGTGATCCACATCTTGCGCCCGTTCAGCACCCAGTCGCTGCCGTCGCGCTTGGCGTAGGTCCGCATCGCGGCGGGGTCCGATCCCACATCGGGCTCGGTCAGCCCGAAGCAGCCGATCAGCTCGCCGGCCGCCATGCCGGGCAGCCAGCGCTGCTTCTGCTCCTCGGAGCCGTACTTCCAGATCGCGTACATGGCCAGCGACCCCTGTACGGACACCAGGGAACGGATCCCGGAGTCGGCGGCCTCCAGTTCCAGGCAGGCCAGCCCGTACTGCACGGCGCTGGCCCCGGCGCAGCCGTATCCCTCGAGCGACATCCCGAGCGCCCCGATGGCCCCGAGTTCCCTGGCCAGCTCCCGGATCCCGGGCAGCTCGCCGCTCTCGTACCACTCGGCGATGTGCGGCAGCACCCGGTCGGCGGCCCAGCCGCGGACGGTGTCGCGGATGGCGAGGTCCTCGGGTCCGAGGAGCTCGTCGAGCCCGAGCGGATCGGTGGGTACGAAAGACGACGGCACGAAGGGCCTCCCGGCGGCCTGGGACGGTCGGTGCGACGCCCTGCCGGGGGTACGGGTGTCCGGCGGCCGGGCCCCCGGAGTTGCGGCCCCGGCGGCCGTCGGCGCGACCGGCCCGCCCGGCAGAACGCGGCAGCGCGCGTCACGCGCTGCGCCGCCGACGCTAGACGCCGAATTCCCCACCCGTCCACCCCCGTCTTTCAGCCCCCCAGCCCCGCCGGCGCCTGAGGCGCGGGGTCGAGGGCAGAGCCCCGGCCAATTCCAGCCCCGCCGGCGTTTGAGGCGCGGGGCCAGGGGCGGAGCCCCGAACTCCAGCCCCGCCGGCGCTTGAGGGCGCGGGGTTGGGGCAGAGCCCCGACCTCCAGCCCCGCCGGCGTTTGAGGCGCGGGGCCAGGGGCGGAGCCCCGATCTCCAGCCCCGCCGGCGTTTGAGGCGCGGGGTCCGGGGCGGAGCCCCGATCTTCCAGCCCCGCCGGCGCTTGAGGGCGCGGGGCCAGGGGCGGAGCCCCGATCTCCAGCCCCGCCGGCGTTTGAGGCGCGGGGTCCGGGGCGGAGCCCCGGGGCGGGAGCTGGGTCAGCCGGCGTGTTCCACCCGGGCCGGGTAGGGGTCCCCGGTGGCCTGCGCGGGCAGCGCCACGGCCCGGCGCTCGCCCCCCTGCGCGGGCAGCGCCACGGCCTCGCCCTCACCGCCGGCCGACACCTCGCACTCCATCACCCGCGGCAACTTCAGCGCCATCACGGCCCCCGCCAGCAGCAGCCCCGCGCTCACCACCAGCGTCACGTGCAGCCCGTGCACGAAGGAGTGCCGGGCCGCGGCGTGGAGGGCCTCCCCCGCCGCTCCGCCGAGCTGCGCGGCGATCTGGTAGGCCTCGCCCAAAGAGTTCGTGGCGCCCGCCGAGTCGGCCTCCGAGACCCCTGCGACGTGCGCGAGCCCGGGCGCGTACGCGGCGTTCATCACGCTGCCCAGCAGGACGATGCCCATGCCCGCGCCGAGCTGGTACGAGGTCTCGCCGATCGAGGCGGCAGCGCCCGCGGTGGCCGCGGGGGCCTCGTTCAGCATGGACTCGTACGCGGCGAAGAGCGTGGTCTGGAGCCCGAAGCCGAGCAGGACGAAGCCGACGGTGAGCAGCAGGGGCCGGTCCTGCTGGCCCATGAGCGTCAGCAGGAGCACGGCGAACGCGGTGAGCAGGAAGCCCAGCGAGACCATCGTGCGCGGGCCGACCCGGGTCAGGGTGTAGGACCCGGTGGCGCCGGCGGCCATGGCGGCGAAGGTGAGCGGCAGCAGCCGCAGGCCGGTCTCCAGCGGGCTGAGCTGCAGCACCAGCTGGAGGTACTGGACGGCGATCAGCTCCAGGCCGACCAGCGCCAGCATGGCGAGCACGATGCAGCCGACGGAGGTCGAGAAGGCGGCGCGGGAGAACAGCCGCATGTCGATCAGCGGGTGCGCACGCCGCTTCTGCCGCCGTACGAAGAGGATCAGCAGGGCCGCGCCGATCGCCAGCGGGACCAGCGTCTCGGCGTCGAGGAGCTGCCGTTCGGCGCCCAGCCGCTTGATCCCCAGCACGGCGCCGAGCACGCCGGCGGCGGCCATCAGCGCGCCGGTGACGTCCCACGGCCCGTCGGAGGTGCCCTTGGACTCGGGCAGCAGCCAGCGGCCCATCGGCAGGATCAATGCCATCAGCGGGATGTTGATGAGGAAGACGGAGCCCCACCAGTAGTGCTGGACGAGGAAGCCGCCGAGTACGGGTCCGCTGGCGGCGCCGACGGCGGCGACGGCGGTCCAGATGCCGATGGCGAGGGCGCGCTCGCGCCGGTCGGGGAAGACCTGGCGCAGGATCGACAGGGTGGCGGGCATGATCATCGCGCCGCCGATGCCGAGCAGGGCGCGGGCGGCGATCAGTACCTGGGCGTTGTCGGCGAAGGCGGCGATGGCCGAGGCCACGCCGAAGAGTCCGTAGCCGAGGAGGAGGATCCGGCGGCGGCCGACCCGGTCGCCGAGGGTGCCGAAGAGGATCAGCAGTGCGGCGCAGACCAGCGGGTAGGCGTCGACGATCCACAGGAGCTCGATGGAGCCGGGGCGCAGGTCCTCGGTGACGGAGGGGACCGCGACGTGCAGGATCGTCGCGTCGAGCGCGACGAGGACCAGGCTGACGCACAGGACCGCCAGGACGACCCACCGGTTGGTCCCGCCGGAGGCGGCGGTGATCCGCTGCCAGGGGGAAGGGTTCCTGTCGCCGGTCACGTTCGTCCCCGACATGCATGTACCTCCCAGGTGATCCCTCGCACTCGGCGGACCAGCGTCTTGTGGAGCCACGGGGGTGGTGCGCTGTGCGGCTTCCTACGGGGTCCGGCATCGACACGCGAGTGAGCGATCAGCGTACGCGAGTTCGCCTGCCCGACACGTGGTCAAGCTCTCATCCCGGCGGCGGCCGCCGTGTGGTGTGCGCCACTCGTCCCACCCCTGCCCTCCCCCCGCGTACACGCACGCTCACGGCGCGTGGTTCTCGGACCCGGTGCGGGCCCCGCCATCGATAATCATGCCCGTGAAAGATCTTGGATTGCGCCGGGCCGCACCCGCACTGGCCGTCTTCGCGGCGGTCCGGCTGCTCGGGCTGACCGTGCTCGGCGTCTGGGGGGCGGCGGCGGGCAGCAGCCCGCACACGCTGCTGTCGGCCCGCTGGGACTCGCTCTGGTACGCCCGCATCGCCGCGGAGGGGTACGGGTACGAGGTGGTCCTCCCGAACGGGGACGTCCACTCGAACCTGGCCTTCTTCCCGCTGCTGCCCTGGCTGGAGCGGCTGGTGGCGGCGGTGACCGGGCTGCCGTACGGCTCGGCCGGCCTGGTGGTGTCGGCGGTCGCGGGGCTCGCCGCGGCCTGGGGGGTCTTCGCGGTGGCCGATCTGCTGCACGGCCGCCGGGCGGGGGTGCTGGCGGTCGCCGCGTGGGCGGCGCTGCCCGTCGGGATCGTGCAGTCGATGGCGTACAGCGAGTCGCTGTTCACCGCCCTGGCCGCGTGGGCCCTGTACGGGGTACTGCGCGGCCGGTGGCTGACGGCGGGGCTGCTCGCGGCCGGGGCGGGACTGACCCGGCCGGTCGGGGCCGCGGTGGTCGCCGCGGTGTGGGTGGCCGCGCTGC
The DNA here is from genome assembly GCF_026340255.1 of Streptomyces sp. NBC_01408. Lineage (GTDB taxonomy): Bacteria > Actinomycetota > Actinomycetes > Streptomycetales > Streptomycetaceae > Streptomyces. The sequence goes on along the minus strand of NZ_JAPEPJ010000001.1, from coordinate 3,810,677 downwards.
TCGCCCTGCGCCGGGGGGACCGGTCGTGGCGGATGGCCGCGGGCGCGCTGCTGGCCCCGCTGGGGGCGGCGGCGTACGTGCTGTGGGTCGGCGCCCGGACGGGCGGCGGACTGCTCGGCTACCTGGACGTGCAGGGCGGCTGGGGCAACGGCTTCGACGGGGGCTGGGCCTTCGCCCGCTTCATCGGGGCGAAGCTGGCCTCCTCTGCCTTCGCGGCGGGGGCCGGTCTGCTGCTGGGGGTCGCGCTGGTGCTGTGGCTCTACTGGCTGTGCGTACGGCAACGCCAGCCGGCTGCGCTGCTGGTGTACTGCGGGATCGTCGTGGCCCTCGCGCTGTGCGCGTCCGGCTACTTCGGCTCGAAGCCCCGGCTGCTGCTGCCGGCCTTCCCGCTGCTGCTGCCGGCGGCCGTGGCGATGGCCCGGTGGCGGACCCGGACGGCGGCCCTGGTGCTGGGCGCGGCGGCCCTGGCGTCGGCGCTGTACGGGGCGTTCTGGCTGAACGGCTCGGGGCCTCCGTAGCCGGGGGCACGGACCCGACATAACGGAATAGATCATTCCCCTCCATCTTTCAGCAAAAGAATTGAACGGCGGCAAAAAAGTCACGGTAAGTGTGCGAAACAATTGCCGGGACAGCGGATCAGAAGCGGTCCAACAGGGGCGGAAATACCGGGAATTAAGTCCCGCGTGAGACGAACTCCACATCACATGGTCATCACAAAGCCCGCGATTCGCCCGGGCCGACCAGCAGTGGGCGGTAACGTCGATTGAGTGCGTACCGACCAAATCCTGACCCGTCTGGAGCGGGTGTTCGCCCGGCTGGACCGGGAACCAGAGCGACCGGCTCATCTGCAAACACCGCAGATGAGCCGGCACCGCGTCGTGCTCCTCGGATCGACCCTCGTGTTCTACCTCGCCATCGTGGTGGCCGTACTGACCACGTCCTGGCTCGTCCGGCTGGACTGGCAGATCATGTTCTTCCGGCCGTACGAGCAGTGGCCGCAGCTGCACGCCTTCCTCGACTACCTCGTCGTCCTGGGCCAGCGCGGACCCACCGCCGTCATGGTCGCGGCCTGGCTCGGCTGGCGCTCCTGGCGCCAGCACACCCTCCGCCCGCTGATCACCCTCGGCGTGGCCCTGCTCCTGCTCAACGTCACCGTCGGGGCCGTCAAGCTCGGCCTCGGCCGGCTCGGCCCGCACTACGCCACCGAGATCGGATCCGCCGAACTCTTCGCCGGCGGCGATATATTCCCTTCCGGCCACACCGCCAACGCCGTCGTGACCTGGGGAATCCTGGCCTACCTGGCTTCCACCGTGGTCACCCGGCGGGTGCTGTCCGTGGTGTCCGCGGTCGTCTCCCTGAGCGTCGGCGCCACCACCGTGTACCTCGGCACCCACTGGGTCAGCGACGTCCTGCTCGGCTGGTCCGCGGGTCTGCTGATCCTGCTGGCGCTGCCCTGGTTCGAGCCGCTCATCGCCCGCGCGGAGGCCTACGTCTTCGAGCTGCGCGAGCTGCTGCGCCGCCGGGCCGAGACCGGGCGGATGCCCGCGCCGGTCGCCGTCGCGCTCACCCCGCTGCTCTCCGCGGGCGGCAAGTGGCAGCTCCAGCGCGTCCCCGAGGCCCCCGCAGAGCCTGCCCCCGCGCCCGCCGCGGTGCCCGCCGCGACCGCCCCGGGCGCCGCCCTCACCGCGCACTCCCCGGCTCCCCGGCCCGCCGCACTGCTCTCCGGCCGGCCGCACGTGATCCGGTCCGAGCGGACCCCGGCCACCCCGGCCGGCAGCCGCCGCCCGGCCCACGTCGAGCGGCCCGGCGCCGCCCGGGGGACGGCGGCGGCCGCCCGCCCGGTCACCGGCGGCTGAAACACCCCCGCGGGGCGGTACGCACAGCCTCACCCGCGGCGCGCACGAGGCCCAGGCGGGCCGGGTCACCGACCCGGCCCGCCTTCGCCGTTCCCGCGGCCTCGCCCGTACGGCCGTCAGCGGCGCGCCCGGACGTTCGTCCGTCCCGGGTCACACTTGTGTCACGGGACGTCGACAACTTCCGGCCGCCCGGCCGTGTGCGGTGTATTCAATTCCGGATCCCCGGGAGGGCCGTCTCGAGGGCTCTTTGGAATTTCCCCCGAGAAGGCTCGAATTCCGTCGGAGATTTCCACCAGCCGCCTGGACCAGACCAGATGAATCCCCCTCAGATTCGTTACACGTCCTTCACCCTTACGGGCTCCACCGCCCGCGCCAGGAGATCCCGCGCGGCCCGGATCCGGTCGGTCAGCTCCGGCGGCTCTACGACTTCGAACTCACAGCCGAGCAGCATGACATGAATCACCAGAACGTCCAGGTTCACCGCCCCTGTGCGCAACAGACAGCTCTGCGCGTCCACGGGCTCCAGGGCCCCGTCGCTCGGCCCGATGACCCCCGCCGCCTCCTCGGCCGAAACCTTCAGCCTCAGCACCGCGCGGGCCGCGTACGCGTGCTGCGCCACTCCGCGCGAGACGTAGGCCGCGAGGTCCTCGGCCGGCGGCGGGCGCGGGGTGAAGCGCGGGCCGTGCGGCGGTCTCGGCTCGATCCGGTCGGCGCGGAAGGTCCGCCACGCCTCCCGGTCCAGGTCCCAGGCGACCAGGTACCAGCGCCGCTCGGTGCAGACCAGCCTGTGCGGCTCGACGGCGCGGCGGGTGACCTCGCCCTCGTGGTCCCGGTAGCCGAAGCGCAGCCGCTCGCCGTCGCGGCAGACGGCGGCCAGCTCGGTGAGCACCGACGGATCCACCGCGGACCGCTCCGCCCCGCGCAGCATCGGCACGGTGAACTCGTTCAGCGCGGAGACCCTGCGCCGCAGCCTCGACGGCAGCACCTGCTCCAGCTTGGCCAGGGCCCGTACGGAGGCCTCCCCGATCCCCTCGACCCCGTTCCCGGCGGCGGTCCGCAGCCCGACGGCCACCGCCACGGCCTCGTCGTCGTCCAGCAGCAGGGGCGGCAGCTCGGCCCCCGCCCCCAGCTGGTAGCCGCCGCCGGTACCGGGACTGGCGTGCACCGGGTACCCCAGCCCCCTCAGGCGGTCCACGTCCCGCCGGACCGTACGCGGGGTCACCCCGAGCCGCCCCGCGAGATCGGCCCCGGTCCAGTCGCGGTGGGCCTGCAACAGGGACAGCAGGCGCAGGAGTCGTGCGGAGGTCTCGAGCATGCCAGCAGTGTGCCGGGTGCCTGACCGGCAGCCACCCCGCCGCCGCCGTCTCCGGGGGCCAGCCCCCGCACCCCCGCGCCTCAAACGCCGGCGAGGCTGAATGCGCAGCCCCGCCGAGCAAATCCAGCCCCGCCGGCGTTTGAGGCGCGGGGTCCGGGGCGGAGCCCCGGGAACGGCGCCGCACCCGGACGAGTGAGCCGATCCGCCCTCAGGGAGCCGCGACAGCGACCGGCACGGGAGCCGGAACCGGACTCGGCGCAGGCCCCGGCACCGGCCCCGGCACCGGCGCAGCCGGATCCGCAGGAGCCGGCACCGGAACCGGCATCGGGGCCGCGCCCGGCGGCACCGGCAGGGCCGGATCCACCGGCGGCAAGGACAACAGCAAGCCCACCGCGATCGCCCCCGGCCGTTCCCCGACCACCCCCCGGTTCGCCGCGTACAGCGCCTGCCACCCGCCCTTCACCCGCCGCGTCCGCGCGATCGACACCAGCGTGTCCCCGCCGCGCACCACGTGCATCCGCCCCGCCAGCCCGTACCGCTTCGAGCAGGACGGCCACGCGTCCCACCCCTGCGTGGCGAGCACCTCCTCCGCCACCCGGATCTGCTGCTCCCGGCCCGCGAGGTCGGCCCGCGGCGCGAAGCGCAGACCGCCGTGCTCCTCCCAGGTCGGCTGCCGGAACTGCAGGCCGCCGTACAAGCCGTTCCCCGTGTTGACGGCCCACCGGCCGCTGCTCTCGCAGTCGGCCACGCAGTCCCAGGGCCACTGCCCGCCCGGCCCGCAGTCCCCCGGCCCGGTCCCGATCAGGCCGGGCGAGCCGGGGTGCGCTGCCCCGGCCGGTCCGGGCGCGGGCGGTGGCGGAGCCGCGGCCGCCGCACCGGCGGGGAGTACGAGGGCCAGTACGGCGGCGGCCGCGGCACCGGCGGCCCGCAGGATCCGGAGGCAGGGCATCGCGTCACGCTACGCAGCCCCCGCAGCCCTCCCCGCCCGCCACGCGGCGCGGCCCCCGGCCCCACCCGGTCGGCCGACTGCCGGCCCGCCGCCAAACGGCCATCAGCGGCCACCAACTGCGCACAAGCAGAAAAGAGTTGGCACAAAACAACGCACCGGTCTGACCGTTAACCCTCCCGGGGGCCAGGTTCGATTCCGTTCCCTCCAACGGCGTGACCCCGGCCGCCACTTTCCCGTTGACCCGGCGAGCCGGGAACACCCCGGCCCCCGCACCTATGCCGAGGAGCCACCCCGTGCCGCGCATGCTCGACGTCAGTGATGAGGTACGTGCCGAGATCGGTGACGATGAAGCCGAGAGGCTGCTCGTCGGCGAGGGCGCGCCACGCAGTTACGACTGCACCTCCTGCCGCACCCCGGGCGACCCGGAGAAGGAACCCACCAGCACCGTGCTGTTCGTCGGCGAGGAGACCGCCGTCCTCGCCTTCGCCCATGCCACCTGCATCCCCTCGCAGGTCGTCTCCGTCTCCGAGGAGCAGCTCCAGGGCGCGGTCCGGAGCATCACCGGCGACAGCCCGGCTCCTTCGGTGCCCGCCCCCGGCGAGGGCCCGCAGAACGTGCCCGGCGGCCAGGCCGTCCTCGGCATCACGAGCGGACTGATCCTGATCGACGGCGCGCTGCACCCCGCCCTGGTCGTCGAGCCGACCGCGCCGATCGCCCGCCCCGGCACCACCGGTCCGGGCGACGACTTCCTGCCGCTCCTCATCGAGCAGGGCTTCATCCCGGTCACGAACACCGCCGAACTGCCGTCCCCGCTGCCCGGCTGGTCGGTCCTCCTCGCCGCCGGCCAGCTGCACGCCGTACTCCAGCCGGGCACCGACGGCGGCAAGCCCGTCGCCTGGTGGCAGGCGCACCAGGCGCTGTCGGTCACCGACGGCTGGCGGGCCGCCGTCAACAAGACCCAGCGGGTCCTCATCTATGCCGCGCCCGTCGGCTCCATCGGCCAGCAGCCCCGCGAGGACCTGCTGCGCGACGCGCTCGACAAGGCCGCCGCCGGGGGCAAGCTCGTGGCCGCCTCGATGCCGCTGGCCGGTACGCCGGGCGCCTGACGCCCCTCTTTCTGGGGCTCGTTCACCTCCGGGGCGCCTGTTGCCGGCTCGTGGGGCCGTACGTGCTCGTAAGCGCTCGTGCCTCGCGCTTCCTCCGCGCGTTCGGCCCCACTCCCCGGCGCGCCCCTTTGGATCACTCGCCCTGCCCGAGCTGCCGCCCAGCCTCCCGCCGAGGAGGGCCTGGCGGCGTGCGCCGGGGGTGCGCGGTCCGTCCCGCGCACCCCCGGCGATCTGCGTTTTCGCCCCGGTCACCCCGCATCCGCAGGGCGCCGGTTTCGTTGGCTGATACGTGCATTCATACGACTCCTCCCGCGCCCCGTCCTTTCCGAGCACCGTCCCCCCGATGCGCCCCTCACGGGATCGGGACAGCGCTCCGGCCGCCTCGCACACCCCGATCTACGACACGCTGTACTCGGAGTACCTGCGCGCCTTCCGGGCCCTGCCGGGTGACCGCACGGGCGAGGAGGGCCTCGGCTTCACGGCGTTCTCGTACGGCGGCACGTACGGCGCCGGCGGATTCTCGTACGGCGGCGGGACCGGGAGCGGGTGGAACGGTTCCGCATGGCAGCAGAGCGACAGCTGGCAGCCCTCGTACACCCCGCAGCCGTCGTACTCCTACGCCGGCCAGGGCGGCGACGGCCCCGCATACACGAGCGGGCGGCAGAACCAGACCGGGATGCAGCACATCCCGGCGGCTCTGCCGCCCGCTCCGCGCCGGGGCTACTGACCCCGCGCCGGACTACTTCTTCTTGTGCTGGGCGCCGCGCTTCTCGCGCACCCGCACCGAGATGTGGATCGGAGTGCCCGCGAAGCCGAACTCCTCGCGCAGTCGGCGCTCGATGAAGCGCCGGTAGCCGTGCTCCAGGAAGCCGGAGGCGAAGAGGACGAAGCGCGGCGGCTTGCTGCCCGCCTGGGTGCCGAACAGGATGCGGGGCTGCTTGCCGCCGCGGATCGGGTGCGGGTGCGCGGCGACGACCTCGCCGAGGAACGCGTTCAGGCGGCCGGTGGGGACGCGCGTCTCCCAGCCCTCAAGGGCGGTCTCGATCGCCGGGACCAGCTTCTCCATGTGGCGGCCGGTGAGCGCCGAGACGTTCACCCGGGGCGCCCAGGAGACCTGCTGCATCTCGGTCTCGATCTCACGCTCGAGGTAGTAGCGGCGCTCCTCGTCGAGCTCGTCCCACTTGTTGTAGGCGATCACGATGGCGCGGCCGGCCTCGACGGCCATGGTGATGATGCGCTGGTCCTGGACGCTGATCGTCTCGGTGGTGTCGATCAGGATGACAGCGACCTCCGCCTTCTCGACGGCGGCGGCCGTGCGCAGGGAGGCGTAGTAGTCGGCGCCCTGCTGGAGGTGGACCTTCTTGCGGATGCCCGCGGTGTCCACGAACTTCCAGGTGATGCCGCCGAGCTCGATCAGCTCGTCGACCGGGTCGCGGGTGGTGCCGGCCAGCTCGTTGACGACGACGCGGTCCTCCTTCGCGACCTTGTTGAGCAGCGAGGACTTGCCGACGTTCGGGCGGCCGATCAGCGCGATGCGGCGCGGACCGCCGACGGGGGTGCCGAAGGTCTGCTCGGGGGCCTCGGGGAGGGCCTCCAGGACCGCGTCGAGCATGTCGCCGGTACCGCGGCCGTGCAGCGAGGAGACGGGGTGCGGCTGGCCGAGGCCCAGCGACCACAGGGAGGCCGCGTCGGACTCCCCGCTCTGGCCGTCGACCTTGTTGGCGCACAGGACGACGGGCTTGCCGGCCTTGCGCAGCAGCCGGACGACGGCCTCGTCGGTGTCGGTGGCGCCGACCTTGGCGTCCACGACGAAGACGACCGCGTCGGCGGCCTCGATGGCGTATTCGGCCTGGGCGGCGACGGAGGCGTCGATGCCGAGGACGTCCTGCTCCCAGCCGCCGGTGTCGACGACCTTGAAGCGGCGGCCGGCCCACTCGGCCTCGTACGTGACGCGGTCGCGGGTGACGCCGGGCTTGTCCTCGACGACCGCCTCGCGGCGGCCGATGATCCGGTTCACCAGGGTCGACTTGCCGACGTTGGGCCGGCCGACGACGGCGAGGACGGGCAGCGGGCCGTGGCCCGCCGCCTCGATCGCGCCTTCGACGTCCTCGATGTCGAAGCCCTCTTCCGCGGCGAGCTCCATGAACTCCGCGTACTCGGCATCGCCAAGTGCTCCGTGGTCGTGCTGGTCGTTCATGAAGTCCGTTCCTCGTCGTTCGTGGTGATCGGTGGCACCCGCGCAGCGCGGTTCCACTACTAGGTCAAGTCTCGCTCAGCGCCCGGTGAGGCGCTTGGCGTCGGCCAGGTGGGCGGTCAGCCGGTCCTGGATGCGTACGGTGGCCTGGTCCAGCGCGGTACGGGTACGGCGGCCGGTACCGTCCCCGGCGTCGAAGGCCGAGCCGAAGACGACGTCGACCCGGCTCTTGAGGGCGGGCAGGCCCTTGACGACCCGCCCGGGGGTGTCGCCGCTGCCCAGGACGGCGACGGGCACGATCGGCGCGCCGCTGCGGACCGCGAAGTACGCGAGCCCGGCGCGGAGCGAGGCGAAGTCGCCCTCGCCCCGGGTGCCCTCCGGGAAGATCCCCAGGGCCCCGCCGTTCTCCAGCACACCGAGGGCTCGGCCTATCGCCGTCCGGTCGGCGCCGCCGCGGTCCACCTTGACCTGCCCGATCCCTTCGAGGAAGGGGCCGAGCGGGCCGACGTAGGCTTCCTTCTTGATCAGGAAGTGCAGCGGCCGCGGCGCGGTGCCCATCACCATCGGGCCGTCTATGTTGTGCGAGTGGTTCACGGCGAGGATCACGGGGCCCGCGGCGGGCACCCGCCAGGCTCCCAGTACGCGCGGTTTCCACAACCCGTACATGAGCCCGATGCCGATGCGCCTGCCGACCGCCGCACCCTTGGGGGAGGGCGCTCCGCTCACCTGGAGCGCCGTTCTTCGACCAGGGTCACGACGCATTCGATGACCTGGTCGAGGGTGAGCTCGGTGGTGTCGACCTCGACGGCGTCGCCGGCCTTGGCCAGCGGGGAGGTCTTGCGGCCGGAGTCGGCAGCGTCCCGCTTGATCAGGGCTTCCCTGGTGGCGGCGAGGTCGGAGGCCTCCTTGCCGCGGAGCTCGCCGCTGCGGCGGGCGGCGCGGGCCTCGGCGGACGCCGTCAGGAAGATCTTGAGGTCGGCGTCGGGCAGGACGGTGGTACCGATGTCCCGGCCCTCGACGACGATCCCGTCGGCGGTCTTCGCCGCCTCGGCGGCGATGGAGCGCTGGAGCCCGGTGATGAGGGTGCGCACCTCGGGGACGGCGCTGACGGCGCTGACCTTGGAGGTGACCTCCTGGGTACGGATCGGGCCGGCGGCGTCCAGGCCGTCCACGGTGATCGTGGGGGCGGCCGGGTCGGTGCCCGAGACGATGGCCGGCTTGCCCGCGGCGACCGCGATGGCCTGCGGGTCGTCGGTGTCGACGCCGTTGGTGATCATCCACCAGGTGATGGCCCGGTACTGGGCACCGGTGTCCAGGTAGCGCAGCCCGAGCTTGGCGGCCACGGCCTTGGAGGTGCTGGACTTGCCCGTGCCGGAGGGACCGTCGATGGCGACGATCACGGCGGACGGAGCTGCGGTTTCCACGGTGCGGGCACCTTCCTGGTTGCGCGTACGTGTGCGGGCGCACGAAAACGCCCCTGCTCCAGGTTACCGGGCCCCAGCCACCCCCGGTCCCCGGCATGTGCACCGCCGCTGCGGGGGCTCCGCAGCGGCGGTGGACGATCCAGCCCCGCCGGCGTTCGAGGCGCGGGGTCCGGGGCGGAGCCCCGGCAGCCGGCCCGCAGGGGCTACTGCTGCCGCAGCGCCCAGCCCCGCTCGCGCAGCTCGGCCGTCAGGCCGGCCACGGCACGCGGCTCCACCATCAGCTGGACCAGACCCGCCTGCTGCCCCGTCGCGTGCTCGATCCGCACGTCCTCGATGTTGACCCCGGCCCGCCCGGCGTCGGCGAAGATCCGCGCCAGCTCCCCCGGCTGGTCGGAGATGAGCACGGCCACCGTCTCGTAGACCGTCGGCGCCGCGCCGTGCTTGCCCGGCACCCGCACCCGCCCCGCGTTCCCGCGCCGCAGCACGTCCTCGATCCCGGCGGCGCCACCCCGCCGCTTCTCCTCGTCGGCCGACTGGAGGCCGCGCAGGGCCGCCACGGTCTCCGCCAGGTCCGCGGCGATCCCGCTCAGGACGTCGGCCACCGGCCCCGGGTTCGCCGACAGGATCTCCACCCACATCCGCGGATCGGAGGCCGCGATCCGCGTCACGTCCCGGATGCCCTGCCCGCACAGCCGGACCGCCGTCTCGTCGGCCTCCTCCAGGCGGGCCGCGACCATGCTCGACACCAGCTGGGGGGTGTGCGAGACCAGCGCCACCGCCCGGTCGTGTGCGTCCGCGTCCATCACCACGGGTACGGCCCGGCACAGGGCCACCAGTTCCAGCGCCAGGTTCAGGACCTCGTGGTCGGTGTCCCGGGTCGGGGTGAGCACCCACGGGCGGCCCTCGAAGAGGTCCGCGGTGGCGGCGAGGGGCCCCGACCGCTCCTTGCCGGCCATCGGGTGGGTGCCGATGTACGCCGTCAGGTCCACGCCCAGGGCGGCCAGTTCCCGCCGCGGGCCGCCCTTGACGCTGGCGACGTCCACGTAGGCCCGGGCCACACCGCCTCCGATCACCTCGGCCAGCGTGGCCGCGACGTGGGCGGGCGGTACGGCGACGACCGCCAGGTCGACCTGACCCTCCAGCGGCTCGTCGGAGCCGGCCCCGAGGGCGGCCGCCGTACGGGCCTGCGCCGGGTCGTGGTCGACCAGGTGCACGGTGATCCCGCGGGCGGTCAGGGCGAGCGCCGCCGAGGTGCCGATCAGTCCGGTTCCGATGACGACGGCGGTTCTCACGGGGGCGCTCCAGGGTTGCGTACGGCACGGCGAAAGGGCTTGTCCGGCCAGGGTAGTGGGCACCGCGTACGCCGCGAGGGCCCGGGCTCGCGGCGTACGCGAGGCGAGCCCGGGCCCTGGACGAGTAAGTCCGAAGTGGCGCCTTCGGGGAGGTGTCAGAGCGCCTGCGCCTTGATGATGTCCTCCAGCGAACCCGACGGCACCTGCCCGTCCGGCGTCAGCTTGTCGACCGCCTGGGGCAGCGTCTGCGCGATCTCGTCGGCGGCCTGCTCCGGGGTGACGCCGGCCTGCTCGGCGACCTTCTGGAGGGTGCCGGCCGGCAGGGCCTCCTTGATCTGGTCGGCGCTGACGGGCTTGTTCTCGCCGGTGCCGACCCAGGACTGGGCCTGGTCGGCCAGCCCCGACTTGTTCAGCATGTCCATGAGGCCGCCCAGCGGGTTGTTCCCGCCGCCCGCCTGGCCGCCGCCCGCGCCGCCGCCCAGCAGGGAGCCGAGCAGCGAGCCGAGGATGTTGCCGCCTCCACCGCCCTGGCCGCCGCCGCTGCCGCCGCCACCGAGGAGGCCGCCGAGAAGAGAACCGAGGTCGCTACCCGCCATGGTCATGCCTTTCGAAGAGGGGCCGGGCCGCGCGAGACAGCGGCAGGCCCGGCTTCGAGACACGGACAATGTCACCCGAACCGGGTGGGGCCGCCACTTGGCGCACGGCCCCGCGGCGGCTGCGGTAGAACGATCGGCATGATCTTCCACATCGTCCCGCTCGCCGACTGGGCCGTCGCGCCCGACTCCCCGTACGCCCCGCCCTCGCTCGGCTCCGAGGGCTTCGTCCACTGTTCGGCGGACCGCCCTACGGCGCTCGCGATCGCCGACGCGCACTACCGCGAAGTACGGGGGACCCTGCTCGCGGTGGAACTCGACGAGGAAGCCCTGACGGCGGAAGTCCGCCGGGAGGGTGAATCCGGGGGCCGCTATCCCCACGTCCACGGCCCGCTGAACCGGGAGGCCGTGATCCACGTGTGGGAAGTCGTACGCACACCCGGCAGTCCTGCCTCACTGGTCCCGTGGCAGCCGGGTGCATGAACCGGCGCGGCGGGCTTCTCCCGAGGCCCTCCGCGGGCCAGGATGCTGCACGTCATCCGGCCACACAGCGAGGAGACAGTCATGAGCGACCCCACGCAGACCGCCCGGCGCACCGTACTGGCAGCAGGCGCTTCCGCCCTGGCGGGCGGAGTTCTCACCGCCTGCGGTGAGGGCGAGAAGCAGAAACCGGTGAGCGAGCCGGGCAGCGCCACCGACCCGTCCGCGCCCGCGCCCGCGGCGGCCAAGAAGACGATCGCCAAGGCGGCGGACGTGCCGGTCGGCGGCGGCACGGTCCTGAAGGAAGAGAAGCTGGTGATCACCCAGCCCACGGCCGGGAACTACCGCTGTTTCACGGCGGTCTGCCCCCACCAGGGCTGCCTCGTGACGAAGGTGGCGAACGGCACCATCGACTGCGCCTGCCACGACAGCAAGTTCAAGGACACCGACGGAGCGGTGACCAAGGGCCCGGCCACCCGCCCGCTGGCCGAGAAGAAGATCACCGTCGCGGCGGACGGCAGTATCACGCTCGCTTAGCGCCAGGGGCGTGTCTAGTGCTGTGGCCGGAAAGGTTTGTCGGGGCGCGTCGTCCGGTGCGGTGCATCGCAAGGCGGAGGGTCGCGGCTCGTACTGGACGTACCGGCGCGGTCCGACAACGCGGCGAGGCGCCGTACCGGGCGGCGCGACCCGGTGGACCTTTCCGGCCACAGCACTAGGCTCCCCGGATGGACGATCTGACGCTGGTGCGGGACCACACGGTCTATCAGTGCGTGATGGGCTCCCGGGCGTTCGGGCTGGCGACGGAGGCGAGCGACACCGACCGGCGCGGTGTCTACCTCGCCCCGACGCCGCTGTTCTGGCGGTTCGAGAAGCCCCCCACGCATGTGGAGGGCCCTCGGGACGAGGAGTTCTCCTGGGAGCTGGAACGCTTCTGCTCCCTGGCCCTGCGCGCCAACCCGAACGTCCTGGAGTGCCTGCACTCCCCCCTGGTGGAACGCCTCACCCCGGTGGGCGAGGAACTGCTCTCCCTCCGCGAGGCCTTCCTCTCCCGCCGGGCCCACACCAGCTTCAGCCGGTACGCCTCCTCCCAGCGCGGCAAACTCCTCGCGGACGTCCGCGTCCACGGGGCCCCGCGCTGGAAGCACGCCATGCACCTGCTGCGCCTGCTGCTGTCCTGCCGCGACCTGCTGCGCACCGGCCGCCTGACCATCCATGCGGGCCCGTACCGCGACCGGCTCCTCGCGGTCAGGCGCGGCGAGCTCAGCTGGGACGAGGTCGACGCCTGGATGGCCCGCCTCGCCGAGGAGACCGAGGCCGCCCTGGCCACGACCACCCTCCCCGAGGAGCCCGACCAGGCCCGCGTCGAGGACTTCCTGGTCCGCGCCCGCCGCGCGTCCGCCGGCTAGTGCTGTGGCCGGACTAGGAAATGCGCCGGCGTACGACGAAGGCGTCGAGCGCGTCGTAGGCCGAGCCGTACTCCGGCAGCGCGGAGAGCGCCTGCGCCGCGTCGAGCACCCCGTGCAGCGCCTCGAACTCCTCCCGCACCCGGTCCACGGCCGGTCCCTCGTACGCCCCGTGCTCGGCGGCCACCTTGGCCTCGATCAGGCCGGCGAGACGGGCGGGCGCCTCCGGTACCTCGGCCAGCAGGCTCGGCAGGTGCGCCTGCACCTCGCCCGACCGCATCAGGTGGATGCCGGTGAGCAGGGCCCGGAAGGCGTACAGCAGCGGCTTCAGCTCGGCCGCCTTCTCGAAGAGCCGCCACTGGGTGTTGGCGAAGCCCCGGTAGTGGTGGGCGTGGTGGGAGGTCAGGACGCCCGGGGCGAGCGCGATCAGCTCCTCGTGGGCCGGCGTGGTGTGCACCACCAGCGGGGACAGCAGCTGCTCCAGGACGTAGCCGTTGCGGTTCAGCATCAGCCGGACGAACTTGCGCAGGTCGTGCGTGACGAGGTCCATCTCGACCCCGTCCCGGTCCCACATCCGGCTGCGGGTCTCCTCCGGCTCGCGCAGCCCGAGGAGGGACCGCGCGGGGAGCAGGTGGGCTCCGCGCAGGTCGATGTCGGAGTCCCGGGACGGGAATCCGTACAGGTGGGCGCCCGACACGGTGGCGAACAGCAGCGGGTCGGGCTGTTCGGCCACGACGGGGGTCAGGTCGAGACTCAGTGCATCCAGCATGGATCAAGCATCCCAGAGGGCGCCGAAGGCCAGGAGTTCGTCCCGGTACTCGATGCGGCCCTCCCAGTCGCGCGGCCAGACGTCCGCGCCGAGGTGGGCGCCCGCGAAGGCGCCGGCCAGGCAGGCGATGGAGTCCGAGTCCCCGGCCGTGCAGGCTGCGCGGCGCAGGGCCGTCAGGGGCTGGTCCGGGAAGAGAAGGAAGCAGTGCAGGGCCGTGGCGAGGGCCTCCTCCGCGATCCAGCCGTCGCCGGTGGCCAGGCAGGGGTCGGTCTCCGGGGACGGGCTGCGCAGGGCCGCCGCGAGGCGGTCCAGTACGGCCAGGCACTCGTCCCAGCCCCGGGCGATGAAGGACTGCGCCGACGCGTCGGAGGCCGTGCGCGTCCAGAGGTCGCCGAGCCAGCGCTCGTGGTAGCGGGTGCGGTTCTCCAGTGCGTACGAGCGCAGTTGCCCGACCAGGCCGGTCACCTCGGTGCCCCGGGCCAGCAGGAACACGGCCCGCGCGGTCAGGTCGGAGGCGGCCAGGGCGGTGGGGTGACCGTGGGTGAGGGCGGACTGGAGCTGGGCGGCGCCTGCCCGCTCCTCCTCGGTCCAGCCGGGGACCAGCCCGACCGGGACGACCCGCATGTTGGCGCCGCAGCCCTTGGAGCCGGTCCGGCTGGCGTCGCGCCAGTCCCGCTCGGGGTCGTCCAGCAGGCGACAGGCCGTCAGGCAGGTGTTGCCGGGCGCCCGGTTGTTCTCCGGGGAGTGGTACCAGTCGACGTACTCCTGCCGGACCGGCGGGGCCAGGAGCAGCGGGTCGGCCGGCCCCTGCCCGGCGGCGGTCCGTATGCCGCGTGCCAGGGCCAGGGTCATCTGGGTGTCGTCCGTGACGATCGCCGGGCGGGGCAGTTTCATCTCGCGCCACGGGCCGGTCTTGGCGAGGATCGACGGGACGTCGTTGAACTCGGTGGGGAAGCCCAGGGCGTCCCCCAGGGCGAGGCCGATCATGGCGCCGGTCGCCGCGCGCTTCGTGGTGGTCGTCATCGGGGGTGTCCTTCCGTGGGGCGGAGCAGGGGCGGGTGCAGGGTGGTGGCCGGTCCGGGCCGGTAGAGCGCGGCCGGTTTGCCGCGGCCCCCGGTGAGCCGGGCGGCCCCCGGTACGGCCTCGACGAAGCCGGGGGTGGCCAGGACCTTGCGGCGGAAGTTGGGGCGGTCCAGGGAGGTGTCCCAGACGGTCTCGTAGACGGCCTGGAGCTCCCCGAGGGTGAACTCGGGCGGGCAGAAGGCGGGGGCCAGGCAGGTGTACTCCAGCTTCGAGCCGATCCGTTCGCGCGCGTCCGCCAGGATCACCGCGTGGTCGAAGGCCAGGCCGCCGACCGTCCCCACCGGCACCCAGCGGGCCCGGTCGGCGTCGCCGCCGCCCTCCGCCGCCGGTTCCGGCATGTCGGGGACCAGCGCCGTGAAGGCCACCGAGACCACCCGCATCCGGGGGTCCCGGTCCGGTTCGCTGTAGGTGCGCAACTGCTCCAGGTGCAGGGCCGCGACCACCGCCCCGGGCAGGCCCGTCTCCTCGGCCAGTTCGCGCCGGGCCGCCGTCTCCGCGGACTCACTGGGCAGGACGAAGCCGCCGGGGAGCGCCCAGGCCCCCGCGTACGGCTCCTGCCCGCGCCGGATCAGCAGGACGTGCAGGGCCCCGGCCCGTACGGTGAACACGGCGAGGTCGACGGTCACCGCGAACGGCTCGAAGGCGTGCGGGTCGTAGCCGGCCGCCGGTTCCCCGCTCATCGGGCCTCCGGGAGGGGATCGGCGAAGTGCCAGCCCTCGGCGAGCAGTCCGTCCACGGCGGCCACGGCCGTGGCCAGCCGCGTCCGCCGGTCCCCGCGCACGAGCAGGAAGCGCCGCCCGGTCGCCACCAGCTCCTCGCGGAACCGCCGGGTCATCCAGGGTCTGAGGTGGGGCCCGTCGCGGAGCCCGTCGTCCTCGAAGGGCACGTCGGCGTCGTCCGTCAGCAGGTACAGGTCCCGGCGGGTCAGGGCGGCGGTCCTCTCGACCTCCGGGTTGCGGCCGCCGAGGTAGCGCTCGTGCCAGATGCCGGTCGCGAAGGAGTCGGTGTCGCAGATCAGCACCGGGGAGCCCGTCCGGGCGGCCTTCTCCTCGTGCGCGTCCTGGCGCCGGGCGATGACGGGGAACTCCGCCGAGGTGAAGGAGACGTCCGCCCAGGTGGCCCCCGGGTCCGACGCGCGGGCCGCCGCGAGCTTCTCCTCGCTGTAGCGGCGTCCGTACTCGGCGACCCAGCCGGTCGCCGCCCAGACCCCGCCGCGCGCCCGGTAGTGCGCGGCCAGGTCCCGGGACAGTGTCGTCGTCCCGGTGGACTCGGCGCCGAGCACGACGACGCGCCGCGCCAGGGCGGCCCGTACGGCCGGCCCCAGGAAGTCCCAGCAGCCGGCCGGGTCCGCCCGTACGGCCGTCCCGGACACCGGGAACAGGGTCCGGGCGGGGTCCACGCAGACCTCTTCGGCGCCGAACCGGCGCGCGAGCTCGGTGCCGTAGCCCTCCGAGGTGAAGACGGCGTCGACGGGGCGGCCGACCGCACCGCGGAAGATCGCCATGTGGGCCTCCCAGACGGCCGGGTCGTGCAGGTCGACCGGGATGTCGTCCACGGCGCCGACGACCTCGGCGCCGGGGTGCGCCTCCCGCATCCAGGCGACCCGGTCGGCGAGCGGCACCGATTCCACGGAGGCCGCGCAGACCAGTACGGTCAGCCGCTCGCAGCGGTCCTGGGCGGTGCGCACCAGGTGGTGGTGGCCGGCGTGCGGCGGATAGAACTTGCCGAGCACCAGCCCGTGGCCGAAGCGCCTCATGCCGCCGCCTCCCGGACCGTACGGGCGCCCCGAGCCGGCAGCGTGAGGCCGAGCACCCCCACCGCCCCCGCGGGGGCGGTGGCCCGGTGCACCGGCAGGACCTCGACGGTTCCTGGTCCACCGTTCCTTTTCACCGCGCAGAAATGAGCTCTGCGCGGTGGCACGCCCCGAACGGTCTTGGACGCACTGGGTCCCGGCTTTCGCTCCCCGGACGGCGACACGCATCCTGTGCGTGGTCCGTTCCGGGAGGGCCGGTTCCCTAGCGATCTGGCCAAGTGGGCGCGGCCAAAGGCGACGGGGAGGCCCTGAACCATCGCTCCGGTGGAGCAGGGGCCCCGCACACTGGCACCGCACCCGGCGTCCCAGATCGCACCGGCGACGCTACCCCGTTGAACACCACCCCCCGCAAGCCGCCAACCCGACAACCACCCAATCGAGTTAACACACACCCGCTCGCATTCATTTACGAGAGGCTCGCGACCCCCGCAGGTCCAGGGCCGCCGGCCACACACGGCTTGGCCGATGAAGGTGCAGCTCATTGACGACCCCCCACTCTCTTTAATGGTCAAGTTGACTATAAACAAGGAAAGGGGCCCCGGACAAGGGAAAAGCCCGCGGCGCCGTGAGGCACTGCGGGCTTTCCCTTGTCCTGCGATCAGGCGGACTACAGACCGACCTCGCGCATCAGCATGCCGACCTCGGTGTTGGTCAGGCGGCGCAGCCAGCCGGACTTCTGGTCGCCCAGCTCGATCGGACCGAAGGCGGTCCGGACGAGCTTCTCGACGGGGAAGCCCGCCTCGGCCATCATGCGGCGGACGATGTGCTTGCGGCCCTCGTGGAGGGTGACCTCGACCAGGTAGTTCTTGCCGACCTGGTCGACGACGCGGAAGTGGTCGGCGCGGGCGTACCCGTCCTCCAGCTCGATGCCGTCCTTGAGCCGCTTGCCGATCTCGCGCGGCAGCGGGCCGGTGATGGCGGCGACGTAGGTCTTCTTCACGCCGTACTTCGGGTGCGTGAGGCGGTGGGCCAGCTCACCGTGGTTGGTGAGCAGGATGATGCCCTCGGTCTCGGTGTCGAGCCGGCCGACGTGGAAGAGACGCGTCTCACGGTTGGTGACGTAGTCGCCGAGGCACTGGCGGCCGTCCGGGTCCTCCATGGTGGAGACGACGCCGGCGGGCTTGTTCAGCGCGAAGAACAGGTACGACTGGGTGGCGACGGTCAGGCCGTCCACCTTGATCTCGTCCTTCGGCAGGACGCGCTTGCCCTGCTCCAGCACGATCTCGCCGTTGACCTCGACGCGGGCCTGCTCGATGAGCTCCTCGCAGGCGCGGCGCGAACCCATGCCGGCGCGGGCGAGCACCTTCTGCAGGCGCTCACCCTCCTCCTCGGCACCCGGGAAGGTCTTCGGGGTCTTGATCACGGGCTTGTCGGCGTACCGGTCGCGCACGCGCTCCTCGATCCGCGCGTCCAGCTCGCGCGGGCGGGACTGGCCGCTACGGCTGCCCGGACCGCGGCGCGGGCCGCCGGCCCCGCCGATAGCCGGGGTCTTGGAGGTCTTGGGGCCGCCCTTGGCACCGCCGCGCGCTGCCGCGCCACGGGCACCGGAGCCACCGCGGCCGCCGTCGGCCGCGCCGCGGGCACCGCCGCCGCCCGCCTTGGCACCGCTGCGGCCGCTGCGCTCGCCCTCGGGGCCCACGTCGTAGCGGCGCTCCTCGGGGCGCGGGTTGCGGATGCGGGGCGCCTGCTCGCGGTCACGCGAGTCGGAGCCGCCGCCCTGGTAACCGCCGGAGCCACCGCCCTGGTAGCCGCCGCCCTGGTAGCCGCCGCCGGAGCCGCCGCTGCGGTAACCGCCGCCGGAGCCGGAGCCGCTGCCACCGCGGGCGCCGCCGCCGGAGCCGCTGCCACCGCGGGCGCCGCCGCCGCTGGAGCCGCTGCCGCCGCGGGCGCCGCCGGAGCCGCCCGAACCGCCGCTGGAGCCGCCGCGGTAGCCGCCGCCACCGCCCGAGCCGCCGCTGGAGCCGCCCCGGTAGCCGCCGGTGCTGCCACCGCCGGAGCCGGAACCGCGGTAGCCACCGCCGCCGGAGCCGCCGCCTCGGGCGCCTCCGCGCCCGCCGCCGCCGCTGCTGTTCCTGTTGCCGCTACCGTTGCCGTTGCCGCTGCTTCGCATCAAAGTTCCGTCGTCTTGTCGTCGTCTTCATCAGTGTCCGGTGCGTCCGGATCGAACGACGGCACACCTTCTTGCGTCTCGGCTTCGATCGCGTCCGCCTCGGGGAGGAAGGGCGCGAGCTCCGGGAGCTCGTCCAGGCCGCGCAGGCCCATCCGCTCCAAAAAGTGGTTCGTCGTCCTGTACAGGATCGCACCTGTTTCGGGTTCCGTCCCCGCCTCGTCCACCAGACCGCGCTGGAGGAGGGTCCGCATGACCCCGTCGCAGTTGACTCCGCGGACCGCCGATACCCGGGAACGGCTCACCGGCTGGCGGTACGCGACGACCGCCAGGGTCTCCAGCGCCGCCTGTGTGAGGCGGGCCTGCTGGCCGTCCAGTACGAAGCCCTCTACGGCCGGGGCGTACTGCGCCCGGCTGTAGAAACGCCACCCCCCGGCGACGAGGCGCAGCTCGAAGCCCCGGCCGGCGGCCGTGTACTCCTCGGCGAGCTCGCGCAGCGCGGCCGCGACCTCGCGCGGGGTGCGCTCCAGGACCTTGGCGAGGTGCGCCTCGGTCGCGGGCTCGTCCACGACCATCAGTACGGCCTCCAGCGCGGGCTTCAGCTCCAGCGCGGCCACCGCGCTCGCGTCGCTCATTCCTTCGCCTCCACGATCTGGTCGAACTCGTCGGTCACGGTCGGCATGCCGTCGCCGTCCCCGCCGCTCCAGCGCACGGTCAGGGTCTTCAGGGCCTCCTCCTGGTCGAGGACGACCGCCTTCTCGCGGTAGAGCTCCAGCAGGGCCAGGAAGCGGGCGACCACGGTGAGGGTGTCCGCCGCGTCCTCGGTGAGTTCCTGGAAGGTGGCTTCGCCGCGCGTCTTGAGCATGCGCACGACGAGCGCGGCCTGCTCGCGCACGCTGACGAGGGGTGCGTGGATGTGGTCCACGTAGACCTGCGGCCGGGCCTTGGGCTGCATGGCCTTCACGGCCAGGCGGGCGAAGCCCTCCAGGCCGATGCTGATGACCACCTCGGGCAGCAGTTCGGCGTGGTGCGGCTCCAGGCCGACGGTACGGGGGTGGCGCCGGCCCTCGGCCTCGGCCCGCCCCTCGAAGATCTCGGCGATCTGCTTGTACGCCTTGTACTGGAGCAGCCGGGCGAAGAGCAGGTCCCGGGCCTCCAGCAGGGCCAGGTCGGCCTCGTCCTCGACCTCGGCGGCCGGCAGCAGCCGGGCGGCCTTCAGGTCGAGCAGGGTGGCGGCCACGACGAGGAACTCGGTGGTCTGGTCGAGGTCCCAGTCCGGGCCCATCGCCCGGATGTGCGCCATGAACTCGTCGGTGACCTTGGACAGCGCGACCTCGGTGACGTCGAGCTTGTGCCGCGAAATCAGCTGGAGGAGCAGGTCGAAGGGCCCCTCGAAGTTGTCGAGGTGCAACGTGAACCGCCCGTCGCCTCCGGTGGGGCCCGCACCCACCACCGCGCCGGGGCGGTGGCCGGGAGCGGGAGCGGGGCCGGGGCCGGCAGGCGCCTCGGTCCCGGGGCCGGGGTCGGCGGGCGCCTCCGTCCCGGGGCCGGGGTCGGCGGGCGCCTCCGTCCCGGGGCCGGGGTCGGCGGGCGCCTCCGTCCCGGGGCCGGGGTCGGCGGGCGCCTCCGTCCCGGGGCCGGGGTCGGCGGGCGCCTCCGTCCCGGGGCCGGGGTCGGCGGGCGCCTCCGTCCCGGGGCGCGCGGGCGCTGAGGGGGATCCGAGTGCGGAACCGGCCGGGGCGGCTGGGGCGGTCGGGGCCGCGGGGGCCTCGGCCGGGGCCGGGACGACCGGCACCGCTCCCGGGTCCCGCGGGGCGGGTGCCTCGGCCGGGGTCGGCGTCCCGGGCGGGGCGGCAGGGGTCCGGGGGCGGCCTGTGGGGCCGTACCCGGCCTCGGGCGCCGCCTGGGGCTCCGCCCCGCCCTGGTCCGCCGTACGCCCCGTAGCGGGCGGCTCAGCGCCTTCGGGATCCTCCGCCCCGGCCGCGGGATCGGGCGCAGCGGGACCGCGTCCCAGCGGGCGGCGGGTCGGTCGGCCGGGTTCGGCGGGGTAGGGCATCGCGGTCCAGGGTGGTGCGGAGGGGGCGGCGTACGGGCCGGGCCTGAGCGACCGGCGCCCCGTGCAGCCTAGGGGGTGTCCGGTGGGTCAGGGTCGGAAGCCCGGGTCGGCTGGTGCCGTGGATTGCAAGGCGGAGGAGGGAGTCACTGCGGAGCGAGGAGGGAGTCACTGCGGAGCATTGACGACCGACGACAACGCGGCAAGCCGCGGTGCCAGCCGACCCGGGCCCGGCCATGACCCACCGGACACCCCCTAAGGGCTGTCCCGTGGTCCCCGGTGGATCAGCGCAAGGCGGCGGATCCGGTACATCGCAAGGTGGAGGGTCGCCTGCGTACGGGCGGGTCCGGGCGCTCCGACAACGCGGCGAGGTGCCGTGCCGGGCGGCGCGACCCGGTGGACCCTTCCGGCCACAGCACCAGTGCTGTCGTCGTGCGCCCGCCGGGGGCCACGGGACAGCCCTTGGGCGCGGTCCGCCCGATCGGGCCGGGCCGGCCCGGGGCGGCGGCGGGGCGTCACCCGGAGCCGGCTACGGACCCGGCGCGAACGGGCAGACGGGAGACGGGCGGACCGGGGCCGTCCCGGCGGCGTCCCCGGAGGTTCGGCCGTACGACGGCGGGCCCGGCGCAGTGCGGGCCTCGACCTCGGCTGCGCCGGAAGCGGCCGGCGGGGTACGGGCCCGGGCCGCGGCTGCGCCGGAGGCGGCCAGGGCGGTTCGGGGCCCGGCCTCGGCTGCGCCCCGTGGCGCACGGGCTCGGCATCCCCCGAAGGGGACCACGGCGGGCGGGGCGGGGGGGCGTCGGGACCGGGGCACCCTCCGGCCCGGCACCCCGGCGCGCGGGTTCCGGCGCCGTGTCCCGGACGGGACCCGGCGGGGACGGTCAGCGGCCGCGCAGGCGGCGTACGAGGATGCTCGCGTCGCCCCGGGATTCGAGGTCGGCGAGGACGACCGCCACCGCTTCGCGGACGATGCGCCCGCGGTCGACCGCCAGCCCGTGCTCCCCGCGCAGCACCAGCCGCGCGTGTTCGAGGTCCATGAGCTCCTCGGCGGAGACGTACACGGTGATCTTCTCGTCGTGCCGCTCGCGCCCGCTGGGCCGCCGGTTCGCGCCCCGGCCCTGCCCCTTGCCGCGGCCGCCCGCCTGGGCACCCGCACCGGCGGGGCTGACAGAACCTTCCTGCGGCCTGCGCGGCTGCCCCACGACGGGGCCTCCGGCCGCCGCGGCCTCAGCCTCCCGGCTGCGGCCCTCCCCCGCCGTGCCCTCCGCCGAGGTGGCCGAGTGTTCCGTGGCGGACGCCTCGTCGGCCCCCCGCCGGGGCGAGGACGACTGGAGGGCCATCCCCCCGGTGGTTCGGAACAGTTCGTCGGCTCCGGGCAGACTCACTCGGCGTGACACCGGGCGAGCACCTCCCTGGCCAGCTGGCGGTAGGCGGCGGCGCCGACGGAGTTGGAGGCGTACGTCGTGATCGGCTCACCGGCGACCGTGGTCTCCGGGAAGCGCACCGTGCGGCCGATGACCGTGTGGTAGACGTGGTCGTCGAAGGCCTCGACGACGCGCGCCAGCACCTCACGGCTGTGCACCGTACGGGAGTCGTACATCGTGGCGAGGATGCCGTCGAGCTCCAGCTCGGGGTTGAGCCGCTCCTGCACCTTCTCGATGGTCTCGGTCAGCAGCGCCACGCCGCGCAGCGCGAAGAACTCGCACTCCAGCGGGACGATGACCTTGTGAGCCGCCGTCAGGGCGTTCACGGTCAGCAGGCCGAGCGAGGGCTGACAGTCGATCACGATGTAGTCGTAGTCGGCCAGCAGGGGCTTCAGGGCCCGCTGGAGGGTGGACTCGCGCGCGACCTCGCTGACCAACTGCACTTCGGCAGCGGACAGGTCGATGTTGCTCGGCAGCAGGTCCATATTGGGGACCGCCGTCTTGAGCAGCACCTCGTCGGCCGACATGCCCCGCTCCATGAGCAGGTTGTAGACCGTCAGGTCGAGTTCCATCGGGTTCACGCCGAGCCCCACGGACAGGGCGCCCTGCGGGTCGAAGTCGACGAGCAGCACGCGCCGCCCGTACTCGGCGAGCGCGGCACCCAGGTTGATGGTCGACGTGGTCTTGCCCACGCCGCCCTTCTGGTTGCACATCGCGATGATCTTCGCGGGACCGTGGTCGGTCAGCGGACCCGGGATGGGGAAGTACGGGAGCGGGCGTCCGGTCGGGCCGATCCGCTCACGGCGCTGGCGGGCAGCGTCGGGGGCGAGGGTGGCCGCGTACTCGGGGTCCGGTTCGTACTCCGCGTCGGGGTCGTAGAAGTGCCCTTCGGGCACGTTTTCGTAGTCGGCGAAACCCACGGGCTTTTCGCCGCTCAGGTCGCCGGCCCTGGAGTTCACGTCTAGGCCGTCCATGCTCTTTCGGGGCGTCGTCATGTGCTGGTGGTTTGCGAAGGTGCGTACTGCGACGGAGCCGACGGCTTCGAGCCCGGCAGGGCCCTGGCCCCGCTCAGGCATGCCTGCTCGACCACCTCCAGGAGCAAATGTCGACTCATTCACAAGTCGTCTTACCTCCTCGGACGTGACCAGGACACTTATCGATAGGTCAGCGTGGCACCATGCCGACGGTTGGCGACTCTATGGCGTGTCACCACTCAGCGGCAACACAATCCACCGGACCCGGCACGATGTGTCGGCAACCGAACACCACTCTGTCAAGGGCGCGCGGACTGTCGCCGCGAAGTTTCGCGGGTGTGCGAAAGGGTTAAAGGGTTACGTTCGAGGCGAGTTGAACGGGCTCCCGGGGCACCGCGCAAACGGGTCCGGCCGGACCTTGGGGGCAAGGTCCGGCCGGATACGTGAGATTGACGTCAGTCGTTGACGCTTCAGCCGAGGAGCGTGTTCAGCTCAAGGGTCTGGAGGCCGTGGGCCTCGGCGACGGGACCGTAAACGACCTGGCCGTCATGGGTGTTGAGGCCCAGCGCGAGCGCCGGGTCACGACGCAGCGCCTCGACCCAGCCGAGGTTCGCGAGCTGCACGATGTAGGGCAGCGTGGCGTTGGTCAGGGCGTAGGTGGAGGTGTTCGGCACCGCGCCCGGCATGTTGGCGACGCAGTAGAAGACCGAGTTGTGGACCTTGAAGGTCGGCTCGGCGTGGGTGGTCGGACGGGAGTCCTCGAAGCAGCCGCCCTGGTCGATCGCGATGTCGACAAGGACACTTCCGGGCTTCATCTTGGCGACGAGCTCGTTGGTGACCAGCTTCGGGGCCTTCGCACCCGGGATCAGCACCGCGCCGATGACGAGGTCGGCCTCGACGACGGCCTTCTCCAGCTCGTAGGCGTTGGAGACGATCGTCTTGATCTTCGTGCCGAAGATCTTGTCGGCCTCGCGGAGCTTGTTGATGTCGCGGTCGAGCAGGGTCACGTGGAAGCCCATGCCGATGGCGATCTGCGCCGCGTTCCAGCCGGAGACGCCGCCGCCGATGACCACGCACTCGCCGGCGTGGGTGCCGGGCACGCCGCCCGGGAGCACGCCGCGGCCGCCGGCCGAGCGCATCAGGTGGTAGGCGCCGACCTGCGGGGCCAGCCGGCCCGCGACCTCGGACATCGGGGCGAGCAGCGGAAGCGCGCGGTTCGCGAGCTCGACCGTCTCGTACGCGATGGCGGTGGTGCCGGACTCCAGCAGGGCGTCCGTGCACTCGCGGGAGGCCGCCAGGTGCAGGTAGGTGAAGAGGGTCTGGTCCTTGCGGAGGCGGTGGTACTCCTCCGCGATCGGCTCCTTGACCTTCAGCAGGAGGTCGGCGGTCGCCCAGACCTCGTCGGCGGTACCGAGGATCTCCGCGCCGGCGCCGACGTACTCGGCGTCCGTGATCGAGGAGCCGACACCGGCGTTCTGCTCGATGAAGACCTGGTGGCCGTTACGGACCAGCTCATGCACGCCGGCGGGCGTGATGGCGACCCGGAACTCGTTGTTCTTGACCTCGCGGGGGATGCCGACCTTCATCGTCGATCACGGTCCTTGGCTCAGGGGATTTTACGGGGCACTTTCATACATACCCGCCCACAAGAACGCGCAACGGGATGCACCACAGGATGACGTGGTGGAGCCAGTCTAATGAAGGATGAGTCGCTGTCTAGCCTTGCAAACCAATAATCTTAGTCGGAACCACTACGGATTTCGCAGGCTGCGGGGTCATCTCCCAGCAATCGATCAGCCGCAGAGCGGTGCAGCCTTGCAGCCGCGGGGTCACCCAACCGGTCCAGCGTGTCGGCGAGCCGCACCTGGAGCGCGGCCTGGAGCCGCTGGTCCCCGGCCCTGCGCGCCAGCTCCACCGCCTCGCGGCAGGTGTGCAGCGATTCCTCCGGGTGCCCGGCGTACTCCTGGACCCGGGCCATCTCGCTCAACGCCTTTGCCTGACCCGGGACATCGGCCAGCTTCCGGTACCCCGCCGCGGCGGCCCGCCAGCTGCGCATCGCCTCCCCGTACCGGCCCGCGTAGGTATGGACGTTGCCCAGCCGCCCGTACAGCCGGGCCTCGTCCGCGCGCTCCCCCCGCGCGAGGGCCTGGGACAGGGCCCGGCCGAACCAGTCGGCGGCCCGGTGCCAGTCGGTCAGCTCCTGGTACGCGCCGCCTACGGATTCCATCGCGCGGCCCGTCGCGTACGGGTCGTTCGCCGCGCGTCCCGCGTCCAGCGCGGCCCGGTAGCGCTCCAGCGCCTCCTGGGTACGGCCGGTCTCGGCGTCCAGGTCGGCGAGGTTCAGCAGCGCGGCGGCCTGCTCCCGGTGCAGGTTGCGGCGCTCGGCCACGTCCAGGACCAGGCGGTGCAGCCCGTACAGCTCGGGGGCGGCCTCGGCGGTGCCGCGGTGGTCCGCCAGCGCCCGTACGAGGGCCGCGACCAGCCGGCGGGCCAGCGTGTCCAGCTCGCCGTCGGCCACGGCCAGGGAGGCGGCCGCGGACAGCGCGGGCAGCCGGGTGTCCAGCCAGGTGGCGGCGGCCCGCCGGTCGGGGAACCGCAGGGCGCGCGGCGTGCCGTCCAGCTTCTCGCGGGGGTCCACGCCGTCGTCGGTGCCCTCGGCGGGCGCGGCCATGGCCCGGCAGGAGTGCAGCAGCCGTACGGTCCGCTCCAGCATCCGGGCCCGGGCCAGCTGGACCTCGGCGGGGCGCTCCTTGGCCTCCAGCAGGGCCTGGAGGAGCGGCGCGAGGCAGCCGGGCAGCAGGTACAGGCCGTCATGGGAGGGGCGTACGAGGCCCAGCCCGGCGAAATCGTCCAGCGTGGACTGGGCCGCGGCCACGGAGCAGCCGGCGA
Source organism: Streptomyces sp. NBC_01408 (assembly GCF_026340255.1). Classification (GTDB taxonomy): domain Bacteria; phylum Actinomycetota; class Actinomycetes; order Streptomycetales; family Streptomycetaceae; genus Streptomyces. Next base: position 3,784,953 of record NZ_JAPEPJ010000001.1, on the reverse strand, counting down.
GGGCGGAGGCGGTGTGCGAGTCGACGATGCCGGCCGGGGCGAGCGGCAGCAGCCGCAGGGTCCGCTGGGCGGGCTGCGGCAGGGACTCGTAGACGAGGCGGAAGCCCCGGGCGAGCGCCCCGCCGGTCCCGACGGGCATGTCGTGCAGCTGCTTGGCCACGTCCGAGACGGAGGCCTTGGGGTGGGCGGCGAGCCATCCGCCCACGAGGCCGAGCGCGGCGGGCTGGCCCCCGCACTCCTCGGCGAGCGCCTCGGCGGCGCGCGGGTCGGCGGTGACCCGGGTGTCGCCGATGCGCTGGGCCAGCAGTTCGACGGCGGACGGCGTGTCCAGCCCGCCGAGGGTGCAGGGCCGTACGTCGGGGATCCCGGTGAGCGGGCCTTCGGCGGTGACCACGACCAGGCATTCGGGGGTGTCGGGCAGCAGGGCGTCGACCTGGTGCGGGTCGGCGGCGTCGTCGACGAGGATGATCAGCCGCCGGTCGGCGACGGCGTCCCGCAGGGCGGCGCTCAGTTCGTCTTCCCCGGCCCCGGGCGGGGTGGCGTGCCCCAGGCCTTCCAGCAGCCCCCTGACCGCCAGCTCGGTGGCCACGGTCTCCCCGCCGGGGGCGGTGAGCCGGGTCCGGAGCACCCCGTCGGGGTACTGGTCGGCGACCTCGCGCACGAACGCCTCGGCGAGGGCGGTCCGCCCCGATCCCGGCCGGCCGGCGACGAGCAGTACGCGCGCCCTCGGCGCCTTGGCCTTACGGCCCGAGAGGGTGTCGAGCCCGGTCCGTGCGATGTCCTCGCGCAGCTCCTTGAGCTCACGCCGCCGCCCGACGAAATCCGTCACGGATCCGCTCCTCTCCCTGCCTCGGGTTGCGAGCGTAGTTCACGCAGAGCGACGACCCGGGTGGAGCGCGGCGGACATATCCCCTGATCGGATCAGCGGATGTTCCTCTTTTTCACGCGCCGCTGCTTTTTCACGCGCCGCTGCGCGGAGCCGTCCCCTACCCGCCCTTCCACCGTTCCCTGGGGCTCCGCCCCAGACCCCGCGCCTCAAACGCCGGCGGGGCTGGCATTCAGCCTCGCCGGCGTTTGAGGCGCGGGGGTCCGGGGGCAGCGGCGCCGCAGACGACGGCTACGCCTCGTACGGCCGGGCCGGCCACGGAGCCAGCGGCGGGCGCAGCGACTCCACCCCGCCGGAGGCGAGGGCCGCGGACAGGGCAAGGACGCCCGTCACCAGCCCCGGGTTCCCCAACCGCCCCGCCAGGACCCCGCGCACCAGGTCCCCGAGAGGAACACGCGCGAGTTCCATGTCCGCCTCCTCCTCGGAGACCACGTACCGCTCCCCCTCCGCCTCCGCCAGATCCCGCGCGAGGAAGATCCGTACGGCCTCGTCGGAGCCTCCCGGCGAGGTGAAGAAGTCGGCCAGCACCCGCCAGTCCTCCGCCTTGACGTGCGCCTCCTCGTACAGCTCCCGCTGGGCCGCGTGCAGCGGGTTCTCCCCGGCCACGTCCAGCAGCCCCGCCGGCAGCTCCCACAGCCGGTGCCGCACGGGATGCCGGAACTGCTTCAGGACCAGCACCCGCTCCTCCTCGTCGAGGGCGAGGACGCACACCGAGCCCGGGTGCACCTGGTAGTCGCGGCGCACCACCGAGGAGTCGGGCATCCGGACCTGGTCCGACTTGACGGATGTCTTCGCGCCCTCGAACGGGGTGCGCGAGGCGACGACCTCCCACGACTCCGGCGTGTCCACGATGTCGTTGCCCATGGCCATGGCCCGTACCTTCCCAAGAAACGCGACAGCCGGGGCACGATCCGTGCCCCGGCTGTCTACGTTATGCGGTCAGGCGCTCACTTCGCGGACTGCTGCCGCTCCACTGCCGCCTTGACCAGGCCCGCGAAGAGCGGGTGCGGGCGCGTCGGGCGGGAGCGCAGCTCCGGGTGGGCCTGGGTGGCCACCAGGTAGGGGTGCACCTCGCGCGGGTACTCGACGTACTCGACGAGCTTGTTGTCCGGGGAGGTTCCGGAGAAGACGAGGCCCGCCTTCTTCTCCAGCTCGCCGCGGTAGGCGTTGTTCACCTCGTAGCGGTGGCGGTGGCGCTCGTCCACGTACGCCTGGTCGCCGTAGACCTCGCGCACGATGGAGCCCTCGGCGAGCTTCGCCGGGTACATGCCCAGGCGCATCGTTCCGCCCAGGTCGCCCGCGCCCTCGACGAAGGCCAGCTGCTCCTCCATGGTCGAGATGACCGGGTGCGGGGTGGAGGCGTCGAACTCGGTGGAGTTGGCGTCCTCGATGCCCGCCAGGTTCCGGGCGGCCTCGATGACCACGCACTGCAGGCCCAGGCACAGGCCGAGCAGCGGGATCTTGTTCTCGCGGGCGTAGGTGATCGCGCCGACCTTGCCGTTGACACCGCGGTCGCCGAAGCCGCCGGGCACGCAGATCGCGTCCACGTCGGACAGCTGCGCCGCGGCTTCCGCCGGGGTCTTGCAGTCGTCGGAGGTGACCCACTTGATCTGTACGCGGGCCCGGTTGGCGAAACCGCCGGCGCGCAGCGCCTCGGTCACCGACAGGTAGGCGTCGGGCAGGTCGATGTACTTGCCGACGAGCGCGACCTTGACCTCGTGGTCGGGGTTGTGGACCCGGTCCAGCAGGTCCTCCCACACCGTCCAGTTGACGTCGCGGAAGGGCAGGTCGAGCTTGCGGACCACGTACGCGTCCAGGCCCTCGGTGTGCAGCACCTTCGGGATGTCGTAGATCGACTTCGCGTCGATCGCCGCGACCACGGCCTCCTCGTCCACGTCGCACATCAGCGAGATCTTGCGCTTGATGGAGGTGGGGACCTCGCGGTCGGCGCGCAGCACGATCGCGTCGGGCTGGATGCCGATGTTGCGCAGCGCCGCGACGGAGTGCTGGGTCGGCTTGGTCTTCAGCTCGCCGGAGGGGCCGATGTAGGGCAGCAGCGAGATGTGCACGACGAAGACGTTGTCGCGGCCGACCTCGTGGCGGACCTGGCGGACGGTCTCCAGGAAGGGCAGCGACTCGATGTCGCCGACGGTGCCGCCGACCTCGGTGATGACCACGTCGACGTCCGCGGTCGCCATGCGGCGGATGCGGTGCTTGATCTCGTTGGTGATGTGCGGGATGACCTGCACGGTGTCACCGAGGTACTCGCCGCGCCGCTCCTTGGCGATGACCTGCGAGTAGACCTGGCCGGTGGTGACGTTGGCCGAGCCGTCGAGGTCGACGTCGAGGAAGCGCTCGTAGTGGCCGATGTCCAGGTCGGTCTCGGCGCCGTCGTTGGTGACGAACACCTCGCCGTGCTGGAAGGGGTTCATCGTGCCCGGGTCGACGTTCAGGTAGGGGTCGAGCTTCTGCATCGTGACCCGCAGGCCGCGCGCCTTCAGCAGCGCACCCAGGCTGGAGGCCGTCAGGCCCTTGCCGAGGGAGGAAGCGACACCCCCGGTGACGAAGATGTGCTTGGTCGTCATGGATTTGGGCGGCATCGCCAAGAGGGGGCTCCCGTGGTCGCGAGGTGAGGTGCGTCCGGCGCCGGCCACCGTCGATCCGGAAGGGTCTCAGGGGGCGCCGAAGCTGCGGTTTCGGGGCTCCTGATTCGCACAGGCAGACCACCGGTCCACGGGGTACCAGCCTATCAGCGCCCGGGCCGGTCCGCCTCCGGCCACGCGGCGCGGGCGGGTCGCGTGGCGCGCCGGGCCGCCATCCGTCCAGGTCACCCGTTCGGCCCAGCCACATTCTTCCGGGGCTTAACGAGATCACTAGGGTGCCGTCATATCCTGCTCGGATATCGCACACATCCTCGCCGAGCAGTCCGGCAGACGGCCTCACACCGCCGCATACGGAATCATGGGCTCGGCGCGGAGATCCCCACCCACAGGAGACCGCGCAACCGCGCAATGCAAGCGCCCTTCGGGGCGGACGTGGCCGTTCGACTGGAGATGCAACGTGTCCGGGCGCATCGAGGATTACGCACTGATCGGGGACATGCAGACCGCGGCGTTGGTCTGCCGGGACGGGGCAGTGGACTGGTTGTGTCTGCCACGTTTCGACTCCCATGCCGTGTTCGCGAGCATTCTCGGCACCGAGGATCACGGGTTCTGGCGGATCGGCCCGGCGTTCCCGGCGGAGACCGAGGCCCCGCGTGCCACCCGGCGCCGGTACCGCGGCGACTCGCTGGTGCTGGAGTCGGAGTGGGACACGCCGCGCGGCACCGTCCGCGTGATCGACTTCATGCCGCCCCGCGAGGACCACGCCCCGCAGCTGATCCGCATCGTGGAGGGCGTCTCCGGGCGCGTCCGGATGCACTCCGCGCTGCGCATGCGGTTCAGTTACGGCCGGGTCGTGCCCTGGGTGCACCAGGTCGACGGGCGCACGGTCGCCGTGGCCGGTCCGGACTCCATCTGGCTGGACACCGAGGCCCAGACCTACGGCAAGGACCTGACGACCTACTCCGACTTCACGGTGGGCCCGGGCGACCGGGTGGCCTTCAGCATCAGCTGGCAGGCCTCGCACCGGGGCGCGCCGGAGGCCCCGGAGGCCGAGGCGGCCCTGGAGTCGACCACCGAGTTCTGGCGCGAGTGGGTCGAGCAGTGCACCTACCACGGGCCCTACCGGGAGGCCGTGGTCCGCTCCCTGATCACGCTCAAGGCCCTCACGTACGGCCCCACGGGCGGGATCGTCGCCGCGCCGACCACCTCCCTCCCGGAGGAGATCGGCGGGGTCCGGAACTGGGACTACCGCTACACCTGGCTGCGGGACGCGGCCATCACGCTGTCGTCGCTGCTGCGCACCGGCTACCGGGCGGAGGCCTCCGCCTGGCGCGAGTGGCTGCTGCGCGCGGTGGCCGGCGACCCGGAGAACCTCCAGATCATGTACGGGATCGCGGGCGAGCGCGAGCTCGGCGAGACCGAACTGGACTGGCTCCCGGGCTACGAGGGCTCCCGCCCGGTCCGCGTCGGCAACGGCGCCGCCCACCAGCTCCAGCTCGACGTGTACGGCGAGGTCACCGAGGCCCTGCACCTGGGCCACATGACCGGGCTGGCCCGCAACGACTACGCCTCGGTGCTCCAGCTCAAACTGATCCGGTACCTGGAGACCCACTGGGACCAGCCGGACGAGGGCATCTGGGAAGTGCGCGGCCCGCGCCGCCACTTCGTGCACTCGAAGGTGATGGCCTGGGTGGCCGTGGACCGCACGATCAAGCTGGTCGAGAGCGGGGACGCGGACGGCCCGCTGGAGCGCTGGCGCGAACTGCGCGACGAGATCCACCAGGACGTCTGCGAGAAGGGCTACGACAAGGAGCGCAACACCTTCACCCAGTCCTACGGGTCGAGGGAGCTGGACGCCTCCCTGCTGCTGATTCCGCAGATGGGCTTCCTGCCGCCGGACGACAAGCGGGTCATCGGCACCATCGAGGCGATCCAGCGCGAGCTGTCCACGCCCGACGGTTTCATCCTGCGCTACCCGACGGCGGGCGAGGAGGCCGGCGTGGACGGTCTGGAGGGCGACGAGGGCGCCTTCCTGGCGTGCTCGTTCTGGATGGCCGACGACCTGGCGATGATCGGCCGGGTGGACGAGGCCCGGCGGCTCTTCGAGCGGCTGCTCTCGCTGCGCAACGACCTCGGGCTGCTGGCGGAGGAGTGGGATCCGCGGCTCCAGCGGCAGGTCGGGAACTTCCCGCAGGCCTTCAGCCACGTTCCGCTGATCGACACGGCGCTGCGGCTGACCGCGAGCGGGGCGTACGGCGGGTAGCGCGCGTACGGGGTGCCACGCGGCCCGGGAGTGACGCGCCGGCCTGGGGGGTGTCACGCCGGGCGGAGGGTGGTGCGCCGGCCGGGGGGCGCGCCCGGGCGCGCGGATCCTCCCGCCGTGCCCCCGTGATCTCCTCCGCCTACGCTGAAAGGGCCCTATGCCCTTCTCGGAAGGGGGAGCCATGGCGCCCCTCTCGAAGGCGGGGACGGCGCTCGTCGCGCTCCGCGAGGATCTGGCCGGTGACGTCTTCACACCGGACGACGCGGGGTACGACGAGGCCCGGACCCGCTTCAACTCGATGGTCGACCGCAGGCCCGCCGTGATCGCCCAGTGCCAGAGCACGGCCGACGTGGTCACCGCCGTGCGTTTCGCGAGGGACCTGGACCTGAAGATCGCGGTGCGCGGCGGCGGGCACAGCGTCGCCGGGATGTCCCTCAACGACGGCGGCCTGGTCGTGGACCTGCGCCGGATGCACGAGGTGACGGTCCATCCGGCGGCGAAGGCCGCCCACATCGAGGGCGGGGCCACGATGAGCCATCTGGACCTGGCCTGCCACCCGTACGCGCTGGCGACCACCGGCGGCCGGGCCTCCACGACCGGTGTCGGAGGCTTCGTCCTGGGCGGCGGTTCCGGCTGGCTGGACCGCAAGTTCGGCCTGGCGGTGGACAATCTGCTGGGCGTGGACCTGGTCACCGCGGACGGCGAGCTCGTCCACGCGACCGCGGAGGACCACCCCGAGCTGTTCTGGGCGCTGCACGGCGGCGGCGGGAACTTCGGCGTCGCCACCTCGCTGACCCTGCGCCTGCACGACCTGCCCGTCATGTCCATCGCCTTCCTGCTGTACCTGCCGGAGCGCGGGGCCGAGGTGGTGAGTACGTACCGGGAGGTCATCGAGGCGGGGCCGCCCGAGGCGAGCGGCGCCGCCCTCTACCTGACCGGCCCGCCCGAGGAGTTCGTCCCGCCGCACCTGGTCGGCCGGCTGGTGGCCGCCGCGCTGCTGACGTACGCGGGGCCCGAGGAGGAGATGCGCCGGCTCGCCGCGCCGCTGCTGGCGATCCCGCACGAGGCGGAGATCGTCACGGCCATCCCGTACCCCGAACTGCAGTGCATGATCGACGACCCGCCGGGGCTGCGGAACTACTGGTCGGCGGAGTACCTGACCGGGCTGCCCGACGAGCTCGTCGAGGTGTTCTGCGCCCGCGCGCACGCCATGCCGGTCCCGACGGGAACCCAGCACATCCTCTTCCCGCTGGGCGGAGCCATCGCGGACGGCCCCTCGGAGTACCCCGTCCCGTACCGGGACTCCCCCTGGGCGGTGCACCCGTTCGGCATCTGGGAGGACCCCGCCGACGACGCGCGGTGCATGCGGTGGGTGAGGGAGGTGCGCGCCGACGTGGGGCCGTGGAGCAGCGGAGCCGTGTACCTCAACTTCACCGGGGACGAGGGCGCGGACCGGGTGGCGGCGGGCGTGGGCGAGGAGAACATGCGCCGGCTGAGAGCCGTGAAACGGCAGTACGACCCCGACAACGTCTTCCGCTTCAACCACAACATCCAGCCCGCCTGAGGCTCAGCCGAGGGCCGCGATCACCTCGCGCGCCGCGCGCTCGCCCTCGGTGGCGCCGCCCTCCATGAAGCCCTGGAAGTCGTAGCTGCAGTGCTCGCCGCCGATGTGGACGTTGCCCTGGGCGGTGCCCTCGTACTGGGCGTAGCGGTGCAGGTAGCCGGTGGGCCAGAACGAGTAGGCGCCCAGGGCGTACGGGTTGCGGTGCCAGGCGGAGAGCTGGGCCCGCCCGTTCCAGACCGCCTTGGTGCCCGGATAGAAGGCGTCGACGCCGCTCAGCACGCGGCTCGCGAGGTCGCGTACGTACGGGTCGGCCTCGGTGGCGAAGGGGGTCGCGGGGGTGAGCGCCGCGGCCAGGGTGCCGCCGCCGTACTGGAGCAGGATCCCGCCGGTGCCGGGCTGGAGCTTGGTGGTGTCCCAGGTCTGCTGGACGTCCAGGTCCGTGAAGCAGTCGCCGGCCGAGACGCCCGGCCAGGGTCCGCTGCCGCGCCAGGGGCGGGCGGTGAACTGCATGTTGAGTTTGGTGCAGTGGCCCATCCGGGCGTCGCGCAGGAGGCTGCGCATGAGCGGGTCGAAGCCGGCCTGTGAGGTGTCGATGCGCTGGAGGACCGGCAGCGGCAGGCACAGGACGGTGTGGTCGGCGACGACGGTCCGGGTGGCTCCCGAGTCGTTGAAGGTCAGGGTCTGGGTGCCGTCGGCGTTGGCCCGTACGGCGAGCAGCTCGCGGCCCATCACGATCGAACCGGCGGGCAGGGCTGCGGCGATGGCGTGGGGCAGCCGGTCGTTGCCGCCGGTGATGTGGTACCGCTCGTTGGACAGGCCCCAGACGTTGAAGTTGCCCGGGTTGGGCTGATAGCCCATGAGGAGGACCAGGGCGAGGGCTGACTGCTGATCGGTGTCGGCCCCGTACTCGACGTTGTAGGCCACGTCGATGAAGCGGCCGAGCTGCGAGCCGTGGCCGCCGGGGATCCGGGTCTCGATCCACTCGTACAGGGTCATGTTGTCGAGGGCGGTGCCGGCCGGGGTCGTGGAGTTCCAGGTGACCTCTCCGGCCTCCTGGAGGTCGCGGTGCAGCGCCTGGTAGACGGCCTTGAAGTCCTCGTCGGCCTGGGTGCGGGAGTAGTACTCGCCGTTGAACCAGAGGACTTCCTCGGCCCCGTTGGGTCCGCCGCCGAGGAAGTCCTCGACGGGCAGGTCGAAGCGGCGGCAGAGCTCCAGGATCTTCTTGTGGCTGGTGTCGATCAGCTCGCCGCCGATCTCGGAGGTCTGCCCGTACGCCCAGTGGTCGGCTTGGGTCCACATGCGGCCTCCGACCCGGCTCGGGTTGGCCTCGTAGAGGGTGCAGTCGACCCCCGCGTCCTTCAGGGTGAGGGCGGCGGTCAGGCCGGAGATGCCCGCGCCGACCACGGCGACCCGGGCGGGGCCGACGGGCTTCTTGTCGGGGGCGGGCCCGGCGGCGTACGCCACTCCGGACGAGGCGAGGGCGGTGCCGAGGCCGAGGGCGGCGGCCCGGCCGAGGAGTTCGCGGCGGGTGGAGCCGCGGACCTCGGCGACGGGCAGGTCGAGGCGGCGGGCGGCGGCGTGTTCGGCGGCGAGCCGGCGCAGGGCGTGCATCAAGGGCGTACGGGCCATGGTGGCGCTCCTCAGACGTTCGCGGCGGCGGTGGACGGGGCAGGGGCGTCGGGGCGTTCGGCGGCGTCCTCCAGGACGATCCGGCCGATGATCTCGTAACGCTCGGGGGCCTTCGCCTTGAGCCAGAGGCCGAGACCGAGACCGCCGAGGAAGACGCCGACGACGATCCACGGGATCAGCGTGAAGAAGAGGGACCCGGCGGCGCTGCCCGCCGCGGTCTCCATGTTGAGCACCAGCAGGACGACGACGGCGGTCATGCCGATCCCGCCGAGCAGCGGGGCGGTGAAGGTCTTGAACCAGTGCCGGTCCTCGGGGTGGTTCTTGCGGAAGTACCCGATGACGGCGAAGGAGCAGAGCGTCTGGACGATCAGGATCGCCATGGTGCCGAGGATGGCGAGCAGTGTGTACAGGTGCAGGTACGGGTCCTGCCCGCTGAGCCAGAATCCGGCGACGAGCGCGGTGGCGATGGCGGTCTGCACCAGCGAGGCCACGTACGGGGATCCGTGCCTGACGTGGGTGCGGCCGAGCTGCGGGGAGAGGAAGCCCTCGCGGCCGATGGCGTAGAGGTAACGGGCGGCGCACTGGTGGAAGGCCATGCCGCAGGCGAAGGAGCCGGTGAGCAGCAGCCACTGGAAGGCGTCGACGGCCCAGGCGCCGATGAAGCTCTGGGTGGGGGCGAAGAAGAGGTCGAGGGGGCTGGTGGAGGCGGACAGTTCCACGGACTTGGTGAGGCCGTTGCCCGCGATGGTCATCCAGGAGACGTAGATGTAGAAGAGGCCGACGCCGACCACGGAGATGAGGGTGGCCTTGGGGATGACCCGCTTGGGGTCGCGGGATTCCTCGCCGTACATGGCGGTGGACTCGAAGCCGACCCAGGACCAGAAGGCGAAGAACAGCCCGAGTCCGGCGGAGGTGCCGGTGAAGGCGTTCTTCGGGTTGACGGGCTCCAGCGGGATCCCGTCCGGACCGCCCCCGGCGAAGAGGACGGCGGTGGCGACGGCGAACAGCACGGCGATCTCGGCGATCAGCATCACGCCGAGGGCCTTGGCGGTCAGGTTGATGTCGAAGTGGGCGAGGGCGGCGGTGACGGCGAGCATGGCGGCCGCGTACAGCACCCACGGCAGGTCGACGCCGAGCTGGTCGTGGACCGTGGTCTTCGCGAAGTAGGAGAACACCCCGACGATCGAGGCCTCGAAGACGATGTAGGCGAGGACGGCGAGCATCCCCGAGGCCATGCCGGCGATCCGGCCGAGGCCGTGCGAGATGTACCCGTAGAAGGCGCCCGCGGCGGTGATCCGCTTGGCCATGGCCACGTAGCCGACCGCGAAGACCGTGAGCACGAGGGTCGCGAAGAGGTATCCGGCCGGGGCTCCGACACCGTTGCCGAAGCCGACCGCGATGGGGAGGTTGCCGGTCATGGCGGTGATCGGCGCGGCGGTGGCCACCGCCATGAAGACGACGCCGACGAGCCCGACCGAGTTGGCCTTCAGCCGCTGGACCTGCGGGGTTGCGGGGGTCTGTGGCGACCCGCCCGGGATGTCTGTGCTCATTGCGCCCTCTTCCGTGTGGAGGGCGCCCACTCTCTCCCCGCGTGACGCAGACCACAATCGACACGCGGTCCGATAATCCCCTTGCGGGGGCGACGAGTTGTCGGGCCGCGCCGCACTTGTAACCCGTGGGTGATGTGATCGGAGCTGGACGGCCGGTACCGTCCCGCGATATGGACGATCAAGGCGGGATCACGGTTCAGCGGGCACTGGACCTGCCGGGGCTGCGCAGCGGGCTGCCGGAAGTGGTGGCCTGCGCCGACCGGCTGGGGCGCACCGTCCGCTGGGTGCACGCCGGCGAGGTGCCGAACATCGCGTCGCTGCTCAAGGGCGGCGAGCTGCTGCTGACCACGGGTCTCGGCCTCGGCACCCGCCCCGCCGAACAGCGGGCCTTCGTACGCCGTCTCGCGGACCGGGGGATCGCCGCGCTTGTGGTCGAGCTCGGCCCGCGCTTCACCCGGCTGCCGGCGACGATCGTGGAGACCGCCCGCACGGCGGGCCTGCCGCTGGTCCAGCTCCATCGTGAGGTCCCCTTCGTCACCGTCACGGAGGAGGTCCACACCGAGATCGTCAACCACCATTACGCGCTGCTCCAGCGGGCGGAGGAGGTCCACCGCCGCTGTACGCAGGCCCTGCTCGGCGGCGGCGGGATCCCGCAGGTGCTGCACATCCTGGCCGACTTCACCGGCAACCCGGTGTTCCTGGAGACCCCGGACGGACAGCTGCTCTACGCGGCCGGCAGCTCGGCCGGGGATCCGGGCGCGGACCCGCTCCAGGTGTGGGAGGGCCTGCGCGGCCAGCGCGAGGCCGAACCCTCGGCGCACGCGGTGGTGGTGGACGTACCCGGCGGGGGCCACGGCACGGGCTCCGTACGGGCGCGGCTCGTCCTCCTCGGCGTCTCGGCCCCCCTGCTCCCGGTGCACCGGATGGCGGCGGAGCGCACGGCGGGCGTGCTCGCGGTGGTGCTGATGCAGGCACGGCAGGAGGAGGAGCTGGCGGCGCGCGGCCGCGGCGACTTCCTGACGGACCTGGCGGAGGGCCGCATCTCGGCGGAGGACGCCCCGGCGCAGGCCCGCGTCCTCGGCTTCAAGCCGGGCGCGGGACCGCTGCTTCCGGTGGTCATGCGGCTGTCCTCGGACCTGGGCCCCTCCGGCAACTGGGCGGTTCTGGCCCGTGCGGTCCTGGAGGAGCTCTCATCCGTCGGCGTGCCGGTGCTGCTGGGCGTACGCCCCGTCGAGGGCCGGGTCCCGCTGCTGGTCTCGCTGCGCGCGGAGTCGGAACGCACGGCGGTGGCGGACCGGGTCGCGGCCGCGCTGCGGGCCGGCGTCGAACGGGCCGGCCTGGACCGCGCCGCCGCCCCGCCGGCCGTGGTCGTCGGTGTCGCGGGCGGCTGGGCGGCCGCCTCGGCGGGCCTGCGGCACGCCGCGGAGACGGCCACGGCGGCCCACGGGCTCCCGGGGCGCCCCTGGTACGACGCCCGGCGCCTGGACATCGACCTGCTGCTGTGGCGGCTGCGCGAGCACCCCGACCTCGCGGCCTTCGTGGACCGGGCGATCGGCCCGCTGCGCACGCACGACCTGACCTCGCGGCCGCCGCTGCTGCCCACGCTGGAGACCTACCTGGCCCATGCGGGCCGCAAGGCGGAGACGGCCCGCGAACTGCATCTGAACCGGCAGACCCTGTACAACCGCCTGGCCCGCATCTCGGAGCTGCTGGGCACGGACCTGGACGACCCCGAGACGGTCCTCTCCCTGAGCCTGGCCCTGCGCGCCCGCCGCCACGTTCCTTCCTGACGCCCCGCTCGCACCCCTCGGCCCTGACGGGCCTCCCGGGCTTCGCGGGGCTGCGCGGGACTCCGTCCGTCGGGCGGCTGGGCGGGGGTTCGGCCACGGCCGGATGGCCACACTGCGGTGGACGGGTGGCCCTGCGGGGCTGGGTCCCCTACCCGCCCTTCCACCGTTCCCTGGGGCTCCGCCCCAGACCCCGCGCCTCAAACGCCGGCGAGGCTGAAATTGCCCTGCGGGCAATCCAGCCTCGCCTGTCGGCCGGCCGAATCCAGCCCCGCCGGCGTTTGAGGCGCTGGGCCCGGGCGGAACCCCGACCTTTCAGCCCCGCCGGCGTTTGAGGCGCCGCTTCCGGGGCGGAGCCCCGCCAGCGGCGCCGGGCCCGTGCCGCTACCGCCGGGCCCGTTCCATCAACTCGTCGTAGACGCACAGGACCTGCGCGACCGTGTCGTCCTCCGACGGCCACGTCGCGGCCTGTGCCCGGCCCGCGGCGGACAGCCCGGCCCGGCGGTCGGGGTCGGCCAGCAGGCCGGCCACCGCGCCGGCAAGGGCCCCCGGGTCCCCGTACGGGACCAGCACCGCCCCCTCGCCCACCAGCTCCGGCACGCCCCCGACGGCCGTCGCCACCAGCGGTACGCCCGCCCGTAGCGCCTCCTGCGCCAGCAGCGCCCGCGCCTCCCACCGGCTCGGCAGCACCGCCACGTCGGCCGCCGCCAGCAGCTGCGCCGCGTCCCGGCGCCGCCCCAGCAGCCGTACCGGCAGCCCTTCGGCCTCGATCCGCCGGGCCAGTTCGGCCCGCAAGGGGCCCTCGCCGGCGATCACCAGCAGCGGCAGGGGGTCCAGCGTCCGCCATTCCCGCGCCGCGTCGAGCAGCAGGGAGTACCCCCGGTCCGACACCAGGCTGCCGACCGCGATCAGCAGGGGCCTTTCCATCGCCCCGAGTTCCGCACGCGCCTTGCCCGCCTCGTCCGCGGCCGCCTCCGGGCCCGCCGGGACGGCCACCGGTGCCAGCCGCGCGTCCCGTGCCCCGCGCAGCCGCGCGAGGTCCACCTGGTCCGAGGAGGCGCCCAGGACCACCGCGGCGGCCCGCGCCACATGGCGTTCCAGCAGCCGGGCCAGCCGCCCGAGCGCACCGCCGGCCGCCGGGCCCTCGCCGTGCCAGCTCACCACCAGCGGCGCCCGGTGCCCGCGCAGGGCCAGCGCGGCCCGCATCCCGGCCCGTACGCCGTGCGCGTGCACGACGTCCGCCCCGGCGCACGCCGCGCGCAGTGCCCTCGCCGCGTCGGGCGCGTACTGCGCCCCGGCTCCGGTGAAGTCGTACTCCCCCTCGGCCTCGACGGGCGCGCACACCGTGACCCGTACCCCGCGCGCGGCGAGGCCGGTCGCGAGCGACCGCACGTGCGCGCTGCTGCCCGCGCCCGCACCGCCGAGCACTTGGACGGTACGGAGGGGTGGCCGCCCGTAGGGCTGTGCCGGGACCGGGGCGGAGACCGGGGAGCTGCTCACGGGCCGAAGCTCCTGGGAGAGGGAGTCAGAGACGTCGCCAAGGATGCCAGTCCGCACGCGCGTTCCGGGACCATACGGGTGCGGATCCGGTACGAGATGGTGCCAGACCCCCTTCAGGCTCACCCACACGGGCTAGCGTGCCGTCACCTCCGCCCCTCCCGCCCCGGCCTCCGGACCCCCTCGCCCCGCGCACCGGATGCGCCGCGGAAGCCGGACGGGAAGCCGGGCGGGGAGCCGGACGTGGGGCCTGACACGGAGGCGGACCGGGCCACGGGCACCCGGCACCCGGCAGCGCGAAGGCCCGGCACGCTCGTGCGTACCGGGCCCCCCGAACCGTTTCGTCCGCGTCGCGCGCGGCTACGCGTCGGCGCGCGCCGCCGCCAGCAGTTCCTCGGCGTGCGCACGCGCCGAGACCGAGTCCTCGTGTCCCGCCAGCATGCGCGACAGCTCGCGGACCCGGGCCTCGCCCTCCAGGACGGTGACCCCGCTGCGCGTCACGGAGCCGTCGTTGGTCTTCTCGACCAGCAGCTGCCGGTCCGCGAAGGCCGCGACCTGCGGCAGGTGCGTGACGACCACGACCTGCGCCGTCCTGGCCAGCTTCGCCAGCCGCCGGCCCACCTCGACCGCCGCCTTGCCGCCGACGCCCGCGTCCACCTCGTCGAAGAGGTACGTGGGCACCGGGTCGGAGCCCGCGAAGACGACCTCCACGGCCAGCATCACCCGGGAGAGCTCACCGCCCGAGGCTCCCTTGGCGATCGGCCGCGGCTGGGCCCCGGGGTGCGGAGCGAGGAGCAGCTCGACCTCGTCCGTGCCCGAAGGGCCGTAGGCGACCGCACGGCCGTCCACCTCGACGCCGTCGGGGTCCTCCACCTGCCGGGTGTCGATGGTCACCCGCGCGTGCGGCATCGCGAGGGAGGCCAGCTCGGCGGTCACCGCGGAGGCGAACCGCGTCGCCGCCTCCACCCGCGCGTCCGTCAAGGCCTGTGCCAGCAGCGACAGTTCGGACCGCAGCCCGTCCCGTTCGGCGGTCAGCTCCGTGATCCGCTCGTCGTCGCCGTCCAGTTCCAGTAGTCGCGCCGCGCCCTGTTCGGCCCATTCCAGTACGGAGTCCACGGTGCCCGCCGAGCCGTACTTGCGCGTCAGCTGGGTCAGCGCGGCCCGCCGCTCCTCCACCGCGGCCAGCCGCAGCGGATCGGCGTCCAGGTCGTCGGCGTAGCCCGCCAGCTCCCCGGCCACGTCGCCGAGCAGGATGCCCAGTTCCCCGATGCGTTCGGCGAGCGCACCGAGCGCCGGGTCGTGGGAGCGTACGGATTCCAGGGCCCGGTGGGCGCCCGCGACGAGCATGTTCGCGTCGATGGCCTCCGGGTCCTCGGGGTTGCCCGCGAGCGCGGCGTGCGCGATCTGCGCCGCCGAGGCCAGCGATTCGGCGTGTCCGAGCCGCTCCGCCTCGGCCGCCAGTTCGGCGTCCTCGCCGGCCACCGGTTCCACGGCCGCGATCTCGTCCAGCCCGAAGCGCAGCAGGTCCGCCTCCTGGGCGCGTTCCCGGGCCCGGGTGGTGATCTCCTCCAGCTCGACGGCCACCGCGCGGAGCCTGCGGTAGGCCGAGCCGTACTTCTCCAGCGGGACGGCGACGGCGTCCCCTGCGTACCGGTCGAGGGCCTGGCGCTGCCGGGCGGGCCGCAGCAAGCCCTGCTGGTCGGTCTGGCCGTGGACGGCGACGAGGTCGTCCGCGAGCTCGCCGAGCAGGCCCACGGGCACGGACCGGCCGCCGACGTGGGCGCGCGAGCGCCCCTCGGCGGAGACGGTCCGGCTGATCAGCAGGGCGCCGTCGTCGAGCTCGGCCCCGGCCTCCTCGGCGCGCAGTGCGGCGGGCGCGCCGGGGCGCAGGACGATGCGGCCCTCGACGACCGCGGCCTTGGCCCCGATCCGAACCAGGGCCGCGTCGGCGCGACCGCCGAGCAGCAGCCCGAGGCTGGTGACGACCATCGTCTTGCCCGCGCCGGTCTCGCCGGTCACCGCGGTGAAACCGGGCGACAGCTCGACCACCGCGTCGTCGATGACCCCGAGCGACCGTATCCGCATCTCCTCAAGCACGGGACGACGATACCGAGGTTCACGGGTGCCATGTGACGTCACCCGCCCCGAATTCCCGAACGGATGTTCTATTGAGGTGCGGGCGGGCCCCCGCACGGGCTGCTAATGGGGCGCGCCACGCCATCCGGACACCGGCAGCGCGAACTTCGCGACGAGCCGGTCCGTGAAGGACGCGTGGTGCAGCCGGGCGAGCCGCACGGGCACCGCGCCCCGCCGGACCTCCACGCGGGCCCCGGCCGGCAGCTCCAGCATGCGCCGGCCGTCGCACCAGAGCACCCCGTGCGGGGTCCCCGTCTGCACCTCCACCGCCAGCACCGAGTCCGGCGAGGTCACCAGCGGCTTCGCGAACAGCGCGTGCGCGCTGATCGGCACCATCAGCAGGGCCTCCACCTCGGGCCAGACCACCGGTCCGCCCGCGGAGAATGCGTACGCCGTCGAGCCGGTCGGGGTCGCGCAGACGATCCCGTCACAGCCGAAGCCGGACACCGGGCGCCCGTCGATCTCCAGGACCACCTCCAGCATCCGCTCCGGGGACACCTTCTGGACGGCGGCCTCGTTCAGCGCCCAGTCCTGGTGGACCACGTCCCCGTTCGTGCGCACGACCACGTCGAGGGTCATCCGCTCCTCGACCTCGTACTCGCGCGTCACCACCCGGTCCACGACCTTGTCCAGGTCGTCGCGCTCGGCCTCGGCGAGGAACCCCACCCGGCCCAGGTTGACGCCGAGCATCGGCACGCCCGAGGCCCGCGCGAACTCGGCGCCCCGCAGCAGGGTCCCGTCCCCGCCCAGCACGATCAGCAGCTCGCAGCCGTCGAGCACCGCCGGGGTGGACCCGGTGACCAGCTCCACCTCGGGCGGCAGCGGCAGGTCCACCGCCTCGTGCTCGAAGACCCGTACCCCGAGCCCGCAGCGCAGCAGGCCCTTCACGACCAGCTCGGCACTGCGGATGGCCGCGGGCCGTCCGGTGTGCGCGAGCAGGAAGACCGTACGCACCGCCGCCGAACCTTCCGGACCTTCCGACTCCGTCGAACCCGATGAAGTTGAAACCGATGAAGCTGAACCTGATGAATCAGTCACTGCGGCCCCTCCGCCACGGCACGGTCAACATCCGCCGGGTCGAGGGCCGGTGCCCCCGCCCGCAGCCACAGAAAGTACTCGACATTGCCCGACGGCCCCGGCAGCGGACTCGCCGTCACCCCGAGGACCCCCAGCCCCAGCTTGCCCGCCTGCGCCGCGACCTCGCGCACGGCCTCCGCCCGCAGCTCCGCGCTGCGCACGACACCGCCGCTCCCCAGCCGGTCCTTGCCGACCTCGAACTGCGGCTTCACCATCAGCACCAGGTCGGCGTCGGGCGCCGTGCACCGCACCAGCGCGGGCAGCACCAGGCCGATGGAGATGAAGGACAGGTCGCCGACGACCAGGTCCGCCGGGATGCCGTCGATCTGCTCGACCGTCAGCTCGCGCACGTTCGTACGGTCCTTGACGGTGACCCGGTCATCGCTCTGCAGGGCCCAGGCGAGCTGCCCGTAGCCGACGTCCACGGCCACGACGTGGGCCACGCCCGCACGCAGCAGCACATCGGTGAAACCGCCGGTGGAGGCCCCGGCGTCCAGCGCCCGGCGGCCCTCCACGCGCAGCCCCTGCGGCTGGAAGACGGCCAGCGCGCCCGCGAGCTTGTGGCCGCCGCGGGAAACGTAGTCCGGGTCGCTGTCGTCCTTGAGGACCACGAGGGCCGCACTGGTCTCGACCTGGGTGGCGGCCTTGGTCGCGGTGCTGCCGCCCACGGTCACCCGGCCCGCGGCGATCAGCTGCGCGGCGTGCTCGCGCGAGCGGGCCATGCTGCGGCGTACCAGTTCGGCGTCCAGGCGGCGGCGTGCCACTCCTGCCACGTTCGGTTCAGCTCCTGTTTTCGTACGGACCAGGGACGGGCGGTGCGTCCAGCGCGGTCAGCGCGGAGCGCAGCCCCTTGTGGACATCCTCGTACACCTGGAGGTGTCCGTCCGCCGTGAGGTGGTCCGCGTCCGCCAGCCGCCCGAGGTGCGCGTCGACCGCGGCGTGGCCGGTGGGGGTGCGCACGACGCCG
This sequence comes from Streptomyces sp. NBC_01408, assembly GCF_026340255.1. Classification (GTDB taxonomy): domain Bacteria; phylum Actinomycetota; class Actinomycetes; order Streptomycetales; family Streptomycetaceae; genus Streptomyces. The sequence goes on along the minus strand of NZ_JAPEPJ010000001.1, from coordinate 3,766,994 downwards.
AGCGGCAGCGGCCCTGCGGGCTCTGCGGCGGCCTCTTCAGCCGTCTCGGGAACGGTCTCGCAACCGGTACCCGCAACGGTCACCGGGGGCTCGTACGGTCCCGCGTCGGGCACTTCGTCGCTCATGCCCCGACGCTACCCCGAAGCGCCCCGCGACCACGCACGGCTCTGCGGTACGGTCGTGATCACGATGGCTACGATCCAGGAGTGCCGCGAAGCACTCGACCGACTCTCCGGCAATCTTGCACGGGCCGAAGGCGGCGCGCACGGCGCGGCCGCCCTCGACCGCTCCCTGAGCTGCCACATCACCGACCTCGACCAGACCTTCACGGGCCGTCTCGAGGGCGGCCGGATCCGGGTGGAGGCGGTCGCCGCGGGCCCGCCCGCCGACAAGGCCGAGATCCGGCTGGCCATGACCGGCGACGACCTGATGGCACTGGTCGCGGGCGAGCTGAAGTTCGCCAAGGCCTGGGCCTCCGGCCGGGTCAGGCTGGAGGCCGGCTTCCGCGACCTGCTACGTCTGAAGAGCCTGCTGTAGCAACCCAGCCCCGCCGGCGTTTGAGGCGCGGGGTCTGGGGCGGAGCCCCAGGAAGCCGACCCGCACCCGCTACACGGCACGGGCCCCCGCACGGGATCTCCGCGCCGCCGGAATCACCAGCGGCGTCCCCGTCTCCGGATCAGGGATGACCTGACACCGCAGCCCGAACACCCGCTCCACCAGCTCCGCGGTGACCACCTCGGTCGGCGGCCCCTCGGCGACGACCTCCCCGCCCCGCATCGCGATCAGGTGCGTGGCGTAGCGGGCGGCGTGGTTGAGGTCGTGCAGCACCGCGACCAGGGTCCGGCCCTGGTTCTCGTGCAGCTCGGCGCACAGGTCCAGTACGTCGATCTGATGCTGGATGTCCAGGTAGGTCGTCGGCTCGTCGAGGAGCAGCAGCGGGGTCTGCTGGGCGAGCGCCATGGCGATCCACACCCGCTGCCGCTGTCCGCCCGACAGCTCGTCCACGGCCCGGTCGGCGAGTTCGCCGACCCCGGTCGAGGCCATCGACTCGTTCACGATCCGCTCGTCCTCGGGCGACCACTGCCGCAGCAGCCCCTGGTGCGGGTACCGGCCCCGGGAGACCAGGTCGGCCACCGTGATGCCGTCCGGCGCGATCGAGGACTGCGGCAGCAGCCCCAGGGTCCGGGCCACCTTCTTCGCGGGCATCGACGCGATGGCCTGCCCGTCCAGCAGCACCCGGCCCGCGGCCGGCTTCAGCATCCGCGACAGGGCGCGCAGGAGCGTGGACTTCCCGCAGGCGTTGGGCCCGACGATCACCGTGAAGGAATGGTCGGGGATCTCCACCGACAGGTTCTCGGCGATGACCCGCTGGTCGTAGCCGAGGGTCACGTTCTGCGCGGTCAGCCGCTGCACTTCGGTACTCCTCCAGGGATTCTGCTTCGGTCTCTGCGGCCCGGTCGCGGTCATACGCGTCCCGCCCTGCGCTCGGTGACGAGCAGCCAGAGCAGGTAGACACCGCCGACCAGTCCGGTCACCACGCCCACCGGCAGCTGGTCGGCGCCGAAGGCCCGCTGCGAGGCCCAGTCGGACACCAGCAGCAGCAGCGCGCCCATCAGCGCGGCGGTCATCAGGTTCGCCCCGGGCGACCGGGTCAGCCGCCGGGCCAGCTGCGGCGCGGCCAGTGCGACGAAGCTGATGGGCCCGGCCGCGGCGGCCGCGGCGGTGGTCAGCACGATCGCCGCGAGCATCAGCAGGAGCCGCGTACGCTCCACGCGCACCCCCAGCGCGTACGCGGCGTCGTCGCCCATCTCCATCATCCGCAGGGCCCGGCCCTGCCCGAGGACCAGCGGGAAGAGCACCGCGCAGAGCACGGACAGCGGCGTGACCTGCGCCCAGTCCCGGCCGGCCAGCGAGCCGGTCAGCCAGACCATCGCGCGGGTGGCGTCCACCACCTGGGCCTTGGTGAGCAGGTACTGGATGACGGCGATCAGCACGGCGGAGGCGCCGATGCCGACCAGCACCAGCCGGTAGCCCTGGATGCCCCGCTTGTACGCGAGCAGGTAGACGGCGACGCCGGCCAGCAGCCCGCCGAGCAGCGCGCCGACGGCCACCTCGGTGGCCCCGCCCTTGAAAAGGATGATGACGGCGAGCGCGCCGACCGCCGAGCCGTAGCCGAAGCCGAGCAGGTCCGGGGAGCCGAGCGGGTTGCGGGAGACGGACTGGAAGACGGCCCCGGCCATGCCGAGGGCCGCGCCGACGAGCAGGGCGACCAGGACCCTCGGCAGCCGCAGGTCGTTGACGATGAACTGGTGGGCGGGCGAGCCGTTGCCCAACAGGGTCTGGACGACGTCCCACGGGGCGATCGGGAAGTCGCCGGTGCCGATGAGGACGACGGCCATCGCGAGCGCCGCCAGCGCGAGCAGCACGCCGGTGACCAGGGCGCGCCGCTCGACCCGCAGCGACTTCCCGCCGGGGAGGCGCAGCGGCCGGGCCGCGGGCCGTCGGGTCCGGGCCGGCTGTTCCGTGCCGGGGGCGGCGGTCGCGGTCACAGCTGGGCCATCCTCTTGCGGCGGACGAGGTAGATGAAGACGGGGCCGCCGATGAGCGCGGTGACGATGCCGACCTGGAGTTCGGCGGGCCGGGTGACGACCCGTCCGACGACATCGGCGCCGAGCAGCAGGGCGGGCGACAGGACCGCCGAGTACGCGAGCACCCAGCGCATGTCCGGCCCGGTGAAGGCCCGTACCAGATGCGGGATCATCAGCCCGATGAAGACGATCGGCCCACAGGCGGCGGTCGCCGCACCGCACAGCAGGGTGATGGCGGCCATGGCGCCGATCCGGGTCCGCGTCAGGTGCGCGCCCAGGGCCCGCGCGGTGTCGTCGCCCAGGGCCATCGCGTTGAGCGGCCGGCCCAGCGAGAGCGCGAGGACGGCGCCGACCAGCAGGAAGGGGGCCACCTGCCGGACGGTGTCCATGTTGGCCGAGGCCAGCGAACCCACCGTCCAGAAGCGGAGCTTGTCCAGCGCCGTGCTGTCCATCAGCTGCACCGCGTTGATGTAGCCGACCAGGGCCGCACTGGCCGCCGTACCGGCGAGCGCGAGGCGTACCGGCGTCGCGCCGCGGCTGCCGCCGAGCACGTACACGACGACCGAGACGACGGCGGCGCCCAGGAAGGCCCACCACACGAACTCGCTCAGCGAGCTCGCGCCGAGGAAGCTGATCGCGGAGACGACGGCGGCCGCGGCGCCCGCGTTGACGCCGAGGATGCCGGGCTCGGCCAGCGGGTTGCGGGTCAGCGCCTGCATCACCGCACCGGACAGGCCGAGACCGAGGCCGACCATCAGTCCCAGGAGGGTGCGCGGGACCCGCAGGTCCCGCACCACCACGTCGGAGGGCGTCCCCGCGTAGTCGAACAGGCCGTGCCAGACCTGGTCGAGGGGCATCTGCTTCGCGCCCACGGCGATGCTCGCCACCACGACCAGGGCCAGCACCGCGAGGGCGGCCGCCAGACCGGCGGTACGCGCGGCATGGCGCGGACGGGCGCCGGCAGGCGGCGCCGCACTCTGTTCGGGTTCGGGTTCGGGGGGACTCTCGACCAACACGCAGGTTAGGTTAGCCTACCCTGCTTGATTCCCGTCCCGCCGGATGCCTCAGAGCCCCAGCCTGGCCAGCGCCTTCTCGGCGTCCAGCCCGCAGACCCCGTCCCCTGCCGCCGTCCAGGCCGCCGCGCACAGCGCCCGCAGCCCGTCGACCGGATCCGCGTCCGCCGCTTCCGTCCCGCCCGCCTCCGGGAGGGTACGCAGCTCCAGTTCGCCACCGGCCGCCGCCGAAATCCAGCCACCGCACTCCCAGCCCCCCGCGTGCTCCCGTACCCGCGGCTGCCCGGTCAGCAGTCCCCGCAGGTCCCGGTCCACATAGGTCGGCCGGTGCCTCGGCTCGGCCCGCAGCAGCTGCGCCGCGTCGGTCACCCCGGTCAGCACCAGCAGCGAGTCCACCTCCCCGTTGAAGGCGCCCTCGATGTCGGTGTCCAGCCGGTCCCCCACCACCAGCGGCCGCTTCGCCCCGGTCCGCAGCACCGTCTCCCGGTGCATCGGGGGCAGCGGCTTGCCCGCCACCTGCGGCTCCGCGCCCGTGGCGATCCGTACGACCTCCACCGCGGCCCCGTTGCCCGGCGCGATCCCGCGCGCCCCGGGGATCGTCAGGTCGGTGTTGGACGCGTACCACGGCACCCCCCGGTTGATCGCGTACGAGGCCTCCGCGAACCGCCCCCACGCCAGCTCGGGCCCCCCGTAGCCCTGCACGACCGCCGCGAGACCGTCCTCCCCGGCCGACTCCACCGGCACCAGCCCGCGCTCGCGCAACGCGACCCGCAGCCCCTCGCCACCGATGACCAGCACCTTCGAGCCGGGCGCCACCTGCTCCGCGATCAGCCGGGCCACCGCCTGCGCCGAGGTGATCACCTCGCCCGCCTCGGTCGGGATGCCCAGCTCGGTCAGGTGCCCGGCGACCGCGTCAGGAGTCCGCAGCGCGTTGTTCGTCACGTAGGCGAGGTGCATCCCCTGCGCGCGGGCCGTGACCAGGGACTCCACCGCGTGCGCGATGGCCTCCCCGCCCGCGTACACCACCCCGTCGAGGTCCAGCAGAGCGGTGTCGTACGCCTGGTGCAGATTCCGCTCACTCGCCGCGGGACTGGTCCTGCTCTGCCGGGTCATCCTGGGCACTCCTCATGGGGTCGATCTTGTCCGATTTCCGTACTCCCCCGATCATCCCGCACCGCAATGCGGGTCTTACCATGCACCAATGACCACATCTGGCACCGCGGGCCATGGACTGCGCCTGATCCCGTTCCATGGCCTGCGCTACGACCCCGAGCGTGTCGGCAGCCTCGCCGCCGTCACCTCACCGCCCTACGACGTGGTCGTACGCCCCGACGGAGTCGACTACCTCGAATCCGCCGACCCGCACAACATCGTCCGCCTGATCCTTCCCCAGGCCGACACCCCCGCCGCCCGCAACGAGCAGGCCGCGCACACCCTGCGCGACTGGCTCACCGAGGGCGTCCTCAGCGCCGACCCCGAACCCGCGCTCTACGTCTACGAGCAGAGCAAGGCCGGTCTGCTCCAGCGCGGCATCATCGGCGCCCTCGCCCTGTCCACCGCCGACGAGGGCATCGTCCTCCCCCACGAGGACGTCATGCCGGACGTGGTCACCGACCGGGCCGGCCTGATGCGGGCCACCTCCGCCAACCTCGAACCCCTCCTCCTCACCTACCGCAGCGAGGAACCCGACGCCGCCGCGGCGCGGGCCGTCGCGGCCACGGCCCGGCGCGCCCCCCTGCTGGAGACCACCACCGAGGACGGCTTCCGCCACCGGCTGTGGGCCGTCACGGACCCCGCCGAGCTGGCCGCCGTCACCGCCGACCTCGGCCACCGCCAGGCGCTCATCGCCGACGGCCACCACCGCTGGGCCACCTACCTGCGCCTCCAGGAGGAACACACCTCCCCGACCGCCTGGGACTTCGGCCTGGTCCTCCTCGTGGACACCGCCCGCTACCCGCTCCAGGTCCGCGCCATCCACCGGATGCTGCGCCGCCTGCCGGTCGCGGACGCCCTCGCCGCCCTCGACAGCCACTTCCGGGTCCGCGCCGTCGACGGGCCGCTCCCGCTCGCCCTGGAGGCCCTCGCGGACGCGGCGGAACGCGGCAACGCCTTCCTCCTCACGGGTGACGGCCGCTTCCACCTGGTCACCGACCCCGCCCCGGCCCTCCTGGAGCGCACGGTCCGCCGCGACCGCCCCGAGGCCTGGCGCCGGCTGGACGCCACCGTGCTGCACGCGACGCTGCTGGACGCCCTCTGGAACGTCCCCGACGCCCCCGAGCACATCGCGTACATCCACGACACCGCCGCCACGGTCGCCATGGCGGAGCGCCACAACGGCACCGCCGTCCTGCTGCACCCCGTACGGGAGGAAGTCGTCCGGGACCTCGCACGCCAGGGCGTCACCATGCCCCGCAAGTCCACCTCTTTCGGCCCGAAGCCGGCCACCGGCCTGGTCCTGCGCAGCCTGGACTGACCACCCCCGGACATGGAAAAGGGCGGTACCCCCGAGGGGGTACCGCCCTTTCTCACGTCGCTCAGGCCTTGTCGCGGCCCGTGTCCTGCTCGTCGTCCTCGTCCTCGAGCACGACGACCTCGTCGGTCATGTCCGCGTCGGCGTCGGCGTCGAAGTCGTCCCGGACCTCGTCGTCTACGTCGTCTACATCGTCTTCGTCGGCATCGACGTCCGCATCGACGTCCACGTCGGCCTCGGACTGCTCGACGGGCTCGTACTCGTCGTCGTCCTCGTCGTAGTACTCGGCCACGTCGGAGGCCCGCTCGGCCGCCGCGACCTCGGCAGCGTCCTCGTCGTCGTCCTCGTCGTCCATGGCCGCGTCGACGAACTCGACCCCGTCCAGCTCGGCGAGCCGGTCGGAGGCGTCCATCGCCCCGTCCTTGTCGGCCTCGAGGGTCTTGGCGAACCACTCGCGCGCCTCGTCCTCACGACCGGCCGCGAGCAGCGCGTCGGCGTAGGCGTACCGCAGGCGCGCGGTCCACGGCTGGACCGAGCTGGAAGCCAGCTCCGGGCTCTGCAAGGTCACGATGGCGGCCTCGAGCTGCCCCATGTCCCGCCGGGCACCGGCGGCGACCAGGCGCATCTCGACCTGACCGGCCTTGTCCAGCTTCTGCACCTCGGGCTCACCGGCCATGGCCAGCGCCCGCTCCGGACGGCCGAGGCCGCGCTCGCAGTCGGCCATGACGGGCCACAGCTCGACGGAACCGGTCATGCGCTTGGCGGCACGGAACTCCGCGAGGGCCTCGCTGTACTTCTGCGTCGCGTACGCGGCGAAGCCGGCGGCCTCGCGCACGGCGGCGACACGGGAGGCCAGCCGCAGGGCGATGCGCGAGTACGCGTACGCCTGCTCCGGGTCCTCATCGATCAGCCGGGCGACCATGACCAGGTTCTTGGAGACTTCCTCGGCCAGGCCCTTGGGCAGGCTCAGGAGCTCCTGACGCACATCGGCGTCGATCTCGAGGCCGGTGACGTCCTCGTCGATCGGAAGCCGCTTGACCGGGTCACGGTCCGCGCGGTAGTCGCCGCCACGGTCATCGCGACCGCCACGGTAACCACCGCGGTCACCACCGCGATCGTCACGCCCACCACGGAACCCGCCACGGTCGCCACCGCGGTCGTCACGACGGGGGTAGCTGGGGCGGTCGCCGCCCCGGTCGTCACGACGCGGGTAGGACGGACGGTCCCCGCCACGGTCGTCACGGCCGCCACGGAACCCACCGCGGTCGTCATCACGACGGGGGTACGACGGACGGTCGCCACCACGGTCGTCACGACGCGGGAAGGACGGACGCTCGCCACCACGGTCATCACGACGCGGGTAGGACGGACGCTCGCCGCCACGGTCGTCACGGCCGCCACGGAACCCACCACGGTCGTCATCACGACGCGGGTACGACGGACGGTCCCCACCACGGTCATCACGACGCGGGAAGGACGGGCGGTCGCCGCCACGGTCGTCACGACGGAACGAGGGACGGTCGCCACCTCGGTCGTCACGACGCGGGAAGGACGGACGCTCGCCACCACGGTCATCACGACGCGGGTAGGACGGACGCTCGCCGCCACGGTCGTCACGGCCGCCACGGAACCCACCACGGTCGTCATCACGACGCGGGTACGACGGACGGTCGCCACCACGGTCGTCACGGCGGAAACCGCCGCCACCACCCGAGGGACGCCCACCACGGTCGTCATCACGACGCGGGAAGGACGGACGGTCGCCACCACGGTCGTCACGGCCGCGGAAACCACCGCCGCCACCGGCACCGGCCGGACGCCCACCGCGCTCGTCATCACGACGGGGGTACGAGGGACGGTCCCCGCCACGGTCGTCACGACGCGGGAAGGACGGGCGGTCGCCACCGCGGTCGTCACGGCGGAAACCGCCGCCACCACCCGAGGGACGCCCACCACGGTCGTCATCACGACGCGGGTACGACGGGCGGTCCCCGCCACGGTCGTCACGACGGGGGTAAGAGGGACGTTCGCCACCACGGTCATCGCGGCCGCCACGGAACCCACCGCGGTCGTCATCACGACGGGGGTACGAGGGACGGTCCCCGCCACGGTCATCGCGGCGCGGGAAGGACGGGCGGTCGCCACCACGGTCGTCACGGCGGAAACCACCGCCACCACCCGAGGGACGCCCACCACGGTCGTCATCACGACGCGGGAAGGACGGACGGTCGCCACCACGGTCGTCACGGCCGCGGAAACCACCGCCGCCACCGGCACCGGCCGGACGCCCGCCACGGTCGTCATCGCGACGCGGGTAGGAGGGGCGGTCGCCGCCACGGTCATCGCGACGGAAACCGCCGCCGCCACCGGCACCGGCCGGGCGGCCGCCGCGGTCGTCACGGCGGAAACCGCCGCCACCGCCGCCACCGGCACCGGCCGGGCGGCCACCACGGTCGTCACGACGGAACGGGGGACGGTCGCCACCACGGTCGTCACGGCCCCCGCGGTAGCCGCCCCTGTCACCGCCGTCGTTGCGCCGAGGCTCGCGCTCCGGACGATCGTCGGGAGAGTTGGACATGGGTGTGACTCCTGTCTTCGGGGTACCGCTAGTCATTCTCGCGCAACCAACCCATGGCCGCGCTTCGGCGTAAAGAGGTGAAAAACAAAAAAGACCCTTGGTCCAGCGTTGAACGCTGGACCAAGGGTCCTTTGAAAGATTGTTCGGCGGCGTCCTACTCTCCCACAGGGTCCCCCCTGCAGTACCATCGGCGCTGAAAGGCTTAGCTTCCGGGTTCGGAATGTAACCGGGCGTTTCCCTAACGCTATGACCACCGAAACCCTATCGGTTTCGAGCGAACAAGCACACTTTGTAGTTATGTTCTAGCTCTAGAAACCAGCAACCGTTCGTTGCTTCAGAACTAACACAGTGGACGCGAGCAACTGAGGACAAGCCCTCGGCCTATTAGTACCAGTCAGCTTCACCCGTTACCGGGCTTCCACATCTGGCCTATCAACCCAGTCGTCTACTGGGAGCCTTACCCTCTCAAGGAGGTGGGAATACTCATCTTGAAGCAGGCTTCCCGCTTAGATGCTTTCAGCGGTTATCCCTCCCGAACGTAGCCAACCAGCCATGCCCTTGGCAGGACAACTGGCACACCAGAGGTTCGTCCGTCCCGGTCCTCTCGTACTAGGGACAGCCCTTCTCAATATTCCTACGCGCACAGCGGATAGGGACCGAACTGTCTCACGACGTTCTAAACCCAGCTCGCGTACCGCTTTAATGGGCGAACAGCCCAACCCTTGGGACCGACTCCAGCCCCAGGATGCGACGAGCCGACATCGAGGTGCCAAACCATCCCGTCGATATGGACTCTTGGGGAAGATCAGCCTGTTATCCCCGGGGTACCTTTTATCCGTTGAGCGACGGCGCTTCCACAAGCCACCGCCGGATCACTAGTCCCGACTTTCGTCCCTGCTCGACCCGTCGGTCTCACAGTCAAGCTCCCTTGTGCACTTACACTCAACACCTGATTGCCAACCAGGCTGAGGGAACCTTTGGGCGCCTCCGTTACCCTTTGGGAGGCAACCGCCCCAGTTAAACTACCCATCAGACACTGTCCCTGATCCGGATCACGGACCGAGGTTAGACATCCAGCACGACCAGAGTGGTATTTCAACGGCGACTCCACAACCACTGGCGTGGCTGCTTCAAAGTCTCCCACCTATCCTACACAAGCCGAACCGAACACCAATATCAAACTATAGTAAAGGTCCCGGGGTCTTTCCGTCCTGCTGCGCGAAACGAGCATCTTTACTCGTAGTGCAATTTCACCGGGCCTATGGTTGAGACAGTCGAGAAGTCGTTACGCCATTCGTGCAGGTCGGAACTTACCCGACAAGGAATTTCGCTACCTTAGGATGGTTATAGTTACCACCGCCGTTTACTGGCGCTTAAGTTCTCAGCTTCGCCACACCGAAATGTGACTAACCGGTCCCCTTAACGTTCCAGCACCGGGCAGGCGTCAGTCCGTATACATCGCCTTACGGCTTCGCACGGACCTGTGTTTTTAGTAAACAGTCGCTTCTCGCTGGTCTCTGCGGCCACCCCCAGCTCAAGGAGCAAGTCCTCTCACCAGTGATGGCCCCCCTTCTCCCGAAGTTACGGGGGCATTTTGCCGAGTTCCTTAACCATAGTTCACCCGAACGCCTCGGTATTCTCTACCTGACCACCTGAGTCGGTTTAGGGTACGGGCCGCCATGAAACTCGCTAGAGGCTTTTCTCGACAGCATAGGATCATCCACTTCACCACAATCGGCTCGGCATCAGGTCTCAGCCTTAATGAGGGACGGATTTGCCTACCCCTCGGCCTACACCCTTACCCCGGGACTACCACCGCCCGGGCTGGACTACCTTCCTGCGTCACCCCATCGCTTACCTACTACCACCTTGGATCGGCGGCTCCACCACTTTCCTTTCCCCGAAGGGTCCGGAACGGCTTCACGGCCTTAGCATTAGAGGATTCGATATTGGGCGTTTCAAAGCGGGTACCGGAATATCAACCGGTTGTCCATCGACTACGCCTGTCGGCCTCGCCTTAGGTCCCGACTTACCCTGGGCAGATCAGCTTGACCCAGGAACCCTTAGTCAATCGGCGCACACGTTTCTCACGTGTGTATCGCTACTCATGCCTGCATTCTCACTCGTGAACCGTCCACAACTAGCTTCCGCTGCTGCTTCACCCGGCACACGACGCTCCCCTACCCATCACAGCGGGCGTTGGCCCTATTGCTGCAATGACACGACTTCGGCGGTACGCTTGAGCCCCGCTACATTGTCGGCGCGGAATCACTTGACCAGTGAGCTATTACGCACTCTTTCAAGGGTGGCTGCTTCTAAGCCAACCTCCTGGTTGTCTCTGCGACTCCACATCCTTTCCCACTTAGCGTACGCTTAGGGGCCTTAGTCGATGCTCTGGGCTGTTTCCCTCTCGACCATGGAGCTTATCCCCCACAGTCTCACTGCCGTGCTCTCACTTACCGGCATTCGGAGTTTGGCTAAGGTCAGTAACCCGGTAGGGCCCATCGCCTATCCAGTGCTCTACCTCCGGCAAGAAACACACGACGCTGCACCTAAATGCATTTCGGGGAGAACCAGCTATCACGGAGTTTGATTGGCCTTTCACCCCTAACCACAGGTCATCCCCCAGGTTTTCAACCCTGGTGGGTTCGGTCCTCCACGAAGTCTTACCTCCGCTTCAACCTGCCCATGGCTAGATCACTCCGCTTCGGGTCTAGAGCGTGCAACTCAATCGCCCTATTCGGACTCGCTTTCGCTACGGCTTCCCCACACGGGTTAACCTCGCTACACACCGCTAACTCGCAGGCTCATTCTTCAAAAGGCACGCAGTCACGACCGTTGTTCCGAAGAACAACGGCGACGCTCCCACGGCTTGTAGGCACACGGTTTCAGGTACTATTTCACTCCGCTCCCGCGGTACTTTTCACCATTCCCTCACGGTACTATCCGCTATCGGTCACCAGGGAATATTTAGGCTTAGCGGGTGGTCCCGCCAGATTCACACGGGATTTCTCGGGCCCCGTGCTACTTGGGAGATTCTTAAGCAAGCCGCTGATGTTTCGTCTACGGGGGTCTTACCCTCTACGCCGGACCTTTCGCATGTCCTTCGACTACATCAACGGTTTCTGACTCGCCGACCGGCCGGCAGACCGATCAAAAGAATTCCCACAACCCCGCATGCGCAACCCCTGCCGGGTATCACACGCATACGGTTTGGCCTCATCCGGTTTCGCTCGCCACTACTCCCGGAATCACGGTTGTTTTCTCTTCCTGAGGGTACTGAGATGTTTCACTTCCCCTCGTTCCCTCCACACTGCCTATGTGTTCAGCAGTGGGTGACAGCCCATGACGACTGCCGGGTTTCCCCATTCGGACACCCCCGGATCAAAGCTCAGTTGGCAGCTCCCCGGGGCCTATCGCGGCCTCTCACGTCCTTCATCGGTTCCTGGTGCCAAGGCATCCACCGTGTGCCCTTAAAAACTTGGCCACAGATGCTCGCGTCCACTGTGTAGTTCTCAAGCAACGACCAGCCACCCATCACCCTGCACCTCGAGAGGAACAAGTTCACTGGGGCCGGCATCGCGAAGACACAACCTTTACGGCCGTACCTTCAGATACCCAACAACGTGCCAGGCACGACCCTCCGTCAGTGAGTCACTTTCCACGCCGAAGCAGTACTCGTGATCCATCTGGAAGACCGTGCCAAATAATCAACGTTCCACCCATGAGCTGACCGTGCAGAACATTTGTCTGCAATCGGTACTGTGCTCCTTAGAAAGGAGGTGATCCAGCCGCACCTTCCGGTACGGCTACCTTGTTACGACTTCGTCCCAATCGCCAGTCCCACCTTCGACAGCTCCCTCCCTTACGGGTTGGGCCACCGGCTTCGGGTGTTACCGACTTTCGTGACGTGACGGGCGGTGTGTACAAGGCCCGGGAACGTATTCACCGCAGCAATGCTGATCTGCGATTACTAGCAACTCCGACTTCATGGGGTCGAGTTGCAGACCCCAATCCGAACTGAGACCGGCTTTTTGAGATTCGCTCCACCTCACGGTATCGCAGCTCATTGTACCGGCCATTGTAGCACGTGTGCAGCCCAAGACATAAGGGGCATGATGACTTGACGTCGTCCCCACCTTCCTCCGAGTTGACCCCGGCGGTCTCCTGTGAGTCCCCATCACCCCGAAGGGCATGCTGGCAACACAGGACAAGGGTTGCGCTCGTTGCGGGACTTAACCCAACATCTCACGACACGAGCTGACGACAGCCATGCACCACCTGTATACCGACCACAAGGGGGGCACTATCTCTAATGCTTTCCGGTATATGTCAAGCCTTGGTAAGGTTCTTCGCGTTGCGTCGAATTAAGCCACATGCTCCGCTGCTTGTGCGGGCCCCCGTCAATTCCTTTGAGTTTTAGCCTTGCGGCCGTACTCCCCAGGCGGGGAACTTAATGCGTTAGCTGCGGCACCGACGACGTGGAATGTCGCCAACACCTAGTTCCCAACGTTTACGGCGTGGACTACCAGGGTATCTAATCCTGTTCGCTCCCCACGCTTTCGCTCCTCAGCGTCAGTAATGGCCCAGAGATCCGCCTTCGCCACCGGTGTTCCTCCTGATATCTGCGCATTTCACCGCTACACCAGGAATTCCGATCTCCCCTACCACACTCTAGCTAGCCCGTATCGAATGCAGACCCGAGGTTAAGCCTCGGGCTTTCACATCCGACGTGACAAGCCGCCTACGAGCTCTTTACGCCCAATAATTCCGGACAACGCTTGCGCCCTACGTATTACCGCGGCTGCTGGCACGTAGTTAGCCGGCGCTTCTTCTGCAGGTACCGTCACTTTCGCTTCTTCCCTGCTGAAAGAGGTTTACAACCCGAAGGCCGTCATCCCTCACGCGGCGTCGCTGCATCAGGCTTTCGCCCATTGTGCAATATTCCCCACTGCTGCCTCCCGTAGGAGTCTGGGCCGTGTCTCAGTCCCAGTGTGGCCGGTCGCCCTCTCAGGCCGGCTACCCGTCGTCGCCTTGGTGGGCCATTACCCCACCAACAAGCTGATAGGCCGCGGGCTCATCCTTCACCGCCGGAGCTTTCAACCCCCGCCCATGCAGGCAGGAGTGGTATCCGGTATTAGACCCCGTTTCCAGGGCTTGTCCCAGAGTGAAGGGCAGATTGCCCACGTGTTACTCACCCGTTCGCCACTAATCCACCCCGAAGGGCTTCATCGTTCGACTTGCATGTGTTAAGCACGCCGCCAGCGTTCGTCCTGAGCCAGGATCAAACTCTCCATGAATGTTTACCCGTAATCGGGTTCACACACACGAAAGAGCGGGCCAGTCTTGGTCGGAATAAGACCGACTGACCACAACGTCCTCGCTGTGTTTGTTGCCTGCAAGCACTCCACAAGGAAGCCTCACAGGTCTTTTTCAAAGGAACCTCATCCACCGAAATGGACGGGGTATCAACTTTTGGCGTTGATTTTTGGCACGCTGTTGAGTTCTCAAGGAACGGACGCTTCCTTTGTACTCACCCGCAGCAACAATGACTGGGGCTTTCCTCCGGGCTTCGTTCTTCGTTTCCGACTCTATCAGACTCTTTCGTGTCCGATTCCCGGTCGAAGCGGGTTTCGCTTTCCAGGTTTCCGCTTTCGCGTTTCCCTTTCGGCGTGCCACCACATTAGCGCTTTTCCCTTGCGGCTCATAATCGAGTCACCGGCAGGGAATTCGGGCATGCCGAATAGGACCCCGCCAGGGGTAAGTCGTAGTGAGTGGGTTGGCCGCTCTGGGGGTCTGCTGACAGCAGTGCCCCGTTCAAGCGGCTCGGGCTACGTTAGGCGTCGGCCAGGACCGAGTCAAGTTGAGCGGCGGCGTGGCGCGTGGGCGCGGTACGGGCTCACCGTCGGGTCGTGCGTGATCCAGAAGCGGTAGGGGTGGGCCGCGCCGGCGCCGCCCACCCCGGTGCGCGGGCCGCTGCTCACCAGGTCGGGTGAGGTGGGCGTGCCCGCGAGGAGGGACAGGGGGGAATCGGGGCCCCCGCAGAGGTCGGTGCCGTCGAGGGAGCGGTCCACGTCCAGGGCGGTGGCCAGGCGGGCCGGGCCTTTGGCCAGTTCGCTCCGGTTTCTGGCTGACAGTCGCCGTTTGGCGGCCAGGTCGGCGCCCATCGTGACCTCGCCCGCGCGCAGCAGGACCCCGCTCGCATGGTCCGGCGGGCCGCACACCAGGTTGAGGCTGAACCACATGCCGTAGATGAAGTAGACGTACGCGTGTCCGGGCGGACCGAACATCGATGCGTTGCGGATGGTGCGGCCCCGGTAGGCGTGGGAGCCCGGATCGGCCTCCCCCTCGTACGCCTCGACCTCCGTGATGCGCAGTTCGAGCGGGCCTTCCGGGGTGCGGCGGACCAGGGTGCGACCGAGAAGGTCCGGGGCCACGGTGAGGACCGGGCGGTCGAAGAAGGACCGGGGCAGGGGCGTACGGTCAGCTCGCGCGCTCATCCGGTCGAGCGTAGTGGAACACCTACACCTGCAACCGGGGCCTAAGGTTCCGCGTTGGTAAGGGGTAGTCGCGACGTAGTCGCCAGATCCTTAGATCCGTAGCAGGGGAGTTTGAGCATGGGGTTCAGGAAGCTGTTCGCGAGCCTGGGTGCCGGTGGTGCCTCGGTGGACACGGTCATCACCGAGCCGAACGTCGTGCCGGGCGGGATCGTCCAGGGCGAGGTCCGGATCCAGGGCGGGTCCGTGGAGCAGCAGATCGAGGGGCTGTCCGTCGGGCTGCAGGCGCGGGTCGAGGTCGAGGGCGGTGACCAGGAGTACAAGCAGGACATCGTCTTCAGCAAGCAGCGCCTCGGCGGTGCCTTCCAGGTGCAGGCGGGCGCGCTGCACGTGGTGCCGTTCGGGCTGGAGATCCCCGCGGAGACGCCGATCACCCACTTCGGGGGCCAGCACCTGCACGGGATGAACATCGGGGTCAGCACGGAGCTGGAGATCGCGCGCGCGGTGGACGCCGGCGACCTCGACTCGATCAACGTGCACCCGGTGCCGGCGCAGCAGGCGATCCTGGATGCCTTCCGCCAGCTCGGCTTCTCCTTCCGCAGTGCGGACATGGAGCGCGGTCACATCCGCGGTACGCGCCAGACGCTGCCGTTCTACCAGGAGATCGAGTTCCTGCCGCCGTCGCAGTACCGGGGGCTGAACCAGGTCGAGCTGACCTTCGTGTCGGACGGCCGGGAGATGGACGTGGTCCTGGAGATGGACAAGAAGCCGGGGATGTTCAGCGAGGGCAGTGACACGTACCGCTGCTTCCAGGTGGGTCTGCAGTCGTACCAGGAGACCGACTGGGCGATGTACCTGAACCAGTGGATCGCGTCGGTGGGGTCGCAGCGGAACTGGTTCTGACCGGTTCCGGGTGTTGAGGAGTCGTTGGGGAGGGGGGCCGGGTCGCTGAGCGCGACCCGGCCCCCCTCCCCTTAAGCTCCGGGGCGGACGTTTCCGATCACCCAGGAGCCCAGGAGGTTTCCGTCGTGTCCGAGCTGAAAAGGCCGCCGCTCCCGCATGATTTCCACCCCGAGGTGCACGCCTTCACCGTGACGAGCGCCGATCTGGCTCCGGGTGCGGAACTGGACGACGCTCAGGTCAAGTCGGGTGGCGACCTCTCGCCGCAGCTGCGGTGGGAGGGGTTCCCGGAGGGGACGAAGAGCTTCGCCGTGACCTGCTTCGACCCGGACGCGCCGACGGGCAGCGGGTTCTGGCACTGGGTGCTCTTCGATCTGCCGGTCTCGGTCACGGAGCTGCCGGCCGGGGCGGGCAGCGGCGCGTTCGAGGGGCTGCCCGCGGGCGCCGTGCACGGGCGCAACGACTACGGGACGAAGGACTTCGGCGGGGCTGCGCCGCCGGCCGGAGAGCGGCACCGGTACGTGTTCACCGTGTACGCCGTGGACAGGGAGAAGCTGGGTCCCGGTGCCGAGGCGTCTCCCGCGGTCGTCGGTTTCAATCTGCGGTTCCACACGCTCGGGCGGGCCCAACTGATCGGTGAGTACGAGGGTCCTGTCGGCTGATCGTTCGCACAGCGTTTGCCCGGTCCTGGTCTAAAGACGGCCAGGACCGGGCATTTTTATTGCGTTGTCCCGCGTGGCGCGCGCGACCAGAGTGGTTGCGGGCCCCGCCGCCACAGTGGTCGCGGGCCTGCACACGGGAGGTGGGCGAGATGCGGGACACGCTGGTGCTGAATGCGAGCTTCGAGCCGCTGTCGACGGTGACGCTGAACCGGGCGGTGGTCCTGGTACTTCAGGACAAGGCCGTCGTCGAGCAGTCGCATCCCGAGCTGCGTGTGCGCGCCGCCACCATGGAGCTTCCGATGCCCCGGGTGATCAGACTCTGCAGGTACGTCCGGGTGCCCTTCCGAAGACATGCTCCCTGGTCGCGGAGGGGGGTGCTGGTCCGGGACCAGCACCGGTGCGCGTACTGCGGGAAACGCGCGACGACCGTGGACCACGTGCTTCCGCGGGCCCAGGGGGGCGGGGACACCTGGCTGAACACGGTGGCTTCCTGCGCCGAGGACAACCACCGCAAGGCGGCCAGGACTCCGGAGGAGGCGGGGATGCCGCTCCTCCGGAAGCCCTTCGTGCCGTCTCCGGCGGATGCCATGCTGCTCGCCCTGGGAGTGGCCGGGCGGGACGCGCTGCCGGACTGGCTGGAGCGCTCGGCCTAGGCCGGACGCGCTCCCGCCGTGTTTCCCGACGGCTCGTGTGCCCCGTCCGAGCTCCTGTTCGGCCCGCTGGGCGACGTATCTCTGCTACGTCGCTCAGCGGACGAGCAGCTGGACGATCGCCAGGACGCCGACCGTCACGATGACCGCGCGCAGGACGTTCGGCGGGAGGCGGCGGCCGACCTTGGCGCCGATCTGGCCGCCGATGGTGGAGCCGACGGCGATGAGCAGGACGGCCGTCCAGTCGAACTCGGCGACGAAGAGGAAGAGGACGGCTGCGATGCCGTTCACCATGGCGGCGAGGACGTTCTTCACCGCGTTGATGCGTTGCAGGTCCTCGCGGAGGAGCAGGCCCATCAGGCCTATGTAGAGCACGCCCTGGGCCGCGCCGAAGTAGCCTCCGTAGGCACTGGCGAACAGCATGCCGCCCATCAGGGCCGGGCCGCCGTCGGGGTGGCCGGTGTCTCCTCCCGCGGCGTCCTGGCGTCGGCGCAGGGCCTTGGCGAGGCGGGGCTGGACGACGACGAGCACGAGGGCGAGCCCGATGAGGACGGGCACGATCGTGTCGAAGGAGTCGGACGGCAGGGTGAGGAGCAGGACGGCGCCCGCGAGTCCGCCGACGAGTGAGACGGCGCCGAGGCGCAGGATGCGGGAGCGCTGTCCCCGGAGTTCCTTGCGGTAGCCGATGGCTCCGCTGATCGAGCCGGGCACCAGGCCGAGGGTGTTCGACACGTTGGCGGTGACCGGCGGCAGGCCGGTGGCCAGCAGCACCGGGAAGGTGATGAGCGTGCCGGATCCGACGATGGTGTTGATGGTGCCCGCGCCGATGCCGGCGGCGAAGACGGCGAGTGATTCCCAGATGGACATGGGCTGGGTCGTCCCCTTTGCATGAGTGAGTCGCCTCCCCGCCATGAAGGTCGAGGGGCCTCACTGATCATGCAGGAGGGGACGGTCCGTCCGTGGCCGGGGGGGTCAGTCGATGGGGGGCTGTTCGCGGCGGTCCGCGGAGTCCCTGTCCCGTGCGGCGGGGATGCCGCCGCCGTCCTTGCCGGAGTTCTGCGGGTTGAAGCCCGAACCCCCGCCCATGGGACCGAAGTTGCCCATGGCTCCGGAGAGGCCCTTGAGGGCGTCGCCGATCTCGCTCGGCACGATCCAGAGCTTGTTGGCGTCGCCTTCGGCGATCTTCGGGAGCATCTGGAGGTACTGGTAGGCGAGGAGCTTCTGGTCGGCGTCGCCGGCGTGGATCGACTCGAAGACCGTACGGATGGCCTGCGCCTCGCCCTCGGCGCGCAGGGCGGCGGCTTTGGCGTCACCCTCGGCGCGCAGGATGGAGGACTGCTTCTCACCCTCGGCGCGCAGGATCTCGGACTGCCGGACACCTTCGGCCTGGAGGATCGCGGCGCGCTTGTCGCGGTCGGCGCGCATCTGCTTCTCCATCGAGTCCTGGATGGAGGTCGGCGGCTCGATGGCCTTGAGCTCGACGCGGTTGACGCGGATGCCCCACTTGCCGGTGGCCTCGTCGAGGACGCCGCGCAGGGCCGCGTTGATCTCCTCGCGGGAGGTCAGGGTCCGCTCCAGGTCCATGCCGCCGATGATGTTGCGGAGGGTGGTGACGGTGAGCTGCTCGATGGCCTGGATGTAACTGGCCACTTCGTACGTCGCCGCGCGTGCGTCGGTCACCTGGTAGTAGATGACCGTGTCGATGTTGACGACGAGGTTGTCCTGGGTGATGACCGGCTGCGGCGGGAAGGGGACGACCTGTTCGCGGAGGTCGATCCGGTTGCGGATCGAGTCGATGAACGGGACGACGATGTTGAGGCCCGCGTTGAGGGTGCGGGTGTAGCGGCCGAACCGCTCGACGATGGCGGCGCTGGCCTGCGGGATCACCTGGATCGTCTTGACCAGTGCGATGAAGACCAGAACCACCAGAATGATCAGGACGATGATGATCGGTTGCATGCGGTTCCCCGTGCCCTTCCGGCTGTCTGTGCTGCCCCGTTGAGCGGAGTCTCGCAGACCCGGGGGCTGCGAGCAGGCTGCTTGTCACATCACGACGGCGGTGGCCCCGTCGATCTCCACGACGTCCACGGACTGGCCCGGTTCGAAAACGCTGTCCGTGTCGAGGGTGCGCGCCGACCAGATCTCGCCGGCGAGCTTGATGCGGCCGCCGCTGCCGTCGACGCGTTCGAGGACGACGGCGCTCCTGCCCTTCAACGCGTCGATTCCGCTGCGGTGTTGGGGCCGGTCGCGGTGCCGGTTGGCGATGGGCCGTACGACGGCGATGAGCGCGACCGAGACGATCACGAAGACCAGGACCTGCGCCACCACTCCCCCGCCGAGGGCCGCCGTGACGGCGGCCGCCACCGCGCCGACGGCGAACATGCCGAACTCAGGCATCGCGGTGAGCACGAGGGGAATGCCCAGTCCGACCGCGCCGATCAGCCACCACACCCATGCGTCGATGTCGTCCACATGGTCATGGTAGGTCGGTGGGGCGCGGTCCGGACAGGGTGCGGGGTCACGTACTACCTCAGGGGGAGCCCCTGGGCGGTCCAGCGGTCGTTGCCGTTGCGCTCGACGATCAGGGGGAGGCCGAAGCAGAGCGAGAGGTTGCGCGAGGTCAGTTCGAGGTCGATCGGTCCCGCGGTGACGACCTTGCCCTGACGGATCATCAGGACGTGGGTGAAGCCGGGGGCGATCTCCTCGACGTGGTGCGTGACCATGACCATGGACGGCGCGAGCGGGTCGCTGGCGAGGCGGCCGAGGCGGCGTACGAGGTCCTCGCGGCCGCCGAGGTCCAGACCGGCGGCGGGCTCGTCGAGGAGCAGCAGCTCGGGGTCGGTCATCAGGGCGCGGGCGATCAGCGTGCGCTTGCGCTCGCCCTCGGAGAGCGTGCCGAACTTGCGGTCGAGGTACTCCGTCATGCCGAGGCGGTCGAGGAAGGCGCGGGCGCGCTGCTCGTCGATGTCCTCGTACTCCTCCTGCCAGGTCGCCGTCATGCCGTAGGCGGCGGTCAGGACGGTCTGCAGGACGGTCTGCCTCTTCGGGAGCTTGTCGGCCATCGCGATGCCGGCCATACCGATGCGGGGGCGCAGCTCGAAGACGTCCACCCGGCCGAGGGTGCTGCCGAGGATGGTGGCGCTGCCCTTGGTGGGGAAGAGGTAGCTGGAGGCGAGGTTCAGCAGGGTGGTCTTGCCGGCGCCGTTGGGGCCGAGGATCACCCAGCGCTCGCCCTCCTTGACCGACCAGGAGACCTGATCCACCAGAGCCCGGCCCTCGCGGACCACGGATACGTCCACCAGTTCCAGAACATCGCTCATGAGCGTGTTGTCACCCCTTGCAGTCACGGTTCTCTGTGCGCCGGAAGACGCAGCCCCAGGGGAAAACCTACGCCACTGCGAGAGGGGTCCGGGGCCGGGGCCCGGTGCCGGGACCGATCCGTAAAGTAGGGGGATGCTTTTCGAACCACGTTCAGGGCGGCTGGCCGCCTGGGGGAACGCGCTGCTGGCCGGTCTCGTCTCGCCCGACGAGGCCGCTTTGTCGATCGTGGGCGAGGACGCCGTGCACCGGGTGGTGGGGCTGCCGGGGGAATCGGGATCCGTGGGGCTCACGCTGGCCCTGGGGCGGATGCGGGCGCTGGGGGTCACCGGCCTGCGGGTGGCCCTGCCTGCGCCCGGGCATCCGCTGGGGCTGAGCGGGCCGCCGGAGTTCAACGCGCGGGCGCTGGACGCCGAGGAGGCCGTCGTCGCGGTGGGGGCGGCGGTGGGGCTGGTGCCGGAGGTGGCGGAGGCCGGGCCGGCGGGTGACCTGCACGTGTCGGTGACCTGGCACTGCCTGCCGGTACGGGAGGCACCCCCGGCGGACGTGCCGTCGCTGAGCGAGGCGGAGCGGGAGCTGGCGGAGGCGCTGCGCGAGGCGACCGAGGTGCTGACCCGGCTGGACGTGGCGGGCTCCGGCCCGGTGGCGGAGGCCGCGCTGTCGGCGTACCGGGCCCGGGCGGAGGCGGGCCGCGAGGTGCTGGCGCCGGGGTATCCGCCGCGGGCGGTACGGGTGCTCGCGCTGGCGCAGCGGGTGGACCTGCTGGTGTCGCTGGCGTACGAGAACGGGCACGGCGGTGCGGTGGCCGCGTCGGAGATCGCGGCGCGGGCGGAGGCTTTGCGGCCGGTGGAGCGGGTGGCTCGGCGGGCGCTGGTCGCGGCGTACAACTCGGCGGTGGAGGAGCACTAGTGCTGTGGCCGGAAAGGTTTGCCGGGGCGCGTCGTCCGGTGCGGTGCATCGCAAGGCGGAGGGCCGCGACCCGTACTGGACGTACCGGCGCGGTCCGACAACGCGGCGAGGCGCCGTACCGGGCGGCGCGACCCGGTGAACCTTTCCGGTCACAGCACTAGCCCTTGGCCTCCGGCTCGGGGGGCGGGGTACGGGTGGCTGCGCCCGGGCTTTCCGGGGTTCCGCCCCGGGCCCCGCGCCTCAAGCGCCGGCGGGGCTGGATGTGGCCCGGCCACGTGCGCGGGGGCGGGCCGGCTGCGCCGGGGCCCCTGGGGCTCCGCCCCAGACCCCGCGCCTCAAACGCCGGCGGGGCTGGATCTGGCCCGGCGGGGGCTGGATGTGCCTGCGGGGCTGGATCTGGCCCGGCGGGGGCTGGATGTGCCTGCGGGGGTGGAGGTGCCGGGGCTGGAATGCTGCGGCCCCGCTTCCCGGGGAGAGGGGGGAAGCGGGGCCGGTGGCGTCAGTCCTGCTGGCGGCGCAGTTACGCGTTCACGCCCGTGTTGCCGAAGGCGCCGTTCAGCAGGCCGATCACGGTGACCGTGTTGCCGACGACGTTCACCGGGACGTGCACGGGGACCTGGAGCTGGTTCCCGGAGGCCACGCCGGGCGAGTTCAGGGCCTCGCCCTCCGCCGACGCACCGCCGTGCGCCGCGGAGACACCGGCGCCGGCGGCGAGGAGGCCACCCGCGATCATGGTGACGGTGGCGGCCTTCTTGAAGTTCTTCACGTTCTCGTCCTCCAGTACGTCTGCCGCGACCAGCCGTCGCGGCACGCCATGGAGAACGGCCGCCCGGCCGCCGGGATACGCCATGTGGGCTACATACACCCGACCGTATGAATCTCAGACCGGTCGGTTCACTCCGCGATTCCGTGCCTGACCGCCCACAACGCCGCCTGGGTGCGGTCCGCGAGGTCCAGTTTCATCAGGATGTTCGATACGTGGGTCTTGACCGTCTTCTCGGAGAGGACGAGCGCCCGCGCGATCTCGCGGTTCGAGCGGCCGTCCGCGATGAGGGAGAGGACCTCCCGTTCCCGGTCGGTCAGGGAGCCGCTGCGGCCGGGCGAGGGGCTCTGGTCCTCCTGGGAGAGGAGTGCCACGGCCACCTCCGGCTGGAGGAGTACGTGGCCCGCGTGGACGGAGCGGATGGCCCGGGCCAGGGCCTCGGGGTCGATGTCCTTGTAGACATATCCGGCGGCGCCCGCCCGCAGGGCCGGGACCACGGTCCGCTGCTCCGTGAAGCTGGTGACGATCAGCACCCGCGCCGGGTTCGCCAGCTCGCGCAGCCTGCGCAGTGCCTCGATGCCGTCAGTGCCCGGCATCTTGATGTCCATGAGGATCACGTCGGGCCGCAGTTCCTCGGCGCGGGCGATGCCCTCCTCGCCGTCGGAGGCCTCGCCGACCACCTCGATGTCGTCCTGGACCTCCAGGAAGGTGCGCAGGCCGCGCCGGACCACCTGGTGGTCGTCGACCAGCAGGACACGGACGGGGGGTGTGTCAGCCACCCGGGACCTCCATCTCGATCGTGGTGCCGCTGCCGGGCTCCGAGTGCACCTCTAGCCGCCCGCCGACGCCGCCCGCGCGGTCCCGCATGGAGACCAGGCCCAGGTGGCGGCCCGCGCGGCGGACCGTGCGGGGGTCGAAGCCCCGGCCCGAGTCGATGACCTTCAGTACGGCTCCGCCGCCGCGGGTGCGGGCCAGCGCGACCTCGACGCGGTCCGCGCCCGAGTGGCGCAGGGCGTTGTGGAGGGCCTCCTGGGCGACGCGGAGCAGCGCTTCCTCCTGGGCCGCGGGGAGGGCCCGTACCCCGTCGCAGGTGAAGGTGACGTGCGCGGTGTGGGCGCGGTCGAGCACCTGGACGTGGGTGCGGAGGGTGGCGACGAGGCCGTCCTCGTCGAGCGCGGCCGGGCGCAGCTCGGTCACGGCGGCCCGCAGTTCGTCGGCGGCCTCCGCGGCGAGGGCGGCGACCTGCTGGAGTTCGTCCTTGGCGCGGGCCGGGTCGCGGTCCACGAGGGCGGCGGCGGCCTGGGCGGTGAGGCGGAGCGAGAAGAGCTTCTGGCTGACGGCGTCGTGGAGCTCGTGGGCGAGGCGGGAGCGCTCCTCGGTGATGGTGAGCTCGCGGCTGCGCTCGTAGAGCCGGGCGTTGGTGAGGGCGATCGCGGCGTGCTGGGCGAGGAGGTCCAGGAGTTCCTCGTCCTCCTCGGTGAATCCGCAGCCGGCTCCGGGGCGTGGGCAGCGCTTGTTGGCGAGGAAGAGGGCGCCGAGGGTCTCCTCGCCGTCGCGGATCGGCAGGCCGAGGAAGTCGGACATCTCCGGGTGGGCGGCGGGCCAGCCCCCGAAGCGCGGGTCCTTGCGTACGTCGGCCAGGCGCTCGGCGCCGTCCTGGTGGAGCATCGCGGCGAGGATGCCGTGCTGGCGGGGCAGCGGGCCGATGCGGCGCCACTGCTCCTCGGTGATGCCGTCCACGACGAACTGGGCGAAGCCCCCGTGGTCGTCGGGGACGCCCAGGGCCGCGTACTCGGCGTCCAGCAGCTCGCGGGCCGAGACCACGATCGTGCGCAGGACGTCGCGTACCTCCAGCGTGCGGCTCATGGCGAGCAGCGCGGTGCTGACGGCGGCCAGGCCGCTGCGGGGTCGGTGCATGGGCTCACCGTACCCGCGGGGGTGAGCTGCGGGATCGGGCCCGGGACGTAGGGCCAAGGGACCGCCCGGGGTGGGTCCTGCGGCCGAGGCGGCGGCGGGTGACCGGTTCCTAGGTTGGGGGCATCTGCTGGGCGGGACGGAAGGCAAGGTGCGGTCATGGCGGTGGCGATGGTGACGGGGGCCTCGCGGGGGCTGGGCCGGGCGCTGGCCGGGGAGCTGGCGGTGCGCGGCTGGGACCTCGTACTGAGTGCGCGGGGCGAGCGGGCTCTGGAGGAGACGGCCCGGTCGGCGCGGGCGGCGGGGGGCCGGGTGAGCGCGCTGGCGGGGGACGTGTCCTCGCAGGCGCACCGGGCGGCCCTGGTGGCGGCGGCCGGGGAGCTGGGCGGGCTGGACCTGCTGGTGAACAACGCGGGGGTGCTGGGGGCGGAGCCGCTGGTACCGCTGGCGGTCCACTCGCTGGACGGGCTGCGCGAGGCCTTCGAGGTCAATGTGGTGGGCCCGCTGGGGCTGATCCAGGAGGGGCTGCCGCTGCTGCGGGCCGCGGAGGCGGGGGCGGTGCTGAACATCAGCTCGGACGCGGCGGTGGTGGCGTACGAGACCTGGGGTGCGTACGGGGCGACGAAGGCGGCGGGGGATCTGATGTCGGGCGTGCTGGCGGTGGAGGAGCCGGGGCTGCGGGTGTGGTGGGCGGATCCGGGTTCGATGCGGACGCGGATGATGGCGGCGGCCGAGCCGGAGGAGGACCTGACGGGGATGCCGACGCCGGAGGAGGTGGCTCCGCTGCTGCTGCGGCTGGTGGCGGAGCGGCTGCCGAGCGGGCGGTACACGGCCGGTCGCCTGGCGGCGGGCCGGGCCGACGACGAGCGGGCCGGGGCCGGGGCCGGGGCCGGGGGCGATGGTGGCGGGCCGGACGCGGAACCCGGCGGGCTGGTCGCCGGGGTCGACGGCACCGCCGGGGCGGAACCCGGCGGCACGGCGGGGGCCGAGCCCGGCGGCACGGCGGGGGCCGAGCCCGGCGGCACGGCGGGGGCCGAGCCCGGCGGCACGGCGGGGGCCGAGCCCGGCGGCACGGCGGGGGCCGAGCCCGGCGGCACGGCGGGGGCCGAGCCCGGCGGCACGGCGGGGGGTGCGCGGTGAGGACGCGGGCTGGGGGCGGGGGTTCGGCGCTGCCGGAGAAGGGACTGTATATAACGGACATTCCGCCGGGCCTTCCGGCCCGGGTTCCGGCCGAGCAGCGCGGGCCGGGGCTGGGGCGGGACGCGGTGCGGCTGCTGGTCTCGCGGGGCAGCGAGCGGGTGTCGCTGCAGGCCTTCCGTGAGCTGCCGCGGCTGCTGCGGGCCGGGGACGTCCTGGTGGTGAACACCTCGGCCACGCTGGCGGCCGCCGTGGACGGGCGGCTGGGCCGCGAGGACGTGGTGGTGCACTTCTCGACGCGGGGCGACGGGGAGTACCCGCGGACGGAGTCCGGGGAGGGCCGCTGGGCGGTGGAACTGCGGGACCCGGCCGGCCGGGGGACGACCCGGCCCCGCGCCGGGGGGCCCGCCGGGGCGGTGGTCGAGCTGCCGGGCGGGCACCGGCTCCTACTGGAGGAGCCCCTCGTGGCGGGGGCGGACCGGCTGTGGTGGGCGCGGCACCGCGGACCCGAGGGGGGCCGTGGCACGGCGCGGGCGGACGTACCGGGGCTCCTGCGGGCGTACGGGCGGCCGATCCGGTACGCGTACACGGAGCGGGACCAGCCGCTGTCGGCGTACCAGACGGTGTTCGCGGTGCCGGGCGCCGACGGGGCGGGATCCGCGGAGATGCCGAGCGCGGCGCGGCCCTTCACCGCGGAGCTGGTGGCGCGGCTGGTGAGCCGGGGGGTGCAGTTCGCGCCGCTGACCCTGCACACGGGGGTGGCCTCGCAGGAGGCGCACGAGCCGCCGTACCCGGAGCGGTACGAGGTGCCCGCGACGACGGCGTGGCTGGTGAACGCCGCCAGGGCGGCGCGACCAGGAGGGGCGGCGCGCAGCGCCTCGATGAGGGGTGGTGGCCGGGCGACGGGCGGGCGGGTGATCGCGGTGGGGACCACGGCCGTGCGGGCGCTGGAGTCGGCCGCGGACGGGGCCGGGGTGGTGCGGGCGGCCGGGGGCTGGACGGATCTGGTGGTCACGCCGGAGCGGGGGGTGCGGGTGGTGGACGGGCTGCTGACCGGGCTGCACGAGCCCGAGGCGTCCCATCTGCTGATGCTGGAGGCGGTCGCCGGGCGTGCCGCCGTACGCCGCGGGTATGCGGAGGCGGTGGCCCGGCACTGCCTCTGGCACGAGTTCGGGGACGTCCATCTGCTACTCAGGGATGAGACCCGTGACTCATTGAATTGCTGTAGCAACTCACGGTGAGACTGTTACGTGCTCGATGTGAGCCCGCGCATAGGACGCACGTCACTTACGAAGGTCCCTAGTGGACAGGTAAAGGTCCCGTCAGCACGGGCGGGCGTAGCGCCGAGGCCGTAATTCCGGCCTCGGCGCCGGTGCGTGATCCACTAAGCGGGATCGTAGGTCACACCTTTGCCAGGCGATTTTGCCGCCGCTAAGAATTGCTCCCGTCGCACAGCACCGCGGATCCCCGGATCCTCACGGCGCCTTCCTGCGGCCCCCGCTATTCGAAGAGGTTGCCCCGCCATGTCTGCTTCCCGCACTCCCGGTCACAGTCGTCTGACGAAGGCACACAAGCTGTCCCTTGCCGGTGTCGCCACGCTCAGTGCCGCCGCCGTCGCCTTCTCCCTCGTCCCGGCCGGTGCCGTCGAGGCCCAGACGGTCGCCGTCGCCCCCGTCGCCTGGACCCAGGCCGTCGACGGCGCCCAGGCGAAGGCCGTACAGCAGCACCTCTCCGTGCAGCAGGCCGTCGCCGCCAAGAAGGCGACGGACGCCGAGAAGGCCAAGGCCGAGGCCGCCGCCAAGAAGGCCCGCGAGGCGAAGGCGGCCGCGAGCCGTTCCGCCGCCCGCGCCCCCGTCTTCGCGAACAACCTGGACGGCTGGATCAAGGAAGCCCTCTTCATCATGAAGAAGGAGGGCATCCCGGGTACCTACCAGGGCATCCACAAGAACATCATGCGCGAGTCCAGCGGTAACCCGATGGCGATCAACAACTGGGACATCAACGCCCAGAACGGCATCCCCAGCAAGGGTCTGCTCCAGGTCATCCTCCCGACCTTCAAGGCGTACCACGTCAAGGGCACCAAGTTCGACCAGTACGACCCCGTCGCCAACATCGTCGCCGCCTGCAACTACGCGGCCGACCGGTACGGCTCGATGGACAACGTCAACAGCGCGTACTGAGCCTGTGGCGATCTGATCCCCCGCGCGCCTCAGGGCGGCCCCCGGACTTCCGGTGGCCGCCCTGAGGCGTTCGTGCGTGGTGCGCGGTGTTGCCGTGCGCGGTCCTACTTGCGCATGACCTCGGGCTCGTGGCGGCGCAGCAGGCGCGCCACCAGGAAGCCGCAGGCGATGCCCATGACGAGCAGGACGGCGATGTCCAGGCTCCACTGGCCGACCGTGGCGTCCCAGAGCGGGTCGGTGTTGGTCGGGTTCTCGCGGTCCCACGGCGGCATGAGCACGCCGAGGTTCAGCGTGGTGCCCGCGGCGGCGACGGCCCAGCGGGACGGCATCAGCCAGGCGAACTGCTCCAGGCCCGGGGAGTCGTACACCTGGAAGAGGATGCCGGTGAAGACGACCTGGATGATCGCGAACATGACCAGCAGCGGCATGGTCTTCTCGGAGGTCTTCACCAGCGAGGAGATCACGAGGCCGAACATCATCGAGGTGAAGCCGAGCGCCGTGACCGACAGGCAGAGCTCGACGGCGGGCGGCATGAGCAGGCCCTCGGCGGGCAGCTCGCGCGGGAAGAAGCCGATCCCGCAGATGATCACGGCCTGGACGGCCGTGATCAGGCCGAGGACGATCACCTTCGACATGAGGTACGCCGACCGGGACAGGCCCGTCGCGCGCTCCCGTTCGTAGATCACCCGTTCCTTGATCAGCTCACGGACCGAGTTCGCGGCGCCCGAGAAGCACATGCCGACACAGATGATCAGCATGATCGTGCCGGCGTCGCCGTTGAAGTTGGACGGCGGCTTCGGGGGCGCGAGGCCGAAGGTCGCGGGGATGACCGTGGAGACCACGCCCAGGACCGCCGGGAGGATCAGCATCAGGGCCATGAAGCCCTTGTCCGACGCGATCACCGAGAGGTAGCGGAAGATCAGCGTGAACAGCTGGGAGCCCCAGGCCTGCGGCTTCGGCGGGTTCACCTGCTGCGGAGTCGGCATCGCGACCGACTGCGGGGCGACGGCGTCGATGTCGGCGGCGTACAGCTGGTAGTGCTGGGAGCCCTTCCAGCGGCCGGCCCAGTCGTAGTCGCGGTAGTTCTCGAAGGCCGAGAAGACGTCCGCCCACGTGGTGTAGCCGAAGAAGTTCAGCGCCTCGTCCGGCGGGCCGAAGTAGGCGACCGAACCGCCCGGGGCCATGACCAGCAGCTTGTCGCAGATGGCCAGCTCGGCGACCGAGTGCGTGACGACGAGGACCGTGCGGCCGTCGTCGGCGAGGCCGCGCAGCAGCTGCATGACGTCGCGGTCCATGCCCGGGTCGAGGCCGGAGGTGGGCTCGTCCAGGAAGATCAGCGACGGCTTGGTGAGCAGCTCCAGCGCCACGGACACGCGCTTGCGCTGACCGCCCGAGAGCGCGGTGATCTTCTTGTCCTTGTGGATGTCGAGCTTGAGCTCGCGCAGCACCTCGTCGACGCGGGCGGCCCGCTCGGACTCGGCGGTGTCGCCGGGGAAGCGGAGCTTGGCCGCGTACTTGAGCGCCGTGCGGACGCGCAGCTCCTTGTGCAGGATGTCGTCCTGCGGGACCAGGCCGATGCGCTGGCGGAGCTCCGCGAACTGCTTGTACAGGTTGCGGTTGTCGTAGAGGACGTCGCCCTGGTCGGCGGGCCGGTAGCCGGTCAGCGCCTTGAGCAGGGTCGACTTGCCGGAACCGGAGGGTCCGATGACTCCGATGAGCGACTTCTCCGGGACGCCGAAGGTGACGTCCTTGAGGATCTGCTTGCCGCCGTCGACCGTGACCGTGAGGTGGCGGGCCGAGAAGGAGACATCGCCGGTGTCGACGAACTCCTCGAGGCGGTCGCCGACGATCCGGAACGTCGAGTGGCCGACGCCGACGATGTCGTTCGGGCCGAGCAGGACGGTGCCGGACTTGGCCAGCGGCTGACCGTTGACGTACGTGCCGTTGTGGCTGCCGAGGTCGTGGATCTCGAAGCGGCCGCCGGGCATCGAGCGGAACTCGGCGTGGTGGCGGGAGACCTGGAGGTCGGAGACGACCAGCTCGTTCTCCAGCGCACGGCCGATGCGCATGACGTGACCCAGCGAGAGCTGGTGGAACGTGGTCGGGCTGCGGTCGCCGTGGCCGGGTGCCGCGCCCTGCGCCGGGCCGGACGCGGCGGGGCCGCCACCCTGCTGGTGCGGGACGTGCGCCTGCGGCTGCTGCTGAGCGTGCTGTTGTTGCTGCTGCTGAGCCTGCTGCTGCCAGGCCTGCTGCGGCTGCTGTTGCGGCGCCTGGTAGGCCGGGGCCTGCTGTTGTGCGTACGCCTGCGCGTGCTGGGGCTGCTGGGCCGCTGCCTGCGCGGGCGCCGCGGCGGCCGCCCCCGCCCCGACGGGATTCAGCCGCGGGCCGTCGGTCGCGTTGCCCAGGAAGACCGGCGTGCCGGGCACGAGTTCGGCCTGCTGGACCCGAGCCCCGTGCACGTACGTGCCGTTGGTGCTGCCGTGGTCCTCGATGCCCCAACCACGGCCGTTCCAGCTGATGGTGGCGTGTCGCCACGACACCCGTGCGTCATCGATCACCACATCGCCCTGGGGGTCTCGCCCCAGGGAGTACGACCTGGACGGATCAAGCGTCCAGGTCCTTCCGTTCAATTCCAGTACGAGTTCCGGCACTCCAGCCCCACTTAAGTCCCCCGAGAATCCCCCTGCGTCAGGGAGTCTAGGGATGGCGAACATCCGGGGGAACTATTTCAGGCCTGCGGCCACAAGTGGAATCCGGGCCCGCCCGGCTGTCCGTGGCGGCGTGTCGACGGGGGCCGAAAGTCACCCGATGAGTGTGATAAAGGGACTTCTCGCCTGGCCCTCACGAGGGCCGGGGACCGACACTACGAGGGCCTCGACCGGGACGGCGTCCTACAGGATTTCCCTCACAGTGGGGCGCCCGGGTCCGCACCCGCCCCCGGGCCCCGGCAGAATGGCTGTCCGACACCTCCGCTTCCGCCGCGCCGCCCGGCGCCACCTCCAGGACTGCAATGACGCGTACAGATCACGCCGCGACGGCCGAGACCGAGCGACCGGCCCAGCCGCTCGGCCCTCGGAGCGCCGCCCGCAGAGCGCGGCGGGCCATCCGGCGCCGGCCGATATCCGGGCTGGTCTGGCTGCTGCCCGTACTGGCGACCCTGGCCACCGGGCTGTTCCGGATCAGCACCCCCGTGCTCTGGCACGACGAACTGGCCACCCTCACGGTGGTCCGGCGGCCGACCGGCGCGCTGCTGGACATGCTCCACAGCGTGGACGCCGTGCACGGCGCGTACTACCTGCTGCTGCACTACTGGATCGGGTTCTTCGGCGAATCCCCGGCGATGCTCCGGCTGCCCACCGTGCTGGCCATGGCCGCGGCGGCGGGCTGTGTGGCGCTGGCGGGCAGGCGGATGTTCGGCGCGCGGGCCGGCCTGGCCGCCGGCCTGGTGTTCGCGCTGATCCCGGCCGTCACC
The DNA here is from genome assembly GCF_026340255.1 of Streptomyces sp. NBC_01408. Taxonomy (GTDB): domain Bacteria; phylum Actinomycetota; class Actinomycetes; order Streptomycetales; family Streptomycetaceae; genus Streptomyces. The sequence goes on along the minus strand of NZ_JAPEPJ010000001.1, from coordinate 3,735,943 downwards.
CGGTACGGGCAGGAGGCCCGGTCCTACGCCCTCGTGGTGCTGGTCGCCGCGGCGGCGCTGCTCCTGCTGCTGCGGGCCCTGGAGCGGCCGGGGCCGGTGCGCTGGTTCTGCTACGGGGTGTCGGTGGCGGCCGTCGGCTACCTCCACCTGGTGTCCCTGGTCTTCCTGGGCGCACACGCCTTCGGGGCGGCGCTGTACTGGTGGAAGGACCGCGGCAACCGGCGGATCCCGGTCGGCTTCGCCGTGGCGGCCGTCCTCGGCGTGGCCTCGACGTTCCCGCTGATCAGCCTGGGCGGCGGCCAGGCGGGACGCCAGATCAGCTGGATCCCCCGGCCTCGGCTGAGCGACCTGGCCGGCATCTGGCCGCAGGTCTTCTCCAGCACCGCGCTGGCCGCCGCGCTGTTCCTGGCAGCGGCCCTGGCCTGGGGCAGCGACCGCAAGCTGTCGGCCCTCTTCGGCACCGTCTCGGCCGTGCTGCCGGTGGTGATGATCTGGGCGATCTCGCAGCAGGGCGACGTCTCCTACTTCATGCCGAAGTACCTGTTCTTCGTGCTCCCCGCCTGGGCCGTGATGGCCGGGGCCGGGATCGCCCTGGCGCGCGCACGCGGGGTGGTGGCGGTGCTGCTGGTGCTGGCCGTGATGGTCCTCCCGGACCACGTCACGATGCACCGCCCGCTCTCGCACGCCGCGTACACCTACCCCGAGCCGGTCCCCTTCGTGCCGCTGGACTACCGGGCGGCGGCCGGGGTCGTCGCCGCGGGCTACCGGCCGGGCGACGCGGTGGCGTACGGGCAGCAGCGGGACCAGGTGTGGTGGGGCGTGGACACGGGCGTCCAGTACTACCTGCCCCCGCACATCAAGCCGCGCGACGTGCTGCTCGACAAGACCGGCGAGCAGCGCGACGACCTGTGGCCCTCGCTGATCGGCGACCCGGCCGCCTCGCTGGACACCACCCCGCCGCCGCGGATCTGGCTGGTCTCCAAGGACGACGGCGGCGACCCCTTCACCACCGTCCTGCCCGAGCACGCCAAGGCCCTCCAGGACCGCTACACGCAGACCAGCTTCAAGCAGGTCTCGGGCATCTCGGTCGCCCTGCTCGTGCGCCGCTGAGGCCGGCCGCGGGCGCGGACCGCGCCCGTGGCCGCACGCCCCCGGGCGAGGCCGGTCCCGGAGGGTGGGACGGGGGTCCTGGGCCGGGGGCGGGGAAGATACGGTGAGAACACCATGAGCGCTTCGCAGACCTCCGACGCCCCCACTCTCCTCGTCAAGATCTTCGGCAAGGACCGTCCCGGGATCACCGCCGGGCTGTTCGACACCCTCGCCGCCTACTCCGTCGACGTCGTCGACATCGAACAGGTCGTGACCCGTGGCCGCATAGTGCTGTGCGCCCTGGTCACCCAGCCCGCCCCCGGCACCGAGGGCTCGTTGCGGGCCACCGTCCACAGCTGGGCCGAGTCACTCAAGATGCAGGCCGAGATCCTCTCCGGTACGGGTGACAACCGCCCGCGCGGCAGCGGCCGCTCGCACGTCACCGTGCTCGGGCACCCGCTCACCGCCGAGTCCACGGCGGCCATCGCCGCCCGGATCACCTCGGTCGGCGGCAACATCGACCGTATCTTCCGGCTGGCGAAGTACCCGGTGACGGCCGTGGAGTTCGCCGTCTCCGGTGTCGAGACGGAGCCGCTGCGCACCGCTCTGGCCACCGAGGCCGCGCACATCGGCGTGGACGTGGCCGTGGTCTCGGCCGGGCTGCACCGCAGGGCCCAGCGGCTGGTCGTCATGGACGTGGACTCGACGCTGATCCAGGACGAGGTCATCGAGCTCTTCGCCGCCCACGCGGGCTGCGAGGCCGAGGTCGCGGAGGTCACCGAGCGGGCCATGCGCGGGGAGCTGGACTTCGAGCAGTCGCTGCACGCCCGCGTCGCGCTGCTGGCGGGGCTGGACGCCTCCGTGGTGGACAAGGTCCGTGCCGAGGTGCAGCTGACCCCCGGTGCCCGGACCCTGATCCGCACCCTGAAGCGGCTGGGCTACCAGGTCGGTGTGGTCTCCGGCGGGTTCACGCAGGTCACGGACGATCTGCGGGAGCGGCTGGGGCTGGACTTCGCCTCGGCCAACACCCTGGAGATCGTCGACGGGAAGCTGACCGGCCGGGTCACCGGCGAGATCGTGGACCGGGCGGGCAAGGCCCGGCTGCTGCGGCGCTTCGCGGCGGAGGCCGGCGTACCGCTGGCCCAGACGGTGGCGATCGGCGACGGGGCCAACGACCTGGACATGCTGAACGCGGCCGGGCTGGGCGTGGCCTTCAACGCCAAGCCGGTGGTCCGCGAGGCCGCGCACACCGCGGTGAACGTGCCCTTCCTGGACGCGGTGCTGTACCTGCTCGGGATCACCCGTGAAGAGGTGGAGGCCGCCGACCTGGCGTGAGCACGGGCGAAGACGCGTACGGGCCCCGGCGGGCAGGACTGCTGCCGGGGCCCGTTCGCGCGTCACCGGCCGGCGGCCACCCGGTCGGCGGACGGCCAGTCGGCGGTGGTGGTCGGCGGTGGTGGTCAGTGGTCCTTGGGGGTCCAGAAGTCCAGCAGCGTGGCGACGCCGTGCTCCAGGGACTTCCACGAGCCGGTGAAGGAGACGACGGCGAGCGCCGCGGTCGGGAACCCCGTACGGCTCATCCGCGCCAGGGTGTCGCCTTCGGCGCGCCCGGAGAGGGCGTCGGCGAGGGCGTGCATGCCCGGGTTGTGGCCGATGACGAGGAGGTCCGCGACGTCTTCGGAGGTCTCGTTCAGCAGGGCGATGAGCTCGCCCAGCGAGGCGTCGTACAGCCGCTCCTCGTACGAGGTCTTCGGCCGGTGCGGCATCTCCTGGACGGCGAGCTTCCAGGTCTCGCGGGTGCGGGCCGCGGTGGAGCAGAGGGCCAGGTCGAAGGCGATGCCGGTCTCGGCGAGCTTCAGACCGACGGCCGGGGCGTCCTTGCGGCCTCGCTCGGCCAGCGGGCGGTCGTGATCGGCCACCTGGGGCCAGTCGGCCTTGGCGTGCCGGAGGAGGGTGATCCTGCGGGTTGTGTCGGCGCTCATGGATCCCAGCTTCGCATGAAACGGGCCATGGGGCGCAGGGCGTTGGAGGGCCGCCGCCCGGTGCTGGGGCGCACCCGGCGCACGCGGGATCAGCCGACGGCGCGCAGCAGCTGCTGGGTGACGTGGAGCAGGCCGGTGGCCTCACCGGCGGCCGCGTGGGCCTCGGCGGACCCGGCGAGGAGCAGCAGGAGGAGGCCGAATCCGAGGGCGGGCAGGGCCAGCGCCCACCAGTGCAGACGGGCGTCGGCGCCGGTGCCCGCGCGGGGGCCGGCGGGGAGGGACCGGGAGTGCGTGGGGGCCGACATGGCCGCCTCCGAGGGGTGCGGACTGGAGCGGGCTCGTTCTCTTCGAATCTATGGATCCGAAGGAGCGGTTCCCATCCGGGGCGCACCCCACTTCACCCTGAGCCTGGCCCCCTAGGGGGTGGTGGGGCTAACCCCACCAGCGGCGGGCGGTCAGGGGGAGGCGATCGTCGCGATGACCGCGATGATCACGGTCACGGCGAGCATCGCGCCGAGCACGAGGCCGAATTTCTTGCGGCCGTCCTGGGGGTTCGGTTCGAGTACGGGCGACATGTCCCTCAGTCTCGCATGCCGCATTCGTCCTCGATGGTGCGGTCCCGGCCCGCCAGGATGCCCAGCGCGATCTGCGGGACCAGGAGTCCGGCCATCAGGGCGAGCGGCAGGTCCCAGCCGCCGCTGTGCTGGTAGAGGGTGCCGATGAGCAGCGGGCCGGGGATGGAGATGAGGTAGCCGGTGCACTGGGCGAAGGCGGAGAGCTTGACGACCCCGGCCGGAGACTTGGCGCGCAGTCCGATCAGGGTGATGACGAGCGGGAAGGCGCAGTTGGAGACGCCGAGCAGGAGGGCCCAGGCCCAGGCGCCGGCGACCGGGGCGAGGTAGAGGCCGAGGTAGCCGACGAGGCCGAAGAGGCCGAGGGTGGCGGCGATGGCGCCCTGGTTCTTCATCCGGCCGGCCAGACCCGGGATGACGAAGGCGAGCGGGACGCCCATGACCATGGTGACGGCGAGCAGCACGCCGGAGGTGGAGGCGGAGACCCCGGCGTCGCGGAAGATCTGCGGGAGCCACCCCATGGTGATGTAGGCGCCGGTGGCCTGGAGGCCGAAGTAGCAGGCCAGGGCCCAGGCGGTGCGGCTGCGGACGACCTTCGGGCCCGTGTCGGCGCGTACGGGGCCCGGTACGGCGCCGCGTGCTGCCGCCTCCTGGGCGACGGCGGCCCGCTCGGCGCGGCGGGAGGCGCGGGCGATGGGCAGCCAGGGCAGTACGGCGGCCAGGGCGAGCACGGCCCAGACGAGCAGGCCGGTACGCCAGCTGCCGCCCAGGGCGGCGGTCATCGGGACGGTCGCGGCGGCGGCGAGCGAGGTGCCGGCGGCCAGGGCCATGGAGTACAGGCCGGTCATCGTGCCCACGCGGTCCGGGAAGTAACGCTTGACGATGACCGGCAGGAGGACGTTGGTGACGGCTATGCCGGCCAGGGAGAGGGCACTGGCGGCGAGGAAGGCCGCGGCGTTGTCGGCGAAGGGCCGGATCAGCAGGCCGGTGGCCACGGCGGCCATGCCGGCGCAGACGACGGCGGCGGGGCCGAAGCGGCGCGAGAGCCGGGGCGCGGTGATGCCGAAGACGGCGAAGCAGAGGGCGGGGACGGAGGTGATCAGTCCGGCGACGGCGCCGCTCATGCCGAGGCCCGTGCGGGTCTCCTCGAAGAGGGCGCCGAGGCTGGTGATGGCGGGCCGCAGGTTGAGGGCGGCCAGCACGATTCCGACGATGAGCACCGGGCCGAGCCAGGCCGGCTGCGCCGGTGCGCGCGGGGTGGTGAGGGCGGCGGCCGTGGCGCGCTCGGCCCCGGGCCCGGCGCCGCCGGGGGCCTGCCGCGGGGCCGTTCGGGCTCCGGCCGGCCGGCCGAGCGTGGTGACTTCTTCGTCGGACATTCAACCATCATAGAATCATGGGATGATTGGTTGTCCAATTGCTCTTGAGAGGAACCCATGCCGCTGACCTCGCCACGGCGCTCCGCCCTCGTCGACCAGGTGATCGCCCAGCTGCGGAACCAGATCACCTCCGGCGAGTGGCCGGTCGGTTCCCGCATCCCCACCGAGCCGGAGCTGGTGGAGCTGCTGGGCGTCGCCCGCAACACCGTCCGCGAGGCCGTCCGGGCCCTCGCGCACAACGGGCTCCTCGACATCCGGCAGGGTTCGGGCACCTACGTGCTGGCCACCAGCGAGCTGGCCGGGGTGATGCACCGCCGCTTCGCCGGAGCCGACCCGCGGCACGTCGCGGAGCTGCGCTCGACGCTGGAGTCCTCGGCGGCCCGGCTGGCGGCGGAGCGGCGGACCGAGCGGGACCTCGTACAGCTGGACGCGCTGCTGGCGCGGCGCGAGGAGGCCTGGGCGAGCGGGGACGCGGAGCTGTTCGTGGCGGCGGACGTGAGCCTGCACATGGCCGTGGTGACGGCCTCGCACAACGACGTGCTGATCGAGCTGTACGCGGACCTCGGGGACCTCGTGGCCGACTGGCTGCGGACGGACGTCGGGGCCGAACTGGACCCGGCCGCCCACCTGGACCACTCCCGGCTGATCGAGGCGATCCGGCGGGGGGACGGGGACGCGGCGGCCTCCGAGGCGGCGGGCTACCCGTTCGCCTGCCTCGGCAAGGGCACGGGCGCGGCTTCGTAGGCGTCCGCAGGGCGGCAGCGGTCAGGCGCGCCGGTGGCTGACCCAGGCGGAGCGGACTTCCTTCCAGCAGCGGCCGGCGAGGGCCACCCGCCCGGCCGGGCCGACGGCCACGGGGGCGGCGTCCCCGTCCACGTCCCACCAACGGTCGCATTCCACGTGCAGCGACACCAGGTCGGTCTCGGGATAGCTGTTGTGGCAGTACGCCGTCACCTGTGACCCGTTGATCACGGTGTCGCAGTCCGCGCCGAAGAGTTCCCGCTCGGCGCGGGACGGGGGCCGTACGGGTGGCTCGGCGGGGATCTCCGCGAGGTCGACCACGGCGGGGGCGGCGTCGGGGCCGGGCGCCGACTCGCCGTTCACGGGCTGCGCGGCTGCCCCGGGGACCAGGAGCCCGGTCAGGATCACCGAGGTGACCAGCAGCGATACCGCTCGGCTCGGTCTCGCGCGCACTCCTACCTCCTCCCCGCAGGAGCCGGGAAGATCCCGACTTGGACAGTTTGCAGCTATCTGTCCTGGTTTTCGACTCGGGAAGATCCGGTCAGACGGCGCACATCTGATCGAGTGCGCGGGCCCGGCCGAAGGGCTCGGCCGAAGGACCGGCCGAAGCACCCGGCCCACGGAAACGGCGACGGCCGCGCCCCCGGAAGGGAAGCGCGGCCGTCGCCGTACGGGATGCGGGAGCCGTCAGGCACCCATCGCGTGCAGACCGCCGTCCACGTGGACGATCTCGCCGGTGGTCTTCGGGAACCAGTCCGACAGCAGCGCGACGACGCCGCGGGCGGCCGGCTCCGGGTCGCTCATGTCCCACTCCAGCATCGAGCGGGAGTTCCAGACGTCGGCCAGCTCGCCGAAGCCCGGGATGGACTTCGCGGCCATGGAGCCGATCGGACCGGCCGAGACCAGGTTGCAGCGGATGTTCTCCTTGCCCAGGTCGCGGGCGAGGTAGCGGCTGGTGGCCTCCAGCGCGGCCTTGGCCGGGCCCATCCAGTCGTACTGGGGCCAGGCGAACTGCGCGTCGAAGGTGAGGCCGACGACGGCCGCGCCCTCGTGCGAGAACAGCGGCTTGCACGCCATCGTCAGCGACTTCAGCGAGAACGCCGAGACGTGCATCGCCGTGGCGACCGACTCGAACGGCGTGTTCAGGAAGTTGCCGCCGAGGGCGTCCTGCGGGGCGAAGCCGATGGAGTGGACGACCCCGTCGAGGCTGCCGAGCTCGTCGCGGACGAGGGTCTCCAGCCGGTCCAGGTGCTCCTGGTTGGTGACGTCGAGCTCGATCACCTTGGCGGGCTTGGGCAGCTTGCGGGCGATGCGCTCCGTCAGCGTCGGCCGCGGGAACGCCGTGAGGATGACCTCGGCGCCCTGCTCCTGGGCGAGCTTGGCGACGTGGAACGCGATGGAGGACTCCATCAGCACGCCGGTGACGAGGATGCGCTTGCCCTCGAGAATTCCACTCATGGTGATCAGTGACCCATGCCCAATCCGCCGTCAACGGGAATGACGGCTCCGGTGATGTACGCGGCGTCGTCGGACGCCAGGAAGCTGACGGCTGCCGCGATCTCCTCGGGCTGCGCGTAGCGGGCGAGCGGCACCTGGGCCACGATGCCCGCGCGCTGCTCATCGGTGAGCACCTTCGTCATATCGGTGTCCACGAAGCCGGGGGCGACGACGTTGAAGGTGATGTTGCGGGAGCCCAGCTCACGGGCGAGCGACCGGGCGAAGCCGACCAGTGCCGCCTTGGAGGCGGCGTAGTTGGCCTGTCCCGCCGAACCGAGCAGCCCGACGACCGAGGAGATCAGGACGACGCGGCCCTTCTTGGCACGGAGCATGCCACGGTTCGCGCGCTTGACCACCCGGAAGGTGCCGGTGAGGTTCGTGTCGACGACCGAGGCGAAGTCCTCCTCGGACATCCGCATCAGCAGCGTGTCCTTGGTGATGCCGGCGTTGGCCACCAGCACCTCGACCGCGCCGTGCTTGTCCTCGATCTCCTTGTAGGCCTGCTCCACCTGCTCGGAGTCGGTGATGTCGCAGCGGACCGCGAGGACGCCCAGGGAGGTCAGCGCCTCCGGCGGTTCGCCCGACCGGTACGTGATGGCGACTTTGTCGCCGGCCTCCGCGAAGGCACGGGCGATGGCGAGGCCGATGCCCCGGTTTCCTCCGGTGACGAGAACCGAGCGGCTCAACAGATCACCCTTTCGCTCAGCGGTGTGAATACCAAAAACCTATAGGTCGCACCGCCCGTACGGAGAATCGGGCTCCGACAGGGCCTTGCGACGGGCTCTGTCGAGTCCCTACAGAAAGATGTAGGCACAAGAGCCCCGAGCGCGACATGATCGGGGCGACCGGCCCCGACCCCGGGAGGACTTCCGTGGCCCATTCCATCGACGCGGCATTCACCGCGCTGCCCCTGCGGGCGCTCGCCGACGCGGCGCTCGCCCGGGCGCGCGCGCTGGGCGCCGATCATGCCGACTTCCGCCTGGAACGCATTCGCAACGCCTCCTGGCGGCTCCGTGACGCCAAGCCGTCCGGCGGGTCCGACACCACCGACCTCGGGTACGCGGTCCGCGTGGTGCACGGGGGCAGTTGGGGCTTCGCCTCCGGAGTGGACCTGACCATGGACGCCGCCGCCAAGGTCGCCTCGCAGGCCGTGGCCATGGCGAAGCTGTCCGCCCAGGTGATCAAGGCGGCCGGTTCCGACGAGCGGGTCGAGCTCGCCGAGGAGCCGGTGCACTCCGACCGGACCTGGATCTCCGCCTACGACGTGAACCCCTTCGAGGTCCCGGACACGGAGAAGGCGGCGCTGCTCGCCGACTGGAGCGCCCGGCTGCTCGCGGCCGACGGGGTCGCGCACGTGGACGCCTCGCTGCTCGCCGTGCACGAGAACAAGTTCTACGCCGACAGCTCGGGCACCTCGACCACGCAGCAGCGGGTACGCATCCATCCGCAGCTCACCGCCGTCGCCGTGAACGGCACGACCGGCGAGTTCGACTCGATGCGCACCATCGCCCCGCCGGCCGGCCGCGGCTGGGAGTACCTGACCGGCACGGGCTGGGACTGGAACGCCGAGCTGGAGCAGATCCCGGGCCTGCTCGCCGAGAAGATGCGGGCGCCGAGCGTGCAGGCCGGGCGCTACGACCTGGTCGTGGACCCGTCCAACCTGTGGCTCACCATCCACGAGTCCATCGGCCACGCCACCGAGCTCGACCGGGCACTGGGCTACGAGGCGGCGTACGCGGGGACCTCCTTCGCCACCTTCGACCAGCTGGGCAAGCTCAAGTACGGCTCCCCGATCATGAACGTGACGGGTGACCGCACCGCCGAGCACGGCCTCGCCACCGTCGGTTTCGACGACGAGGGCGTCGAGGCGCAGAGCTGGGACCTGGTCAAGGACGGCACCCTGGTCGGCTACCAGCTCGACCGGCGGATCGCGAAGCTGACCGGACTCGGCCGCTCCAACGGCTGCGCCTACGCCGACTCCCCCGGGCACGTGCCCGTCCAGCGGATGGCGAACGTCTCGCTCCGGCCGGATCCGGGCGGTCTCTCGACGGAGGACCTGATCGGCGGGGTGGAGCGCGGGATCTACGTGGTCGGCGACCGCTCCTGGTCGATCGACATGCAGCGCTACAACTTCCAGTTCACCGGACAGCGGTTCTTCCGCATCGAGAACGGCAAGCTGGCCGGGCAGCTGCGCGACGTCGCGTACCAGGCCTCGACCACCGAGTTCTGGGGCTCGATGGAGAAGCTCGGCGGCCCGCAGACCTACGTCCTGGGCGGCGCCTTCAACTGCGGGAAGGCCCAGCCGGGCCAGGTCGCGGCGGTCTCGCACGGCTGCCCGTCCGCACTGTTCCGCGACGTGAACATCTTGAACACCACGCAGGAGGCCGGCCGATGAGCACGCTTTCGAACGGACGCACCAAGCCCCACGAGATCGTCGAGCGGGCGCTGGAGCTGTCCACCGCCGACGGCTGCGTCGTCATCGCCGACGAGGACTCCACCGCCAACCTGCGCTGGGCGGGCAATGCGCTCACCACGAACGGCGTCACCCGCGGCCGGACCCTGACGGTCATCGCCACGGTCGACGGCAAGGAGGGCACGGCCTCGGGGGTCGTCTCGCGCTCCGCCGTCACCGCGGAGGACCTGGAGCCGCTGGTACGGGCCGCCGAGGCGGCCGCGCGCGGGGCCGGTCCGGCGGAGGACGCCCAGCCGCTGGTGACCGGCACCCCGGTCTCCCCGGACTTCACCGACGCCCCCGCCGAGACCTCCTCGGCGGTGTTCGCGGACTTCGCCCCGGCCCTCGGCGAGGCCTTCGCCCGGGCCCGGGCGGGCGGCCGGGAGCTGTACGGCTTCGCCAACCACGAGCTGGTCTCCACCTACGTCGGCACCTCCACGGGCCTGCGGCTGCGCCACGACCAGCCGAACGGCACCCTGGAGCTCAACGCCAAGTCCCCGGACCGGCAGCGCTCGGCCTGGGCGGGCCGCTCGACCCGGGACTTCAAGGACGTGGACCCGACGGTCCTGGACGCGGAGCTCGCCGTACGCCTGGGCTGGGCGGAGCGGAAGATCGAGCTGCCCGCCGGGCGGTACGAGACCCTGCTGCCGCCGACCGCCGTGGCCGACCTGCTCATCTACCAGATGTGGTCGGCGGCGGCCCGGGACGCGGTGGAGGGCCGGACGGTCTTCTCCAAGCCCGGCGGTGGCACCCGGCTCGGCGAGAAGCTCTCCGAGCTCCCGCTGACCCTGCGCAGCGACCCGAACGCGCCGGGGCTGGAGACCGCGCCGTTCGTGATCGCCCACAGCTCCGGCGACGACGCGTCCGTCTTCGACAACGGCCTGCCGGTCCCGGCGACCGAGTGGATCCGCGACGGACGGCTGTCCCGGCTGACCACGACCCGGCACACCGCGGGCCTGACCGGCATGCAGCTCTCCCCCGGCTTCGGGAACCTGATCCTCGACGCGGGCGGCGAGAAGTCCCTGGAGGAGATGGTCGCCGGTACGGAGCGGGGCCTGCTGCTGACCTGCCTCTGGTACATCCGCGAGGTCGACCCGGCCACCCTGCTGCTGACGGGGCTGACCCGGGACGGCGTCTACCTGGTGGAGAACGGGCAGGTCGTGGGCGAGGTCAACAACTTCCGGTTCAACGAGTCCCCGGTGGACCTGCTGTCGCGGGCCTCGGAGGCGGGCCGGACCGAGAAGACCCTGCCGCGCGAGTGGAGCGACTGGTTCACCAGGGCCGCGATGCCCGCGCTGCGCATCCCGGACTTCAATATGAGCTCGGTCAGCAAGGGTGTCTGACCCACCTAGACTGAGTCACCGGAGTGTCGCAATTCCCTCATCCGAAGGAGTCAGGAAACCGTGACGGACATCGTCGACGAACTGAAGTGGCGCGGGCTGTTCGCCCAGTCCACCGACGAAGAAGCGCTGCGCAAGGCGTTCGCGGACGGTCCTGTCACGTTCTATTGCGGCTACGACCCGACCGCGGCCTCGCTGCACGTCGGGCACCTGGTGCAGGTCCTCACCATGCGCCGGCTCCAGCTGGCCGGGAACCGGCCGCTGGCGCTGGTCGGCGGGGCCACCGGCCAGATCGGTGACCCGCGCCCGACCGCCGAGCGCACCCTGAACGACCCGGCGGTCATCGCGGAGTGGGTGAACCGGCTGCGTGCGCAGATCGAGCCGTTCCTGTCCTTCGAGGGCGAGAACGCCGCGGTCCTGGTGAACAACCTGGACTGGACGGCGGGCATGTCCGCCATCGAGTTCCTGCGGGACATCGGCAAGCACTTCCGCGTCAACAAGATGCTGACGAAGGACTCCGTCGCCAAGCGGCTGGAGTCCGACCAGGGCATCAGCTACACCGAGTTCAGCTACCAGCTGCTCCAGGGCATGGACTTCCTGGAGCTGTACCGGCGCCACGGCTGCGTGCTCCAGCAGGGCGGGTCCGACCAGTGGGGCAACCTGACGGCCGGCCTCGACCTGATCCACCGGGTGGAGCCGGGGGCGGTCGTGCACGCGATGGCGACCCCGCTGATGGTCAAGGCGGACGGCACCAAGTTCGGCAAGACCGAGGGCGGGGCGGTCTGGCTCGACCCGGAGATGACCACCCCGTACGCGTTCTACCAGTTCTGGCTGAACGTGGACGACCGGGACATCTCCACCTACATGCGGATCCTGTCCTTCCAGAGCCCTGAGGAGCTGGAGGCGCTGGAGGCGCAGACCGCCGAGCGGCCGCAGGCGCGTGCCGCCCAGCGGGCGCTGGCGGAGGAGCTGACGACCCTGGTGCACGGTGCCGACCAGTGCGCCGCCGTGATCGCCGCGTCGAAGGCGCTGTTCGGCCAGGGCGAGCTGGCGGAGCTGGACGAGGCCACGCTGGCCGCGGCCCTGTCCGAGCTGCCGCACGCCAAGGTCGCGGAACCCGGTCTGGTCGTGGACCTGCTGGCGGAGACCGGCCTGGTCGCGAGCAAGTCGGCCGGACGCCGGACCGTGAAGGAGGGCGGGGCCTACGTGAACAACGTGAAGGTCACCGCCGAGGACGCGGTCCCCGCCGAGGCGGACCTGCTGCACGGCCGCTGGCTGGTGCTGCGCCGGGGCAAGAAGAACCTGGCCGCGGTCGAGGTCACGGGCTGACCCTCCGGGGTCCGCGCGGTACGGGTACAGCCGTACCGGCACACGGGTACGGGCACACAGGCACAGATACACGGGCACAGGCGCGGGGGCCGGTACGGACACACTGTCCGTACCGGCCCCCGCGTCGCCGCGTCAGGCCGTCCGCTTGTTCCCCCTCAGCGCCATGTAGGCCATGTCGCCGACGCCGACGAGCAGGACCGCCCCCGCCAGCTGCAGCAGGTGCCGGATCCAGTCGATGCCCCGGGTCTCATCGACGCCGATCCACGTCGCGACGGCATTGCCGAGGAGGCCGCCGATGATGCCGAAGATCGCGGTCAGCCAGATGGGCTGGTGCTGCTTGCCCGGCAGGATCAAGCGGGCGATGAGCCCCAGCACCAAACCGACGATGATCGCCCAGAACCAATGCATGTCGCCTCCTCAGGCGCGATGTGCGCATGTGCGGCCAGTCTCAACCCGTACGGCGGATGGCGCATTTCAGGCAGGACCGTCCGGGCGCACCCGCTCTCCTCACCGTCCGGCGGGCGGCGTACGGTGGAGGGGGTCCGGGCCGGGGAGCGCCCGGCGGGCGATCGGGTGGTGGAGCGTGCAGCGGACGAAGCGGCAGAAGCAGGCCGGGGCCGAGATCTTCCGGATCACCGGGGCACGGATGGGACTCGCCGAGGACGTGCGGGGCCGTCAGCGGCGGTACGTGATCTCGATGGTCGTCAGGACCCTGTCGGTCATCGCGACCGTGGTCCTGTGGAACGTGGAACGCCACGTGGCGATCGTGACGCTCGTCGCGGGTGCACTGCTGCCCTACGTCGCCGTGGTCATCGCCAACGCGGGCCGCGAGTCGACCCCCACGCTGCCCTCCCACTTCGTCCCGGCGCCGGTCCGTCCGGTGCTGGAAGCGGGAAACCTCAAGAAAAGCTCAGATCAATCATGAAGTTCCGGTGCACTCCACCGGGTCCTGCGTGACATACTGCCTACGCGCTCCGCATCCCCCGTCGGAGCGACGGACCGACGCCGGGCAGCTCCCCCCGTGGCTGCTCGGCGTCGCCCTTCCGGTCCGGGGCTTTGTAGGGTTGAGGCGTGATGCCCCCTGACTCCCCCGATACCGACGCTCCCACCTGCTCCGCCAAAGGCTGCCGTGACACGGCCGTCTGGGTCCTGGCGTGGAACAACCCGAAGCTGCACACGCCGGAGCGCCGCAAGACCTGGCTGGCGTGCGAGGAGCACCGCGAGCACCTCTCCCAGTTCCTGGGCGTCCGCGGCTTCCTCAAGGACGTGGTGAAGCTCGACGAGTGGGTCCAGCCGGAGGGCTCGGAACGCGCCTGAGCCCCGGCCGGGGCCGGGGCTCAGGGATCGGGCAGGGGCCGGGAGCGGCTCAGCCGCCGATCGCCGACATCGGGCGGTCGGGCTGGAGGAAGGACGGGTCGTCGAGACCGGACCCGGCCTTCTTGCCCCACATCGCCACCTTCCACAGCCGGGCGATCTCCTCGTCCGCGGCGCCGGAGCGCAGGGCGGCGCGCAGGTCCGACTCCTCGGTGGCGAACAGGCAGGTGCGGACCTGGCCGTCGGCGGTGAGCCGCGTACGGTCGCAGGCGCTGCAGAACGGGCGGGTGACCGAGGCGATGACGCCGACGGTGGCGGGGCCGCCGTCGACCACCCAGCGCTCGGCGGGGGCGGAGCCGCGCTCGTCGGCCCCTTCCTCGGTGAGCGTGAAGCGCGTGCGCAGCGACTGGAGGATGTCGCCGGCCGTGATCATGCCGTCGCGCTTCCAGCCGTGCTGGGCGTCGAGCGGCATCTGCTCGATGAAGCGGAGCTCGTACTCGTTCTCCACGGCCCAGGCCAGCAGGTCGGGCGCCTCGTCGTCGTTCAGCCCGGGCATCAGCACCGCGTTGACCTTGACGGGGGTGAGGCCGGCCTCGCGGGCCGCGGCCATGCCGTCGATGACGTCGTGGTGGCGGTCGCGGCGGGTGAGGGTCTTGAAGACGTCGGGCCGCAGGGTGTCCAGGGAGACGTTCACCCGGTCTAGGCCGGCGGCCTTGAGGGCCTGCGCGGTGCGCTTGAGGCCTATGCCGTTGGTGGTCAGCGACATCTGGGGGCGGGGCTCCAGGGCCGCGCACTGCTCGACGATCCCGACCAGGCCGGGGCGCAGCAGCGGCTCGCCACCGGTGAAGCGCACCTCGGTGATGCCGAGCTGGGTGACGGCGATGCGGATCAGCCGGACGATCTCGTCGTCACTGAGCAGATCGGACTTGCCGAGCCACTGCAGTCCCTCTTCGGGCATGCAGTAGGTGCAGCGCAGATTGCACCGGTCGGTGAGTGAGACGCGCAGGTCAGTGGCCACGCGGCCGTAGGTGTCGAGAAGCACTGTGGGCCCCCTCCCCTGTCCGGATGTAGAGGTACGCGCAACATTGGATCTACTTCACGCGTTCTATTTCGAGACTACGCGACGGGTGTGTCAGGTAGAGGTCTCGAAATGAACGAGACGTGACGTGGCCGCGTCGTAGGGATCTACGACGCGGCCACGCTGGGTGTTCGGACGATGTCAGTGGGCCCCTGTTCCGGTGAGGGAGCGGACCTCCAGCTCGGCGAACTTGTCGGGGTCCGCCTTCTCCTTGGACAGGACGGTTCCCAGCCAGCCCAGCAGGAAACCGAGGGGGATCGAGATGATGCCCGGGTTCTCCAGCGGGAACCAGTAGAAGTCGGCGTCCTTGAACATCGAGGTGGGCTTGCCGGAGACGACCGGCGAGAAGAGCACCAGGCCGACCGCCGAGATCAGGCCGCCGTAGATCGACCACAGCGCGCCCTGGGTGGTGAAGCGCTTCCAGAAGAGGCTGTAGAGGATCGTGGGCAGGTTGGCCGAGGCGGCGACCGCGAAGGCCAGGGCGACCA
Organism: Streptomyces sp. NBC_01408; assembly: GCF_026340255.1. Lineage (GTDB taxonomy): Bacteria > Actinomycetota > Actinomycetes > Streptomycetales > Streptomycetaceae > Streptomyces. The sequence continues at coordinate 3,720,685 of NZ_JAPEPJ010000001.1, read as the reverse complement.
GGCCGGCGACGTTCAGGTCGCGGGCCAGCGCCCCGAGGCCGATGGCGACGGCGCCGATGACCACGGTGGACCAGCGGGCCGCGCGCACCTCCTCCTGCTCGGTGGCCTTGCCCTTGCGGATGACGTTCACGTAGAGGTCGTGCGCGAAGGACGAGGAGGAGGCCAGGGTGAGGCCCGCGACCACCGCGAGGATGGTGGCGAAGGCGACCGCGGAGATCACGGCGAGCAGGATCGCGCCGCCGGTGGAGTCCGCGCCGCCGCCGATCTCCTGGGCGAGCAGCGGGGCCGCGGTGTTGCCCGCTTTGTTCGAGGCGAGGATGTCGGCCCGGTTCAGCAGGGCGGCGGCGCCGAAGCCGAGGGCGATCGTCATCAGGTAGAAGGCGCCGATGATGCCGATGGCCCAGTTCACGGACTTGCGGGCGGCCTTGGCGGTGGGCACCGTGTAGAAGCGGATCAGGATGTGCGGCAGGCCGGCGGTGCCCAGGACCAGGGCGAGGCCGAGAGAGATGAAGTCCAGCTTCGTGATCCCGTCCTTGCCGTACTTCAGCCCGGGTTCGAGGAACTTGACGCCCTGTCCGCTGTTCTCTGCGGCCTTGCCCAGCAGGTCGGAGACGTTGAAGTTGAACTCCAGCAGCACCAGGAAGGTGATCAGCAGGGCGCCCGCGATGAGCAGGACCGCCTTGATCATCTGGACCCAGGTGGTGCCCTTCATGCCCCCGATGGTCACGTAGACGATCATCAGTACGCCGACCAGCGCGACCACGGCCACCTTGCCGGCGTCGCTGGTGATGCCCAGCAACAGCGAGACGAGCACGCCGGCGCCGGCCATCTGGGCGAGCAGGTAGAAGATCGAGACCACGATGGTGGAGGTGCCCGCGGCGGTGCGGACGGGCCGCTGGCGCATCCGGTACGCGAGGACGTCGCCCATGGTGTAGCGGCCGGAGTTGCGCAGCGGCTCGGCGACGAGCAGCAGGGCGACCAGCCAGGCGACGAGGAAGCCGATGGAGTAGAGGAAGCCGTCGTAGCCGAAGAGGGCGATGGCCCCGGCGATGCCGAGGAAGGACGCGGCGGACATGTAGTCGCCGGAGATGGCGAGGCCGTTCTGGAAGCCGGTGAACTGGCGGCCGCCCGCGTAGAAGTCGGCGGCGTCCTTCGTCTGGCGGCCGGCCCAGATCGTGATGATCAGGGTGGCGACGACGAACAGTCCGAACAGGGTGATGATCAGCGGGCGGTGCTCGGTGGCTCCGGCGCCGACCGTCATTGCCGCGGTCGTCGTCAGCTGGAGGGTGTCGGTCATTCCCCGGCCTCCATCCGCGCCTTGATGGCCGCGGCCTTCGGGTCGAGCTTGGCGGCGGCGTGCCGCGAGTAGAGCCAGGCGATCAGGAAGGTCGTCGCGAACTGGGCGAGGCCGAGCACGAGGGCGACGTTGATGTTGCCGAAGAGCTTGGTCCCCATGAAGCCGCCGGCGTAGCTGGACAGCAGGACGTAGAGCAGGTACCAGGCGATGAAGGCCACGGTGAGCGGGAAGGCGAAGGAGCGGTAGGAACTGCGCAGTTCGGTGAACTCGGCACTGCGCTGGACCTGTCCGAACTGTTCGGCCGTGGGAGCCGCCGGGGGCGTTCCCGTGGTGCCTGGCGGCGGCGCTGCTTCGGTGGTCACGGGGGGCTCTCCTTGTGACGCGGGTGCGGTGGGGACGACGGACAAAACAACCTCCGTGTGGGGGGCCGGGTGGTGCTGAGCCCCCCTGTCAACGGCACGGCCGGCGTGTCGGGACGGTTCAACACCCGATGTTTCTTTAGGGACTGATTTCTCGAACTGATGGCGCAGAAGGGAACGCCGGCACTAGGTTCCCCATGTCATGAACCCGTCCGCCGTGACCACGTCCGGACGGCTCTCTCGAAGATGATGTGGAGAACCCATGGCTCATCTGGGATCCGGCCGCCGGCGGGTACTCGCCGTTCCGGTCGGCCTGGCGCTCACCGCCTCACTCGCCTTCCTGCCCTCGGTCGCGGCCTCCGCCGCCCCGCTGGGCACCACGGCGGACGCGGCGACGGCCTCCAAGGCCGACACCACCGGGCCCAAGCTGTCGTACGTGGCGAACCTGACCGCGTACGGCACGGCGAAGCAGGCGCAGAAGGCCATCGAGCGGGCTGGTGGAACGGTGGTGACGGCCTATGAGCAGATCGGAGTCGTCGTCGCACACTCCCAGAACCCGGACTTCGCCAAGCAGCTGCGAGCGCAGCGCAGCCTGTTCGTGTCCGTGGGCGCCACCCGTACGGCCCCCCTCCAGACGGTGCAGACCACCGACGAGGGTGCCACGCAGCGGCTGAGCGAGGCAGACGCCGCCAAGGCGGCGGCCGCCGCCCAGGAGGGCCAGGAGCCCCTGGAGTCCAACCAGTGGGACCTGCGGACGATCAAGGCCGATCAGGCTCACAAGATCAACGATGGCAGCCCGGACGTCACCGTGGGCATCATCGACACGGGTGTCGACGACACCCACCCCGATCTCGCCGCGAACTTCTCCAAGGAGCAGTCGGCCAACTGCGTCGGCGGTGTCGCGGACACCAGCGAGGGCGCCTGGCGCCCGTACGCCGACGGCAGTGACCACGGCACGCACGTGGCCGGCACCATCGCGGCCCCGCGCAACGGCGTCGGCATCAGCGGTGTCGCGCCCGGCGTGAAGATCGCGGCCATCAAGGTGAGCGAGCCCGGGACGAGCCTCTTCTTCACCGAGGCAGTCGTCTGCGGCTTCATGTTCGCCGCCGAGAAGGGGATCGAGGTGACGAACAACAGCTATTACGTCGACCCCTGGCTCTACAACTGCAAGTCGGACGACGACCAGAAGGCGCTGGTGGAGGCCATCGGGCGGGCCACCAAGTACGCCGAGCGCAAGGGCACGCTCCACGTCGCCTCGGCCGGCAACTCCAACCACGACCTTGCCGCGGACTCGATCCTGGACGACTCCAGCCCGAACGACACCACCCCGGGGCCGCGCACCATCGACCCCAAGGTCTGCCTGGACCTGCCCACGCAGCTCCCGGGCGTGGTCACGGTGTCGGCTACCGGCGACCAGGGCCTGCGGTCGTACTACTCCAGCTACGGCCTCGGGGTCGTGGACGTCGCCGCCCCCGGCGGCGACAAGTGGCAGGTCCCCGCCACCCCGGACGCCAACGGCCGCGTGCTGTCGACCGTCCTGGGCGGGGGCTACGGCTACAAGCAGGGCACCTCGATGGCCGCCCCGCACGTCGCGGGCGTCGCGGCGCTGCTCAAGAGCGCGCACCCCTCGGCCAGGCCGGCGCAGATCCAGGCCATGCTCAAGGGCCAGGCCACCAAGGCGGACTGCCCGAGCCAGATCTACGACGCCGCCGGCGCCCTGATAGACGCCACCACCTGCGAGAGCAAGTGGGGCCAGACCGGCTACTACGGCCACGGCGTGGTCGACGCGCTCAAGGCCGTGAAGTAACACCGGGCAGGTCCCGGAACACCCGGTACGACGAAGGAGGGCCGGGCGGGGGTGACCCCCGCCCGGCCCTCCCGGCCGTCCGGCGTCAGGGCTTGATCAGCACCTTGAGCGCACTGCGGTCGTCCATCGCGCGGTAGCCGTCCGGGACCTCTTCGAGGGACACGGCCCGGTCGAAGACGGGCGCCGGGTCGATGGCGCCGCTGAGGATGTCCTCCAGCAGCTCCGGGATGTAGGAGCGGACCGGGGCCACACCGCCGCGCAGGGTGATGTTGCGGTCGAACATGACACCGAGGTCGAGTCCGGTGCCGCTGCCGTGCGGGACGCCGACGTAGCCGACGGTCCCGCCGTCGCGGGTGATGTTCACGGCGGTGCGCATGGACTGCTCGGTGCCGACCGCCTCGATGACGGCGTGCGCGCCCTGGCCGCGGGTGAGTTCGCGCACGGCCGCCTCCGCGGCCTCCCCGCGCTCGGCGACCACGTCGGTGGCGCCGAAGAGCCTGGCTATGTCCGTACGGACGGTGTGGCGGCCCAGTGCGATGATCCGCTCGGCGCCCAGGCGCTTGGCGGCGAGGACCCCGCACAGGCCGACCGCGCCGTCACCGACGACGGCGACCGTGGAGCCCTTGCGCACGCCCGCGCCGAGCGCCGCGTGGTGGCCGGTGCCCATGACGTCGGACAGCGCGAGGAGCCCGGTGAGCAGGCGGTCGTCGGAGACGGCCGCGGCGGGCAGCTTCACCAGGGTGCCGTCGGCGTGCGGGACCCGGACGGCCTCGCCCTGGCCGCCGTCGTGGCCGACCGAGCCCCAGAAGCCGCCGTTCCCGCAGGAGGTGTGGAGGCCCTCGGAGCAGTAGTCGCAAGTGCCGTCGGACCACATGAAGGGGGCGACGACGAGGTCGCCGGCGCGCAGGCCGGACACCGCGGAGCCGGTCTCCTCGACGACGCCGAGGAACTCGTGGCCGATGCGCTGGCCGGGCTGGCGCTCGGCCTCGCCGCGGTAGGCCCAGAGGTCGCTGCCGCAGATGCAGGCGCGCAGCACGCGGACGACGGCGTCCTCGGGGCGCTGGATCGCAGCGTCGGGCACCTCCTCCACGCGGATGTCGTGCGGGGCGTGGATGACGGTGGCGCGCATGGTGATGCAGTCCTCCGGCTCGGAGATCGTTCGGTCTTGTAAGACCTGTAGGACCGTCCTACCGTACGCCTGGTTCCCGGGCGGTCACGCCAGTGGCCAGGAGGTACTGGGCGGCCAGGTAGGTGGCCATGATCCAGAAGTCCGGGCGGGGCAACTGGGGCCATTCGGCGACCCCGGTGGCGATGAGCGTGTCGGAGAGCAGGAACAGCGCCCCGCCCGCCCCGGCCCGCAGGCCGAGCGCGCTGGAGCGCAGCGCCATCGCGGTGAGCAGCAGGCTGTAGCCGGCGACGGGGATCCGCAGATCGGCCGGCAGGTCGCCCCACAGCAGGGCGACGGTGCCGACCAGCGCGAGGGCGTACGCGGCGCCGAGCAGCGGGCGGGTGCCGCCGCGGCCGAAGAGCACCAGGTAGCAGACGTGCCCGGCGGCGAAGGAGCCCATGCCGATCAGGAAGGCGGCCTCGGCGTCGAAGAGCAGGGCGAGGTCCCCGCCCCAGCCGAACAGCAGGGCGGCGACCAGCAGGCGCGGGGCGCCGATGGCGATCACGTGGGCGACGAGCAGCGGCATCAGGAGGGGCTTGGCGAGGACGTGCCCGAGGTGCCAGTCGGCCAGCAGGGACCCGAGGTCGGCGGTGGCGGCCACGGCGAAGGCCACGAGGGCGGCCCGGGCGAGGCGTTCGCGGCCGGCGGGCGCGCGGGGGGCGGCCCAGGCGGGGGCGGGCCGGTCGGCGGGCGTGGCGGTGCTCACGCGGTGGTCTCCCGTACGGTCGGCAGGGCGTCGGCGGCGGGGGCGGGGGCCGGGGCGGGGACGGTGGGCGCGACGGCAGGGGCGGGAGCGGCGGCCGGGGCAGGGGTGGCCGCCGCAGCCGGAGCGACAGCCGGGGCCGGAGTGGCCGCCGGAGCCGGGACGGTGGGCGCTGCCGGCGCCGTGGCCGGGGTGGCCGCCGGGGGCTGCCAGCCGGGGCCCGCGAAGACCCGGCCGGCCCGCTCGCGCCAGTTCGCGGCGGCGCGTACGTCCCGGGCGATGGCGGCGTACTCGTGGGTGGCCACGCGCAGCGGGTTGTGGGTGTCGATGTTCTTGGTGAGCCCGTAGACGGGCCGCTCCGTCTCCCCCACCCAGGAGCCGAACATCCGGTCCCAGACGATCAGGATCCCGCCGAAGTTGCGGTCCAGGTATCCGCCCTGGGAGGCGTGGTGGACGCGGTGGTGGGAGGGGGTGTTGAAGACGTACTCATAGGCGCGGGGCAGCTTCCCGATGCGCTCGGTGTGGACCCAGAACTGGTACAGGAGGTTGATTCCGTAGCAGAACGGGACCGCCGCGGGGTGCACGCCGAGGGCCACCATCGGCAGGTAGAACCACCAGGTGGTGGCGCTGGTCCAGGGCTGGCGCAGGGCGGTGGTGAGGTTGAACCGCCGGCTGCTGTGGTGGACCACGTGGCAGGCCCACAGGATGCGGATGACGTGGTGGAGCCGGTGCTGCCAGTAGTAGAGGAAGTCCTGGGCGAGCAGCATCAGCAGGGCGGTCCACCACAGGAACGGCACCCGCAGCGGGGTGAGTTCGTAGACCGCGGTGAAGACCGCGACGACCGGGATCTTCCACAGCAGGTCGAACCCGATGCTGCCGAGCCCCATGGTGACGCTGGTGACCGCGTCCTTGGTGTCGTACCCGGCGGCGTCCTCGTCGGGACGGAGCCGGTAGCTCACCATCTCCAGGACGGTGAGCAGCACGAAGGCCGGTATGGACCACAGCACGACATCGGGCAGGTTCGGCATGACGGCACCATAGAGGCGCCCCCGGGGGCACCGCTAGAGGTTGTTACCGATCGGTATCCATCGGGGTTACCGCGGGTTCGCGAGAGCGCGGTCCCGCCGGGGCGGATCAGGTTCCCGGACCGCTGATCCGCCCGGCGGGAAGCGGCGTCACCAGACGCGGACCGAGCCGCCGCGGGCGAAGGCCGGGCTCGTGGCCTCGGGCGGGATCTGCGTCAGGGGTTCGGCGATCTCCTCGACGCGGGGGCCGCACTTCGCGGCCACCGCGTCCAGCAGGGGCAGGTCGAAGCCGTAGACCCGGGCCGCGTTGCCGCCGACCATCGCGGCGACCTCCTCCTTCGGGAGGCCCGCGTAGGCGATGCGCAGGCCTTCGCGGGAGAAGGGGGTGGTGCCCTCGTCGTGGGGGTAGTCGCTGCCCCACATGATCTTGTCGAGGCCGATCCGCTCCCGGAGCGGGACCTCGTGGGGCCGCATGAAGCTCGCGCCCACGAAGCAGTTGTCCCGCCAGACCTCGCTCGGGCCCTTGCCCATCGCCTCGGCCAGGCCCGCCCCGAACTTGGACTCGGCCGTGGCCGACGCCGCCACCAGGCGGCCGTGGTAATAGTCCAGCATCTCCAGCACGCCCGGGATCCAGCCGGAGCCCTGCTCCGTCAGGACCAGCTTGAGCCCCGGGTGGCGGCGGAAGGCCCCGCCGAAGACGAGGTGCCACAGGGCCCGGTGCGAGAACCAGGTGGTCTCCACCATGAACACCGCCCGGGCCGCCGGTTCGTCGCCGAGCGGCGGGGACGCCGACCCGCCGTGGTGGTTGACCGGTACGTCCAGCTCGTCGCAGACCGCCCAGATGGGGTCGTACGCCGCCGAGTAGAGCTCGGGTATCCCCGAGCCGGGCGGGGCTCCGGGCAGGAGGATGCCGCCCGTGAGTCCCGCCTCCTTGGTGCGGCGGATCTCGCGGACCGCCGCGTCCACGTCGTTCAGCAGGATCTGGGCCACGCCCGCCCGGCGGCCCGGGGCGTCGGCGCAGAAGTCCGCCAGCCAGCGGTTGTGCGCCTGGAGGCCGGCCCAGCGCTGCTCGTACTCCTGCGGGCCCGGCGGCTGCGCCATCAGGGAGGCGTTCGGGAAGAACGGCGGGATGGTGTTCGGGAAGAGCACCTCGGCGACGATGCCGTCGGCCTCCAGCTCGGCGAGCCGGCGCCGGGAGTTCCAGTTCCGGTCGGCCGTGTCGGCGAGGAGGTCCTCGTACGGGTTCACGTACGAGGCGGCCCAGGCGTCGAAGTCCTCGTGGTGCCGCTTCTCCAGGTACGGCCTGTAGTCCAGCAGGTCGGCGCCCGCGTGGCAGTCCGCCGAGATGACCGTGTAGCGGTCCGGGGCGCCGCTCATCCGGACACCCCCAGGACCGGGAAGTCCTCGCCCGTCAGCCAGTGCCGGCCCGTCTCGCGGGAGCGGGCCCAGGAGGCCTCCACGGCGGCCTGGTCCGGGGACTGGCCCAGCTCGGCCGGGGTGGGGCCGATCCGGCGGGCGAGCGGGGCGAGCTTCTGCGTGTCGAAGCCGAAGACCTCGGCCGCCGCGAGCCCCAGCATCCGGCGGGTCTCCGCCACCGGGATGTCGTGGAAGGTCTTGCGCAGCCAGTTGCGGGTGTCGGGCCAGGTGCCCTCGGGGTGCGGGAAGTCGGAGCCCCACAGGATGTTGTCCACGCCGATCTCGTAGCGCTGGGCCAGTTCCCGGCGCTTGGTGTTCGTCGCGCAGACGAACACCTGCCGGTCCAGGTACTCGCTCGGCGGCCGCTTGAGCTCCTCGAACGGCGAGAGCTTCTTGCCGCCGTGCGCGCCCAGGTAGAGGCGGTCCATGAACCACAGCTGGTTGGGCAGCCACCAGCAGCCCGACTCGGCGACGCCGAACCTCAGGCCCGGGTGCCGTTCGAAGACCCCCGACCAGAGCAGGAACCACAGCGGGCGGGCCGGCCACCAGGTGACCTCGGAGACGAAGATTCCCAGGTGGTCGCCGTACTCGTGGCGCGGAGAGGACCCCGAGTGGGTGACGATCGGCATCTGCGTCTCGGCCGCCGCCGCCCAGACGGGGTCGTAACGCCGGTCGTGGTAAGGCGCCTTGTCCACCCACATGGCGGGGATCATCAGCGCGCCGAGCCCGGACTCCTTGGCCCGGTGGATCTCCGCGACGACCGCGGCCGGCTCGCCCGTGATGGGCAGCAGGGCGACGCCGCAGTGCCGCTCGGGATGCTGCGACACGAACTCCGCCAGCCAGCGGTTGTGCGCCTGCGCGCCCGCCATGCCCAGTTCCGGGTCCTGGTCGCCGGAGAGGCCCAGGCCCACCCCGAAGGGGGCCGCGGTCTGGCTGTCGACGGCGTCCGCGTCGGGGAAGACGACCTCGGCGGCCACGCCGTCGCCGTCGAGCTCCTTCAGCCGCTGGGCCGTGTCCCAGCCGCCCTTGAGGCCCTCCTCGTGGTCGTGGAACCACTTCTCGGCGAAGGCCTCGTTGCGGACGCCGAGCCGGGTGGCCTCCGCGCGGCGGGCGTCGCGCTCGCCGAGGAACTCGTCGAACCGGGGGTGGAAGCGCGAGTCCAGGTAGGGCCGGTACCGCTCCGTGGGCAGGCCCGCGTGGCAGTCCGAGGAGATGATCAGGTACGGGTCGTCGTACTGGTCCGCAGACGGTCCTTCGTGCGGTCCTTCGTGCGGTTCTTCGTGCGTCTCGCTCACGTCAGGCCCCTCAGTCGAGGATGAAGCTTTCCAGGTACGCGGGGTTGGACCGGTCGAGCATCGACTGCGACCGGGCCCGGATCTGCCGGTCGCTGTGCTCGCTCTCGGGGAGCATCCAGAAGCGGTCGGCGCGGATGCCGTCGACCACGTGCTCGGCGACCTCCTCGACGGGGGTGAACTCGACCTCGTGCCCCGCCTCGCGCATCGCCGCCTCGTACTGGTCGAGGCTGCGGTACGGGGTCCTGCGCGGCCGCTGCTTCGCGTAGCGCTCGGGCCGGTTGCGGTGCGACTCCCACAGCCCCGTGCGCAGCATGTGCGGTCCGGGGAAGAGGACGGAGGCGCCGACGGAGGCGCCTTCCGCCTTGAGGTGGGCGTACAGCGACTCGGTCATGGTGACCACGGCCGCCTTGGTGACGGCGTACACGGAGGCGGTCGGCAGCGGGGCGATGCCGCCGTCGCCGGAGGAGGTGTTGACGACGTGGCCCGGGCCGCCGCCCTCGATCATGCGGGGGACGAAGGCCTGGATGCCGTGGAAGACGCCCCACACGTTGACGGAGAAGGCCCACTGCCAGTCGTTCGGCTCGTGCTGCCACATGCGGCCCTCGGCACCGGAGCCGACGCCCGCGTTGTTGCACAGCACGTGCACGGCGCCGAAGGTCTCGTACGCAGCGTCGGCGAGGGAGACCACCGAGTCGCGCTCGCTGACGTCGACGGTCCGGGCGAGGACCTGCGCCCCCTGCGCGGCGAGTTCACCGGCGGCCTTGCCCAGGGCGCCCTCCTCCACGTCGGCGAGGACGACCTTCAGCCCCTCGGCGGCGAAGCGGCGGGCCATCGCGAGGCCGATGCCGCTTGCGGCGCCGGTGACCACGGCCACCTGTCCTGGTTCGAGCCGCATGTCAGACGCTCCCCTCGGGCGGGCCGTCGAGGATCTGCATCGGGTCGTCGTAGCGCTGGTGGATGTACGGGAGCAGGGCCTGGGCGCTGACCCGTTCCACGACCCTGCCCCTCTGGTCGGTGGTCTTCTCACCGATGGTGATCTCCACGAGCCGGCGCACGGGCAGGTCCGCGACCGGATCGAACATGGACTCCCGCAGGACGACGTCCCCGGTGATGTGCTCCAGCTTGCGGACCTTCTCGTTGCGGGTGCAGTGCACGAGGACCGGATCCACGTCGAAGCCCGAACCGTCCACGGCCGGCAGGAACTTGAAGTAGAAGTCGGTCTTCTGGACGGGCTCGGGCAGCGGCAGCGCGCGGTCCACCGCCCCGCGCACCTCCACGAAGGCGATGCCGTGCCGCGCGAGGGAGGCACGGACGACCAGACCGTCGCGCTCGACGGTGACCGCGCCCAGTTTCTTCGGTTCGCCGAAGACCTCGCGGCCTCCGGTCAGGGCGCGCTCCAGGGTCATCGGCATGACCAGCGGGTACCAGCCCTCGACCCCGCCGTGCTGGGCGGCGACGGCCACCGAGCCGGCGCCGAGCGGGTAGCCGGGCAGGTCGACCTTGCTGATGTTGGCCCGCACCAGGGGCCGTCCGGCGGGCTTGAGCGGGGGCGGCAGGACCGCCGCCACCACGTCCGGGTCGCTCTCCCAGACGGCGACGACACCGGTGGACCAGATGTCGGGGAGTTTGGAACTCTTCTCGCGCGCCGCCGCGATCTCTGCCTCGGTGCGCGCTCCGTACCGTACGCGTGCCATGTATCGCACCCTCCTCGTCGTGAGCGGAGTCGGTTCTGTAACACAGTTACACCGCCACCGATGAAGGGTAAAGACCCCTGCACGCACGAGAACTGACGAACCGACAGATAGGTGGGCGTCCGCCATGAGCAGATCCGCGCTGACCCGTACGGAGGTCCTGGACGCCGCCGCGTCCCTGGTCAGACAGCACGGTCCGGCCGCCCTCACGATGCGCAAGCTCGCCGCCGAGCTGGGTACCGCGGTGACCTCCATCTACTGGCACGTCGGCAACCGCGAGTCACTGCTGGACGCCCTCGTCGAGCGGACGGTCGAGGAGATGGGCGCGATCCTGCCCCAGAGTGCGTCCGGTGGGACCCCCGGCGCCGGACGCACCCCCGCCGAGCGGATCCTGTCGGTGGCCCGCGTGCTGCGCCGCGAGCTGCGCGCGCGCCCGCACCTGATCGCGATGGTCCACGAACGCGGCCTCACCGAGCGAATGTTCCTGCCCGCCCAGCAGGCCCTCGTCCACGAGGTGCACGCCGCGGGACTGCGCGGGGCCCGGGCGGCCGACGCGGTGCGCGCCGTCCAGTTCCAGATCGTCGGCTTCCTGCTCGTGGAGCGCAACCGCGAACGCGCCCCCGCCCAGTCCCCCGCCGAGAGCGAACTCTGGGACCCGGCCGCCGCCCCCCACGACCCGGCGCTCGCCCGCGCCCTGGCCCGCCCGGCCGATCCGGAACGGCTCTTCCTGCTGTCCGTACGGGCCCTCGTGCAGGCCCTTCTGTCGCCGTCCGCGCCGCCGCGATGAGCCGGGAGCTCGGGCCCGTGCCCCGTCGTCGCAGCTTGCCGCCGGGGCCCGTTGACCGCTGCGGTCTCGAACGGCCGGCGGCGGGCGACCTCGCGCGGCCCTGGGCTGAGCTCCTCCGGGGCCCCGGTCCGGGGAGGGCCGTAGGGACATCGGGGCCACGGCTGTCAGTCGGGGCCGATATCCTCTGTGACCATGCTCGACGACCGTACGACCGCAGAGACGATGTGGCCGACCGCGTACCCACAGGGGTACGCGGTCGTCGACGTGGAGACCACCGGGCTCGCTCGCGACGACCGGATAGTCTCCGCCGCCGTCTACCGGCTCGACGCCCAGGGCAACGTGGAAGACCACTGGTACACCCTGGTCAACCCGCAGCGGGACCCGGGACCGGTGTGGATCCACGGTCTGACCAGCGACATGCTCCAGGACGCGCCGCTCTTCAAGGACGTCGCCGAGGAGTTCGCCGGCCGGCTCGCGGACCGGGTGCTGGTCGCGCACAACGCCATCTTCGACTGGCAGATGATCGCCCGGGAGTACGCGCGTGCCGCCGAGACCGCACCCGTCCGTCAGCGGCTGTGCACCATCGCCCTGTCGAAGGAACTGAACCTCCCGCTGCCCAACCACAAGCTCGAGTCGCTCGCCGCGCACTTCGGCGTGGTCCAGCAGCGCGCCCACCACGCGCTCGACGACGCCCGGGTGCTGGCCGAGGCCTTCCGTCCGTCGCTGCACGCGGCCGCGCGGGACGGCGTACGGCTGCCGCTGCTGGAGTGCCGGCCGCTGACCGAGTGGTCGGACTCCCCCGTCACACCGCGCGTGGGCTACCAGGCCTCGTACCAGGGCAGCTGGCGACCCTCGCGCAAGCGGCCGCCGTGCCCGCACCCGAACCCGGGGCGCTTCCAGGACGGCAAGCCGCTGAAGCAGGGCATGCGGATCGCCTTCTCCGGTGACACCTCGGTCGACCGGGAGCTGCTGGAGGACCGCGCGGTGGAGGCGGGCCTGCACATCGCGACGAGCGTGTCGCGGCTCACCAGCCTCCTGGTGACGAACGACCCCGACTCGGCGACGTCCAAGACGGTCAAGGCGAAGTCCTTCGGCACTCCGGTCGTCGACGAGGCGGCCTTCACCCAACTGCTGCGGGACGTGGCGGCGGCCGAGGAGTAGGACGGGTCCGGGTCCCGGGGCCCTCCCGACGGCCGCCCCGCGGCCCGCCCGAACGGCGCGCGTTGCGCCGCCCGGGTGCAGGCGCGACGACTCACCCCGCTGGATCTTGTTCCGGTCCGCCGCTGTGCGCAGCATGCGGCGCATGGCACGTTGTGAGGTCTGCGGAAACGATTACGGCATGTCCTTCGAGGTGCACGCGCAGGGCGCCGTGCACGTCTTCGACTGCTTCTCCTGCGCCATCCACCGCATGGCGCCCATCTGCGAGCACTGCCGGGTCCAGATCATCGGGCAGGGCGTCGAGGTCGAGGGACAGTGGTTCTGCGGGGCGCACTGCGCCCGCGCGGAGGGGAAGGTGGGCATCAAGGACCACGTCTGACCGAGCCGATCCCCCCACCCCGCACGGCATCCCCGCGCGGACGCCCCGTACCCGGTCCCGTACCCCACGACCCCGGACGGCCACCCGGCCGCCGGGGTCGCCTCGGCTGGGGGTACCGTCGTGGGCGTGTACCGCTTTGTGCTGACCCGGCAGTGGGTGTGCCTCACCCTCGTCGCCCTCGCCCTCATCCCCGCGATGATCAAGCTCGGGTTCTGGCAGTTCCACCGCCACGAGCACCGGGTCGCGCAGAACGAGCTGATCGACACGAACCTGCGGGCGCAGCCCGCCCCCGTCACCGAGGTCACCTCCCCCGGCCACCTGGTCCCGCGCGCCGACTACTGGCGCGCCGTCACCGCGACCGGCACCTACGACTCCGCTCACGAGGTGGTCGTCCGGATGCGGACCTCGGGCGACGACAAGGTCGGCTTCCACGTCGTGACCCCGCTCGTGCTCGCCGACGGCCGGGCGCTGCTCGTCAACCGCGGCTGGGTGCCGGGCGGCGACGACCCCCGCACCTACCCGCCGGTGCCGGCCGCCCCCTCGGGCGAGGTCACGGTCACCGGGCGGCTGAAGGCCGACGAGACCAGCGGCGGCAGCGGCATCAAGGACCGCAAGGGCCTCCCGGACCGCCAGGTGATGCTGATCAACAGCGGTCAGCAGGCGGAGTCCCTGGGCCGGGCCGTCCTCGGCGGCTACCTGGAACTCACCGCTCCGGCCCCGCCGGAGGGCGGCCCCGAGCCGATCCCCGAGCCCGACCACGACTCGATCGGCGCGCACATGGCGTACGCCGTCCAGTGGTGGCTGTTCGCGTCCGCGGTGCCGGTGGGCTGGATCGTCCTCGTCCGCAGGGAGAAGCGCGACCGCGCGGAGGCGGCGGCCGCAGCCGCCGGACGCGAGCCCGCGACGGCGGCGTAACGTGTCGGCATGGATCTTGGACTGAAGGACCGTGTGTACATCGTCACCGGGGCCACGCGCGGCCTCGGTTTCGCCGCCGCCCGCGAACTGACCGCCGACGGCGCGAAGGTCGTCGTGACGGGCCGCGACGAGAAGCGCGCGGCGGACGCCGCCGCCGCCCTCGGCCCCCACGCGGTCGGGGTGGCCGCCGACAACGCCGATCCGGCGGCGGCCGGGCGGCTCGTCGCTGCGGCCCGCGAACGGTTCGGGCGCCTGGACGGCATCCTCATCAGCGTCGGCGGCCCGCCGCCGGGCCTCGCGGCCGACAACACCGACGAGCAGTGGACGGCGGCCTTCGAGGCCGTCTTCCTGGGCGCGGTCCGGCTCGCCCGAGCGGCCGCCGCCGAACTGGGCGAAGGCGGGGTCATCGGCTTCGTCCTCTCGGGCTCGGTCCACGAGCCGATCCCGGGCCTGACCGTCTCCAACGGCCTGCGCCCGGGCCTGGCGGGCTTCGCGAAGTCCCTCTCGGTGGACCTCGGCCCGCGCGGGATCCGGGTCGTGGGCCTGCTGCCGGCCCGCATCGACACCGACCGCGTCCGCGAGCTCGACGCGCTGTCCGGCGACACGGACGCCGCCCGTGCCGCGAACGAGTCCCGCATCCCGCTGCGACGCTACGGCAGGCCGGAGGAGTTCGGCCGCGCGGCGGCCTTCCTGCTCTCGCCGGCCGCCTCGTACCTGACGGGCGTCATGCTCCCGGTCGACGGCGGCTTCCGCCACGGCTTCTGATCCGGCGTCCGATCCGGCAAACCTTTGCGGTCACAGCACTAGGTAACCCGCTGCGCGCGGTGGGAAGCGACGCGCAGGCGGGCCTCCGTGGGGAGTCCGGGGAGGCCCGCCGAGCTGCGGGCGTGGGTCAGGACCGGGCCCGCCAGCCCGGCCAGGGCGTCGGCCGGCACGGCGTACGGTTCCAGCTCCAGCGCGATCCGCAGCGCGGGCGCCCCCCGCTTGCCGCGCAGCGCGACCCGGCAGCCGGCCACCCCGTCCAGGGCTCCGGCCTCCGCGGCCACCGCCTCCTCCAGCGCCCGCCCGCGCAGCAGGGCGAAGGCACCGTCCCCGGTGTCCACGAGCACCGCGGCCAGCCTCGGCCGCCTCAGCTGGGACAGCAGCCACCACAGGGCCAGCAGTACGCACAGGGCGAGCCCGGCGAGCAGGGCCCACCAGCCCCAGCCGTCGGCGTGCCAGTACCGGCTCCGGGTCTGCGCCGTCAGCAGCGGTTCGTGCCGGCCGCCGAGCGGCCACGAGGCCGTGAGCACCGAGAGCCCGGCCGCCAGCAGGACCAGGCCGGCCAGCGCCAGCAGGATCCGGTTCACCGCTCCGAGCGTTCCCGTCACCGCGTCATCCCTTCGCGTCGGCGGCCCGGCTGACCCGTACGCGTGGCCGCGGCGGGTGGGCGAGGCCCAGTTCCTCGATGCCGACCGCGAGCACCGCGTCCAGGTCGGCCCGTACGTCGTCGAGCTCGCGGAAGTGCGAGGTGGCCCGCACCCGGACGTGGGCCCGGCCCACGGTGACCCGTACCGTCCGCACCCCCGACACCTCCATGGCCCGGTCCCGCAGCACCTGCGCGGCGGCTTTGCGCCCGAGCCCGGCCCGCAGGTCCGCGCCCTGGTCCGGGGTCCGCATGGGCAGGATGCCGCGGACCCCCGGGGCGAGGGCCAGCAGCAGGAGCACCGCCCCGGCCGCGGCGAGGACCCCGCCGCCGACGAGCACCGGCAGGTCGGCGGGGGTGTGCCGGTCCAGTTGCCCGGCGAGTTCGCGGCGCCAGCTCATGCCGGGGCGGTCGGCCCGTACGGCGGCCAGGTCGTAGAGGAAGAGGCCCGCCGCCGCCAGCAGGAGGAGGGCGGTGAGTGCGGCGGGGATCCGCCGGGCGGAGCGGAACCGGTGCGCCCGCCGGGCCGGCGGCGGGGGGCCGGGGGCCGTCACCGCAGCCGCCGGTCCCGGCCGACGGCGGACCGCGCGGGCCCGGAGTGCAGGTGCTCGATGTCGATGTCCACCTCGGGCACCGTCATGGACGCGCACTCCTCGATGCGCAGGGCGACCTGGCGGCGTACGGCGGCGCACTGGGCGGCGAGGTCGGAGGGGTAGGCGAGCTCCAGGCTGATCCGTACGCGTGCGATGTCGTGGTGCACGGTGACGGTGGCGTGCGGGATCCCGCCCGGCTCGACGGTGAGCGCCTCCCGGGCGGCCTGGGCCGCGATCTTGGCGACGACCCGGTCGGCGATGCGGGTGGCCCCCCGGTCGGCGGCGGGCACCTTGGGCGGTGTGGACCGGGGTGTGGTGGCCCGTGGTGTGGTCATCGGGGGCGCCGGTCGCCGCGGTCACCACGGTCACCACGGTCGCCCCGGTCACGGGGCCGCAGCAGATCGCCCGGTGCCAGGTCCCCGTCGAGCACCCGGCCGACGACGAAGCCGACGGCGCCGAGCGCCGCCACCAGCAGGAAGGCCCCGAAGCCGCCGAAGTACCCGGCGAACCCCAGTGCCATGCCGGCCAACAGGCCGACGACCGCCATGCTCATCCGGGCTCCTCCCGGTTACTGGAGCCGGGACTCCGGCTCCTCGTCCTCCTCGTCGGGCAGCTTCACGTCGCTGACCGCGATGTTGACCTCGACGACCTCCAGGCCGGTCATCCGCTCCACGGCCGAGATGACGTTCTCACGGACCGCCCGCGCGACCTCGCGGATCGACACGCCGTACTCGACGACGATCTCCAGGTCGAGGGCGGTCTGGACCTCGCCGACCTCGGCCTTGACCCCGCGGCTGACGGAGGCCCGCTGGGCCCCGGGGACCCGGTCGCGGACGGCCCCGAAGGTACGGGAGAGGCCGCTGCCGCTGCCCATGGCGTGCACGCCCACGACCTCGCGGGCGGCCAGCCCGGCGATCTTCTCGACCACCCCGTCGGCGATGGTCGTGCGGCCCCGGTCGGCGGGGGCCTTGCCGTGGCTGCCCGATGCGGATTCGGTCATCGCTTGTCCCTTCGCGCGTGCGGACTCACTCCGCACCACGGTAAGCGCGCGAGGCCGCCCCCGCCCCGGGACTACGCCGGTCGGCCGGAATGGGTTCGGTTCCCGGGCTCCGCCCGGACCCGCGCCTCAAACGCCGGCGGGGCTGGATTTGGCAGACGGCATCAGCCGGAATCCAGCCCCGCCGGCGTTTGAGGCGCGGGGTCCGGGGCTGAGCCCCAGGAAGGCGGGCCGCAGGTCAGTCCGAGAGGCCGGCCAGGTCGCGCAGACGGCGCGCCTGGGCCGCGCGCTCGGCGGCGCGCTGCTCGTCGTACGGGCGGGAGCCCGCGCCGCGCAGCAGTGCCTTGGTCTCGGTCACGGCATCCCGCGGCGGAGCCAGCAGCGCGGTGGTGAGGTCCTGGACGGCGGCGTCGAGCTCGTCCACCGGGACCACGAGGTTGGCGAGGCCGACGCGCTCGGCCTCCTCGGCGTGCACGAAGCGGCCCGTCGCGCAGATCTCCAGCGCGCGGGCGTAGCCGACCAGGGAGGTCAGGGGCTGGGTGCCGGTCAGGTCGGGGACCAGGCCCAGGCTGGTCTCGCGCATGGCGAACTGCACGTCGTCCGCGACCACGCGCAGGTCGCAGGCGAGCGCGAGCTGGAAGCCGGCACCGATGGCGTGCCCCTGCACGGCGGCGACGGAGATGATGTCATTGCGCCGCCACCAGGTGAATGCCTCCTGGTATTCGGCGATGGTGGAGTCGAGCAGCTCGTCCGAACCGCGCGCCAGGTCGAGGAAGGACGGCTCGCCCTCGAAGCCTTCGGGGGTGAATGCCTGCCGGTCCAGCCCCGCGGAGAAGGATTTGCCCTCGCCGCGCAGCACCACGACCCGGACGGTGCCCGGCAACAACCTTCCGGCCTCCGCCAAAGCCCGCCAGAGCGCAGGGGATTGAGCGTTTCGCTTGGCCGGATTGGTCAGTGTCACCGTGGCGACCGTGTCGTCGACGGTGAGCCGTACGCCGTCCTTGTCGAGCAGAGCCATCTGTATGCCTCCGGTGTGCAATCGGCCGTGGACTCGGCCTTAAGTGACTGCACAGTAACCACCCAGCCGACCTCAGGGCCGACCGGGGGTCACCGAAGGAACCGTTGGAACAGGTGAAGCCATTGGAACGGTTGGACCAGGGTCAGGCCGCAGCCGCCTTCTTGCCACGCGTCGCGCCACCTCGGCCGCGCAACGAAACCCCGGACTCACTGAGCATCCGGTGGACGAATCCGTAGGACCGGCCGGTCTCTTCGGCCAGCGCCCGGATACTCGCACCGGAGTCGTACTTCTTCTTCAGGTCTGCCGCGAGCTTGTCGCGCGCGGCGCCGGTTACCCGGCTGCCCTTCTTCAGAGTCTCGGCCACCCGTGCCTCCTCATGGGAAGTGCGCTCTGGACTTCTCATGATCACCCCTCCCACGCTTCCTGGCCACCCATTCAGCAAGGTCGGTGCAACCGCATTTCCCGACGGGTGGACGCGCGAGCAGAACGGAATCTTCTCTTCCGCTGCATGACCTCCGTCACACTCCCCCGCCCCCGCAGGGAATCGGCAGGTCAGGGGCCGGACGCCGGAAACGGACGGGCCCCGGTCGCGCGCCCTCGCGGGCGCGGCCGGGGCCGTCGTACAGCGTGCAACGGTACGAGACCGTCTCACTCAGATGATGGATCACGTCTGAGCCGAATGATCCATAAGGAACTGGATCACCCCGCCGGGACGGGTCAGGCGAGCGCCACGAGGTCCCGGTAGTCCGGTCCCCAGAGGTCCTCCACGCCGTCCGGCAGCAGGATGATCCGCTCGGGCTCCAGGGCCTCCACCGCGCCCTCGTCGTGCGTGACGAGGATGACGGCGCCCTTGTACGTGCGCAGCGCGCCCAGGATCTCTTCGCGGCTGGCCGGGTCGAGGTTGTTCGTGGGCTCGTCGAGCAGCAGCACGTTCGCCGAGGAGACGACCAGCGTGGCCAGGGCCAGCCGGGTCTTCTCGCCGCCGGAGAGGACTCCCGCCGGCTTGTCCACGTCGCCCCCGGAGAACAGGAAGGAGCCGAGGGTCTTGCGTACGGCGACCAGGTCGAGGTCGGGCGCGGAGGAGCGCATGTTCTCCAGGACCGTGCGCTCCGGGTCCAGGGTCTCGTGCTCCTGGGCGTAGTAGCCGAGCTTGAGGCCGTGGCCGGGGACGACCGTGCCCGTGTCCGGCTTCTCGGTGCCCGACAGCAGGCGCAGCAGCGTGGTCTTGCCGGCGCCGTTGAGGCCGAGGATGACGACGCGGGAGCCCTTGTCGATGGCCAGGTCGACGTCGGTGAAGATCTCCAGCGAGCCGTAGGACTTCGACAGGCCCTCGGCGGTCAGCGGGGTCTTGCCGCAGGGCGCCGGGTCCGGGAAGCGGAGCTTGGCGACCTTGTCGGAGACGCGGACGGCCTCCAGGCCGGCCAGCAGCCGGTCGGCGCGCTTGGCCATGTTCTGCGCGGCGACGGTCTTGGTGGCCTTGGCGCGCATCTTGTCGGCCTGCGAGTTCAGGGCCGCGGCCTTCTTCTCCGCGTTCTGGCGCTCGCGCTTGCGGCGCTTCTCGTCGGCCTCGCGCTGCTGCTGGTAGAGCTTCCAGCCCATGTTGTAGACGTCGATCTGGGAGCGGTTGGCGTCCAGGTAGAAGACCTTGTTGACGACGGTCTCGACCAGGTCGACGTCGTGGGAGATCACGACGAAGCCGCCGCGGTAGTTCTTCAGGTAGTCCCGCAGCCAGACGATCGAGTCGGCGTCGAGGTGGTTGGTGGGCTCGTCGAGGAGCAGGGTGTCGGCGTCCGAGAAGAGGATCCGGGCGAGCTCGACGCGGCGTCGCTGACCGCCGGAGAGGGTGTGCAGCGGCTGGCCGAGCACCCGGTCGGGCAGGCCGAGGGCGGCCGAGATAGTGGCGGCCTCGGACTCGGCGGCGTACCCGCCCTTGGTGAGGAACTCGGTCTCCTGGCGCTCGTACTGGCGCAGCGCCTTCTCGCGGGTGGCGCCGGCGCCGCTGGAGATGCGCTCCTCGTTCATCCGCATCTTCTTGAGCAGGACGTCCAGGCCGCGCGCCGACAGGATGCGGTCGCTGGCCAGGACGTCGAGGTCGCCGGTGCGCGGGTCCTGCGGGAGGTAGCCGACCTCGCCCGAGCGGGCGATGGAGCCGGCGGCGGGCTGACCCTCGCCCGCGAGGCACTTGGTGAGGGTGGTCTTGCCGGCTCCGTTGCGGCCGACCAGGCCGATGCGGTCGCCCTTGGCGATGCGGAAGGAGGCGGACTCGATGAGGACGCGGGCGCCGGCGCGCAGCTCGACGCCGGTGGCGGTGATCACGGAAATACTCCAGGGCGGTGGGTACGGCGGAAGGGGGGCAGGACGCGAGCTTCGACGCCGCTAATCCGCGAGGAGATTTGCCATGACAGACATTCTACCGGGGGTGCGCAACTACTTTCCGGGCCGCCCGGGGGTCAGGGCCCCTGTCCCCGTGTCCCCCGTTCGGCCCAGCGGCCGCATCCGCAGGTCAGGGGGCGTACCGGGATGAATGGGCTGATACTCGCCGCAGGGCCGGCGGGCTCCCTGGCCTCAGGAACGGAGGGCGGTGCGGGATGCAGTTCGACGACAACGCCAATCTGGACACGTCCGAGGTCAAGGACGTGCGCGGGAGCCGGGTCCCGGGCGGGAGGGCGACGATCGGCGGCGGCATCATCGGCTTCATCGCGCTGGTCATGGGGCTGCTGTTCGGTGTAGGGCCGGAGCAGCTGGGACTGTCCTCCGGGGACCAGGAGCCGGGCCCGGCCGCCTCCTCCGTCAACCAGGTGCAGCAGGCGTGCAGGACCGGGCAGGACGCGAACGCCCGGGAGGACTGCCGGCTGGTCGCGGTGGTGAACAGCACCCAGGACTTCTGGAATCAGGAGTTCACCCGGCGCTCGGGCACGTACTCCCGGGCTTCGACGGTCTTCTTCACCGGCCGGGTGAACACCGCCTGCGGCGCGGCCACCTCGGCGGTGGGCCCCTTCTACTGCCCCGCCGACCGGCAGGTCTACCTGGACCTGGACTTCTTCGACGACCTGCGGACGAAGTTCGGCGCGAGCGGCGGCCCCTTCGCCCAGGCGTACGTCGTCGCCCACGAGTACGGGCACCACATCCAGAACCTGACGGGAACGCTCCAGCGGTCCCAGGACGGACGGCAGGGCGCGGACAGCAACGCGGTCAGGGTCGAGCTCCAGGCCGACTGCTACGCCGGGGTGTGGGCGCACAACGCGACGAGGACCCCGGACGAGTCCACGGGCCGGCCGCTGATCACCAGCCTGACCGACCAGGACATCCGGGACGGGCTGGACGCGGCGGCCGCGGTCGGCGACGACCGGATCCAGGAGAAGTTCCAGGGCCGGGTGACCCCGGAGTCCTGGACGCACGGGTCGGCCGAGCAGCGCCAGCAGTGGTTCTACGAGGGCTACCGCACCGGCGACATGGCCCGGTGCAACACCTTCCGCTGACTGCCGGTGGCGCCTGCCATGCTGTGACGTGGGTCACCACAACGAGAGGGAGTGATCGTCATGGCAGGCGTTCCGTCCATCTGCCCCACGCTGGTCTACCGCGATGCGAAGGGGGCGATCAAGCTGCTCACCGAGGCCTTCGGGTTCAGCCAGGTCGCCGTGTACGAGGGTGAGGACGGCTCCGTGGCGCATGCTGAGCTGGCCTACGGCAACGGCGTGGTGATGCTGGGCAGCAAGGGAACGGGCGGGGTCTTCGACAAGGCCATGGGGGACGCGGGACCGTCGGGGGTGTACGTAGTCGTGGAGGACGTGGACGCCCACCACCGGCGGGCCGCGGAACACGGCGCGGAGATCCTGATGGAGCCCACCGACCAGGACTACGGCTCCCGGGACTACATGGCCCGGGACGCCGAGGGCAACATCTGGAGCTTCGGAACGTACGCGCCCCAGGTATAGGGCGCGAGCCGTACCGGGTCCGGCGGTACGGGAGCCCGTACGGGTGACCGTGCGGGCTCCCGTACCTCCGGACCGTGCACCACCTCGGACCTACTCGCCTAGTGCTGTGGCCGGAAAGGTCTGCCGGGTCGCGTCGTCCGGTGCGGTGCATCGCAAGGCGGAGGGCCGCGGCTCGTACTGGACGTACCGGCGCGGTCCGACAACGCGGCGAGGCGCCGTACCGGGCGGCGCGACCCGGTGGACCTTTCCGGTCACAGCACTAGACGCCCCCGGTGTGGACCTGGAAGGCAGCCCGGCGGACGGCCTTGGCCAGGGCCGGGTCGGGGTGGGCCGCGGCCAGTGCGACCAGGACCTGCACGGTGCGCGGGTGGCCGACCGCCCGGACCTCGTCCAGCAGCCGGGGGACGGTGGTCCGCACGGCCGAGTCCAGGTGGCGGGCCAGCAGCTCGGCCTCGCCGTGGTCGGCGATGGCTGCGGCGGTGTCCACCCAGAGCCAGGTCTGCTCCTCGGCGGTGAGGACGTCCTGGGCCTCGTCGGGGTCGACCCCGTCGTGCTCGGCGAGCCAGAGCAGGGCGTAGGGGCGCAGGGCGGGCTCGCGCACGGCCGCGCGCACCTCGGGCTCGGCGGGGGCGCCGACCACGCGCAGGGCCTCGAAGGCCAGGCCGCGCAACAGGGCGTCCTCGCCCCGGGCGGCGTGCAGCAGCTCGCTGACGGCGTGGCCGACGGGCCGGGCGGCGAGCCAGGCCCGGTACTCGGCGCGGGCCGGGCCCGGGGTGAGCCGGGCGCAGCCGTGCAGCATGGCGGCGGCGGACTGCTCGATGTTCCCGGCGGTGCTCTGCGCGGCGACGCAGATCTGCTCCAGCTTGACCCAGACGGCCCAGCTGCCCAGCGGGGTGAGGGCGGCCTGGGCGGGGCCGAGGGTGACGGCGTCCACGGCGGCGAGTCCGCCGAGGGCCCAGCGCAGCAGGCGGGCGAGCGGGACGGGGGGTGCGTCGAGCGCGGGCAGCGGCGCCGCGTCGTAGGGGATCTCGCACCGTTCGTCGCGCAGTTCGGTGACCCGCTGTCCGAGCAGGTCGAGCAGGTCGGGGACGGTCACGGGCCCGGCCGACAGCTGGAGCAGGGAGAGCAGCTGGGGCATGGCCTCGACCACCTCGGCGACGGCCGAGGGGGCGATGTCGGCGGGGGCCGGGTGGACCAGCGACCAGGCGTCGAAGAGGGCGACCCAGCCGCGCAGTACGGCGGCGTCGTCGCGGTCCCAGGCGCGCAGCCGCCAGCCGGGCCGGGCATGCCCGCCGTGCACCTCGACGAGTCCGGCGAGCCGGGCGCGGTCCCAGCCGACCATGATCTGGCCGTGCGTCAGGTGGAGTTCCGCGGCGGCCCGTTCGACGTCCTCGGCGGGCAGGGCGCCCGTCGGTGCGGGCCGGCCGCCGTCTCCGGCGCCGAGGTGGAGCTCGGCCCAGCGGGTCAGGCGTACGGCGTCGGCCAGCGAGGCGCGGGCCCGGTTCGCGAGGTCGGCCGTGGCGGGCGTGCCCGCCGGAGGCCGCGGGGCCGTCCGGGTGCGCCGGTCGGTCACCGCCTTGCGGGCCGTGGCGACGGAACGCGGGGAGACGAGGCGGAGTCTGGAGTCGCGAGCCAACTGCTCATCAGGCTTTCGGGACGTCACGGAAGCAGTCTCGCCCGTCACTGGCCGAAAGCCCAAACGGAACCGGCCGTTTCCGCTGGACGACGGCACGACAGACCCGGACAAGCCGCCCGCTTGCCCCTGGTCCGGCACACGGCCTTCACATGTGACGGCCCTTCACATCAGGGGAGTGAGGAAGCGGCGCAGGGTTTCCTCGTATCCGGCCGGGTCGGCGTTCCACATCGCGCCGTGCCCGGCCTCGCGCACGGTGTGCAGGGTGACGAGGTCGGGGCGGGCGGCGGCGAGCCGGCGGGAGGGCTCCCAGGGGGCGAGCGCGTCGTCCGGCCCGTGGAAGATCAGTACGGGCATGTGCAGGGCCCGCGGGTCGGCGCCCGGGGCCCTGTGGTCGGCGCGCAGTCCGGCCCGGCCCTCGGCGGCCCGGACGGCGAGCGGCAGCAGCGCGGCCGGGGTCCGGCGGGCCGCGGCGAGCCCGCGCAGGGTGGCGTGCCAGTCGAGCACGGGCGAGTCCAGCACCAGCCCGGCGATCTTGCCGGCGAGCGCGGAGCGTTCGGCGGCGTACAGGGCCATGGTGGCTCCGGTGGACCAGCCGTGCAGGATCACGCGCCGGGCCCCGTAGCGCAGGGCGTAGCGGATGGCGGCGTCCAGGTCCCGCCACTCCGATTCGCCGAGGTGGCCGAGGCCGTCCGGGGAGGAGGGGGCGCCGAGGTCGCCCCGGTAGCCGAGGTCCAGGACGGGGAGCTGGTGGCGGTGCAGGAAGGGCATGACCACCATCGGGTGCTCGCGGCTGCCGCCGAGCCCGTGCACGGTGATGACCCAGGTGTCCCGGGCGGCGGGTACGAACCAGGCGGGCAGGCCGCCGAGCTCCCCGGGGACGTCCACGTCGGCGTGGTCGAGCCCGAGGGCGGTGCGCGGATTGCCGAGGTGGACCTGGGGGGTGAGCCTGACCCGGGTGCCGGGCCCGAGGGTGCCGTGGGTGACGGAGAGGAGGCGCCGCACGACGGTGTCGGGGCCGTGCAGGGCGTCGGTGAGTACGGGGCCCACGACGGCGTGCACCCCGGGCGCGGTCAGGCCGTAGGTGCCGGGGCGCAGGGAACCCAGGGAGCGGGTCAGGGCGATCCGGCCGTCGGCCGCGGAGTGGACGCTGAGCCGGGGTTCGCCAGGCAGGGGGCGGCCCGGCTCGGGCCGCAGGGCGGCGTCGGCTGCGTACCGGCCGGCCGCGACCGCGGCCGCGCCGGCACCCAGGAGGGCGGTGGTGACGGCTGCTGCCGTCGCTGTGGCGGTACGCACGGCTCCAGTGTCGGGGCGCGGGCTCCGGCGGGCCACCGGAGGCGATCGCTCCGCACCGGGACCCGAGCGGAGTGATCCCCGTCTCACCCGACGCCCCCGGAGGGCGGGCCGACGCACCGGGGGTCCGGGGCGGAGTCGTTCATTCACCCGGCTTTGACGTGCATTAATCGTCAGATCTAAGTCAGAATCAGGACAAGGGGCCTGATTCCATGGAAGCCGAGTACACCGATCGGCCCGTGTCAGTTCATCTTCCGTTCATCCAGGTTGCCTACGGTCGCCGAGCCACTGACGTCAAACAGAAGCCTGGGTAAATGGAGCACATAACGCTTCTCCTCGGGATCGTGATCATTACCGCTCTCGTGTTCGACTTCACGAACGGTTTCCACGACACGGCCAACGCGATGGCCACCACCATCTCGACCGGCGCCCTCAAGCCCAAGACGGCGGTGGCCATGTCCGCCGTGCTCAACCTCGTCGGAGCGTTCCTGTCCGTGGAGGTCGCCAAGACGATCTCCAAGGGCCTGGTCAACGAGGAGGGCATCCAGCCAGAGGTGATCTTCGCCGCCCTGGTCGGCGCGATCCTCTGGAACCTCGTCACCTGGCTGGTCGGACTGCCCTCCAGCTCCTCGCACGCCCTGATGGGCGGCCTGATCGGTGCCGCGGTAGCCTCCGCCGGCCTCGGCGCGGTCAACGGGGACACGCTCGTCACCAAGGTGCTGATCCCCGCGATCGCGGCCCCGCTCGTCGCCGGTCTGGCAGCGATGCTGGCCACGAAGGTCACGTACAAGTTCGGCAACAAGGTCGGCGAGAAGACCTCGGCCAAGGGTTACCGCGCCGGTCAGATCGCCTCCGCCGGACTCGTCTCCCTCGCGCACGGCACCAACGACGCGCAGAAGACGATGGGCATCATCACCCTGGCGCTCATCGCGGGCGGCGCGATCGCGCCGGACGCGAACCCGCCGGTGTGGGTCATCCTCTCCGCCGGTGTCGCGATCGCGCTCGGTACCTACCTGGGCGGCTGGCGCATCATCCGCACCATGGGCAAGGGCCTGACCGACCTGGAGCCGCAGCAGGGCTTCGCCGCCCAGACCTCGGCCGCCACGGTCATCCTGGCCTCCTCGAACCTCGGCTTCTCGCTCTCCACCACCCACTCGTGCTCCGGCGCGGTCATGGGTGCGGGCCTGGGCCGCAAGGGCGGTGTGGTCCGCTGGTCCACCGCGACCCGCATGTTCGTCGCCTGGGGTCTGACCCTGCCGGCCGCCGCCCTCGTCTCGGCGGGCGCCGAACTGGTCATGCGCACCGGCGACGTCGGCATCGCCGCCGTCGCGGTCTTCCTGATCGCCTCCTGCGCCGCAATCTGGTTCATCTCGCGCCGCCAGGTGATCGACCACAACAACGTCAACGACGTGCCGGCCGCCGAGGCCGGGGAGCCGGGGGTCGTCACCACGGCGATCGCGGCCGTCACCGTCCCGCCGACCGTCGCCGCGGCCGGTACGAACGCCGCCGGTACGACCGCCGCGGTCACGGACGACGCCCTCAAGGCCACCATCCCGGCCGCGACCGCGACGCCTGCGGCTCCGGCCGCGGCGGTCTGACCCCGAGAACGACAGAGGAATCAGCGGTATGAAGATCGACTGGGCAGCACTCGGCTCCGTGTTCGGAGTCAGCCTCTCCGCCACCGTCGCCCTCGTGGCCCTCTTCACCCTGGGCCTGGTGGGCCTGTCCAAGCACGAGGCCGCCACCGAGCAGGGAGGCGCCGCCACCCTGGCCCGCAGCGGCGCGTACGCCTGCTTCGCGCTCGTCACGGCGGCCGTGGGCTACGGGATCTACCTGATCGTCGCCTGATCCGCCGCCCTGCGGCGCATACGGCATGAAAGCTCCCTCCGGGTTGTCCCGGAGGGAGCTTTCGTATGCCCCGCCGCAGGTCAACGGCGAGTTGACGGGCATTCGCGCTGCGTGGTGGACTGCCCACGCCAGTACGGCGGCATGGAGAGGAAGTCCGGTGCGAATCCGGCGCGGTCCCGCCACTGTCACCGGGGAGCACGCACCACGCGCGTCCCGGGAGCCAGGAACTCTCGCCGCCCGTCACGTCGAACCAGGGCGCGGACCCTGAGTGAGGACATACCTGCCACCATGCGTGCCGACCGCGTCTTCGCGTACGGCGCCGCGGCGGGCCTGATCGGCGACCGGATCCTCGGGGATCCGCGCCGAGGGCACCCCGTGGCCGCCTTCGGACGAGCCGCCTCCGCTGTCGAGCGCGCCCTGTGGCGCGACGACCGCGCCCGGGGCGTCCTGCACACCCTGATATGCGCCGGGGGCGCCACCGCCGTGGGCGCGCTGGGCGCCCGCGCCGTGCGCGCCCGGCCCGCGGCGGCCCGGATCGCCCTGACCGCCGCCGCCACCTGGGCCGTCGTCGGAGGCACCTCACTGGGCCGGGAGGCCCGCGCCATCGGCGGAGCCCTCGCCGCCGGGGACGCCGAAGTGGCCCGCGAGCGCCTGCCCCACCTGTGCGGACGCGATCCGCAGGCCCTGGACGAGCAGCAGATGGCCCGCGCCGTCGTGGAGTCGGTCGCGGAGAACACCTCCGACGCGGTGGTCGGGGCCCTGGTGTGGGGCGCCGTCGCCGGTGTCCCCGGGCTGCTGGCCTTCCGCGCCGTGAACACCCTGGACGCGATGGTCGGCCACAAGTCGCCCCGCTACCTGCGCTACGGCTGGGCCTCCGCCCGGCTCGACGACCTGGCGGGCTGGCCGGGCGCCCGGCTGACGGCCCTCGCCGCCGTGGCCGCGGGCCCCGACCGGCGCGGGGCCCTGCGGGCCTGGCGCGCGGACGCCGCCCAGCACCCCAGCCCGAACGCCGGACCCGTGGAGGCCTCCTTCGCCGGGGCCCTCGGCGTCAGACTGGGCGGGACCCTGGCGTACGGCGGCCGGGTCGAGCACCGGGCCGTGCTGAACGGCGGGTCGGGGCGGCCGGTGGAGGTCGCGGACATCGAGCGGGCGGTACGGCTGTCGCGGCAGGTGACCTGGCTGGCCCTGGGCGCCTGTGTGGCCGCCAGGCTGCTGGTATCCGGTACGAGGAAGAGGGGGCGGCGCGGATGAGCGGCGCGAAGCGCGGCGGCGGACTGCTCGTCGCCGGAACCACGTCGGACGCCGGCAAGAGCGTGGTCACGGCCGGCATCTGCCGCTGGCTGGCCCGCCAGGGCGTGAAGGTGGCGCCCTTCAAGGCGCAGAACATGTCGCTGAACTCGTTCGTGACGCGGGAGGGCGCCGAGATCGGGCGCGCCCAGGCGATGCAGGCGCAGGCGGCCCGCGTGGAGCCCACCGCGCTGATGAACCCGGTGCTGCTCAAGCCCGGCAGTGACCGCAGCAGCCAGGTGGTGCTGCTGGGCAAGCCGGTGGGCGAGATGAGCGCCCGGGGGTTCTTCGGGGAGGCCGGGGCCGCGACGCGGTCGCCATCAGGCGCCGTGTCCCCCGGGAAGGCGCTGCACGGCGGGCGGCAGGAGCAGTTGCTGGGCGTCGTCACGGACTGTCTGGAGCAGCTGCGGGGCACGTATGACGCCGTGATCTGCGAGGGGGCGGGCAGTCCGGCCGAGATCAACCTGCGCCGGACCGACATCGTGAACATGGGCATCGCGCGGGCCGCACGGTTCCCGGTGGTCGTGGTCGGCGACATCGACCGCGGCGGGGTCTTCGCGTCCTTCTTCGGGACCACGGCGCTGCTGTCGCCCGAGGACCAGTCCCTGATCGCCGGCTACCTGGTCAACAAGTTCCGCGGCGACGTCTCGCTGCTGGAGCCGGGCATGGAGATGCTGCGCGGCCTGACCGGGCGGGCGACGTACGGGGTGCTGCCCTTCCAGCACGGGCTGGGCATCGACGAGGAGGACGGCCTGCGGGTCTCCCTGCGGGGCGCCGTACGCGAGTCCGTGGTGGCCCCGCCGGTCGGCGAGGACGTGCTG
This sequence comes from Streptomyces sp. NBC_01408, assembly GCF_026340255.1. GTDB lineage: Bacteria > Actinomycetota > Actinomycetes > Streptomycetales > Streptomycetaceae > Streptomyces. The sequence continues at coordinate 3,691,855 of NZ_JAPEPJ010000001.1, read as the reverse complement.
CGGGTCGCGGTGTGCGCGGTGCCGCTGATGTCCAACTTCACGGACGTCGACGCGCTGGCGGCCGAACCGGGTGTCGTGGTGCGGTTCGTGGACCGGGCCGAGGAACTGGCCGACGCGGACCTGGTCGTCGTACCGGGCACCCGCGGCACGGTGAAGGCCCTGGCCTGGCTGCGCGAGCGCGGGCTCGCGGACGCGCTGGCGCGGCGGGCCGCCGAGGGGCGGCCGGTGCTGGGCATCTGCGGCGGGTTCCAGCTGCTGGGCGAGCGGATCTCGGACGAGGTCGAATCGCGGGCGGGCGAGGTCGACGGCCTCGGACTCCTCCCCGTACGGGTCCGCTTCGAACGGGAGAAGACCCTGGCACGGCCGGTGGGTTCGGCGCTGGGGGAGCCGGTCGAGGGCTACGAGATCCACCACGGCGTGGCCGAAGTGCTCGGCGGGGAGACGTTCATGTCCGATGACAACGGACGCGGTCTGGACGGCTGCCGCGTCGGGTCGGTGTGGGGCACCCACTGGCACGGCTCGCTGGAGTCGGACGGCTTCCGCCGCGCGTTCCTGCGGGAGGTGGCGGCGGCCGCGGGTCGCCGGTTCGTGCCTGCCCCGGACACGTCCTTCGCCTCCCTGCGGGAGGAGCAACTGGACCTGCTCGGCGACCTGATCGAGGAGCACGCCGATACCGCTGCGCTGCTCCGCCTGATCGAGACCGGAGCCCCGGCCGGGCTCCCCTTCCTCCCCCCGGGCGCGCCGTGAGGGGCCTGGCCCTGCGGGGCTGTTCCCCCACCCGCCCCTTCCCGAAACCGGGGGCTGCGCCCCCGGACCCCCATACGTGCGCTTCGCGCCCGTGCGCTCAAACGCCGCGCGGGCTGGGATTGCTGCGCAATCCGGCCGCACAGATCCAGCCCCGCCGCCGTTTGAGGCGCGGGGTCCGGGGCGGAGCCCCAGGCACGGTCCGCACCCACGAAGGAGTGAGCACATGAGTACGCCCTATCCGTTCACCGCAGTGGTCGGCCAGGCCGACCTCCGGCTGGCACTGCTGCTGAACGCTGTCAGCCCCGCGGTCGGTGGTGTACTCGTGCGCGGCGAGAAGGGGACCGCCAAGTCCACGGCCGTGCGCGCGCTGTCGGCGCTGCTGCCGCAGGTGGCCGTCGTCTCCGGATGCCGGTTCTCGTGCGCGCCCGTTGCGCCGGACCCGGCCTGCCCGGACGGCCCGCACGAGGCCGGACCGGGGACGGCGCGGCCGGCCCGGATGGTGGAGCTGCCGGTGGGCGCCTCCGAGGACCGTCTCGTCGGCGCGCTCGACATCGAACGGGCCCTCGCGGAGGGCGTGAAGGCCTTCGAGCCGGGCCTGCTGGCCGATGCCCACCGCGGGATCCTGTACGTGGACGAGGTCAACCTCCTCCACGACCACCTGATCGACCTGCTCCTGGACGCGGCCGCGATGGGCGCGTCCTACGTCGAGCGCGAGGGCGTCTCCGTACGTCACGCGGCCCGCTTCCTGCTCGTCGGCACGATGAACCCGGAGGAGGGCGAGCTGCGGCCGCAGCTCCTGGACCGCTTCGGGCTCACGGTGGAGGTGGCCGCCTCCCGCGAGCCCGCGCAGCGGGTCGAGGTGGTCCGCCGCCGGCTCGCCTACGAGGACGACCCGGCCGGTTTCGCGACCCGCTGGGCCGGTGACGAGCACGAGGTGCGCGACCGGGTGGTGGCGGCGCGGGCGCTGCTGCCGAGCGTGCGGCTCGGGGACACCGCGCTGCTGCAGATCGCCGCGGCCTGCGCGGGCTTCGAGGTCGACGGGATGCGGGCCGACATCGTGATGGCCCGTACCGCGACCGCTCTGGCGGCCTGGGCCGGGCGGACCGAGGTGCGCAAGGAGGACGTACGGCAGGCAGCCCTGCTGGCGCTCCCCCACCGCCGCAGGCGGGCGCCGTTCGACGCGCCGGGCCTGGACGAGGACAAGCTGGACGAGATCCTCGACCAGTTCGCCGACGAGGAACCGCAGGACGAGCCCGACCCCTCGAGCGGCCCGGACCCCGATCCGCAGACCGACCCGGAAACCGATCCGGACGACGACGGCGGCGGCCCCGACGGCGGCGGCGGGGTGCCCCCGCAGGGTGAGGGCCCCAAGGCCCCGGAAGCCCCGTCGGACTCCGCGCCCCCGGAGTCCCCGCCGGAGAGCGCCGAGGCCCCGTCGGACGCCCCCGGGGCCACCCAGCCCTCCGCCCAGGAGGCCGGCGGGCCCGAGCAGGCCGCCGTACGGGCCACCGAGCCGTTCCGCACCAAGATGCTGAGCGTGCCCGGCCTGGGCGAGGGCGCGGCCGGGCGGCGTTCGCGCGCCCGTACCGCGCACGGCCGGACCACCGGCGCCCAGCGCCCCCGCGGGCATCTGACGAAGCTGCACCTGGCGGCCACCGTCCACGCGGCCGCCCCGCACCAGAAGGCCCGCGGGCGCACCGGCCGCGGTCTCGTCGTGCGCAAGGACGACCTGCGGCAGGCGACGCGGGAGGGCCGCGAGGGCAACCTCGTCCTCTTCCTCGTCGACGCCTCCGGTTCCATGGCCGCCCGGCAGCGCATGGGCGCCGTCAAGGGCGCCGTGCTGTCCCTGCTGCTGGACGCCTACCAGCGCCGGGACAAGGTCGGCCTGGTCACCTTCCGCGGCTCCGGCGCCGAGCTGGCGCTGCCGCCCACCTCCTCCGTGGACGCGGCCGCGGCCCGGCTGGAGCGGCTGCCCACCGGCGGCCGCACCCCGCTGGCCGCCGGACTGCTGAAGGCCCGCGAGGTGCTGCGCATCGAGCGGCTGCGGGATCCGAGCAGGCGCCCGCTCCTCGTGGTGGTCACCGACGGCCGGGCCACCTCCGCCGGTTCGCTCGGCGGCGACCCGCGCGCCCTCTCGTCCCGCAGCGCCCGGCTGCTGGCCTCCGAAGGGGTCACGTCCGTGGTGGTGGACTGTGAGTCCGGGCCGGTCCGGCTGGGACTGGCAGGGGTACTGGCCGGCGACCTCGGCGCACCCGCCGTCACGCTCGACGGGCTGCGGGCCGACTCGCTGGCCGGACTCGTGAAGAACGTACGTACATCAGTGACATCTCCCGCTTCGCACACCAGCAACAGGAGGGCCGCGTAATGCCGCAGGGACAGCCGTCCGTCGTTCCGGACGACGGACTCACGACGCGCCAGCGCCGCAACCGCCCGCTCGTCTTCGTCCACACCGGCCCCGGCAAGGGCAAGTCGACGGCGGCCTTCGGGCTGGCGCTGCGCGCCTGGAACCAGGGCTGGTCGATCGGGGTGTTCCAGTTCGTCAAGTCGGCGAAGTGGAAGGTCGGCGAGGAGAACGCGCTCAAGGTGCTCGGCGCCTCCGGCGAGGGCGGCCCGGTCGTCTGGCACAAGATGGGCGAGGGCTGGTCCTGGGTCCAGCGGGACGCGCAGCTCGACAACGAGCAGGCGGCCAAGGAGGGCTGGGAGCAGGTCAAGCGCGACCTGGCCGCCGAGACGCACAAGCTGTACGTGCTCGACGAGTTCGCGTACCCGATGCACTGGGGCTGGATCGACGTCGACGAGGTCATCCAGGTGCTGCGCGACCGGCCCGGCACCCAGCACGTGGTGATCACGGGGCGCAACGCCCCCGAGAAGCTGGTGGAGTTCGCGGACCTGGTCACCGAGATGACCAAGGTCAAGCACCCGATGGACGCCGGCCAGAAGGGCCAGAAGGGCATCGAGTGGTGACCTCGCTCCACATCCCGCGGCTGGTCGTCACCGCGCCCTCGTCCGGCAGCGGCAAGACGACCGTCGCGACGGGCCTGATGGCGGCCTTCGCGGAGCGCGGCCTCGCCGTGTCCCCGCACAAGGCCGGGCCCGACTACATCGACCCCGGCTACCACGCGCTGGCCACCGGCCGCCCGGGGCGCAACCTCGACGCCTTCATGTGCGGGCCGGAGCTGGTCGCCCCGCTGTTCGCGCACGGGGCGGCCGGGTGCGACCTCGCCGTGGTCGAGGGCGTGATGGGGCTCTACGACGGGGCCGCCGGGCGGGGCGAGCTCGCTTCGACCGCGCACGTCGCAAAGCTGCTGCGGGCGCCGGTGGTGCTGGTGGTCGACGCCTCCTCGCAGTCGCGGTCGGTGGCGGCGCTGGTGCACGGCTTCGCCTCCTTCGACCCGCAGGTGCGGCTGGGGGGCGTGATCCTGAACAAGGTCGGCTCCGACCGGCACGAGACGATGCTTCGCGAGGCGCTGGAGGAGGCGGGGATGCCGGTGCTCGGCGTCCTGCGGCGGGCTCCGCAGGTGGCCGCGCCCTCGCGGCACCTGGGGCTGGTGCCGGTCGCCGAGCGGCGGTCGGACGCGCTCGCCGCGGTTGCCGCGCTGGCGGAGCAGGTCCGGGCGGGGTGCGACCTGGACGCCCTGATGGCCTTGGCCCGGACGGCCCCGGCATTGTCTTGCGAAGCCTGGTCTCCGCAAGAGGCTCTGGAAGTGCCGCTGCGCGGCAACGTCCATCCAGGCGGACTGCGTCAGCCGAATCCAGCCCCGCCGGCGTTTGAGGCGCGGGGTCCGGGGCGGAGCCCCGGTGCACGACCGGTCGTCGCCGTCGCAGGCGGGGCCGCGTTCACGTTCTCGTACGCCGAGCACGCCGAGCTGCTGCAAGCCGCAGGGGCGGACGTCGTCACCTTCGACCCGCTCCGGGACGAGGCGCTCCCCGAGGGAGCCGCCGGCCTGGTGATCGGCGGCGGGTTCCCCGAGGTGTACGCGCCCGAGCTGTCGGCCAACGAGCCGCTGCGCAAGGCCGTGGCCCGCTTCGCCGCGCAGGGCGCCCCCGTGGCCGCCGAATGCGCAGGGCTGCTGTACCTCGCGCAGTCGCTGGACGGGAAGCCGATGTGCGGGGTGCTGGACGCCGACGCGCGGATGTCGGAGCGCCTCACGCTGGGCTACCGCGAGGCGGTGGCGGTGTCCGACAGCACGCTCGCGGCGGCCGGGACCCGGCTGCGCGGGCACGAGTTCCACCGGACGGTGATCGAGCCGGGCGCGGGGGCCGCGCCGGCCTGGGGCTTCACGCATCCCGAGCGGCGCGTCGAGGGCTTCGTACAGCAGGGTGTGCACGCCAGCTACCTGCACACGCACTGGGCTGCGGAGCCTTCCGTCGCCCTCCGGTTCGTGGCAGCGGCGGCGGACCGGCCGTGAGATCACTCCGCGATGCCCACCACGAGCCAGATCCCGGCCACTCCGCCCACCGTGCACATCAGCGTGGACAGGGCGGGGTGCTTGTGGTGCGCCTCGGGGAGGATCTCGGCGGCGGCCAGGTACAGCAGGACTCCTCCGAAGAAGCCCAGGTACGCGCCGAGCGCTTCCTCCGGAAGGGTGAAGAGCAGAGTGGACGCCGCCCCCACGACAGGGGCGACGGCGTCCGCGAAGAGCATCAGCAGGGCCTTGCGGCGGGCGTTCCCGTACAGGCTGGTGAGGGTGTACGTGTTGAACCCGTCGGCGAAGTCGTGGGTGATGACGGCCAGTGCCACGGCTACGCCCATTCCGCCGCCGACCTGGAAGGCCGCGCCCAGCGCCACGCCGTCGGCGAAGCTGTGGCCGACCATCGCGGAGGCCGCGGTGAGCCCGACCTGGGGGACGCGGGCGCCGTCCTCGGCGCCGTGCGCGGCCTGGCGGACGGCCAGTACGCGTTCCACGACGTGCGCGACCAGGAACCCGGCCACGAACAGCAGCAGGGCGAGCGGGACTCCGAATGCCTCGGTGCCCGCCGCGTGCAGCGCCTCCGGGAGCAGATCGAGGCCGACCACGCCGAGCATCAGCCCGCCGGCCAGGCCCAGCACGAGGTGGCGGCGGTCGGTGACGCGTTGCGCCGTCCATCCGCCCGCCAGGGTCATCAGGAACGCGCCCAACGCCACGATCACGGCCATGTGCCCCTGAATACCGACTCCGCGCTCCGCGTGCACGTCCCGGCGCGGGTGGCGGGCTTCGCACTGTTGACGAGCGGCCGGTGACGGTGAGGCGTCGGTGAGTTCCGGTGGCGGTGAGGTGTCGGTGAGGTTCCGGTGACGGTGACTACGGAGGGAGGACCCCCGGTGGGCGAGTACGCGACGCAGCTGGTGGTCGGGGTCGGCGGACGCGCGGGGGTTTCCGTGGCGGAGGTCTGCGCCCTGGTCGAGGAGACGCTGCGGGGGGCCGGGCTGGCCCCGGGGGCGGTGACGGCGCTGGCGACGGTGGAGTCGAAGGCGGGAGAGGCGGGGATCACCGGCGCGGCGAAACGTTTCGGCGTGCCCCTCCTCAGCTACCCGGCCGACGAGCTGGCGGCGATCGAGGTGCCGCACCCCTCGGAGGCCGCTCGCGAGGCGGCCGGGACCCGGTCCGTCGCGGAGGCGGCCGCGCTCGCCGGGGGCGGGGAGCTCCTCGTACCGAAGCGGCGCTCGGTGGCGGCGACCTGCGCGGTGGCCACGGTCTGCGCGCACGACCTGCGCCACCACGGGGACGCCGAGGTGGTGGACGCGGGCGCCGCGCTGGTGGACCTCGCGGTCAACGTACGGGCGGACACGCCCCCGGCCTGGCTCGAGCAGCGGATCGCGGCCTCCCTGGGCGATCTCGCCGCGTACCCCGACGGACGGGCGGCCCGCGCGGCGGTGGCCGCCCGGCACGGGCTGCCCGTCGAGCGGGTGCTGCTGACGGCCGGGGCCGCGGAGGCCTTCGTGCTGATCGCACGCGCCCTGGGCGCCGTACGGCCGGTGGTGGTGCATCCGCAGTTCACCGAGCCGGAGGCGGCCCTGCGGGACGCGGGCCACCGGGTGGGACGGGTGGTGCTCCGGGCGGCCGACGGCTTCCGGCTGGACCCGGCGGCGGTGCCGGAGGACGCCGACCTCGTGGTGATCGGCAACCCGACCAACCCGACCTCCGTCCTGCACCCGGCGGACACCCTGGCCGCGCTGGCCCGGCCGGGCCGGATCCTGGTGGTGGACGAGGCCTTCATGGACGCCGTCCCGGGCGAGCGGGAGGCCCTGGCCGGGCGGATGGACCTGCCGGGGCTGGTGGTGCTGCGGAGCCTGACGAAGACCTGGGGGCTGGCGGGGCTGCGGATCGGCTACGTGCTGGCCGAGCCCGAGGTGATCGCGAAGCTGGCGGCCGCACAGCCGCTGTGGCCGGTGTCGACCCCGGCGCTGGTGGCGGCCGAGGCCTGTATGGCCCCGGCGGCGCTGGCCGAGGCGGAGGAGGCCGCGCGGCAGATCGCGGTGGACCGGGCGCACCTGCTGGCCGGGCTCGCGGAGTTCGACGAGATCCAGGTGACGGGGGTGGCGCAGGGCCCGTTCGTCCTGATCCAGGTGGCGGGCGCCGCCGAGGTACGGGTCCGGCTGCGCGCCCTGGGCTTCGCGGTGCGCCGCGGGGACACCTTCCCGGGGCTGGACCACTCCTGGCTGCGCCTGGCGGTCCGCGACCGGGCGACGACGGGCCGGCTGCTCCAGGCCATGGACCACGCCCTCGCGCTGGCCGCGCCCTGACCTGCCGCCGGACCCGGGACGGCCTGGCCCACCGGACGGCATACCCCGGGCGGCGTACCCCGGACGGCCTGGCTCGAACGGCGTGCCCCGGACGGCGTATGCGGGACGGCGTGCCTACGATGACGCCTGCGCGGCGGGGCGGCAGGGGCCGCGCACCGAGCGGTGCGACAACAGGGGGCAATGGCGATCATGAAGGCATCCGCGCGCATAGGCGCCGCCGTGGCGGGGCTGGCCCTCGTGGGCGGCGGGATCTACGCCGTCCCGAAGCTGCTCGACCGCGGCTCCCCGGCCACGGAGCAGCGGCTCGGGGCAAAGCCCGGGGCCGGATCCGCGGAGCCGGGCGCGACCGCCCCCGCCCGGCAGCCGTTCACCCTGGTGGCGACCGGCGACATCATCCCGTACCCGTCGATCGTCCAGCGGTCCGCGCAGGACGCGGAGAAGGCCGGGGAGTACGACTTCCGAAAGATACTCGCGGGGGTCAAACCCCTGGTGTCCGCCGCCGACCTGGCGATATGCCACCACGAGATACCGTACGGGCGGCCCGGCGGCCCCTACACCGGCTACCCCACCTTCAAGGCCCCGCACCAGCTGGCCGACGCCCTCAAGGACGCCGGGTACGACAGCTGCTCCACCGCCTCGAACCACACCCTGGACGACGGCTACGAGGGCCTCGCCCGCACCCTGGAACACCTCGACCGGGTCGGCATCCCGCACGTCGGGTCCGCCCGCAGCGCGGAGGAGGCCAAGGCCCCCGCCCTGCTCGCGGCCGGCGGCGCCAAGGTCGCCCAGCTGTCGTACACCTACGGCACGAACGGCATCCCGCTCCCCCAGGACAAGCCGTGGGCGGTCAACCTCATCGACCAGGACCGGATCATCGCCGACGCCCGCGCCGCCCGGGCCGCGGGCGCGCAGGTGGTGGTGCTCAGCGTCCACTGGGGGACCGAGTGGCAGACAGCACCCGACCAGCAACAGCGTGACCTGGCACAGGCGCTGACCGCTTCGCGGTCGGCCGACGGGCTCGCCGACATCGACCTGATCATCGGCACGCACAACCACGTGCCGCAGCCCTACGAGAAGATCAACGGCACCTGGGTGGTCTTCGGCATGGGCGACCAGGTCGCGAGCTTCGTACCGGCCGACAAACTGCGCGGCAACCAGTCCTCGGTCCCCCGCTTCACCTTCGCCCCGGCGGCGGCGCATCCGGGCCGCTGGGAGGTGGTGAAGGCCGAATACCTCACGCAGTACTCGGACATGGGCCCGCCCTTCCGCGTCGTCTGCGCCTCCTGCTCGGCCTCCGACACCACGCTCCCGGAGGCCAAGCGCGCCGAGTACGCCCGGATCGACAAGCAGGTCACCGAGGCCGTGATGTCACGCGGCGCGGGCGGACAGGGGCTGACGCGCGCGGAGCGCTGACCCCGCGGTCCACCGCTACGAGGCCCTGTTCCGGCGGGTCACGACGAGGGCGCTCGCGCCGATCCCCAGCAGGACCAGCGCCCCGCCCGCGACGTACGGGGTCAGCGAACCGCCGCCGGTCTCGGCCAGGTTGGCGTCGGTGGTGATACCCGCCCCGGTTCCGCTTCCCGTCCCGGTGCCCGTCTGGGGCTTGATGTCGGGCTTGGCGTCCGGCGTGGCGGAGGGGGTGGGGGCGGGGCCCTTCGGGGACTCGCAGTGCGCCTCGGCGAGCACGACCTCGCCGTCGACCTGCGCCACGTTCAGGTTCAGCGGGTTCACCGACACCTTCAGGCGCAGCGCGGCCGCGGCGGCGGTGGTGGAGGTGGTCTCCGTACCGGACAGCTCCAGGCTGACCAGGCCGACGCCCGGGACCTCGACCTTGGTGGGGCCGCCCGCCGACAGGGTGACCTTCTTGCCCAGCGCGGTCACCGTCCCGAGGACGTTCGAGCTGGCCACGGGCTTCTTGCCGGCCTCGCAGACGGCCTTGGAGGTGACCTTCTCCACCTCGATGAGGGAGAGGGACGGCAGACCCGGAACGTGCACCCTGGCCTTGGCGAGGGTGGCTTCCGCCTCGGCCCGGTTCTTGTCCGCGGTCGCCTTGGAGGTGGCCACGTCGGCCTTCAGGACGCGGACCGGCGCGCCTCCCTCGACCCCGTCCAGGGTCACGGTCAGCGCCGTCTTCTCGGCCGTCGCCGGGGCACTGACCTCGTTGAGCGTGGTCTTCAGCGGGACGTGCACGGTCTTGTTGAGCAGGCCCACGTCCAGTCCGGCGCGCAGGACGACGGCGCCCGCCTTGCCCTCGCTCCCGGCGCCGGCGCCGCCCGTGGCGAGGGCGGGCGGAGCGGTGAGCAGGGCTAACGCCCCCGTGGCGAGCAGGACGGCCGCGGGCATGCGGAAGGTGTTGCTGTTCAAGATGGTGGAACCCCCAGGGAGATGGGTGCCGTCGCGCCGCCAATGGGGGACATTGCGCGCGCCGACGGCCTCGACCCCGGAATCTTTACGCACCGAGAGTGAACGGGCGGCAACCTGGCGTGAGTTCACCCCAAGGGGTGGTTTCCACTCATATTTTCGAATCTCTACGCCTCAGGAGGAACGCGAGTTCCCTCGTCTCACACGGACGGCCGACACGGGCCGCCCGTGCGGACGTTGATAACGACTGCCGGGCCGCCGATGTCACGCGCGGTCAACGCGGGCGCCGCCTAGTGGTGTGGCCGGAAAGGTTTGCCGGCCACAGCACTAGGAGCTTCAGGCCCGGACGGCGCCGTTCACGACGACCCGGAGCGGCTGCGCGAGCGCCCGTACGTCGGCCCGCGGATCGGCCCCGTAGACCACGAGGTCCGCCGGTGCCCCCTCGGTCAGCCCGGGCCGGCCCAGCCAGGCGCGGGCCGCCCAGGCCGTCGCCGACAGGGCGTCCAGCGGCGGGATCCCGGCCTTCACCAGCTCCGCGACCTCCGCCGCGACCAGGCCGTGCGGCAGGGAGCCGCCCGCGTCGGTGCCGACGTACACCGCGATGCCCGCGTCGTGGGCCGCCCGGACGGTGTCGTAGCGCCGCTCGTGGAGCCTTCGCATGTGCGCCGACCACTTCGGGAACTTCCCCTCGCCGGACGCCGCCAGCGTGGGGAAGGTCGCGGTGTTCACCAGCGTCGGAACGATGGCGACCCCGCGCTCCGCGAACAGCGGGATGGCCTCCTCGGTGAGCCCGGTGGCGTGCTCGATGCAGTCGATGCCCGCCTCGACCAGGTCGCGCAGCGAGTCCTCGGAGAAGCAGTGCGCGGTGACCCTGGCGCCCAGCCGGTGGGCCTCGGCGATGGCAGCCTCGACCTCGGCGCGCGGCCAGCAGGCCGTCAGGTCGCCCACCTCGCGGTCGATCCAGTCCCCCACCAGCTTCACCCAGCCGTCGCCGCGCCGGGCCTCGCGGCCGACGTACGCGACGAGGTCGGCGGGCTCGATCTCGTGCGCGTAGTTGCGGATGTAGCGCCGGGTGCGGGCGATGTGCCGGCCGGCCCGGATGATCTTCGGGAGGTCCTCGCGGTCGTCGATCCACCGGGTGTCGGAGGGGGATCCCGCGTCGCGGATGAGGAGGGTGCCCGCGTCGCGGTCGGCGAGGGCCTGCCGCTCGGCGGTCCCGGCGTCGACCGGGCCGTGGGAGTCCAGGCCCACGTGGCAGTGCGCGTCGACCAGGCCGGGCAGCGCCCAGCCGGTTACCGTGGTGACGTCGCGGGCGGTGGGCGGGCGCTCGTAGGAGATCCGCCCGCCGACCACCCAGAGTTCGTCGCGGACCTCGTCGGGCCCGACCAGCACCCGCCCCTTCACGTGCAGCACGTCGCTCACGCCGCTCACGCCGGTCCCGTCGCTCACATCGCTCATGTCGGCACTGTACGGGCGTGCTCGGTACGCTCTGCGGGTAGCCCCGGACGAAGAGAGCACCACCGTGACCCACCCCCTCCTGGACCTCCCGCCGCTGACCGCGGAGCGCTTCGCGTCGATCGAACAGGGGGTCGCGGACCTGCTGTCCACCCAGCAGGACGTGGTGATCACCCAGGGCGAGGCGCTGCTCCCCCTGGAGGGCTGCATCCGCTCGGGCGCGCGGCCCGGTTCGACGGCCCTGAACGTGGTCACCGGCCCCTACGGGACCACCTTCGGCAACTGGCTGCGCGACTGCGGGGCGACCGTGGTGGACCTGGAGGTGCCCTTCGACACGGCGGTGACGGCCGGTCAGGTGGCCCGGGCGATGGCCGACCACCCGCGGATCGACTTCGTCTCGCTCGTCCACGCGGAGGCGGCGACGGGCAACACCAACCCGGTCGCCGAGATCGGCGAGGCCGTACGGGAGCACGGTGCGCTGTTCATGCTGGACGCGGTGGCCTCGGTGGGCGCAGAGCCGCTGCTGCCGGACGCCTGGGGCGTGGACCTGTGCGTGATCGGCGCACAGAAGGCGATGGGCGGCCCCGCCGGCGTGTCGGCGGTGTCGGTGTCGGACCGTGCCTGGGCCCGGTTCGCCGAGAACCCGGCGGCGCCGCGCCGTTCGTACCTCTCCCTGCTGGACTGGAAGGAGCGCTGGATCGACGGCGGGCGCAAGACGCTGCTGCACGCTCCGGCGCAGCTGGAGATGCTCGCCCTGGAGGCCTGCCTCGACCGGATCGCGGCCGAGGGGCTGCCCGCGGTGATGGCCCGCCACGCGGCCGCGGCGGCGGCGACCCGCGCGGGCGCGCAGGCGCTGGGCGTGACCCCGTACGTGGGCCGGGTGCCGGAGGCCGCCCCGGTGGCCACCACCCTGCGCGTGGCCGAGGCCTCGCTGGTGGCGGCCAAGGCGCTGGCCGCCGACCCGGCCCTGCCCCTCGCGGCCGGGGGCGGGGCGCTGGCCCAGGAGATGATCCGGGTCAACCACTACGGCCCGGCGGCCTCCGTCGCGGTGGTCCGGGACTGCCTGAGGGCCCTGGGGGCCGCGCTGTCGGCGCCCGCGGGGGCGGTGGAGACCGCCCTGGCGGCGGCGGAGTCGGCCTGGGCGGACACCCTGTTCTGACCTGCTCGGGGCCGCCGCGGAGGGGCGGGGTCGGGGGGCGGCGTAGCGGGGCGGGGTCGGGGGCGGCGTAGCGGGGCGGGCGAGCCGGACCGCCCCTGCCCGGCGGCCCGTCAGGCCCTCAGCCCTTCCGCGCTTCAGCCCTTCAGCCCGACAGGGCGTCCAGGAGGCGGTCGACGTCCGCCTCGGTGGTGTAGAGGTGGAACGAGGCCCGCAGGGCGCCCGCGCGGGCGGCGGTGGCGATCCCGGCGGCCAGCAGGGCGGGCTGCCGGTCGGCGAGCCCCGGGACCGCGACGATGGGCGCGTCGCCCGGCACGGGCTCGTGGCCCAGGCGGGCGAGTCCGGCCCGGTAGCGGGCGGCGAGGGCGGTGTCGTGCGCGTGCACGGCCTCGATGCCGATCCGCTCCAGCAGGGCCAGGGAGGGTTCGGCCGCGTGGTAGGCGAGGAAGGCCGGGGACTCGTCGAACCGCCTTGCCCCGTGGGCCAGTTGCGGCATCGGGCCGTAGGTGGCGTCCCACATCGACTCGGCCGCCACCCAGCCGGCGTGCAGCGGGGTGAGGGTGTCCTGGGCCTCCTCGGAGACGGTCAGGTAGGAGACCCCGCGGGTGGCGAGCAGCCACTTGTACCCGGCGGTGACCGTGTACTCGTAGGGCGAGGCGTCGAAGGGCAGCCAGCCCGCCGCCTGCGTCGCGTCCACCAGCATCCGGGCCCCGTGCGCGGTCGTCGCGGCGCGCACCGCGGCGAGGTCCGCCGTACGTCCGTCCGCGGACTGTACGACGCTCAGCGCGACCAGGGCGGTGCCCGGGCCGACGTTCTCGGCGATGGCCTCCAGCGGCGCGAAGCGGACCTTGAGGTCGCCCCGGACCACAAAGGGGTTGATGACCGAGGCGAACTCCCCTTCGGGGCACAGGACTTCGGCGCCCGGGGGGAGGGACGCCGCGACGAGGCCAACATGGGTGGACACGGCCGAGCCGACGGCGACCCGCTGCTCGTCCACCCCGACCAGCCGGGCGAAGGCGGCCCGGACCCGGTTCACCCGGTCGAAGTCGCCGAATCCGGCGGGGAGTCCGGCCCCGGCCGCCTCGGCCAGTTCCCGTACGGCCGCGACGGCGGAACGCGGGAGGATCCCGCACGTGGCGGTGTTGAGGTAGGTGGTGGAATGTGCGAACTCGGCACGGGCCGCTTCGGGGAGCGAAAGATCCATGCCGTCCACTCTGCGCCAGGATCGACCCAAAGTCCATTGCCTAGTTTTCCGTGATCCACCCAAGGCATCCTTATGGGTGGGTCGCAGGCCCCACTCCCGGAGCGGGTCAGGAACGCGGGACCGCGCACGCCCCGTCGGGCTCGCAGGCCTCGGCCCCGGCCGCCGGCTCCGCGACCTCGCGCCCGGCCCACGCCTGCTCCAGGGCCCGGGTGAACACCTCGGCGGGCTGGCCGCCGGAGATCCCGTAGCGGCGGTCGAGGACGAAGAACGGCACGGCGTTGGCGCCCAGCTCGGCCGCCTCCCGCTCGTCGGCCCGGACCTCGGCGGCGTACGCGGACCCGTCGGCGAGCACGGCGCGGGCCTCGGCCTCGTCGAGCCCGGCCTCCACGGCGAGGGCGACCAGCACCTCGGGGTCGAAGACGGACCGCTCCTCGCCGAAGTTGGCCCGGTAGGCCAGGTCGAGCAGCTCCTCCTGGCGGCCGCGCGCGGCGGCCAGGTGCAGCAGGCGGTGGATGTCGAAGGTGTTCCCGTGGTCACGCCCGTCGGTGCGGTAGACCAGCCCCTCGGCGCGGGCGCTGCCCGCGACGTGCTCCTCCATGCCGCGCGCCTCCTCCAGGGTGCGGCCGTACTTCTTGGCGAGCATCTCCACCACGGGCACCGGGGAGGTCCTGGGGCCGTTCGGGTCGAGCTCGAAGGACCGGAAGACGACCTCCACCTCGTCGCGGTGCGCGAACTCGGCCAGTCCCTTGGTGAAACGGGCCTTGCCGATGTAGCACCACGGGCAGGCGATGTCGCTCCAGATCTCGACGCGCATGATCCTTCTTCTCTCCGGGTCCGGGGGAACCAATACAGTTCCCCCTTCAACCACCCGGCGGAGCGTCTCATTCCCCGGACGGGCAACACGAGGGGACCGCGCCACCACGTAGCCGCGCGCGGTCCCCGTGTTCGTACCCGTTCACCCACTCGGACACGCAGGTCCGGAAGTTGTGTCAGCTCTGCGGCGGCCGGCTCTCCCCGGGGGTGGGGGGCTCGTTGCCGATCTGCTCGTTGAGCTTCTGCTGTGCCGTGTCGACCTGGCTTTGGTACTTGTTACCGGTCTTCGCGTCGAAGGCGTCTCCGGCCTTCTCGACTCCTTGGCTGGCTTGGTCAGGGTGTCCCTTGATCAGACCTTTGAGCTTGTCGAGCATGGACATGGGAGGTCCTCTCTACGGAGTGCCGGTCGCTTCCAGCTTCTCCGCGAAGGCCGGTGTCCGCACCCCGAGCGCATGTGTCAGCAACTGCTCGGCGGCCGTGGCGGTGGCCGTGGCGGTGGCGGTGGCGAGGAAGGCCGGAGCCTCTCATTGCCCGGACGGCTCCGGGACCGTGAGCCAGAGGACGCGGTGGGAGCCGGTGCCGGGTGCGGCGGGGTCCGGGCGCCAGCCGTGGGCCGCGTAGAAGGCCTGGGCGCGGAGGTTCTTCTCGTAGACCTCGAGGCGGACCCGGCGTATCCCGGCGCGGCGCCAGGCGTCCAGGCAGGCCGCGTGCAGGGCGGCCCCGGTGCCACGGCGCCAGTGGTCCGGGTCCACGTGGAGCTGGGTGAGCGTGGTCTGGCCGTCCTCCGTGCGGAAGGCGGCGACCCCGGTGAGGGCGCCGTCCCGCTCGGCGCAGAGCACCCCGCCGCCGTCGGCGGTGGTGCGGGCGACGGCGCGGGACCAGCCCTCGCGGGTCCGCCGGATCTCGGCGTCACCCGCGTAGGCCTGCTCGGGGATGTGGCCCTGGTAGTAGGTGGCACGGGCCCGGGTGTGCAGTGCGGCGATGGCGTCGAGGTCGGCGGCGTGCGCAGCTCTGATCATGGAAAGGGAAACGCGCCGGGAGCCTCGGCGGTTCCCGGCGCGTCGGCTGTGCCGCCCGCGTGGCTACTTCTTCAGCCACGCCGCCATCATCTTCTGGGCGATCGGGGCCGCCAGCTTGCCGCCGCCGATCTCGGAGCGGTCGGTGTCCGAGTTCTCGATCACCACGGCCACGGCGATCTGCTTGCCGTTCACCTTCCCGTACGAGGTGAACCAGGCCAGCGGCGCGAGGCTGTTGTTGACACCGCGCTGGGCGGTGCCGGTCTTGCCGCCCACCTCGGCGCCCGCCACCTGGGCCGGCTTGCCGCCGCCCTCGGTGGCGACCGTCCTCATGGCGTCCTGGAGCATCGAGGCGGTCTTCTCGCTCATGACCTGCTGGGACTTGGGGTTCTTGAAGCTCTCCAGCACATTGCCGTTGGCGTCGGTGACCTCGGAGACCATGTGCGGGGCGACGAGCTTGCCGCCGTTCTCGATCGCGGCCGTCACCATCGCCATCTGGAGCGGGGTGGCCTGCACGTCGAACTGGCCGATGCCCGTCTGCGCGACCTGGTCGATCGACATCTTCTTCGACGGGTACTTGCTCGGCGGGTTGGTGCGGACCGGGGTGTCGATCTGCGTGTTGAACCCGAGCTTCTCGGCCATCGCGCGCATCTTGTCCTGGCCGAGCTTGTACGCGAGCTCCGCGAAGACGTTGTTGCAGGACAGCTTGAGGGCCGTGCGCGCTGAAACGTTGTTGCAGGCCTCGTCCCCGGCCTCGCTGGGCAGCTTGGTGGTGGTGCCGGGAATCGTGTAGGGGGCCGGGATTCCGGTCTGCTGGTCGACGCTGGTGACGAGGCCGTTCTCGATCGCGGCGGCGAGGGTGACCAGCTTGAAGGTGGAGCCGGGCGCCTGCGGCTTGCGCAGCGCCACGTTCTCCATGGCCTTGCCCTTGTCGGCCGAGAGTTCCTGCCAGGCCTTGTCGTCATTGGCCCCGGCGATGCGCCCCGGGTCGAAGGAGGGGTTGTTCACCACGGCGAGGATCTGGCCCGTCGCGGGGTCGATGGCCACGGCGGCGCCCTGCTTGCCCTGGAGCGCGTCGTAACCGGCCTTCTGCACGTCGCGGTCGATGGTGGTCAGTACGTCACCCGGATCGGCCCGCTTGTTCGTGAGCATGTCCATCACGGTCTTCAGCCGGCTGTCCGAGCCGTTGAGGACGTTCTTGTAGACGCCCTCCAGCATGCTCGTGCCGAAGGCCTGGGAGCTGTAGCCGGTGATCGGCGCGTACAGCGGACCGTCGGTGTACGTCCGCTTGTACCCGAAGTCCTTGCCGCCCGTCTTCGTCGAACCGGTGACCGCCTCCCCGCCCACGATGATGTTGCCCAGCGGGTTCTCGTACTGCCCGATGAGATTCCGCCGGTTGTGCTTGTCGTCTGCGAGGGCCTGGCCTTGGTATGCCTGCACCCAGGTGACACGGACCAGCAGGGCCAGCACCAGAAGCAGACAGAAGACCGACGCACGCCTGATCGTCTTGTTCATCCCCCGGAAAGACGCTTCAGCGGCCCCAGCCGTTCCGCTCTGCCCCGTTTGTGGCGGGGTTCTCAGCTTTTCTTCATGAAGCCCCCCTCGTACGCGGCGATGACGGCCTGGGTGCGGTCCCGGGAGCCGGTCTTGGCGAGCACGGAGGCGACGTGCGTCTTGACCGTCTGCGCTCCCACTCCCAGGCTCCCGCTCATCTCCTGGTTGGACAGTCCGGCGGCCATCAGGCGCAGCACCTCGGCCTCGCGGTCCGTGAGCCGGGCCACCCAGGGCGCGGCGGCGGGCCGGGCGGCTTCCGCGCGGGCCGAGGCCAGGGAGCGGACGGCGGCCGGGAAGAGCAGCGAGTCCCCGCGGGCGACGAGCCGGACCGCGCCGGTCAGCTCGTCGGGTTCGGCCCGCTTGAGGAGGAAACCCGAGGCTCCCGCCCGCAGCGCGTCGTAGACGTAGTCGTCGTTCTCGAAGGTGGTGACGACCACGATGCGGGGCGGCTCGGCCATGGTGGCGAGGATCTGCTCGGTGGCCCGGATGCCGTCGATCTCGGGCATCCGGACGTCCATCAGCACCACGTCGGGGGCCAGTGAGCGGACCAGCGGCACGGCCTCGGCCCCGGTCGCCGCCTCGCCCACGACCTCCAGGTCGGGCTCGGCGTCGAGGATGACGCGCAGGGCGGTGCGGACCATCCGCTCGTCGTCGCAGAGCACGATGCGCAGCGGCGGCCGGGGCGCCGCTCCCGCCGGGGTCACCGCTTGCCCCCGGCGAGCGGGAGGACGGCCCGCAGCCGCCAGCGGCCCTCGTACGGGCCCGCCTCGACGCGGCCGCCGAGCAGCGCGGCCCGTTCCGCCGCGCCGCGCAGCCCGCGGCCCCCGGTGGTGCGGGCCTCCCGGGCTTCGGGTGCGGCCGGTGGGTTGGTCATGCTGATCTCCAGTTCACGCTGTTCAGGGTGTTCGCGCCGGTCAGTGGGTACGGGGTGGCCGCTGCCCTCTCCGCCCCGTACGGATATCCGCAGTTCCACGGGGCCCGAGCCGTGCCGCAGGGCGTTGCTGAGGCCCTCCTGGACGATCCGGTACGCCTCGCGGGAGACGATCTCCGGGAGCTGCGCCCAGTTCCCGGCGGGCCCGGGGTCCTGGTGGGCGGTGACGGTGGTGCCCGCCGCCCGGGTACGTGCCAGCAGCCCGTCGAGGTCGGCGGCCAGCGTCGGCGCGAACGCGGCGTCCGGCCGGGCCGGGTCCCCGTCCCGCAGCAGGCCCAGCACGGCGTCCAGCTCGCCCACCGTCCGCCGGGTGGTGTCCTCGATCGCGGCCAGTGCCTCCCGGACGAACTCGGGGTCGCGCTCCAGCACCCGCCGGGCGGCGACCGCCTGGAGGGTGACGGCGCTCAGCGCGTGCCCGACCGCGTCGTGCAGCTCCCGGGCCAGCCGGTTGCGCACGGCCAGGTCGGCGGCCCGCTCCTCGGCCGCCGCCAACCGGTCCGCCGCAGTCGGGCCCAGCAGTACGGGGGCCAGCCGGGCCAGCAGCGCCGCGGCCCCGGCGGCGCAGAGCGCCAGCCCCGCCAGCAGGCCGATCCCGAGCAGCGGTGCCACGTACGGCTGGGCGCCGGTGGAGAACCAGCCGAGCCCCAGCCGGGCCTCCTGCAGCCCGCTCACGAACGGGAGCGCGATCAACACGACCCCCATGGGCGGCACCGCGAGCGTGAGCCCGCTGACCAGGGCGCCGACCCCGAGGTGCAGGGTCCACCAGGCGGAGGTCCGGCCCCGGGCGGCCCAGGACCTCGCCGGCCCCTCGGCCAACCGGTCCCCCGGCACCCCGCACATGGCCCGGACGGCCGTCACCGACAGCGGCCGTACCAGTCCGAAGACGGCGGTGGCCGCGGCGAGCGGCAGGGCGGCCGCGTAGGCGGCGAGGGCCAGCGGGAAGGAGTTGAGGGCGTTGACCCCGCCGGCCACCATTCCGACCCCCACCTGGGTGAGGAGGAAGTACGGCATCAGCAGGGCCCCGCCGAGTATCAGGTGGACCCAGCGCAGCCTGGCCCGCGCCCCCAGCAACCCGCCCAGGCCCGCACGCATCACCCCTCGCGACGGGATATGAGGAACCGGGTGAGGACTGCGACGGCGAGCGATCCGGTGATCATCTGGCCAGCGTAGGTCAACAGGGCCGCAGCCGGGGGCCCTTCGCCACCGTCCAGCTGCGGTCCCCCCGACACGGCGAGCATCCAGGTCCCCCAGCTCAGGGCCGCCCCCGCACCGATCCAGGCGAGGCCGAGCGGCCACCGCGCGCGGAGCGCCCCGCCGCGGGCCAGGATCAGCGCCCCCGCTCCGGCGGCGAGCGCGCACATCGCGTGGATCCCGGAAACCATGGCCGTGTCCGCCGAGTGGGCTGCCGCCCGCTCGGCTCCCAGACCGGCCGTCCCCCCGAGGGCCCAGTAGACGTACACCGCCGCCACCGCCAGGCCGGCCGCTGCCGCGGCTGCCGCCACCACCCCCGTGGACGACGGCAGCCGGGGCCCCAGCACGCCCTGCCACCGCCGGCCCCAGCGCTCCCGCGCATAGGGCACGAACAGCCCGGCCAGGGCGAGTCCTTGGATGCCGAATCCGGTGTAGACGACGTTGAACACCCAGGGGTCCAGGAAGGGCTCGCGGAGCGCCTTCGCGGCGGGGTCCTCCCCGAAGCCGAGCAGGCGTACGAGGAGTTGGCCCGGGAACCCGGTGACGATCGGGGCCAGCAGCCCGGTCGCCACGAACACCGGGACGGTCAGCAGCCAGGCAGGCACCCGCAGCCCCCAGGGTCTGGTGAGGACCAGCACGAGCAGGATCACGCAGGCGTCCATCACCACCGTGACGGCGTTCGCCGCGATGAGGAACGGTTCCGGGTCGAGCAGCACGCTGCCGTCCGGTATGCCGATCCGGCTCCCCGCCAGCCAGGCGGTCTTGAGGGTGAGGTAGGGGACCGTGGCCGCCAGCGCCGCCACCGCCAGGGCCCGCCGCCACGCCCCCTGCCCGGGGACGGACCGCACCGGCCGCGGCGCGTAGTCCGAGTGCCCCGAGTGCCCCGAGTGCTCCGAGTGCTCCGAGTGCTCCGAGTGCAGTGTGCGCATCGTGTGAACGGCTCGTTTGGTCATGACCCAACGGTCCCGTGCGCGCGGCCCCACCACGTCCCCCGTGATGGGGAACCGTCTCCCCCGCGCGGGGGAGACTGCCTCATCCGAGGCCGTCCGCGCCTCACATGCGGCGCGTCACCACCGACAGCCGGTCCCGCGCCTCGAACAGCGCCGCCTTGATCACCTGCTCGTGCCCCGGCGTCAGCCGGGCCACCGGCACCGAGCAGCTCACCGCGTCCCGCGCCGGCGTCCGGTACGGCACGGCCACCCCGAAGCAGCGCAGCCCCAGCGTGTTCTCCTCCCGGTCCACCGCGTACCCCTGCTCCCGCACCAGCGCCAGCTCCTCGATCAGCTGCTCCCGGTCCGTGACGGTGCGCTCGGTGACCGCCTCCAGCCGCCGCGGCAGCAGTCTGCGCACCTCTTCGTCCGTGTGCGTGGCCAGCAGCGCCTTGCCGAGGGCCGTCGAGTGCACGGGCAGCCGCCGCCCGACGCGGGTGAAGGGCCGCAGGTAGTGCTGGGACTGCCGGGTGGCGAGGTAGACCACGCTGGTCCCGTCCATCCTGGCCAGGTGGATGGTCTCGGTCGTGTCGTCGGAGAGCCGGTCCAGGGTGGGCCGGGCCGCGGCGACCACCTCGTCGCCGTCGATGTACGAGCTCCCGACCAGCAGGGCCCGTACGCCGATCCCGTACCGCGTCCCCGTGGCGTCCGTCTCCACCCACCCCAGGTTCACCAGGGTGCGCAGCAGCATGTACAGGCTGGACTTGGGCAGGGAGAGATCGTTCTGGATGTCGGCCAGGCTGTGCAGTCCCGGATGCGCCGCGAAGTGCTCCAGCAACAGGACCGTGCGCACCGCCGATTTGACCGGCGCCGCCGTGATCGGGCCCGCCGGCTCGGTCGTCGTCATACCCCTGCTCTCCTCTGCTCGCCCCTTGTCACGCGCAGGGCGCGGAAATAGAGTCCGCAGCAGATGTGATCATTCATCCACCGGAACGGCGTTCAGAATACTGAACGATCCAGGAGGCAGCGGGCCATGACAGCGACACCAGTCTGGAGTGTGGACCCCCGCACCGGGAAGCAGCGCGAGCAGGTTGCGGCGGAGGCCACACCCCGGGAGGTGGACGAGGCCGTACGCGCGGCCCACGCGGCCCGGGCCGCGCTGGCCGACGCCCCCGCCCGCGCCGCCTTCCTGCGCGCGGCCGCCGCACTGCTCGACGAGGCCGCCGCCCACGTCATCGAGGCCGCCGACGCAGAGACCGCGCTCGGTCCGGGCCGGCTCACCGGCGAACTGGCCCGCACCACCGGCCAGCTGCGCGCCTTCGCCGACGCCGTGGACGAGGGGGCCTACCTCGACATCCGCATCGACCGCGCCGATGCCTCCCTCAGCCCGCCGCGCCCCGAACTGCGCCGCTACAAGGTGCCGCTGGGCGTGGTCGCGGTCTACGCCGCCTCGAACTTCCCGCTCGCCTTCTCCGTCCCCGGCGGCGACACCGCCAGCGCGCTGGCCGCCGGCTGCCCGGTGGTCGTCAAGGCGCACCCCGACCACCCGGCCACCTCCGAGCTGTGCGCCTCGCTGCTGCGCCGGGCGGCCGTCGCGACCGGGCTCCCGGCCGACGTGGTCGGCGTGGTCCACGGGTTCGACGCCGGCCTGGAGCTGATCCGCCACCCGCTGGTGGCCGCCGCCGGGTTCACCGGGTCGGTCCGGGGCGGGCGGGCCCTGTTCGACGCGGCGGCCGCCCGGCCCGTCCCCATCCCCTTCCACGGGGAACTGGGCTCGCTCAACCCCGTCGTGGTCACCCCGGCCGCGGCCGCCGAACGCGCCGAGGAGATCGGCGGCGGGCTCGCGGGCGCGGTCACCCTCGGCGTCGGCCAGTTCTGCGTCAAGCCGGGCCTGGTCCTCGTCCCCGAGGGAGCGGACGGTGACCGGCTCACCGGCGCCCTCACCAAGGCGCTCGGGGAGACCGAGCCGGGGGTGCTCCTGGACCACCGGATGCGGGAGAACTTCATCTCCGGAGTGGGCGGGCGGGCCGCCCTGCCCGGCGTCGCCGCGCCCGTCACCCCGGGCTCCGGCGGGGAGCACACCGTGGGCGCCGGCTACCTGACCGTGGCGGCCCGCGTCCTCCTGGAGGGCGGGGCGTACGGGCTGCTCCTGGAGGAGTGCTTCGGTCCCGTCACCGTCGTCGTGCGGTACGCGGACCAGGGCGAGGCCGCGGCCGTCCTCGGGCTCCTGCCCGGGAACCTGAGCGCCACCCTCCAGCTGTCCGCCGCCGAGACCGGGGGCGCGCCGGGCCCCGCCGCCGAGCTGATCGGCCAGGTCACGGGGCTGGCCGGCCGGATCGTGGTCAACGGCTGGCCGACCGGGGTCGCCGTGGCCCCGGCTCAGCACCACGGCGGGCCGTACCCGGCGGCCACCTCCCACTCCACCTCGGTCGGCGGCACGGCGATCGAGCGCTGGCTGCGGCCGGTGGCCTACCAGTCGGTGCCGGACGCCCTCCTTCCGGCGGAGCTGCGCGAGGCCAACCCACTGGGGCTGCCGCGCCGGGTCACCGGGGGCTGAGCACGACGGCCCGTCGGGGGCCCGGGCCGCCCGCCTGGGCCCCGGCCCGCCCGGTCGCCGGACACCCGGTCGCCGGACACCCCCTTGAACGCGTTGCCCGCCCTAAATGCGTTGCCTGCCCCGCTCGCGGCGGGGCAGGCTGCGGCCCATGCCGAAGCCCCACGGATTCTCGTACGAGACGCGCGCCGACCGTTCCGTCGTCATCACCCACCGGGGTCGCGCCGCGGGCACCCTGCGCGGGGGCCGGGCCGACAGGTTCCTGGCCGAGGTGGAGTCCGGCGACGCGCAGCTCGTGATGGCCCGCTGGACCGGCGCGTACAAGTTCGGCAATGAGCGCACGGCGAAGGACCACCCGCGCAACCGGCGCTGAAATCTCCCGCGAAGGTAAGGGAACGGCAAAGCACCTCCGGTCGTTCTCCCGGCATGACCGCTATGACCCCTGGTTCCAATCTGCCGCTCAATGCCGTCCGCGTGACGGTGGACGTGGCCGCCCCGGTACGACTCGACGTATCGGGGCTCCTCCTTGCGGCAGACGGCAAGGTGCGCTCCGATGCCGACTTCATCTTCTACAACCAGCCGTCCGGGCCCGGTGTCAGCTACCGGTCCGGCGGTGGCTCCGCGCCGGACTCGATCACCGTGGACACCGGCGCGGTACCGCCCGGCATCGAGCGGATCGTGGTCACCGCCAGCCCTGACGCCGCAGGGCAGACCTTCCAGGGCGTAGAGCCCACCGCCACCGTGCGGAACGCGGACGGTGGCTCGGTGATCGCCACGTTCACCCCTCCGCAGCTGGGCGGCGAGACCGCGCTCGTCGTGGTCGAGGTGTACCAGCGCGGCGGCGTGTGGAAGGTCCGCGCGGTCGGCCAGGGGTACGCGAACGGCCTCGCGGGCATCGCCACCGACTTCGGGGTCTCGGTGGACGAGGAGCCGGCCCCGGCGGCCGCCGCGCCCGCACCCGTCGCCCCGCCCATGCCCCCGGCGCCGCCCGCCCCGCCCGCCTCCCGGCCGCCCTCCCCCTGGCTCGGCGGAGCCACGACGCCCACCCCGGCCGCGCCGGTCCCGGCGGCCCCCGCTCCCGCCGCGGCCGCGGCCGCGCCCCTCGGCGCGGGGAAGATCAACCTCGACAAGGGCCGGGTCAGCCTCCAGAAGAACCAGACCGTCTCCCTGGTCAAGGGCGGCCGTCCGCTGCTCTCGCAGGTCAAGATGGGCCTGGGCTGGGAGCCCGCGTTCCGCGGCAAGGACATCGACCTCGACGCCTCCGTCATCGCGTACGGCCCGCAGCGCAACCACCTCGACAGCTGCTACTTCGGCAAGCTGTCCATCCTGAACGGCTCGATCAAGCACTCCGGCGACAACCTCACGGGCGAGGGCGCCGGGGACGACGAGGTGATCGTCGTGGACCTCGGCCGGCTGCCCGCCGAGGCCACCGGCCTGGTCTTCACGGTCAACTCCTTCTCCGGCCAGAAGTTCAGCGAGGTGGCCAAGGCGTACTGCCGCCTGATCGACGCGGCGAGCGGCGAGGAGCTGGTGCGCTTCGACCTCACGGGCGCCGAACCGCAGACCGGCGTGATGATGGCGAAGCTGATCAAGCAGTTCACCGGTGAGTGGGAGATGACGGCCATCGGCGAGTTTGTGAAGTCCCGCACAGTGCGCGGCATGGTCAAGCCCGCCTCGCAGGCACTCTGAGCAGGTGGGCGGGCACGTGGCGCCGCCAGGTGCCGGACCGGGTGATGGATGCCACCCGTGATCCGGCAGTGGCTGTCAGTGCCCGCCCGTAGCCTTGAAACATGCATCAGACACTCCGGCCCGCGGGTCCTGCCCGCCCGTCCGCCGCAGAGGCGAACGAGGCGATCCGGCACCTCGTCGAAACCCGGGTGGACGACGAGTGGCCCTCCGAGGCCTACGAATTCCTGCTCGAGGAGTGGACCGCGGCCAGTCGCCCGGACGTTCCCGCGGCTCAGTGACGCCTGTGGCCACTGAGCCGGCGGATTCGTAGACCTGCGAGCCCCCTAGACCTTCGGACCCGCAGAACCGCGGACCGGCGGACCCCGGCTCGCGGACCCCCGGCTCGCGGACCCGCGGAATCAGGGGGCCGGCAGGTCCCGCGGGATCAGCGGCCGCGCCGCCACGGACCGGTGATCGCCAGCATGATCCCCGGGTCCTGGATGTTGGCGTACAGCGTCCGCCCGTCCGGGGAGAAGCAGACCCCGGTGAATTCGGAGTACTCCGGCTCCTCGGCCGACCCGATGTTCAGCTCGTTGCGCGCCAGCGGGTAGGTGCGGCCGGACTCGGTCGCGCCGAACAGGTGCTGGAGGCCCGAGCCGTCCTCGGCGATGACGAGGCCGCCGTAGGGCGACACGGTGATGTTGTCGGGACCGTCGTAGCCGCCGTCGGCCGACGGGTCGGCGTTCACTCCGATGAGGACGGTGAGCCGGATCGTGCGCCGCTTGGGGTCGTAGAACCACACCTGGCCGTCGTGCGCCGCGCCCGGGCTCTCCTCACGGGCGTAGGAGGAGACGAAGTACGCGCCGCCGTCGGCCCACCACATGCCCTCCAGCTTGCGCCCCCGGGTCACCGCGTTGTCCCCGAACTGCTTGCGCACCGGCACGGTCCGCGCGTCGCGGTCCGTCACGTCCACCCAGTCGACCCCGTACACGGTGCCGGTCCTGGTCGCGCGCGAGAAGTCGTCGACGAACCGGCCCGAGCTGTCGAAGCACTTCGCGGCCTGCAGCGTGCCCGCGTCCGCCGCGAGGGTACGCAGGCGGCCGCGGCCGTGGCGGAAGCCGTGCGGCGGGGTCCAGCGGTAGAGCAGCCCGTTGGGGCCGGAGGCGTCCTCGGTCAGGTAGGCGTGGCCCTGGCGCGGGTCGATGACGACGGCCTCGTGGTCGTAGCGCCCGAAGGCCTTGACCGGGCGCGGGTCGCGGTTGGCGCGGCGGTCGTGCGGGTCGACCTCGAAGACGTAGCCGTGGTCCTTGGTCATCCCGTTCTTGCCCGCGAGGTCCGAGTTCTCCTCGCAGGTCAGCCAGGTGCCCCAGGCCGTGGAGCCGCCCGCGCAGTTGGTCGACGTACCGGCGATGCCCACCCATTCGGCGACCTCTCCGCCGCGCCGGACCTCGACGACCGTGCAGCCGCCTGCCGCGGCCGGGTCGTAGACCAGGCCCTCGGTGAGCGGGACGGGGCGGTCCCAGTCGGCCCGCTTGCCCTTGAGCTCGTGGTTGTTGACGAGGAGGGTGACCCCGCGGTGGCCCTCGAAGGCGGCCGTGCCGTCGTGGTTGGACGGGGTGGTCTCGCCCGACTCCAGCTTCGTCACACCGCTGTGGGTGATCACGCGGTAGGCGAAGCCCGCGGGGAGCGCGAGCAGTCCGGCCGGATCGGGGACGAGGGGGCCGTAGCCGGGCTCGCAGGGCCGGCCGTTCTCGTCGCGTCCCGTGCTGTCCTCGGCCGCCAGCGCCCCCGGAGCGGTGGCGAGGGCTCCGACCGTCCCGGTGAGCGCGACGCCCGCGCCGGCGAGGACGGTACGGGAGGTGAAGTCTCTACGGCTGAGCGGCATCGGGTCTCCAGGGGTGGGGAGTGGTGCGCCTGTCGTGCGGTCGTCGGCGGACACGTTCCCGCCCGCACGTGAACGGCGGCTGAACTACCCACGAAGAGAGGCGGACCCCTTGCCGGTGGCCGGAATGGCCAAGTCCGCCCTGGGAACGGCGCGTTGTCGACGCCCGCTGTCAGCCCCGGGGCACGCTCGGGGACGCCCACCGGACCGGGCTCAGGATCGCGCTCCGGATCAGTTCCCGGCTCACGTCCGGGCTCACGTCCCGGATCCGGTCCCGGGTCCGGTCCCGGGTCCGGTCCCGGCTCACATCCCGGCTCAGGAGTAGCTCCCCGGCCAGGGCTGCCGCGACCGCGCCTTGAACGCGGCCTTGCGGGCCTCCTTCGCCGACTTCTTGTCCGGGTGCAGCCTGCCCATCGACTCCAGGACGTACGCCGTCGCCGGGTGCTCCACCCGCCACACCTCGTCGAAGAAACCCGCGTGGTGGGCCGTCAGACTCTCCATCAGGAGCGGGAGCTCCTCCGTCTCCCCGTCCGCCGCGAGCTGCGCCGCGATCGTGTCGACCGTCAGCCAGAACACCATCGCCGGGTCCGGGGCCGGTACGTCGGTCACCCCGCGCTCGGCCAGCCAGACGCGCGCCAGGCCCCCGAGTTCCGCGTCGTCCAGCACCGCGCGGACCGCGGGCTCGGCCTCCGGCCCGGCCGGCGCGAGGGCCTGCTGGCAGCGCAGCCGGCGCAGCGGGGCGGCCTCGTCGTCGCCGCGGGCCGCCGCCAGCAGTTCGGCGGCCGCCACGGGCAGTTCGCGGCCCGCCAGCCACTGCTCGATCTCGGCCTGGGCGGCGCCCTCGGGGTAGGAGGCGACCGCGTCGAGCAGGGCGTCCGCGCCCTTGCCTGCGAGTTCGCCGACGGCGGGGGCCTCGACGCCCGCCTCCAGCATCCGGGCGCGGATCCCGTACAGGCCGAGGGGGGTCAGGCGGACCATCCCGTAGCGGGAGACGTCCTCGTCCTCGTCCGCGCTCCTGTCCGGGCCCTTGCCCGCGCCCCTGCCCTTGCCCTTGCCTTGGCGCGGCTCATCGGCCTCCGCCATCAGCTCCTCGTCGACGGGACGGAACTCGACCAGCCCGATCGGCTCCAGCTGCCGGAACTGGTCGTCCAGGCGCATCATCGCGTCCGAGACCTGCTCCAGCACGGCGTCGGTCGGCTCGCCCATGCCCTCGGGCACGACCATCGACGCGGCGAGCACGGGCAGCGGAACGGGCGCTTCCGCCGCCCGGCCCTCGGCGACGGTGAGCAGGTAGAGGTTGGCGAGGACCCCGTCGAGGAAGTCCGCCTCGCGGCGCGGGTTCCAGTCCAGCTGGTCGAAGTCGATCTCCCCGCCCTCGTCGAGAGCGTCGACGAGGTCCTCGAGATCGGGTACCGCCGCGTCCGCGAGCACGGTGTCCACCGCGGCCAGCCACAGGTCGAGCACGTCGCCGGGCGCACCGCTCGTCACCAGGGCCAGGTCCTCGCCGGGCGCGGCGGTGCCGAACTGCGCCTCGGCGTCCGCCCCGCTGTCCTCCTCCGGCTCGGTCACGTCGACGAGGCCGCTGTCCACGGCCACCCGCCAGGCCTGGCTCGCGTACGCCGTGGCGTCCGCGTCGGCGGCGTCGAGGCCGAGCACCCGGACCGCTTCGGGCAGCTGTGCGGCGACGAGTTCGCCGCCGGTGTCGACGCGGGTGTCGGGTCCGGCCCAGCGGGCGAGCCGCACGGCCCGGGCGAACAGCGGGGCGACGAGGGCGTCGCGGGCCAGTTCCGCATCGGAGTGCAGCCGTACCGGCGGCAGCGAGGGGTGCGGCTCTGCGGACATGGGGCGGTTCTCCTCGCGGACGCGGTGGGGCTTGTGAGGCGGTGGGGCTGTGCAGCAGTGGGGTTGTGGAGCGGTACGGCGGTGGGGCTGTGGAGCGGTGGTGACGGTCTTGCGGCGCCCCAGCGTAGACGCATTTCGGGCGCTCCCGCCGGGCCATCCCCTTTGGTTCATCCCACAGTCAGCATTCGTATCCCCTGGAGGCCTTGACAACTTTGCTGGCCACACAGGAAATTGACGCGCGTAGACATATGGCGACCCCCGAGGTTTCCGCAGATCACCCCCATCGCACGTGCCACATGCACCACTTGTGCGCCTTGCACCACTTGCAGTAGCCGCACCATCCAGCTTCCCCATCCCTCATCCACACACCGGAGTTCCTGACCATGCGCTCCACGCATCCCCGTTCCGCCGCCGTCGCGGCCCTCGTCGCCACCGCCCTGGCCACCGGCCTGCTCGTGGGATCCGCCGACGCGGCCGAGGGCGGCGCGTCCGCCGATCCGGTACGCATCCACGACATCCAGGGCACCACCCGGATATCCCCGCTCAACGGCAAGCAGGTAGCCGACGTCGAGGGCATCGTGACGGGCGTGCGTACGTACGGCTCGCGCGGCTTCTGGATCCAGGACCCGGACGCCGACGACAACGAGGCCACCAGCGAGGGCGTGTTCGTCTTCACCAGCTCGGTCCCGACCGTCGCCGTGGGCGACGCGGTCAAGGTCTCCGGCACGGTCGGCGAGTACATCCCGGGCGGCGTCAACTCCGGCAACCAGTCGGTGACGCAGATCTCCAAGCCGACGGTCACCGTGGTCTCCTCGGGCAACGCGCTGCCGCAGGCCGCCGCCATCAACGAGTACACCGTGCCCGCCGAGTACGCCCCGGCCGGCGACCCGGCCGCCGGCGGCAGCGTCAACGGCCTGACCCTGGACCCCTCCCGCTTCGCCCTGGACTTCTACGAGTCCCTGGAGGGCATGAACGTCAAGATCGGCACCTCCCGCGTCGTCGGCGCGACCGACCCGTACTCCGAGCTGTGGGTCACGGTGAAGGGCTGGGAGAACGCCGCCAAGCGCGGCGGCACGGTCTACGGCTCCTACGAGTCCCAGAACACCGGCCGCCTCCAGATCCAGCAGCTCGCGCCCCTCGCGCAGCAGCCCTTCCCGGTGGCCAACGTCGGCGACAAGCTGACGGGCACCACCGAGGGCCCGCTGGACTTCAACCAGTTCGGCGGCTACACCCTGGTGGCCCGCACCCTGGGCACCGTCAAGGCGGGCACCCTCGCCCCCGAGAAGACCAAGCCGCAGGCCGAGCAGGAGCTCGCGGTGGCCACGTACAACGTCGAGAACCTCGACCCGACCGACCCGCAGGAGAAGTTCGACGCGCTGGGGAAGGCCGTCGTCGAGAACCTGGCCTCGCCCGACATCATCGCCCTGGAGGAGATCCAGGACGACAACGGCGCCAAGAACGACGGCACCGTCTCGGCCGAGCAGACGCTGACGAAGTTCACCGCGGCGATCACGGCCGCGGGCGGCCCGGCCTACCAGTGGCGGACCATCAACCCGGAGGACAAGAAGGACGGCGGCGAGCCCGGCGGCAACATCCGCCAGGTCTTCCTCTTCAACCCGGCGCGGGTCTCCTTCACCGAGCGCGCCCCGGGCGACGCGGTGACGGCGACCGGCGTGGTCAAGGAGCAGGGCAAGGCCGCCCTGACCCACTCCCCCGGCCGCATCGACCCCGCGAACCCGGCGTGGGCGGACAGCCGCAAGCCGCTGGCCGGCGAGTTCGTCTTCCGCGGCAAGACGGTCTTCGTGATCGCCAACCACTTCGGCTCCAAGGGCGGCGACGAGGGCCTGGCCGCGCACCACCAGCCGCCGGTGCGCAAGTCGGAGGAGAAGCGACTGCTCCAGGCGCAGGCCGTGAACGGCTTCGTGAAGGAGATCCTGGCGGCGGAGAAGAACGCGAACGTCCTCGTCCTCGGTGACATCAACGACTTCGAGTTCTCCGCGACCACGGAGGCGCTGGCGGACGGCGGGGCCCTGTACCCGGCGATCAAGTCGCTGCCGAAGTCGGAACGCTACTCGTACGTCTTCCAGGGCAACGCGCAGGTGCTGGACCAGATCCTGACCAGCCCGGCGATCAAGAAGTTCACGTACGACAGCGTGCACATCAACGCGGAGTTCGCGGCCCAGAACAGCGACCACGACCCGCAGGTGCTGCGCTTCCGCCCGTAGTTCCAAGGCCGCAGGGGGCCCGGCCGCCGTCCCGGCCGGGCCCCCTGCCACACTCCTGGCCATGATCTTCCGTACCGCCACGCGCGCGGACCTGCCGGCCGTGCTCGCCCTGCTGGCCGACGAGGACCGGGTCGTGGACCCGGCCTCGGTCGTCGTCGGAGAGGCGCACGAGCGGGCCTTCGCCGCCATCGGGGCGGACGCCCGCAACGAGATGCTGGTCCTGACGGACGACGCGGACGAGGTGGTCCTGGGCTGCCTCCAGCTGACGTACATACCGGGCCTGGGGCAGGGCGGCCAGGAGCGGGCGCTGGTGGAGGCGGTACGGATCCGCGCGGACCGGCGGGGCGGCGGGCTGGGCGCGGAGCTGATGGAGCTGGCCGTCGAACGGGCCCGGAAGCGCGGCTGCGGCCTGGTCCAGCTCACCAGCAACAAGCGGCGCACGGCCGCACACCGCTTCTACGAACGCCTGGGCTTCGCGCGCAGCCACGAGGGCTTCAAGCTCCTCCTGGAGCCGTGACCCGCGGTCCCCTCGGGCCAAGGTCGGGACTTTCGGCCCTGGCGTGAGGCTCGCCACATCCCTGCCGAATCGGCCGGTTGTGGTGTTGAGTGTCTGCACGCCCGATCTTGCCCCGGCTTGTACCGTCCGCAACCCCGGAGGACCGGATGTTCCCCTCCATCTCCCTCGCCCAGGAAATCGGCCTCGCCGTCCTACTCGTGGCCGCTCTCGTCTGGTTCGTCGGCCTCGGCCACAAGCTGTGGGACAGCCGCTTCCACCACCCGGAGCCAGCCGCCGTCGAGGGGCTGCCGGTGATCCCGGGCCAGCGCGGAGCCGCCGCCCACCCGATGGAGACGGTGGAGCTGACCGAGGCGGAGCAGCAGGCCTTCGCCGAAGTGATCCGCACCCTCCCCCTGCGCTGACCCGCGCGCGGGCCGTGCCCCCGGCACCACCTCGCCGCGCCTCCCGCGCCCGCCCCGCCCTCCTCCAGGGTGGACCGGGGCCCCGCCCGAGGGCCCGTCGAGGGGGCACGACCATGACACAGCCGAAGTGCGGGGCACCGCTCGAGCCCAGCGGCCACTGCCGCAACCCCGCGATGGTGGGCCACTCCCGCTGCTACCAGCACCGGGGCAAGTGGACCGCTTACGGCATGGCCAGGGAACAGAAGAAGGCCGCCCAGGCCAGGCTCCGCGCCCTGCGCAAGAAGTCCTAGACGGTACGGCCGGCACGGCCGGCTTGGCCAGCCGATGTACGCCCTCCTGCCCCGGACGCGGCGGGAGGGCGGCCGATCGCCCTCCCGCCCGAGCCGCTCCACCGACCATTCACCGTGGACGTCTTTTCCGAATGCGATGTCCGGGACCATTTCCGTCGCGAACGGGAGCAGGCGTCATCAGCACGGTGAGCGCCCTCCCGCCCCGTTCGTCCGGGGCGGGAGGGCGCTGTGGCAGCCGGACCGCGGGGGTCAGTTGTGGCTGTGGAGGACCTCGTTCAGGCCGCCCCAGACCGCATTGTTCGGGCGGGCCTCGACGGCGCCGGTGACCGAGTTGCGGCGGAAGAGGATGTTGCCGGCGCCGGAGAGCTCCAGGGCCTTGACGATCTGGCCGTCCGGCAGGGTGACGCGGGTGCCCGCGGTCACGTACAGGCCGGCCTCGACGATGCACTCGTCGCCCAGCGCGATGCCGACGCCCGCCTCGGCGCCGATCAGGCAGCGCTCGCCGATCGAGATGATCTGCTTGCCGCCGCCCGACAGGGTGCCCATGGTGGAGGCGCCGCCGCCGATGTCGGAGCCGTCGCCGACCACGACGCCCGCGGAGATGCGGCCCTCGACCATGGAGGTGCCGAGGGTGCCGGCGTTGAAGTTGACGAAGCCCTCGTGCATGACGGTGGTGCCCTCGGCGAGGTGCGCGCCGAGGCGGACGCGGTCCGCGTCGGCGATGCGCACGCCCTTGGGGGCGACGTAGTCCGTCATCCGCGGGAACTTGTCGATCGAGGTGACCTGGAGGTGCAGGCCCTCGGCGCGCGCGTTCAGGCGGACGGTCTCGACCTGGTCGACCGCGACCGGGCCCAGCGAGGTCCACGCCACGTTGGCCAGCAGGCCGAAGACCCCGTCGAGGTTCTGGCCGTGCGGCTTGACCAGGCGGTGGCTGAGCAGGTGCAGGCGCAGGTACGCATCGTGCGCGTCCAGCGGCTTGTCCTCGAGGGAGGAGATCACCGTGCGGACGGCTACGACCTCGACGCCGCGCACCGCGTCCGAGCGGATCGCCTTCTGCGCGGCGGCGCCCAGCAGCTCCACGGCCTGGTCGGCGGTGAGGCGCTCGGTGCCGGCCGGGCCGGGCTCGGCGACGAGCTGGGGGGCGGGGAACCAGGTGTCGAGGACGGTGCCGTCGGCGGTGATGGTGGCAAGTCCGGCGGCGACGGCGCCGGTGGTACGCGTAGCAGTCATATCTGAAACCTAACCGGCGACGGCCTTCGGTTGCGAACCGGTCTCATGTGACGGTCGCGCGGGTCGCCGCACTCCCCGCGCACCCGCGACCAGCACGATCCCTCCGGCAGCCGCGCCGAGTGCCGCGCACAGTGGCCAGAGCAGTTCCGGCGCGTTGTCGTACAGGGCTCCGCCGAGGGGCGCGGCGAGGACGAAGCCGCTGATGGAGACACCCGCGTACAGGCTCTGGAAGCGGCCGATGGCGTGCTCGGGCGACTCGTCCGCGACGTACGCCATGGCGGTGGTCTTGTAGAGGATCTCGCCAAGGGTGAGCAGCAGCATCATCGCGACGGCTGTTGCGGTACCGACCCCGAGCATCAGCATCGCGTAGCCGCTGCCCACCAGAACCAGTCCGCTGCCGATGACGTGCAGCGGGGAGCGCCGGCGCAGGGCGAGGGCGGCGGGGATCTCCAGGAGCAGGATGACGCCGCAGTTGACCGCGATGAGCCATCCGTACGCGCGGGTGTCCAGACCGTGGTCGGCGAGGTAGACGGGGAAGGTCGTGAGGTGCTGCCGGTAGACGATGTCGATGACGACGATCGCCCCGAGCAGGACCAGTACCGCCGGCCGCGCACGCAACTCCCGCCACAGCCCTCCGCGGCCCAGACCCCCGTCCGGGGCCGCGGAAGGGCCGGTGGCGGCCCTGGCCGGGACGACCCGGGCGGTCCAGAGGGCGAAGAAGAGGGTGCCGATGCCGTCCGCGACGAAGAGCCAGTCGTACGAGAGTCCGGTCGCGATGAGGGCCCCGAGCGGTCCGCCCACCGCGAAGCCGCCGTTGGACAGGCAGCGGGTGACGGCGAAGGCCTGGCGGCGGGAACCTTCCGGCACGGTGACGGCGACCAGCGCGGAGTTGGCAGCGCGGATCACCCCGGAGGCGTACTGGGCAAGCGGCAGGAGGAGGGCCAGCAGGATGGTGGGGACCGCCGGCAGGGCGACGAGGGCGGATCCGCCGAGGGCCGAGGCAGTGAGCAGCACCCGGCGGTGGCCGAAGCGGTCGCCGTACCAGCCGCCGGTGAAGTTGCCGGCGACCAGGCCGATGCCGCCGATGCCGACGATCAGGCCCGCCTGGGTGGTGCCGAGGCCGCGCGGGCCGGTCAGGTAGAGGAAGACGAAGACGACGGTGAAACTGGCGACGGTGTTGACGAAGATCCCCGCAGCCAGCAGCCACACGACCCTCGGTACGTCCTTGAACCCCTGCAGCACACCCGTGCCCCCCACATCCGGTAGTCAGTTCCCTTTGGGAACGGACTATGTCAGCATGGCAGCCTGGGGTCAACGGACGAAGGAGTTCCCATGGCCCAGCGCACCCACCTCGGCGACGCCGACTGCTCCATCGCGCAGGCCCTCGACGTCGTGGGCGACTGGTGGACGCTGCTGATCGTGCGCGACGCCGCGCGCGGCCTGCACCGTTTCGACGAGCTCCAGCGCGAGTTGGGCATGTCCCGGAAGGTGCTGGCCGAACGGCTGAAGCTGCTGGTGGAAGCCGGGGTCCTGACGCGCGAGCCGTACCAGGAACGCCCGGTGCGGCACGAGTACCGGCTGACCCCGCGCGGGCGGGCGCTGCTGCCGGTCCTGGTGGCCCTCCAGGACTGGGGGGACACCTGGGTCCTGGGAGACGGAGAGATGACGGCGACGACCGAAGAGGCCTCGCGGGAGGCGGAACGGGGCCACGCACTGCGCGGCACCCGGCTGCCGGAGCTGCTGCTGCCGGACCGTTTCGGCGAGCTCCGCGACCCGGTGGCGGACACGCCCTTCACCGTCCTGTACTGCTTCCCGGGCGCGTACGCCCGCGCCGAGTCCTACCCTCCGGACTGGGCCGGGATCCCGGGCGCCAGGGGCTGCACGCTGGAGTCGTGCACGTACCGCGACCAGCTCGCGCAGTTCACGGCGGCGGGGGCCGCGGTGCACGGGGTCTCGACCCAGCGGCCGGACGAGCAGCGGGAGTTCGCGGAGCAGGAACGGCTGCGCTTCCCCCTCCTGTCGGACGCGGACCTGTCCCTGACGGCGGCGCTGCGGCTGCCCACCTTCCGGGCGGCGGGGGTGAGCCGGATCAAGCGCCTGACCCTGGTACTGGACCGCGACCGCACGGTCCGCGAGGTGATCTACCCGATCGGGGACATCGAGGCGAGCGTGGCCACGGCCCTGACTGCCGTCCGCGGCGCCGCCTGACGGACCGGCCAGGCTGGAAGACCCTGGGGCTCCGCCCCAGACCCCGCGCCTCAAACGCCGGCGGGGCTGGAACACCCCCTAGTGCTGTGACCGGAAAGGTCCACCGGGTCGCGCCGCCCGGCAAACCTTTCCGGCCACAGCACTAGGTCCGGCGGAGCACCCGGCCCAGGACCTCGCGGGCGTACGGCTCGTCGTACGTGGCGTCCGTCAGCAGGACCTGCAGGCTGATGCCGTCCATGACCGCCACCAGCGCCCGCGCCGTCACCGGGTCGGTCCGCGGGGTCAGCGCCTCGGAGACGGCCTCGCACCACTGGGCCGCCACCGGCCGCAGCGCGGGGCGGCGCAGAGCGGCGAGGTAGAGCTCGTACTCCAGCTCCACCCGGCTCCGGTCCCCGGCGAGGAACTCGCCCAGTAGCCGGGCCAGCGCCCCCGCCAGGTCCGCCTCCGGATCGGCCAGGGCCGGCGAGGCGGCCACGGCCTGCGCGAAAGCCTGGTTGGCCTGGTGCAGCGCCGCGACGAGCAGATCGTCGAGGGTCTTGAAGTGGTAGGTGGTCGACCCGAGCGGTACGTCGGCCTCCGCGGCCGCGCTGCGGTGGCTCAGCCCCGCGATGCCCTTGGCGCCCACGACCCGGATCGCCGCGTCGATGATCCGCTGCCGCCGCTCGGGGTCGTACCGGCGGCGCGCGCCGGGGGCCATCAGTGGGCCCCGCCCAGGTTCAGCAGGACCACCCCGCCTATCACCAGCGCTATCCCGGCGAGCTTCGCGGCCGTGGCCGCCTCACCCAGGAAGACCATGCCGATGCCGGCGACGGCGGCCGTGCCGACGCCGGCCCAGATCGCGTACGCCGTGCCGACCGACATCGACTTCAGCGTCTGCGCGAGCAGGGTGAAGGCGATGACGTAGCCCAGCAGAGTGCCCAGCGAGGGCCACAGCTTCGTGAAGCCGTCGCTGTACTTCATGGCGGTGGTCCCGGCGACCTCGGCGACGATGGCCGCGGCGAGCAGTACGTATGGCATGTGTACAAGAGTACACATCGTTGCGTACACCTGTACACATCGGCTGCATGCGGATCTGGGCTCACCCGTCCAGGCCCGCACGCCCCGGGACTCCTGCGCCCTTCGGAGCTACCGTGTCCGCCTCGACGGACAGGGGGCCCGCGGATGGCGCAGCAATGGACCCACCACGGCGGCGGGCCGGGCGTGGTGCCCCTGCGCCCGCTGGGGCGCGGGGAGATCCTCGGGGGCGCCCTCACCGCCCTCGGCCGCCACGGCGGGCGGCTGCTCGGCGCCCTGCTCCTCGGCCAGATCGGCGGGCTGCTGGTGGCCGGCGGGCTGCTCGGCGGGCTGCTGGTGGCCGGCGGGCTGCTCGGCGGGCTGCTGGTGGCCGGCGTGCTCGCGGGCCCCGCCGCCCTCGCGGCCGGCGACAGGCCCTTCGGCCACGCCCTCGTCCCGGCCGCGGCCCTGTTCCTGCTGTTCGGCCGGGCGCTGGCCACCGCACTGGCCGCGGCCCTGCTCCGGCCTGCCGTCCTCGGCGGGCCCGTGACCGCGCCCGGCCTGCTGCGGGCCGCCGCGCCCCGCGTCCCGGCGGTGCTCGGGGCCCAGCTGGCCGCTCTGCTCGCCGTCGCCGGTCCGGGCGCGGCCGCCCTCGCCGCGGGCCTGCCGCCGCTGACGCTGCTCGTCCTCGCCCCGGTCTCGCTGTGGCTCGGGGTGCTCTTCGCCCTGGCCCCCACGGCCGCCGGGTACGAGGGGATCGGCCCGGTGGCGGCCCTGGGCCGCTCGGCCCGTCTGGTGCGCGGGGCCTGGTGGCGGACCCTGGGCCGCACGGCTCCCGCCTGGGCGCTCGCGCTGGGGGCCGCGTACGCCGCCCAGGTGTGGTTCGGCCCGCCCGGCGCGCTGCTCGGGGCGGCCCTGCTGCTGACCTTCCCCCGGCTGGCGGCGGGCCTGCTCTACCTGGACCTGCGGCTGCGCCGCGAGCACCTCACCGAGGTCCTCGCGGCGCGGCCGGGCGTCAGCGGAGGGTGAACCAGGCCGCGCGGACCTTCTTCCACTCCGGGTGGTCGAGGTCCTTGGCCTCCTTGCCGTCGCCGTACAGGTCGGCGGCTCCGCTGTCGGTGATCAGCTGGACGCGGGCCCCGGGAACCCGCAGGTCGGGCACGTCCACCACGGCCTCCCAGCCGCCGGG
Organism: Streptomyces sp. NBC_01408; assembly: GCF_026340255.1. Taxonomy (GTDB): domain Bacteria; phylum Actinomycetota; class Actinomycetes; order Streptomycetales; family Streptomycetaceae; genus Streptomyces. The sequence goes on along the minus strand of NZ_JAPEPJ010000001.1, from coordinate 3,654,775 downwards.
GTCGGTGGTGGGCAGGTCCACCCGCTTCTTCGGGGCGTGGCCGGGGACCCCGTCCCACTGGTAGAGGGCGTACGGGTCGGAGTTGTCGTCGGCGGCGAAGGAGCCGGCCAGGATCAGGTACTGGCCGGCCGCGTTCTTGCGGATGTCGCGGACGGCGAGCCCGCCCAGGTCCATCTCGATCGGCTCGCCGAACACCGCCCCGGCGCCCTGCGCGAGGACCCGGTCGATGTTGACGACCGGTACGACCAGGGCCTTCCCACCGGGCACCGTCGGCGCAAGGGGGGCACGGAAGCCCAGGTAGGCGGTGCTCGTGGAGCCGGGCGCGAACTCCAGGCCCTCCACGTTGAACCCGTCGATCTGCTTCGGCGTCTGCCCGGCCGCGGTCCCGGCCGCGAAGCCGTAGCGGTTGCCGTGCTCCGCGTCCCAGGCGACCAGGTCCTCGCGCAGGCCCTTGTAGGCACTGCCGAAGACGACCTCGGTGGCCGCCCCGGAGCCGGTGATCCGCGTGGTGAAGACGGTGTTCCGCTCGGCCTTGTACTTGCCGTCCTTGTTGTTGCCCAGCGAGCCCGTCCAGTAGACGGTGTCCCCGACCCGGGCGGCGGCCTCGATGTCGGCCTCCTTCTTCCAGCCCAGCGCGGGGCCCAGGTCCCAGGTCCTGACGGGAGCACCCGAGCGGGAACGGTCGTACAGGCGCAGCACGTTGGACTCGTCGTCGGCGACCAGCACGTGCCCGCCGCCCACGTCCACCGCGGCGGAGGCGTCCGAGGAGCCGGTCAGGTAGCGGGTGGCCGGTGCGCCGCCGACCCGACAGGGAGGGCCCCCGGCACGACCGTGCCGGGGGCCCTCACACGCAGACGATCAGACGTTGAAGCCGAGCGCGCGAAGCTGCTCGCGGCCGTCGTCCGTGATCTTGTCCGGGCCCCACGGGGGCATCCAGACCCAGTTGATGCGGAGTTCGTTGACGATGCCGTCCGTCGCCGACTTCGCCTGGTCCTCGATGACGTCGGTCAGCGGGCAGGCCGCCGAGGTGAGCGTCATGTCGAGGGTGGCGATGTTCGCGTCGTCGATGTGGATGCCGTAGATCAGGCCCAGGTTGACGACGTCGATGCCCAGCTCCGGGTCGACCACGTCGTAGAGGGCCTCGCGGACCTCTTCCTCGGTGGCCGGCTTGATCGACGCCTCGGGCGCCGCGTTCTCGGTCATGCCGTCTTCCTCTCCGCGTCGCCCAGTGCCTGGGCCGTCGCGTCCTTCCACGCCATCCAACTCAGCAGAGCACATTTCACGCGCGCGGGATACTTGGAGACACCGGCGAACGCGATCGCGTCCTCCAGCACCTCCTCCATCGCCTCGTCGGGCTCGACCTTGCCCTTGGACTGCATCAGCTCCAGGAACACGCTCTGGATCTTCTGCGCCTCGGCGAGGTCCTTGCCCACGAGCAGCTCGTTCAGCACGGACGCGCTGGCCTGGCTGATGGAGCAGCCCTGACCCTCGTACGAGACGTCGGTCAGCGTCTCGCCGTCGTACTTCACGCGCAGCGTGATCTCGTCACCGCAGGTCGGGTTGACGTGGTGCACCTCGGCGTCGCCGTCGCGCAGGCCACGCCCGTGCGGGTGCTTGTAGTGGTCCAGGATCAGTTCCTGGTACATCGAATCCAGTTTCACTGCTTCGTCGCCCTCGCCGTCAGCCGAAGAAGTTCCGTACGTGTTCCAGCCCGTCGATCAGTGCGTCGACCTCGGCCGGAGAGGAGTACAGATAGAAAGACGCTCGCGTGGTCGCGGGAATTCCGTACCGCAGGCAGACCGGGCGCGCGCAGTGGTGGCCCACGCGGACGGCGATGCCCTGCTCGTCCAGTACCTGGCCCACGTCGTGCGGGTGGATGTCGCCCAGCACGAAGGAGATCGCCGCTCCGCGGTCCTCGGCCGTGGTGGGGCCGATGATCCGCAGGTCGGGCACCTCGGCGAGGCGCTTGATCGCGTACTCGGTGATCGCGTGCTCGTGCGCGGCGATCTTGTCCATGCCGATCGCGGTCAGGTAGTCCACGGCCGCGCCGAGGCCGACGGCCTGGGCGATCGGGGGGGTACCCGCCTCGAACTTGTGGGGCGCCGGGGCGTACGTCGAGGCGTGCATCGACACGGTCTCGATCATCTCGCCGCCGCCGAGGAACGGAGGCAGGTCCTCCAGCAGCTCCTGGCGGCCCCACAGGACGCCGATGCCGGTCGGGCCGCACATCTTGTGGCCGGTGAAGGCCACGAAGTCGGCGCCGAGCGCCTGGACGTCCAGCGGCATGTGCGGAGCGGCCTGGGAGGCGTCGATCAGCACGAGGGCGCCGACGTCCTGGGCGCGCCGGACGATCGCGTCGACGGGGTTGACCGTGCCCATGATGTTGGAGACCAGCGTGAAGGAGACGATCTTCGTCTTCTCCGTGATGACCTCTTCGATGTTGGACAGGTCGAGCCGGCCGTCGTCGGTGAGGCCGAACCACTTCAGCTTCGCGCCGGTGCGCTGCGAGAGCAGCTGCCACGGCACGATGTTGGAGTGGTGCTCCATCTCCGTGATGGCGATCTCGGTCTCGCGGTCGACCCGGTAGGGCTCGTCCGCCCAGCCGAGCATGTTCGCGACCAGGTTGAGCGACTCCGAGGCGTTCTTCGTGAAGATGACCTCGTCGCGGCTCGGCGCGTTGATGAACGCGGCGACCTTGTCGCGAGCGCCCTCGTACAGCGCCGTGGCCTCCTCGGCGAGCACGTGTACGCCGCGGTGCACATTGGCGTTGTGCTGCTCGTAGTACTCGTTCAGCGCGTCGAGCACCTGGCGCGGCTTCTGCGAGGTCGCCGCGTTGTCCAGGTAAACGATCTTCTTCCCGTCGTGGACCACACGATCCAGCAGGGGGAAGTCCTTGCGGATCGCCTCGATGTCGAGGAGGCCAGGCAGCTGAATCACGCGGTCGCGCCACCCTTCGTGCTGTACGCCTCGTAGCCTTCAGCCTCCAGCTTGTCGGCGAGCTCGGCGCCGCCGGACTCGACGATGCGGCCTTCGGAGAAGACGTGGACGAAGTCGGGCTTGATGTAGCGGAGGATCCGCGTGTAGTGCGTGATCAGCAGCGTGCCGACCTCGCCGGTCGCGCGGACGCGGTTGACGCCTTCGGAGACCTGGCGCAGGGCGTCGACGTCGAGACCGGAGTCGGTCTCGTCGAGGATCGCGATCTTCGGCTTCAGGAGCTCCAGCTGGAGGATCTCGTGGCGCTTCTTCTCACCGCCGGAGAAGCCCTCGTTGACGTTGCGCTCGGCGAAGGCCGGGTCCATCTGGAGCTGCTCCATGGCGGACTTGACCTCCTTCACCCAGGTACGCAGCTTCGGCGCCTCGCCGCGGATGGCGGTGGCCGACGTACGCAGGAAGTTGGAGACCGAGACACCGGGGACCTCGACCGGGTACTGCATGGCGAGGAAGACGCCGGCGCGGGCGCGCTCGTCGACGGACATCTCGAGGACGTCCTCGCCGTCGAGGGTCACGGTGCCACCGGTGATGGTGTACTTCGGGTGACCGGCCAGGGAGTAGGCCAGGGTGGACTTGCCGGAGCCGTTCGGACCCATGATGGCGTGCGTCTCACCCTGCTTGACGGTGAGGTCGACGCCCTTGAGGATCTCGCGGGCGCCGTTCTCGGCCTCGACGGAGACGTGCAGGTCGTGGATTTCAAGCGTTGCCATGGATACCTCAGGACTCCTGGGTGAGGGAGACGAGCACGTCGTCCCCTTCGATCTTTACGGGGTATACGGGTACGGGGCGCGTCGCGGGCAGACCGGAGGGCTTTCCTGTGCGCAGGTCGAAGGCCGACCCGTGCAGCCAGCACTCGATCATGCAGTCCTCGACCTCGCCCTCCGAGAGCGAGACGTTCGCGTGCGAGCAGATGTCGTTGATCGCGAACACCTCGCCCTCGGTGGAGACGATGGACACCGGCGTGCCGTCGAGCTCGACCCGCTTGGGGGTGTCCGCCTCAAGCTCGCTCAGCGCACAGGCCTTGACGTAAGTCATCAGACGGAACCCTGGAGCTCGGTCTCGATCTTGGAGAGCAGTCGCTCCTCGATGTCCGGGACACCGATCTGGTGGACGAGCTCGGCGAAGAAGCCACGGACGACCAGGCGGCGGGCGTCGTCGGCCGGGATGCCGCGGGACTGCAGGTAGAAGAGCTGCTCGTCGTCGAAGCGGCCGGTGGCGGAGGCGTGGCCGGCGCCGACGATCTCGCCGGTCTCGATCTCCAGGTTCGGCACCGAGTCGACCCGCGCGCCGTCCGTGAGGACGAGGTTGCGGTTCATCTCGTAGGTGTCGGTGCCCTCGGCGGTCTTCTCGATGAGCACGTCACCGATCCACACGGCGTGGGCGTCCTGGCCCTGGAGCGCGCCCTTGTAGACCGCGTGCGACTTGCAGTGCGGGGCGTCGTGCGTGACCAGGAGGCGGTGCTCCTGGTGCTGGCCGGCGTCCGTGAAGTACAGGCCGAGGAGCTCGGCCTCGCCGCCGGGGCCCGCGTAGCTGACCCGCGGGTGCAGGCGTACGACGTCGCCGCCGAAGGTGACCACGATCGACTTGAAGGTCGCGTCGCGCCCGATCAGGGCGTTGTGCTGGGAGCAGTGGACGGCGGTGTCGTCCCAGTCCTGCACGGAGACCACGGTGAGCTTGGCACCGTCGCCGACGAGGAAGTCGACGTTGGCGGCGCGCACGCCGTCACCGGTGTGGTCGATGACGATGACCGCTTCGGCGAAGGCCTGCACGTCGAAGACCGTGTGGCCGAAGGTGGTGCCGCCCTCGCCGTGCAGCGAGACGCGCACCGGCTCGGTCAGGACCTGCTCCTTGGGCACGGTGACGACCGTGGCCTTCGCGAAGGACGAGAACGCCTGGGCGGCGACCCGGTCCACCGGGGTGCCGGCCTTGCCGATGCGCGCGTCGCCGCGCTCCACCGACTCGACGGTGACGCCCTCGGGCGCGTCGATCTGGGCCTTCATGGTGCCGTTGGCGACCGCGGTGCCGTCGTGCAGGCCCCTGAGGCGGGCGAGCGGGGTGAACCGCCACTCCTCCTCGCGGCCGTGGGGCACGGGGAAGTCCGCCACGTCGAAGGACGGGGGGGCGCTCATCCGGGTGGCGACGGTGGACTCGGCGGCCACCGCGATCGCGCCGGCGGTGGTCGAACCCGCCGGAATGTTCTGAGCCTCTGCCATGGCTGTCGTGTTGCTCTCTCTCGTAAAGACTGGTGCGGGACGTCGGGCGACCGGTGTTAACCGACCGAACCCTCCATCTGCAGCTCGATCAGCCGGTTCAGCTCCAGCGCGTACTCCATCGGCAGCTCGCGCGCGATCGGCTCGACGAAGCCGCGCACGATCATGGCCATGGCCTCGAACTCGGTCATGCCGCGGCTCATCAGGTAGAAGAGCTGGTCGTCGGAGACCTTGGAGACGGTCGCCTCGTGACCCATGGACACGTCGTCCTCGCGGACGTCCACGTAGGGGTACGTGTCCGAGCGGGAGATGGTGTCGACCAGGAGCGCGTCACACAGCACGTTGGACTTCGAGCCGTGCGCGCCCTCGCCGATCTCGACCAGGCCTCGGTAGGAGGTGCGGCCGCCGCCTCGCGCCACCGACTTGGAGACGATGTTCGAGGAGGTGTACGGCGCCATGTGGACCATCTTGGAGCCGGCGTCCTGGTGCTGGCCCTCGCCCGCGAAGGCGATGGAGAGGGTCTCGCCCTTGGCGTGCTCGCCCATCAGGTAGACGGCCGGGTACTTCATGGTGACCTTGGAACCGATGTTGCCGTCGATCCACTCCATGGTCGCGCCCTCGTACGCCACGGCGCGCTTGGTGACCAGGTTGTAGACGTTGTTCGACCAGTTCTGGATGGTCGTGTAGCGGCAGCGGCCGCCCTTCTTCACGATGATCTCGACCACGGCGCTGTGCAGCGAGTCCGAGGAGTAGATCGGGGCGGTGCAGCCCTCGACGTAGTGGACGTACGCGTCCTCGTCGACGATGATCAGCGTCCGCTCGAACTGGCCCATGTTCTCCGTGTTGATACGGAAGTAGGCCTGGAGCGGGATGTCGACCTTGACGCCCTTGGGGACGTAGATGAACGACCCGCCCGACCACACAGCGGTGTTCAGCGAGGCGAACTTGTTGTCGCCGACCGGGATGACCGTGCCGAAGTACTCCTGGAAGAGCTCCGGGTGCTCCTTGAGCGCGGTGTCCGTGTCGAGGAAGATGACGCCCTGCTCCTCCAGGTCCTCACGGATCTGGTGGTAGACGACCTCGGACTCGTACTGGGCCGCGACACCGGCGACGAGGCGCTGCTTCTCCGCCTCCGGGATGCCGAGCTTGTCGTACGTGTTCTTGATGTCCTCCGGCAGTTCCTCCCACGAAGCGGCCTGCTTCTCGGTGGAGCGCACGAAGTACTTGATGTTGTCGAAGTCGATGCCCGAGAGGTCGGAGCCCCAGTTCGGCATGGGCTTCTTGTCGAACAGCTTGAGACCCTTGAGGCGGAGCTTCAGCATCCACTCGGGCTCGGACTTCTTCGAGGAGATGTCGCGGACGACATCCTCGGACAGACCCCGCTTGGCAGCGGCGCCGGCCGCGTCGGAGTCGGCCCAGCCGTATTCGTAGGTGCCCAGGCCATCGAGCTCAGGGTGAGCAGTCTCCGTGGTCATGCGGGGTTCCTCCCGGCCGTACTTGCAGATACTGATGTGTCGGTCTGTGCGGCGCTCGCGCTGCGCGGAATGAACGTCGTGCACACCCCGTCGCCGTGGGCGATCGTGGCGAGCCGCTGCACATGCGTCCCGAGCAGGCGGGAGAAGACCTCGGTCTCCGCCTCGCAGAGCTGCGGGAACTGCTCGGCCACATGGGCGACCGGGCAGTGGTGCTGACAGAGCTGTTCACCGCTGTGCGGACCGGGAGCGCTCTTCGCCGTAGCAGCGTACCCGTCGGCGGTCAATGCCCTGGCGAGGGCCTCCGCGCGGTCCTCCGGGGCGGCCGCTTCTACGGCTTCCCGGTACCCCTCGGCCTGTGCGTCCATCCGCGCCCTGGCGAAGGCGGCGACGGCCGCCTCGCCCTGCTCGCCACCGCCGACGGACTGCGCGATCCAGCGCAGGGCGTCCGCGGCGAGCGTGTCGTAGGACTGGTCGAAGGCGTCGCGGCCGCAGTCGGTGAGCTCGAAGACCTTCGCGGGCCGGCCCCGGGTGCGCGCTCCGTACACACGCTGCTCACGGGATGCGACCACGTCGTCGGCGACGAGCGTGTCGAGGTGGCGGCGGACGGCGGCCTGGGTGAGGCCGAGACGCGCGGCGAGGTCGGCGACGGTGGACGGACCGTGGTCCAGGATGGACCGCGCGACCCGGGTGCGGGTTGACCGCTCCCCGGTCGCGAGCTCCCCCTGGGGGGTCTCGATCTGTCGTTCGCCGTTTTTCACAACGCCATTGTTGCGTAATTAGTCGAGCCCCGACAAGCCGTGACGGAGGCCACTCCTGGTGGCATCCATCACTAAGGGTTACCTTATTTATCTACGCAGAGTTATTCGGATGCTTGCGCTCCGCATTCTCCGTCGGAGCGCCCAGGGCGCCCGCACAGGCTCCCACCAGCAGACCTCCGTCCACGGAGTTCCCCGGCACGGTAAAGATCGGGTTTACGAAAAGGTCACCGAAACCGGCTGGGCCATCCGGACCGCCGGGCGGAAAAGAGCCGTATTCGCGAGCGGTGCTCGAATCCCACCACCACGGACACCAGCACCGCGTACCGGCCCGTAACCCTCCGGCCCCGGGGCATGGGACCCCTCCCCGGCTCCGTAGACTGGGCCCCCATGAGCAACGACCCCGCCGTGGAGATCCGCGGACTGGTGAAGCGGTACGGACCCAAGACCGCGGTGGACGGCCTGGACCTCACCGTCCGCAGGGCCTCGGTCACCGCGGTCCTCGGTCCCAACGGCGCGGGCAAGACGACCACGGTGGAGACCTGCGAGGGCTACCGCCGGCCCGACGCCGGAACGGTCCGCGTCCTCGGCCTCGACCCGGTCGCCCAGGCCGAGGCACTGCGCCCGCGGATCGGCGTGATGCTCCAGTCCGGAGGCGTCTACTCCGGCGCCCGCGCCGTCGAGATGCTGCGCCACATGGCCAAGCTCTACGCCGACCCGCTCGACGTGGACACCCTGGTGGAACGCCTCGGACTCGGCGGCTGCGGCCGCACCCCCTACCGCAGGCTCTCCGGCGGCCAGCAGCAGCGCCTCGCCCTCGCCATGGCCGTGGTCGGCCGCCCCGAGCTGGTCTTCCTGGACGAGCCCACCGCCGGCCTCGACCCGCAGGCCCGCCGGGCGACCTGGGACCTCGTACGGGAGCTGCGCGCCGACGGGGTCACCGTCGTGCTCACCACCCATCACATGGACGAGGCCGAGCAGCTCGCCGACGAGGTGGCCATCGTCGACGCGGGCCGGGTCATCGTCCACGGCAGCCCCGAGCAGCTGTGCCGGGGCGGCGCCGAGAACACCCTGCGGTTCACCGGCCGCCCCGCCCTCGACCTCGCCTCCCTGCTCAAAGCGCTGCCCGACGGCACCCAGGCCGCCGAGCTCACCCCGGGCACCTACCGGGTCACCGGCGACGTCCACCCGCAGCTGCTGGCCACCGTCGCCTCCTGGTGCGCGCAGCACGGCGTGATGCCGGACAGCCTCTCGGTGGAGCGGCACACACTCGAGGACGTCTTCCTCGAACTGACCGGTAAGGAGCTGCGCGCATGAGCGCCGGTACGTTCACCCCCAAGCCGGGGGCCGCGCCCGTGTCCCGCATGATCCTCGCGCAGACGGCCCTGGAGACCCGGATGCTGCTGCGCAACGGGGAGCAGCTGCTGCTGACCGTGATCATCCCGGCGCTGCTGCTGACCCTCTTCTCGGCCGTCGACATCATCGAGACGGGCTCCGGGAAGTCCGTGGACTTCCTCGCGCCCGGCATCCTGGCGCTCGCCGTGATGTCCACCGCCTTCACCGGCCAGGCCATCGCCACCGGCTTCGACCGCCGCTACGGGGTCCTCAAGCGGCTCGGCGCCTCCCCACTGCCGCGCTGGGCGCTGATGGCCGCCAAGACCCTGTCGGTGCTGGTCACCGAGGTCCTGCAGATCGCCCTGCTGACGGTGATCGCCTTCGCTCTGGGCTGGTCCCCTCAGGGCAATCCGCTGGCGGTGGCCGTCCTGCTCCTGCTGGGCACCGCCGCCTTCTCCGGGCTCGGGCTGCTGATGGCGGGCACCCTCAAGGCCGAGGCGACCCTGGCCGCCGCCAACCTGGTCTTCCTGCTGCTGCTGGTCGGCGGCGGGGTGATCGTGCCCCTGGAGAAGTTTCCCGGAGCGGTGCAGTCCGTCCTCGGGCTGCTGCCCATCTCGGCCCTGTCCGACGGGCTGCGCGACGTGCTCCAGCACGGGGCGACGCTGCCCTGGGGCGACGTGGCCCTGCTGGCGGGCTGGGCCGTACTCGGGCTGGGCGCTGCCGCGCGGCTGTTCCGCTGGGAATGAAACCCTTCCGCTGAGGTCCGGCTTCCCGCGACTATGAACGCCTTCACCGTGAGGTGAGCGGACCACGACGCCGGGGGGCGGACATGGCGGAGCGAGAGGCCGTTCTTCGGCTGGACGACCAGTGGGCGCGGCTCCGCTCCGGGGCCGCGCACGCCGGGCCCGAGGAGCGCGAGCGGCTGCTGGACGAGCTGATCGGGGCCCTGCGCGCCTGGCCGGACGACCCCGAGTGCACCGCCCTGCTGGGGCTGCGGCTGGCGGACCGGGCCGCGCTGCGCTTCGCCGAGGGGGACCGCGCGGCCGCCCTCGCCACGATCGAGGAGGCGCTGCGCAGCGCCGAGCGGGCCGCCCCCTGCGCTCCCGAGTACGCCCGCTGGTACGCCCGCGGGCTGATCAACCAGGGGGTGTGGCTGGCCTGGCCGCTGAGCGACGGGGCCCGGCTGCCCAGGCATCCGCTGGGCCCGGCCGCCACGGAGGGCCCCAGCGCCATGGAGCGGGCCGCGGGCGAGCGCGCCCGGGACCTGACCCTGGCCGCCGTCGAGGTGTGGGCGGGGCTGGACCAGCACGACGCGGTCAACCGGCGGGGCCTCGCCCAGGCCAAGGTGTTCCTCGGGGACCGGCTCGCCGAGCTGGGCTTCGCCGAGGACGCGGTGGCCTGGGCGGTGGACGCGGAATCGGACTTCCGGCACCTGCTGCTCGCGGACCCCGGCGGACCGGAGTCCGCGGCGGCCGAGGAGGCCCTCGACCACATCGGCCGCCAGCTGGAACTGCGCCTGCGCTTCCTGCGCTTCGAGTCCCTGGCCGGTCTGCGCGCGCGGGGGCTGCTGCCCGAACGGCTGCTGCCCCAGGCCGTGGTGGCCGCCCGGATCCAGGGCGTGGCGGAGCCGGGGATCGCGGCCGGGCTGGGGCTCGGCGCCGAGCAGGTGCGCACGATGCTGGAGGTGACCCCTTGGCGGGCGGTCTGGCGCGTGGAGGTGCGCGGTCCTGACGGACTATGGCACGTACCGGGTCCTTCTTGGCACAGCGCCGCAGAAGTGAGAAATGGGACAGCCGAGGACGTAGGGGCTGAATTGGTGCGCAGCTTCTCGCAATCGGCGGACTGCCCCCGCGACGGCGGCCCTTGGCGGATCAGGCTGTGGTGGCACGAGGAAGGCGACCCCGCCGGCGCCCGGTTCCGCCGGGTGGTCGGCCCGGACGGACCTGCCGGCACCCCCTCGTGAAACTTTGCACAAGGCTCCGCCTACGATAGGAGCCGTGTTTAACCCCTTCACTTACCTCGCCGGTCGCTGGACTCCGTCACCCCGGACCGTCCGGCGCGCCGCGCTCGCCGCGCTCTTCATGAGCGTGGCCATCGTCGTCACCGGCGGCGCGGTGCGGCTGACCGGATCCGGTCTCGGCTGCGACACCTGGCCCAAGTGCACCGACGACAGCCTGATCGCGACGCCGGCCCAGGGCTTCCACGGAGCCATCGAGTTCGGCAACCGGATGCTGACGTACGTGCTCTGCGCGGCCGTGGGCTGGGTCATCCTCGCGGCCCGCTCGGCCAAGCCCTGGCGCACCATTCTGACGAAGCTCGGCTGGACCCAGTTCGTCATCGTCATGGCCAACGCCGTGCTCGGCGGCATCACGGTGATGACGGGCCTCAACCCGTACAGCGTGGCGGGGCACTTCCTGCTCGCCACCGCGCTGATCACCGTGACCACCGTCACCTGGCAGCGCACCGCCGAGGGCGACACCGCCCCCCGGCCGCGGGTGCCCGGTCCGGTGCGCAAGCTCTCGTGGGCGATGCTCGCGGCGACCTTCGTACTGATCGCGGCGGGCACGGTGGTCACCGGCTCCGGACCGCACGCGGGCGACAGCAGCGAGATCAAGCGGATGCCGTTCGACTGGGAGACCACCGCCCACACGCACGCCGCCGCCGCCTGGCTGGTGTGCGCGCTCGCCGTCGCCATGTGGCTGGTGCTGCGCGTGGTCGACGCCCCCGCCGACACCCGGGACCGCGCCCGCGACCTGCTGATCGTGCTGCTCGCCCAGGGCGCCGTCGGCTACGTGCAGCTCGTCACCGAGCTGCCGGAGCTCCTGGTCGGCGCCCACATGCTCGGCTCGTGCCTGGTGTGGATCGCGGTGCTCCGGCTCGCACTGAGCCTGCGCGAGCGGCCCGCCGGCCGGGCGGAGGTCCCGGCCCAGGCCGATCCCCGGCTCGCCTCGGTCTGACCGGCGCGGCTCACCCGCCCTCGTCCAGCCGGTAGACGCGGCGGGCGTTGCCGGCCGCGAGCATGGCCGCCACCCGGTCCGCGTCCCGCCAGGACCAGGCCCCGTCCGCGACCCAGCCGCTCAGCACCTTGCCGAGCGCCTCGCGGAAGACCAGGGCGCCCACCGCGTGCAGTTCGGGCAGCCGCCCGCCGCCGCTGGAGAACAGCAGCTTCCCGAACGGCGCCAGCTCCAGCAGCTCGGCGAGGACCGCCGCGGCCCCGGCCCCGGTCTGCCCGAGGGCCGCGCCCACATCGGCGTGGACGTGCGGGAAGGCCGCCGCCAGCCGCGCCGCGTGCCGGTGGTACGGGTAGCCGCCGAGCAGCACCACCTGCGTGCCCAGGCCGGCGGTGGCCCGCAGGAAGTCCGCCAGCAGCGCCGGATCCGTGCGGTCGGGCCGCAGACCGGGCTCCCCCGGGCCCGTGTGCAGCTGGAGCGGCCGCCCGGACGCCACCGCGCTCCACAGCAGGTGCCGCAGGAGTACGGGGTCCCGTACGGCTCCGCCCCGGGGCCTGCGGGCCAGCCACCGCCCGGCCGCCCCCCGCACCTCGCCGGGACCGGGCGGTTCGGGCGCGAAGGCCAGGGTGGCGGCGTACCCCGGGCCGGTCCCGCAGGTGAAGGCCGCGGCTCCGGCGGCGGCGTCGTGGACCGCCCCGCCGAGATTGGCGAGGAAGGCGGCCACGGTTCCGGAGGTGTCCGCGACCTGCTCGGCCAGTAACTCCAGCCGCACGACCTCGAAGGCCTCCGCGTCCCCGGCCAGCGCCATGTCCTTGGGCCCGGTGAGGTCCCCGGGCGCGCCGGTGTCGACCAGGTAGGCGCCCACCCGGGACCCCCGCAGCAGGCGGCGGGCGGTTTCGGCCGCGCCCAGCTCGCGCCGCCGGGCCAGATAGCGGGCGGGGGCGCAGTGCGGCTCCAGCCCGAGCAGCGGCGGGCACCAGCGGCGCACCGCGAAGCCGGTCTGCGTGTCGAAGAAGGTCGTGCCCGCGGCGGGCGGGCCCGCCGAGCGGACCAGCTGGGTCTCGAAGGTGCCGAGACCCAGCTCGGTACGGAGCACTCCGTGGCAGTACTGGTCCACCAGGGGCGGCGTTTCGATCATCCGGGCATCCCGTTGCGGACGTGAGGAAGGGGCTTCCACACGTCCTAACGGGTGAGCGGGGTGTGAGGTGTTGCTCGCGCTGTTGACCGAGAGGGCACCGCGAGCCGCGCCCTGAGGGGTGTCCGGTGGATCAGGCGGCCGGGTTGGCGGGGCCGCCCAGCTGGATGCCCGCCATGCGCGTCCACTCGTACGGTCCGGTGCGCACCCGCGCGGCCAGTTCCCCGTCGAATTCCTCGTGGAGGGTGAGCGCGGCCTTCTCGGCGGCCAGCTCGGCCACCGCGTAGGTCGGCGCCACCAGGTCGCCCCAGGCGCCGTCGGTGCCCACGAGGACGATCCGGGTGCCGGCCTGGCCGATGTGGGCGAGGTGGCCGTCGGCGCCGCCGTGCTGCTTGGCGAACGCGCCGATCTGCTTGGCCAGCTTCGCGGCCGTACGGCCGTGCTTCTTGTCTGTGGTGTCTGCGGTGCCCGCGGTCTCTGCCATGGAGGGCATGCTACCGGCGAGTAATCAGCGGAGGAAGGGATCCACGGCCACGGCCACGAAGAGCAGCGACACATAGGTGATCGACCAGTGGAACAGGCGCATCTCCTTGAGCTTCCCGCCCGTCACGCCCGCCTTGGCCCGCGCGTGCAGCGCGTGCGCCTCCCACAGCCACCAGCCGCCGGCCAGCAGCGCGACCGCGGTGTAGAACCAGCCCGTGTACCCCAGCGGGGTCAGCAGCAGCGAGACCGCCACCATCACCCAGCTGTAGAGGACGATCTGGCGCGCCACGACCCTGTTCCCGGCGACGACCGGGAGCATCGGCACGCCGACGCGCGCGTAGTCCTCCTTCACCTTCATCGACAGCGGCCAGTAATGCGGCGGCGTCCAGAAGAAGATGACGAGGAAGAGGATGACCGCGGCCCAGGAGACCTCGTTCTTGACGGCCGACCAGCCGATGAGCACCGGCATGCAGCCCGCGATGCCGCCCCAGACGATGTTCTGGGCGGTGCGGCGCTTCAGCAGCATCGTGTAGACCACGACGTAGAAGAGGAGCGCGCCGAGCGCGAGGGCGGCCGACAGCCAGTTGATGAGCAGACCGAAGAACAGGGTGGAGACCACCCCGAGCGTGATGCCGAAGACCAGGCACTCGCGCGGGCTGACCATGCCGGTCACCAGCGGGCGCTGCGCCGTCCGGTCCATCAGCGCGTCGATGTCGCGGTCGATGTACATGTTCAGCGCGTTGGCGCCGCCCGCGGACAGGTAGCCGCCGAAGCAGGTCGCGAGGACCAGCCACAACGACGGAACGCCCTGCTCGGCGAGGAACATCACCGGCACTGTGGTGATCAGCAGAAGTTCGATGATCCGCGGCTTGGTCAAAGCCACGAAAGCCATGACCCGGGCCCCGAACGGCCGGTGAACGGGGCTCGTCCCGAGCACCCCCGCTGGACGGGATTCGACGGCCGTCACACGCACCCCTGAGAGAGAATCCAGCAAGCTCCGACTCGGACCGTTCACACCATGAAGACCCGGTAAAGGCTTGCGCGTACCACGCCACTCTAGACGTTGCACTTACGTGGCCCCGCGCGGGGGTCGCTTCGTGTTGGGCCGATCGGACCGCCGGCGGATCCACGGCCGGACCGGCGACGGAGCACGGACAAAGGATGGACGAGCGCACAGGGCGCCCCGTTCGTCCTCCCGGCAGGCAGGTGAACACGCGCTGCCGACGCAGTGACGGACTGTGGACACTCGAATAGCTGCACGCCGTGGCGGGGGTAGGCTCGGAATCGCAGCCGGTGCACCGTTCGTCACCGGGAACAGACATGTGGAGAGGAGCCCTGACCAACGGTGAGCACCAAGCCGACCACCACAGAGCTCGAGTGGACCGAACTGGACCAGCGGGCCGTCGACACCGCCCGCATCCTGGCCGCTGACGCGGTCCAGAAGGTCGGAAACGGCCACCCCGGTACGGCGATGAGCCTGGCCCCCGCCGCCTACACCCTCTTCCAGAAGGTGATGCGGCACGACCCGGCGGACCCCGAGTGGGTCGGCCGCGACCGCTTCGTCCTCTCCGCCGGGCACTCGTCCCTCACCCTTTACACCCAGCTGTACCTCGGCGGGTTCGGGCTGGAGCTGGACGACCTCAAGGCATTCCGTACCTGGGGCTCCAAGACCCCCGGTCACCCGGAGTACGGTCACACGGCCGGCGTCGAGACCACCACCGGCCCGCTGGGCCAGGGCATCGCCAACGCGGTGGGCATGGCCATGGCCGCCCGCTACGAGCGTGGTCTGTTCGACCCCGAGGCCACGCAGGGCACCTCCCCGTTCGACCACATGATCTACGCGATCGCGGGCGACGGCTGCCTCCAGGAGGGCATCTCCCACGAAGCGTCCGCCCTGGCCGGCCACCAGAAGCTCGGCAACCTGGTGCTGCTGTGGGACGACAACCACATCTCCATCGAGGGCGACACGGAGACGGCCGTCTCCGAGGACACCCTCAAGCGCTACGAGGCGTACGGCTGGCACGTCCAGCGCGTCGAGCAGCAGGAGAACGGCGACCTCGACCCGAAGGCGCTGTTCGCGGCCCTCCAGGCCGCCAAGGCCGAGGCCGGCAAGCCGTCGTTCATCGCGGCCCGCTCGATCATCGCCTGGCCCGCCCCGCACGCCCAGAACACCGAGGCCGCGCACGGCTCGGCGCTCGGCGACGACGAGGTCGCGGCCACCAAGCGCGTCCTGGGCTTCGACCCGGAGCAGACCTTCGAGGTCGCCGACGAGGTCATCGCGCACACCCGTGCTCTCGGCGACCGCGGCCGCGAGGCCAAGGCCGCGTGGGAGAAGGACTTCTCCGCCTGGCGCACCGCCAACCCGGAGCGCTCCGCCGAGTTCGACCGCATCAACGCCAACGAGCTGCCCGCGGGCTGGGAGGACAAGCTCCCCGCCTTCGAGGCCGGCAAGGGCCTCGCCACCCGCGCCGCGTCCGGCAAGGTGCTCCAGGCGCTCGGCGCGGTCATCCCGGAGCTGTGGGGCGGCTCGGCCGACCTGGCCGGCTCCAACAACACCACCATCGACAAGGAATCCTCGTTCCTTCCGGTGGGCAACCCGCTGCCGGAGGCCGACCCGTACGGCCGCACCATCCACTTCGGCATCCGCGAGCACGCCATGGCCGCGGCCATGAACGGCATCGCCCTGCACGGCCACACCCGCATCTACGGCGGCACCTTCCTGGTGTTCTCCGACTACATGCGCAACGCCGTCCGCCTGTCCGCGCTGATGCACGTGCCGGTCACCTACGTGTGGACCCACGACTCCGTCGGCCTCGGCGAGGACGGTCCCACCCACCAGCCGGTCGAGCACCTCGCCTCGCTCCGCGCCATCCCGGGCCTGAACATCGTCCGCCCGGCCGACGCGAACGAGACCGCCGTCGCCTGGCGCGAGATCCTCAAGCGCCACACCAAGGTGTTCGGCAAGGGCGCCCCGCACGGCCTGGCCCTCACCCGCCAGGGCGTGCCGACCTACGAGCGCAACGAGGACGCCGCCAAGGGCGGTTACGTGCTCTTCGAGGCCGAGGGCGGCAACGCCCAGGTCGTCCTCATCGGCACCGGCTCCGAGGTCCACCTCGCCGTCGAGGCCCGCGAGCAGCTGCAGGCCGAGGGCATCCCGACCCGCGTGGTCTCGATGCCGTCCGTCGAGTGGTTCGAGGAGCAGGACCAGGCGTACAAGGACAGCGTGCTGCCGCCCGCCGTCAAGGCGCGTGTCGCGGTCGAGGCGGGCATCGGCCTGACCTGGCACCGCTACGTCGGCGACGCCGGCCGCATCGTGTCGCTGGAGCACTTCGGTGCCTCGGCCGACGCGAAGGTGCTGTTCCGCGAGTTCGGCTTCACCCCCGAGCGCGTGACGGCCGCCGCCCACGAGTCCCTCGCCGCCGCCGCGCGCTGACGCCGGTACTACACCAGTAGGAGATGCAATTCCCATGACAGACGCACTCAAGCGCCTCTCCGACGAAGGCGTGGCGATCTGGCTGGACGACCTGTCCCGCAAGCGCATCACGTCCGGCAACCTGGCGGAGCTCATCGACCAGTCGCACGTGGTCGGTGTCACCACCAACCCGGCGATCTTCCAGAAGGCCATCAGCGGCGGCGAGGGGTACGAGCAGCAGCTCACCGACCTCGCGACCCGCAAGGTGACCGTGGAAGAGGCCCTGCGCATGATCACGACGGCGGACGTCCGCGACGCCGCCGACATCCTGCGCCCGGTCTACGACCGCACCGACGGCCAGGACGGCCGCGTGTCGATCGAGGTCGACCCGCGCCTGGCGCACAACACCCCGGCGACCATCGCCGAGGCCAAGCAGCTCGCCTGGCTGGTGGACCGCCCGAACACGCTCATCAAGATCCCGGCGACCAAGGCCGGCCTGCCGGCGATCACCGAGGTCATCGGCAAGGGCATCAGCGTCAACGTCACGCTGATCTTCTCGCTGGAGCGCTACCGCGAGGTCATGGACGCGTACCTGGCGGGTCTGGAGAAGGCCAAGGCCGCGGGCCTGGACCTCTCGCTGATCCACTCGGTCGCCTCCTTCTTCGTGTCCCGCGTGGACAGCGAGATCGACAAGCGCCTGGACGCCGTCGGCACCGACGAGGCCAAGGCCCTCAAGGGCAAGGCGGCGCTCGCCAACGCCCGTCTGGCCTACGAGGCGTACGAGGAGGTCTTCTCCTCGGACCGCTGGGCCGCCCTGGAACGGGTCGGCGCCAACAAGCAGCGTCCGCTGTGGGCCTCGACCGGCGTCAAGGACCCGGCGTACAAGGACACCCTGTACGTGGACGACCTGGTCGCCCCGAACACGGTGAACACCATGCCGGAGGCCACCCTGGAGGCCTCGGCCGACCACGGGCAGATCACGGGTGACACCGTGCGCGGCACCTACGACCAGGCCCGCGCCGAGCTCGATGCGGTCGCGAAGCTGGGCGTCTCGTACGACGATGTGGTGCAGCTGCTGGAAGACGAGGGCGTCGAGAAGTTCGCGGTGTCCTGGAACGACCTGCTGAAGTCGACCGAGGCGGAGCTTGAGCGCCTTGCCCCCACGGAGGCCTGAACACTTTGTCTGTTAACGGAGCGAACCCGCTTCGTGACGCACAGGACCGGCGGCTCCCGCGTATCGCGGGGCCGTCCGGCCTGGTCATTTTCGGCGTTACGGGTGACCTGTCGCGCAAGAAGCTGATGCCTGCCGTCTACGACCTGGCCAACCGCGGTCTGCTCCCGCCGGGCTTCTCGCTCATCGGGTTCGCCCGCCGGGAGTGGGAGCACGAGGACTTCGCCCAGGAGGTGTACGAGGCCGTCAAGGAGCACTCGCGCACGCCGTTCCGGGAGGAGGTCTGGCAGCAGCTGGTGCAGGGCTGCCGGTTCGTGCAGGGCGACTTCGACGACGACGCGGCCTTCGAGACCCTGAAGGCGACGATCGACGAGCTCGACAAGGCGCAGGGCACGGGCGGCAACTTCGCCTTCTACCTGTCGGTCCCGCCGAAGTTCTTCCCCAAGGTGGTCCAGCAGCTCAAGGACCACGGTCTGGCGCAGAAGGAAGGCTCCTGGCGGCGCGCCGTCATCGAGAAGCCCTTCGGCCACGACCTGAAGAGCGCCGAGGAGCTCAACAAGGTCGTTCACGAGGTCTTCCCCCGTGACGAGGTCTTCCGGATCGACCACTACCTCGGCAAGGAGACCGTCCAGAACATCCTGGCGCTCCGCTTCGCCAACACCATGTTCGAGCCGATCTGGAACCGGTCGTACGTGGACCACGTGCAGATCACCATGGCCGAGGACATCGGCATCGGCGGCCGGGCGGGCTACTACGACGGCATCGGCGCGGCCCGTGACGTCATCCAGAACCACCTGCTCCAGCTGCTCGCGCTCACCGCGATGGAGGAGCCCGGCTCCTTCCACCCGAAGGCGCTGGTGGCCGAGAAGCTCAAGGTGCTGACCGCCGTGGAGCTGCCCGAGGACCTGGGCAAGCACACCGTGCGCGGCCAGTACTCGGCGGCCTGGCAGGGCGGCGAGAAGGTCGTCGGGTACCTCGAAGAGGACGGTATCGACCCCAAGTCGAAGACCGACACCTACGCGGCCATCCGCCTGGAGATCAACAACCGCCGCTGGGCGGGCGTCCCGTTCTACCTGCGGACGGGCAAGCGCCTGGGCCGCCGGGTGACCGAGATCGCGGTGGTCTTCAAGCGGGCCCCGTACCTGCCGTTCGAGTCGGGCGCGACCGAGGAGCTCGGGCAGAACGCCCTGGTCATCCGGGTCCAGCCGGACGAGGGCGTGACCGTCCGCTTCGGTTCCAAGGTTCCGGGCACCTCCATGGAGGTGCGGGACGTCACGATGGACTTCGCCTACGGCGAGTCCTTCACGGAGTCGAGTCCCGAGGCGTACGAGCGGCTCATCCTCGATGTGCTCCTCGGCGACGCGAACCTCTTCCCGCGCCACCAGGAAGTGGAGCTGTCCTGGAACATCCTCGACCCGATCGAGGAGTACTGGGACAAGCACGGCAAGCCCGCGCAGTACCCGGCGGGCACCTGGGGACCGGTCGAGGCGGACGAGATGCTCGCACGAGACGGACGGAGCTGGCGCCGGCCATGAAGATCGACCTCACGGAGACCAACTCCAGCAAGATCAACGCGGCGATGGTGCAGGGACGCCGGGACATCGGCACGCCGGCCATCGGCATGGTGCTCACGCTGGTGATCGTGACCGACGAGGAGAACGCGTACGACGCGCTCAAGTCGGCGAACGACGCGTCCCACGAGCACCCCTCGCGGATCATCGTCGTCATCAGGCGGGCCAGCCGCTCGCCGCGCAGCCGCCGCGACGCCCGTCTCGATGCGGAGATCCGCATCGGGGCGGACTCCGGCAGCGGTGAGACGGTGGTGCTCCGCCTGCACGGCGAACTGGTCGACCACGCCCAGTCGGTGGTGCTCCCGCTGCTCCTGCCGGACGCCCCCGTGGTCGTCTGGTGGCCGGACGGTGCTCCTTCGGACCTGGCGGGCGACCCCCTGGGGGCGCTGGGCCAGCGCCGGATCACGGACACGTACTCCTGCGAGGAACCGGTCGGGGCCCTCGGCAAGCGGGCCACGGCGTACGCCCCCGGGGACACGGACCTGTCCTGGACCCGGATCACCCCGTGGCGCTCCATGCTGGCGGCGGCGCTGGACCAGCAGACCGTCTCCGTCCGCTCCGCGATCGTCGAGGGCGAGGACGAGAACCCGAGCTGCGAGCTGCTGGCCATGTGGCTGGCGGACCGGCTCCAGGTCCCCGTCAAGCGCACCCTGTCCTCCGGCCCGGGCCTCACGGCCGTACGGCTGGAGACCAAGGAGGGCGAGATCGTTCTGGACCGCGCGGACGGGGCGCTGGCCACGCTGTGCATGCCGGGGCAGCCCGACCGTGCGGTGGCGCTCAAGCGCCGCGAAACGGCCGAGCTCCTGGCGGAGGAACTGCGCCGGCTGGACCCGGACAACACGTACGAGTCCGCGCTGAGGTTCGGCGTCGCGAAGCTGGCGGCACAGGCCCCCGAGGCCGCGGAGGCTCCCGCGAAGGCGAAGCCGAAGGCCGAGGCCGAGGCCCCTGCCGAAGCCCCGGCCGCGAAGCCCGCTTCGCCGAAGCCGGCGAAGAAGCCCACGGCCAAGTAACGGGGCCCTGCGGGGCTTTCCCCCACCCCGCCCCTTCCCGAAAGGACAGCCCCGCCGGCGTTTGAGGCACGGGGTCTGGGGCGGAGCCCCAGGAAACGGCGAAAGGGCGGGGTGGGGGGAGAGCCCCGCGCAGCGGCACCCCGCACCCCGCACCACCCGCACCGGAACCACCCGCACTACCGAGAAGGCGGCAGCCAATGGGTATGACGACTCCCCAGGTCGTCGTCCACCGGGACAAGGAGCTGATGGCCCAGGCCGCGGCGGCCCGGCTCATCACGAAGATCGTCGACGCGCAGGCCGCCCGCGGCACCGCCTCCGTGGTCCTCACCGGCGGCCGCAACGGCAACGGGCTCCTCGCGGCGCTCGCCGCCGCCCCGGCCCGTGACGCGGTCGACTGGTCCCGGCTGGACCTGTGGTGGGGCGACGAGCGGTACGTCCCCGCGGACGACCCCGAGCGCAATCACGTGCAGGCCCGTGCGGCCCTCCTGGACTCCGTCCCGGTGGACCCCGCGCGCGTGCACGCCATGCCCGCCTCGGATGGCCCGTACGGCGCCGACGTGGATGCGGCGGCCGCGGCGTACGCGGCGGACCTGCTGAAGGCGGCCAACCCGGAGGACCACGGTCCGGTCCCCCGTTTCGACGTGCTCATGCTGGGCGTCGGCCCGGACACCCACGTGGCGTCCCTCTTCCCCGAGCACCCGGCGGCCCGCGAGAGCGAGCGCACGGTGGTCGGCGTCCACGGCGCCCCGAAGCCCCCGCCCACCCGGATCTCGCTGACCCTCCCGGCCATCCGGGCGGCGCGCGAGGTATGGCTGCTGGCGGCGGGCGAGGACAAGGCCGGCGCGGTGGCCATCGCGCTCGGCGGCGCGGGCGAGGTCCAGGCCCCGGCCGCGGCCGCCTACGGCCGTGCCCGCACCCTGTGGCTCCTGGACCGGGCCGCGGCGGCCCGGCTCCCGTCGGACATGTACCCGCCGGCCTCCTGACGCAAGGCGAAGCGCCCCGCACCGGAAGGTGCGGGGCGCTTCGTCATACCTGCCGGTCCACGGCCTCAGCCACGGCCGCGCAGCTCGCGGTAGGTGGCCACCAGGGCCTTCGTCGAGGCGTCCAGGCCCGGTACGTCCGCGCCCTCCGTCAGGGCGGGCTCGACCCGCTTGGCGAGCACCTTGCCGAGCTCGACGCCCCACTGGTCGAAGGAGTCGATGTTCCAGACCGCGCCCTGGACGAACACCTTGTGCTCGTACAGCGCGATCAGCTGGCCCAGCACCGCCGGGGTGAGCTCGCCGGCCAGGATCGTGGTCGTCGGGTGGTTGCCCTGGAAGGTCTTGTGCGGGACCAGCGGCTCCGGGGCGCCCTCCGCCCGCACCTCGTCCGCCGTCTTGCCGAAGGCCAGCGCCTGCGTCTGGGCGAAGAAGTTCGCCATCAGCAGGTCGTGCTGGGCCGCCAGCTGCGGCGACAGCTCGGCCACCGGCCGGGCGAAGCCGATGAAGTCCGCGGGGATCATCCGGGTCCCCTGGTGGATCAACTGGTAGTAGGCGTGCTGCCCGTTGGTGCCGGGCGTGCCCCACACCACCGGGCCGGTCTGCCACTCCACCGGATTGCCGTCGCGGTCTACGGACTTGCCGTTGGACTCCATGTCCAGCTGCTGCAAGTAGGCCGTGAAGCGCGACAGGTAGTGGCTGTACGGGAGAACCGCGTGCGACTGCGCGTCGAAGAAGGCGCTGTACCAGATCCCCAACAGGCCCAGCAGGAGCGGGGCGTTCTCCTCCGCCGGCGCCGTGCGGAAGTGCCGGTCCATGGCGTGGAAGCCGCCCAGCAGCTCCCGGAAGGCGTCCGGCCCGATCGCGATCATCAGGGAGAGCCCGATGGCCGAGTCGAAGGAGTAGCGTCCGCCGACCCAGTCCCAGAACTCGAACATGTTGGCCGGATCGATGCCGAAGCCGGTGACCTTCTCGACGTTGGTCGACAGCGCCACGAAGTGCCGTGCCACCGCCTGCATGTCACCGCCGAGACCGGCGAGCAGCCATGCGCGCGCCGATTCGGCGTTGGTGATGGTCTCGATCGTGGTGAAGGTCTTGGAGGCGATGACGAACAGGGTCCGTGCCGGGTCCAGGTCCCGAAGCGCCTCGTGCAGGTCCGCGCCGTCCACGTTCGAGACGAAGCGCAGGGTCAGCCCGCGGTCGGTGAAGGCGCGCAGCGCCTCGTACGCCATCGCCGGGCCCAGGTCGGAGCCGCCGATGCCGATGTTGACGACGTTCGTGATGCGCTCGCCGGTGAAGCCGGTCCACTCCCCCGACCTGACGCGGTCGGCGAAGGCGGCCATCTTGTCGAGGACGGCGTGCACGCCGGGGACGACGTTCTCGCCGTCCACCTCGACGACCGTGTCCACGGGCGCGCGCAGGGCGGTGTGCAGGACCGCCCGGTCCTCCGTCGTGTTGATCTTGTCGCCGCGGAACATCGCCTCGCGCAGCTCCGCCACGCCCGTGGCCGCCGCCAGCTCGCGCAGCAGGTCGAGGGTCTCGTCGGTGACGAGGTGCTTCGAGTAGTCGATGTGCAGGTCCCCGACCCGCAGGGTGTAACCGGTGCCGCGGCCCGGATGGGCCTCGAACAGCTCCCGCAGATGCGTCTGCCCGAACTCCTCCCGGTGCTTGCCCAGTGCCTGCCACTGCGGCGTCCGGTTGAGCTTCGTACGTCCCTCTGCGTTCATCTCCGACATAAACCCACTTCTTCCGTCCTGTCGTGCCCCGCCGGGCTCCAACTTAAGGGATCGGAAGCGGCTGTGCCGTAGCGGCGCATTCGGCTAGGTCACCTACGAAAAGGGCCCGGTCCCGCAGGAAGGTGATTCCTGCGGGACCGGGCCCCAAGTCACTTGCTCGCCGCGTGGATTCAGATCTCGCCGCGGAGTTTGGCGAGCGCTTCCGCGAGGATGGCCTCGCCGTCGGCGTCCGTGCGCCGCTCCCGTACGTACGCCAAGTGGGTCTTGTACGGCTCGGTGCGGGGCGGTGCCGGCGGGTTGTCCCGGTCCTGGCCGGCCGGGAACCCGCAGCGCGGGCAGTCCCAGTTGTCCGGCACCTGTGCGTCGCTGGCGAAGCTCGGCTGCGTCTCGTGCCCGTTCGAGCACCAGAAGGAGATGCGCAGGCGGGGCGCGGACTCGCCGCGCTCGGCCTCGCCCATCGGCCCCGCTCCGACCCGGCTACCACGGATCGCGTTGCCACTTGCCACGGTCGTAACTCCCTGCGTGATGGTGCCGCAAAGCGTGAGTGGAATGTCCGCTGCGGGCGCCCGGGTCTACGTACGGCCCAACTCGCTTGCAGCGAAAGGAGGGACCGACCCCGCTGGGGCGGGGACCGGAGTTACTTGTTCCGCGACCGGGTGCCGACCCTCATGATAGGCCGGGCGGAGCCGACCGGTCCGCCGGAATGGCCAGAACGGTCAGCTGCTCGTCTTCATCAGCAGGCCGAGCGCGACGATGCACGCGAACCACAGCAGACCGACGACCACGGTGATCCGGTCCAGGTTGCGCTCCGCGACGGAGGAACCGCCGACCGAGGACTGCATGCCGCCGCCGAACATGTCGGAAAGGCCGCCGCCCTTGCCCTTGTGCATCAGCACGAGCAGCATCAGCAGGGCGCTGAAGACGATCAGGGCGATCGAGAACCCCATAATCACGGCTGATTCCTACTTTCTGGCTTTTCTGGCTTTCCGGCATTGCTGGGAAGTGCGCGGGGGCCAGTGGCTGGTGGTTCAGCCTCCTGGCCCCCGCAAGGGTACGACGGATCCGTCCTACCGCATACTCACAACAGCTCTCACTGGTCGCGGAAGCGGACGATCTTGACGAACTCGTCCACGTCCAGCGCGGCGCCGCCGATCAGGGCGCCGTCGACGTCGGGCTGGGCCATGATCGCCGCGATGTTCCCGGACTTGACCGAGCCGCCGTACTGGATGCGGACCTTGTCGGCCAGCTCCTGCGAGTACAGCTCCGCGAGGCGGCCGCGGATCGCCCCGCAGACCTCCTGGGCGTCCTCGGGGGTGGCGACCTCGCCGGTCCCGATCGCCCAGACGGGCTCGTACGCGATCACGATGGACTCGACCTGCTCGGCCGGGACGTCCTTGAGGCCGCCGTCGAGCTGGGCCAGCGTGTACGCGACCTGCTCGCCGGCCTTGCGGACGTCCAGGCCCTCGCCGACGCACAGGATCGGGGTGATCCCGTGCCGGTACGCGGCCTTGACCTTGGCGTTGCAGATCTCGTCGTCCTCGCCGTGGTACTGGCGGCGCTCGCTGTGGCCGACGGCCACAAACGTGCACTTCAGCTTCGCCAGCATCGAGCCGGAGATCTCGCCGGTGTAGGCACCGGAGTCGTGCGCCGACAGGTCCTGGGCGCCGTACTTGATCTTCAGCTTGTCGCCGTCGACCAGGGTCTGCACCGAGCGCAGGTCGATGAAGGGCGGCAGGACGGCGACCTCGACGGCGTCGTAGTCCTTGTCGGTGAGTGCGAAGGCGAGCTTCTGGACGTGGGCGATGGCCTCCAGGTGGTTGAGGTTCATCTTCCAGTTGCCCGCCATGAGCGGGGTGCGCGTGGTCATGAAGTGTCAGCCCTCCAGGGCGGCGAGACCGGGGAGCGTCTTGCCCTCGAGGTATTCGAGGGAGGCGCCGCCACCGGTGGAAATGTGGCCGAATGCGTTCTCGTCGAAGCCCAGGATGCGGACCGCGGCAGCGCTGTCGCCACCGCCGACGACGGTGAAGGCACTGCTGTCGACGAGGGCCTTCGCGATGGCGGTGGTACCGCCCGCGTAGTCGGGGTGCTCGAAGACACCGACGGGGCCGTTCCAGAAGACGGTCTTGGCATCGGCGATCTTCGACGCGTAGAGCGCGCGCGTCTTCGGGCCGATGTCCAGACCCTCCTTGGTCTCCGGGATCGCGTTCGCCGCGACGGTATCGAAGTCCGCCGGGGCCTTGGTCTTCAGGTCCGGGAAGTCCGCGGAGACCAGGACGTCGACCGGGAGGACCAGCTCCACGCCGGTCTCCTCGGCACGCTTCATGTACTCCTTGACGACGTCCACCTGGTCCTTCTGGAGCAGGGAGATGCCGACCTCGTAGCCCTTGGCGTAGAGGAAGGTGTACGCCATGCCGCCGCCGATGAGGATGCGGTCGGCCTTGCCGAGGAGCTGGTCGATCACGGCGAGCTTGTCGGAGACCTTGGCGCCGCCCAGGACCACCACGTACGGGCGCTCGACCTCGTCGGTCAGCTTCTTCAGGACGCCGACCTCGGTGGCGATGAGGTAGCCGGCCGCGTGCGGGAGGCGCGCGGGCAGGTCGAAGACCGACGCGTGCTTGCGGTGGACCGCGCCGAAGCCGTCGCCGACGTAGACGTCGGCCAGCTCGGCGAGCTGGTCGGCGAAGGCGCCGCGCTCGGCGTCGTCCTTCGAGGTCTCGCCCGCGTTGAAGCGCAGGTTCTCGATGACGGCGACCTGGCCGTCGGTGAGGGCGGCCACGGTCTCCTTGGCGGAGGCGCCGACGGTGTCGGTGGCGAAGGCCACCTCCGCACCGAGCAGCTCGCCGAGCCGCGCCGCGGCCGGGGCGAGGGAGAACTCCGGCTCCACGCCCGTGCCCTTGGGACGGCCCAGGTGCGAGGCGACGACCACGCGGGCGCCGGCTTCGGCGAGCTTCGCGACGGTCGGCTCGACGGCGCGGATGCGGCCGTCGTCGGTGATGGTGGTGGTGCCCTTTTCGAAGGGGACGTTGAGGTCCGCGCGGACGAAGACCCGCTTGCCCTTGACGCCCTCGGCGAGCAGTTCGTCGATCGTCTTCATGTGTTTCTACTCCTTGTCAGCCCTTCACCCTAAGGGCGAGGAAGGGAGAACGAGACAAGCAACAGGGCCCGTGCGGCGCTTCGTCGCGCTGCCCGGACCCTGTGCTCACATCGTGGTGCCTTGCCTTAGACCTCGTACTTTGTGGAGCCTGGCGACCTTAGAGCTGGCCACCGACGAAGACCGTGAGGTCGACGAGGCGGTTGGAGTAGCCCCACTCGTTGTCGTACCAGCCGATGACCTTGACCTGCTTGCCCTGGACCATGGTCAGGGTGGAGTCGAAGGTGCAGGAGTACGGCCAGTTCACGATGTCGGAGGAGACGATCGCGTCCTCGGTGTAGTCCAGGATGCCCTTGAGCTGACCCTCGGAGGCCTTCTGGAACGCGGCGTTGACCTCGTCCTTGGTGACCTCGCGCTCCAGCTCGATGACCAGGTCGGTCACGGAGCCGGTCGGGACCGGGACGCGCATCGCGATGCCGTCGAGCTTGCCCGCCAGCTCCGGGATGACCAGCGCGGTGGCCTTGGCGGCACCGGTGGTCGTCGGGATGATGTTCTCGGCGGCGGCGCGGGCGCGGCGCAGGTCCGAGTGCGGGAAGTCCAGGATCCGCTGGTCGTTCGTGTAGGCGTGGACCGTGGTCATCATGCCCTTGACGATGCCGAAGTTCTCCAGGAGGACCTTGGCCATCGGCGCCACGCAGTTGGTGGTGCAGGAGGCGTTGGAGATGACGTGGTGGCTGGCCGCGTCGTACTTGTCCTGGTTGACGCCCATCACGATGGTGATGTCCTCGTCCTTGGCCGGAGCCGAGATGAGGACCTTCTTCGCGCCCGCGGCGATGTGCTTGGCGGCGTCGGCCTTCTTGGTGAAGATGCCGGTCGACTCGATGACGATGTCGGCGCCCAGCTCGCCCCAGGGGAGGTTCGCGGGGTCGCGCTCGGCGAAGGTCTTGAAGGTGTTGCCGCCGACGGTGATGGTGTCGTCGGTGTGGGAGACCTCTGCCTTGAGGCGGCCCAGGATGGTGTCGTACTTGAGCAGGTGCACCAGGGTGGCGTTGTCAGTCAGGTCGTTGACACCGACGATCTCGATGTCCGCTCCCTGCTCAAGGAGCGCCCGGAAGTAGTTGCGGCCAATTCGGCCAAAACCGTTGATGCCTACGCGGATCGTCACGAACCGATCTCCTCGTTGGTGCGCCGGTAAGAGCGCCGGCGAGTTGAAATGGGATGTCCCCGACCGCTTACGACCCTACCTCTCCGTGAGCTTCGGAGTGACATCGGTCGGGGCCTGACACTCCCTCCGCTTCGCGGGGGGACCAGCCTCGGGGGCCTGCGCCCCGTCACTCAGGGTGAGTGACGGGAGGGCCGCTGATCAGCGGTTCAGTGACTTGAGCGCCTTACCGACGAGTAGGGCTCGGTCTCCGGCGGCCGGCAGGTGTTCCAGGCCGAAGCCCAGCAGGACGGTGTCACGCGTAGTGACCGACGCGTAGGACTTGAAGAGCTCCCCGGACCGGGACCAGTCGCCCGTGACTTCGGGACTCCCGGCAGGTGCGCCCTGGGCCGCCCAGGAACCGAGGCCGGTCTCGAAGCCCTCCACCGCCTGGTCTGCCCCGCCCACGTTCAGGCGCGCCTCGTCCGCGAAGACCCCGCGGCCGCCCGAGCCCGGGTCGGTGACGTAGGCGAGCGAGACCTCGACGCTCTTGCCGGCGTAGGCGCTCAGGTCGAAGGAGACCTGCTTCCAGCCGCCGGAGGAGCCGGTGAAGCTGTTCCAGGCACCGCTGGTGCCCCGCGGGGTGCAGCCGGCGCCGTCCAGGGTGAGGTAGCGGCCCAGGAAGGGGTGGCCGTTGATGAAGAACCCGGCCGCGCACTCCTCGGGAACCGTCGTGGCGCTCAGGCCGCCCGCGTCGGGCAGCGTGGTCCAGTCGTCCCCGCCGGCCGTACGGGCCTCCAGCAGGGCGTGGTCGTAGCCCTCCTCGGTGTTCCAGTTCAGGGCCATCTTGAGCTGCGGCTTGTCGGCGGCGCCGACTCCGGTGAGGTCGATCGTGCGGACGAGCCGCTTCCAGTCGTCGTCCTGGTGGAGGGCCGAGGCCATCCCGGCCCCGGCGTAGGGGGCGTAGGGGTTCACGACCCCCGCGTACAGGCCCGCCTGCGCGCTCTTGAACTGCGGGAACTGAGCGGGGGCCAGGGTCTCGGAGGTCACGGTGTAGGAGCCGGGGGCGTTCAGCGGGTTGCCCGCGGCGTCCCCGAGGCCGCCCTGGGCTCCGGCGAGGGTTCCCGCGCCGGTGAAGCCGGTCGCGCCGCTGCCACTCGTACGGCCGAAGGCGCCGAGCCAGTACTGGCTGAAGTCGTTGGTCACGGCGCGGCCGACCTGGGCGTTGCCGCCCGCCAGTTCACCGGCCTCGATCAGCTTGCCGCCCTCGTTCAGGAAGTCGCGCACCGCGAGCTGGGTGTCGCCGCCGGGGGTCTTGGCCCCCGTGTAGTGGACGGCGGTGCGGAAGTGGGAGAGCACCCCGAGGTGGTGCGGGGTCCCCTGGGTGGCGACGTCCCAGACCGCCGCGGACTTCCCGTTGGCGCGCAGGGCGTCCACGTACGTCCGGGCGTGCTGGGCCGGAGCGCCCTCCTCCGCGATCACCAGGACGTCGGCGCGCGGCCGCTCGGCGACCGTGTACGTGAAGTGCTCGCTGGAGACCTGCTTGCCGGAGCGGTCGCGGCCGGTGAACCAGACCTCGACCTTGTCGCCGGGCTTCGTGCCGTCGACCTCGGCGCGGTACTCGTCGAACCAGTTGTTGTCCTCGCCGCCGTAGACGTCACCGCCCTTCCAGGCCTTGAGCTCCTCGTCGTGCGTACGACCGCCGTTGATACGGAAGTTGAGCTCCTTGTCCCGCAGCGCCTTGCGGGCCGTGACGGAGACCTCCTGGTCCTCGCCGCGGGCGGCGTAGGAGGTGGTGAAGGTGTCCGGGGTGAAGTCCGCGGCGCTCAGGCCGACGGCGGAGGCCGGCTGGTCCGGGCGGGCGGCGCTCTCGCCGACGGACAGCGCGAAGGAGACGTTCTTGGCGAACTCCGCCTGGATCAGCTTCTCGTCGTCCGGGAAGTTGAAGCCGGAGGCGCAGTCCTCGGGCTTCCACCGGTCGTCCGGGTCGATCTGCGAGGCCGTCTGGCAGGTGGTCATCTCCGGCGTGAACATCATGATGCCGTTGACGTTGGAGGCGTGCCCGTCGGCCTCGCCGTTGGTGGTGTAGAGCTCGGAGGACACCTGCGGGTAGTAGCCCGGGACCGCCGGGTTCTCCGGGGTGCCTGCGAGCGCCTTGTAGGCGACGTCGTCGGGGGTCGGGGTGGCCACCTGCCAGCCCACGCCGTAGAGGATCAGCTCCGCGGCGGAGTGGTAGTTGACGGCGTACTCGAAGCCGATGCGCTTCTGGAACCGGTCGAGGGCGAGGGTCTCCGGCTCCGACTGGGCCTTGGGGCCGCGGAAGGTCTCGCTGGCGGGGCTGGGGGAGGAACCCTCGTTGTCGTAACCCCACTTGTAGGCGAAGTTCCGGTTGAGGTCGACCCCGTCGGCGGCGGTGGTCCTGCCGTCTCCGTCGTTGTCGCGCAGGTTCTTGCGCCACAGCCGCCGGCCGTCGGGGGCGTGCGTGTAGTCGTACCCGTCGGGGTTGGCGGAGAGCAGGAACCACAGCTCGGTGGAGTCCACGAGCTTGGTGATCCGCGGGTCCTTGCCGTAGTTGTCGAGCGTGTGGTGCATCAGCCGCCGGGTCATCTCCGGGGTGATCCACTCGCGGGCGTGCTGGTTGGACATGTACAGCACGGACGGCTTGTCACCGTCCTCGGTCTTCTTGGCGTTCTTGGTGACCTTGAGGGCGAGGATGTCCTTGCCCTGGACGGTCTTGCCGATGGAGACGACCTTGGTGAGCGCCTGGTGGGACCGGGCCGTGCTCAGGATCTCCTCCTGGAGGCCGCCCTTGCCGCTGTACGGGCGGAAGACCCCGTCGCCGGCGGCCTGGGAGCGGGCCGCCGCATTGGCCGGGACCTTGCGTTCGGCGAGCCTGACGCCCTGGGCCGCGAGATCCCCGGCCTGGCCCCCGGTGAGGAAGAGCTCGACGCGGGCGGTCCCGGTCTCCGGGGCGCGCTCGGAGAGCTCGTGGGCGTCCTGCCCGGCGGCCAGGACGAGCGGGACCTGCTCCTTGGTGATGTCGGCGTCGTAGACCCGGACCTCGTCGGCGCCCGCCGCTCCGGTGGCGCCCGCGGAGGCGGGCTGGGACTGTGCCGCGGCGGGTAGCGCGGCGAGTGTGGTTCCGAAGACGAGTGCGCTTGCGGCGAGGATCGATCTCGCGCGGTGCCTCATGTGCCCCCCTGGGCGTCGTCTGCCACGAAAGCGTTCGGACGCCAGGCTCACGACCAGCCCATGCTCATGTCAATGGGCCCTCCGGGTGATACAGCCGGAAAGAGGCCCGTGCGGGTGAGCGCGCGGGCCTCTTTTTCGCCGTACGGGGGAACCGGTCAGCCGGCCATGTTGTCGGCCATCTCCTCGCTGAGGTCGAGGTTCGACTCGGTGCCCGGGATGCCGAGGTCCTGGGCCCGCTTGTCCGCCATCGCCAGCAGGCGGCGGATCCGGCCCGCGACCGCGTCCTTGGTCAGCGGCGGGTCGGCGAGCGCGCCCAGCTCCTCCAGGGAGGCCTGCTTGTGCTCCATGCGCAGCCGGCCGGCCGCGGCGAGGTGCTCGGGGACCTCCTCGCCGAGGATCTCCAGCGCGCGCTGTACGCGGGCACCCGCGGCCACCGCGGCCCGCGCCGAGCGGCGCAGGTTGGCGTCGTCGAAGTTGGCGAGGCGGTTGGCGGTGGCGCGGACCTCGCGCCGCATCCGCCGCTCCTCCCAGGCCAGCACCGACTCGTGGGCGCCGAGGCGGGTCAGCAGGGCGCCGATGGCGTCCCCGTCGCGGACCACGACCCGGTCCACCCCGCGCACCTCGCGCGCCTTGGCGGCGATGGAGAGCCGGCGGGCGGCGCCGACCAGGGCCAGGGCGGCCTCCGGGCCGGGGCAGGTGACCTCCAGGGAGGAGGACCTGCCCGGTTCGGTGAGCGAGCCGTGGGCCAGGAAGGCACCGCGCCAGGCCGCCTCCGCGTCGCAGGTGGCCCCGGAGACCACCTGCGGGGGCAGACCCCGGATGGGACGGCCGCGGCCGTCCACGAGGCCCGTCTGGCGGGCCAGCTGGTCACCGCCGGCCACCACCCGTACGACGTAGCGGCTGCCGCGGCGCAGTCCGCCCGGCGCCATGACCACGAGGTCAGAGGAGTGGCCGAAGATCTCCAGGATGTCCTTGCGCAGGCGCCGGGCGGCGATCCCGGTGTCCAGCTCCGCCTCGATGACGATGCGGCCGCTCACCAGGTGGAGGCCGCCCGCGAACCGAAGGATCGCCGAGACCTCCGCCTTCCTGCAGCAGGTCCGGGTGACGGGAAGGCGCGAGATCTCATCCTTCACCGCGGGCGTCATCGCCATGGGCCGATCCTTCCATGCATCCGAAAAATACGGTCGTACGCGGCTGCAAGCAGCTCCGGATCATGCTTCGGGGAGCCGTCTTCCCTGGCCACCGGCGCCAGCTCGACCGCGGCACCGAACCGTTGTGCGGCATCGGCGAGGGACTCGCGGTCGGGCACGGCGGCCTGGTCGGCCAACACCACGTCCAGGGCGAGTTTAGGGGCGTGTCGGGCCAAAACCTCCAAATGACGCTGCGGAGAGAAGCCCTCTGTTTCCCCGGGCTGCGGTGCGAGGTTCAGCGAGAGGACCCGGCGGGCCTTCGTCTCGATCAGCGCGTCGAGCAGTTCCGGCACCAGCAGGTGCGGGATCACGGAGGAGAACCAGGACCCCGGTCCGAGCACCACCCAGTCGGCGTCCAGGACCGCCGCGACGGCCTCCGGCACGGCCGGCGGGTCGCTGGGCACGACCTGTACGGAGAGCACCTCGCCCGGGGTCAGGGCCACCGTGGCCTGCCCGCGGACGGTGTCCACGTCCTGCGGGCGGGCCGGATCGTGGCCCTTGACCAGGGCCTGGAGCTCCAGCGGCACCGCCGACATCGGCAGCACCCGGCCCTGCGCGCCGAGCAGCTTGCCGACCAGGTCCAGGGCCTGGACGGGGTCGCCGAGCTGTTCCCACAGGGCGACGATCAGCAGGTTGCCCACGGCGTGCCCGTGCAGGTCGCCCTGGGACTGGAAGCGGTGCTGGATGACCCGGGCCCAGGTCTGGCCCCAGTCGTCGTCCCCGCACAGCGCGGCCAGCGCCTTGCGCAGGTCGCCGGGCGGCAGCACGGCGAGCTCCTCCCGGAGCCGGCCGCTGGAGCCGCCGTCGTCGGCGACGGTGACCACGGCGGTGAGGTCACCGGTGATCCGGCGCAGGGCGGCGAGGGAGGCCGACAGGCCCTGGCCGCCGCCGAGCGCGACCACCTTGGGCGTGGCGCCGCGCCGGCGGCCGGGGCGGCCCGCGCCGGCCTCGCCCCGTCCCGGGGTGAGGCGGCGCAGACGGCTCAGCCGCGGGGTCCGTGCGGTCACTCGCGCCCCATGTCCCGGTGGACTACGACGGTCTCGACTCCCTCGGAGGCGAGGCGGGCGGCGAGCTTCTCGGACATGGCCACGCTGCGGTGCTTGCCGCCCGTGCACCCGACCGCGATGGTCACGTACCGCTTGCCCTCGCGGCGGTAGCCGGTGGCGATCAGCTGGAGCAGCTCGGTGTAGCGGTCGAGGAACTCCTTGGCGCCGGGCTGGCTGAAGACGTACCCCGACACCTCCTCGTTGAGCCCGGTGAAGGGGCGCAGTTCCGGGACCCAGTGCGGGTTGGGGATGAAGCGGCAGTCGACGACGAGGTCGGCGTCCACGGGCAGGCCGTACTTGTAGCCGAAGGACATGACGGTGGCCCGCAGCTCGGGCTCCTCGTCACCGGCGAACTGGGCGTCCATCTTGGCGCGCAGCTCGTGCACGTTCAGGCTGGAGGTGTCGATCACCAGGTCGGCGTCGCCGCGCAGCTCGCGCAGCAGGTCGCGCTCGGCGGCGATGCCGTCGGTGATGCGCCCGTCGCCCTGGAGCGGGTGCGGGCGGCGGACCGACTCGAAGCGGCGCACGAGCGCGTCGTCGGAGGACTCCAGGAAGACGATGCGGCGGTTGACGCCCTTGCTGTCGAGGTCGGCGAGGGACTCCCGCAGGGCGTCGAAGAACTGGCGGCCGCGGACGTCGACGACGACGGCGATCCGCGCCACGTTGCCCTGGGAGCGGGCGCCGAGCTCCACCATGGTGGGAATCAGCGCCGGCGGGAGGTTGTCGACGACGAACCAGCCGAGGTCCTCCAGACACTTGGCCGCCGTACTGCGGCCGGCCCCGGACATTCCGGAGATGATCACCAGCTCGGGGATGGCCGCCTCGGCGGTATCGCCGGGCTCCACTGTCGTGCCCGTACTCACCTGTGCTCCGTCTCGGTCGTGCGCGGTCTTGCGATCGGACTCGTGCTCGGTCATTGCTCGGTCCCCCGTTCGGACGATGCTCCCGCTGGCGCGGGGGTCTCATCCTCAATGATCTCTCCTGTGGCCGTGTTGACGGCAGGGCCGGCGGGAACCGCCTGGGCGAGGGCCGCGGCCACGGTCTCGGCCGTCTTGCGGCCTATCCCCGGGACCTCGCAGATCTGGTCGATTGTCGCCTGTCTCAGCTTCTTCACCGAACCGAAGTGCTTCACGAGGGCCAGCTTGCGGCTCTCCCCGAGGCCGGGCACCTCGTCCAGCGGGCCGGACTTCAGGCGCTTGCCCCGCTTGTTGCGCTGGTACTGGATGGCGAAGCGGTGGGCTTCGTCACGCACCCGCTGGAGCAGGTAGAGGCCCTCGCTGGTGCGGGGCAGCACCACCGGGTCGTCCTCGCCGGGCAGCCAGACCTCCTCCAGCCGCTTGGCCAGGCCGCACACGGCGACGTCGTCGATGCCGAGCTCCTCCAGGGCCCGCTTGGCGGCGGCGACCTGCGGCTGCCCGCCGTCGACCACGACGAGCTGCGGCGGGTACGCGAAGCGCCGGGGCCGCCCGTCGTCCTCCGCGAGCGGGTCCCCGCCGTCAGCGCCGTCTTCGGGCGACCACTCCCCCGTCTTCAGCTTCTCCTGGAGGTAGCGGCGGAAGCGCCGGGAGACCACCTCGTGCATGGAGCGGACGTCGTCCTGCCCCTCGCCGTGCCAGACCTGCGTGTCTCCGACACGGCCCTTGATCTGGAAGCGCCGGTACTCGCTCTTGCGGGCGAGACCGTCCTCGAAGACGACCATGGAGGCCACCACGTCGTCGCCCTGGAGGTGGGAGATGTCGAAGCACTCGATGCGCAGCGGGGCGCCGTCCAGCTCCAGGGCCTCGGCGATCTCCTCCAGGGCCCGGGAGCGGGTGGTCAGGTCGCTGGCGCGCTTGGTCTTGTGCAGGGCGAGCGACTGCTGCGCGTTGCGGTGGACCGTCTCCATGAGGGCCTTCTTGTCGCCGCGCTGCGGGATGCGCAGGCTGACCTGGGACCCGCGCCGCTCGGCCAGCCACTCGTTCAGCGCGGGCGTGTCCTCCGGGAGCGCCGGTACCAGCACCTCCTTGGGGACGGCCTCGCCCTTCTCCTCCCCGTAGAGCTGCTGGAGCGCGTGCTCGACGAGCCCGGCCGTGTCCACGGCCTCGACCTTGTCGGTGACCCAGCCGCGCTGGCCGCGGACCCGGCCGCCGCGTACGTGGAAGATCTGCACGGCGGCTTCCAGCTCGTCCTCGGCGACCGCGATCAGGTCGGCGTCGGTGGCGTCGCCGAGGACGACGGCGTTCTTCTCCATGGCCCGGCGCAGCGCCCCTATGTCGTCGCGCAGCCGGGCGGCCTTCTCGTACTCCATCTCCTCGGCCGCCTCGTGCATCTCCTTCTCCAGCCGGGAGAGGTAGGTGCCGGTGCGGCCGGCCATGAAGTCGCAGAAGTCCTCGGCCAGTTCGCGGTGCTCCTCGGGGGTGACCCGGCCCACGCAGGGCGCGGAGCACTTGCCGATGTAGCCGAGCAGGCAGGGGCGGCCGATCTGCGCGGAGCGCTTGAACACCCCGGCGGAGCAGGTGCGTACCGGGAACACCCGGAGCATCAGGTCGACGGTCTCGCGGATGGCCCAGGCGTGCCCGTACGGACCGAAGTAGCGCACGCCCTTCTTCTTCGGGCCGCGCATGACCTGGACGCGGGGGTACTCCTCGTTCATGGTGACGGCGAGGGAGGGGTAGCTCTTGTCGTCGCGGTACTTGACGTTGAACCGGGGGTCGTACTCCTTGATCCAGGAGTACTCCAGCTGGAGCGCCTCGACCTCGGTGGACACCACGGTCCACTCGACGGAAGCGGCCGTGGTCACCATCGTGGCGGTACGGGGGTGCAGTCCGGCGACGTCCTGGAAGTAGCTGGCCAGGCGCTGGCGCAGGCTCTTGGCCTTCCCGACATAGATCACCCGGCGGTGCTCGTCGCGGAATCGGTAGACCCCCGGTGAGTCGGGGATCTGTCCCGGCTTGGGGCGGTAGCTGGAAGGGTCGGCCATGCCAACCACCCTACTTGCGCGCGCCGACAACGGGCCGTACCCGTCGCCTCCCGCGGGGGCCGCGGTTGTCTGGGGCACGGCCCCCGCCGCCGTGACCGCCTGCGGTTCCGCTGCGCGGGCTGCCGCCGCCATGGCTCCGCTGAACCGCCGCGCGGAGCTGCCGCCGCCATAGCTGCGGTGATCCGCTGCGCGGGGCCGCCGCCGCCATAGCTGCGGTGATCCGCTGCGCGGGGCCGCCGCCGCCGTGGCTGCGGTGATCCGCTGCGCGGGGCCGTCCCCCACCCCCCGCCCTTCCACCGTTCCCCGGGCTCCGCCCGGACCCGCGCCTCAAACGCCGGCGGGGCTGGAGTCGCCCTGCGTCCAACCCGGCCCGCCGGGCAGGGAAGGGCGCCGCGCGCGGTTGCTCCCGCAGGAGCAGCGTCCAGCCCCGCCGGCAACCTTCCAGCCCCGCCGGCGTTTGAGGCGCGGGGTCCGGGGCGGAGCCCCGATCTTGAGCCTCGCCGACGATCGAGGCACGGGGAGTGGGGGCGGAGCCCATCCTCCAGCCCCGCCGGCCACCTTCCAGCCCCGCCGGCGATTGAGGCGCGGGGTCCGGGGCGGAGCCCCGATCTTGAGCCTCGCCGACGACCGAGGCGCGGGGGTCCCGGGGCGGAGCCCCTGGCAGCGGCGGGGCGGGGGGCGGCGGGCCGCAGGGCCCGGCTCTGGGGGGAGGCGGGCCCTGCGGGCTGGCGGGCGGGACGCCTAGCCGGCAGCGCACCGCCGACGCAGCACCAGCACCAGCACCAGCACCCCGGCACCCCCCAGCGCGAGCGCCCCCGCCGAGCCGGCCACCAGCCCCACCGGAGCCCCGGAGCCCCGCGAACCGGGTCCGGCCACCGGCACGGGAACCGGCTCCGCGAAGCCCCCCGCCACGCCCCGCCGGGCATACGCGGAGCCGGGGAGCTTGTCCCCGTACGCCTTGGTCACGCGGGCCCGGTACGCGTCGAGGGTGGTGCCCCCGGCGCCCACGGCCCGCTCCGCGTCCTCGTCCAGCGGCAGCACCTGGCTGCCCCCGGCCACGTACCAGGCGTCGGTCTGGGGCTCCCGGAACACGGTCCCACCGGGCAGCTTCGCGGCGCCGAGCTGTGCGTAGCGGAACTCGTCGTCGCCGGTGGCGATGTTCACCACCTGCCAGCCGGATCCGGTCCGTGCGGTCCACAGCGCGGCCTGCTGCCCGTCGGAGGAGACCGCCTTGCTGGCGAGGAACTCCAGGCGGGCGACGGACGCCCCCTCCTTGCCCGCGACGAAGTCCGGGGAGAGGTGGTGCACCGGGACCGCCTCGCCCTCGATGCGGGGCTGCGCGGCGGTCAGGCCGACCTTGCCCTCCCGGGCGAAGAAGCGGGAGAGGGTGGCGAGGGTGTCGGGGGCCGCGGCGGCCGCGGCGGCGGCCTCCCTGGCCTCGGCGGTGGCGGCCTCGGGCTGCGGCACGGGGGCTGGGGAGGCGGCGGCCTGCGGGGCCAGGCCGAGCAGGACGGCGGCGGCGAGGACCGCGGCAGCGGCGGTGGCGGCGGCGCGCGGGGCCATGGCGGTCACGCCCCTATCCGGTAGAGGGAGTGGGTCCAGGAGAAGGTGCTGTTGTCCACGTACCAGGCGTGCGAGGCCCAGTTGTAGCGGTCGCTGGAGGGCCAGGGGTCGCCCCAGTAGACCCAGCTGTTGGCGGTGTCGTAGCCGTAGATGACGTGCATGTGGCCGCCACCGTTGGACCACTGGATCCGGGTCTCGACCGGACGGTCGGCGTTGATCTCGGTCTGGACGGTGGAGTACTGGAGCCAGCCGTTCACGTAGGAGCCGGAGTTGATGCCCGCCCAGCGCAGCCCGGTCTGGACGTTGCCGAGGGTGGCCTGGTTGTTGGGGCAGTCGTAGCCCTGCTGGCGGTTGAAGGCGGCGTTGCAGAACTGGTTCTGGCTGTAGTTCCGGCCGAACCAGGTGGCGATGGTGTTGCCGCCGGCGGCCCAGCACCAGTTGGTCTTCTGCTGCGCCTGCATGGTGATGTTCAGGCGCTTGGTGGCGAGGGCCGGGTCGGCGGTGTCCGGGGCGGCGGTGGCGGTGCCGGCGGTGGACAGGGCCATGAGCAGGGCGGTGAGGAAGGCGGCCAGGGAAAGCCGCCGGTTTCGGTTGCGCATCGCGTTCCTCCCGAGGTGGGGAGTGGGGGGGTGGAGGAGCGCGTCCGGACGCTGTGGAGGAGCATCAGGGTGTTGTCGCGATCAGGTCAACACGCTTCAATACGCGTTGACATTGCGGTGTGAACGGTGGGGCTGCGGTGTGAACGGTGGCTGTGGATTCACCTGGTCCTCCCGGCCCCTGGCGCGATCCCCCCGCTGCGGCGCGTGTGAACGTTCACAGAGGAGTCGCCATGGGGCCGACCGGGGAAACGGCGGGCACGGCGGGCACGGCACGCACTCCAGGCACGGCGGAAACCGGCCGGCTGCTGCGCGAGGGCCCCTTCCACCTGGCCCTGCGGGCCGCCCTGGCCGCACGCGGGCTGCCCCTGCACCGGATACAGCACCGGCTCGCGGCGCGCGGCATCAAGGTCGGGGTCACCAGCCTCAGTTACTGGCAGCAGGGCGCCCGGCGGCCCCGCCACAAGGAGTCCCTCCGGGCCGTCCGCGCCCTGGAGCAGATCCTCGAACTGCCGGACGGCACCCTCCTGCGCCTCCTGGGGCCCGGGTCCCCCTCGGAACCCGCCCGCCCGGCCGCCCGCTCGTACCGGGCGCTGGTGAGCGCGGGCGCGGCGGTGGAGCGGCTGCTGGAGGCGATGGACCTCTCGCCGGACGGGGGTCTGCACTCGGTCGGCCACCACGAGCGGGTCCGCATCGGGCCCGCGGGCGAGCTGTCCGGTCGCGATTCGCAGCAGATCGTACGGGCCCACCGCGACGGCGTGGACCGCTATCTCGCCGTCCACCACGGCGATCCGGGCTGTGACCCGTCCCGGGTGGAGGTGACGGCCTACGAGAACTGCCGCACGGGCCGCGTGCGGTGGCACCCGGAGTCCGGGCTGGTGGTCGCGGAGCTGCTCTTCGACGCCCGGCTGCGGCGCGGCGACACGTACGTCTTCGGCTACGGGATCGAGGACGGCACGGGGACCCGCAGCACCGAGTACGTGCGCGGCTTCAGCTACGCGGGCGGCCAGTACATGCTCCAGGTGCGCTTCGACGAGGCCGCGCTGCCGGTGCGCTGCCTGCGGTTCGCCCGTACCGGGCCCGGGGCCCGGCGCACCGGCCTCGCGGACCTGACGCCGAGCGGACGCCACCGGTCGGTGCACCTGGTGGAGCGGGACGTGCGGCGCGGGCTGCTCGGGATCGCCTGGGACTGGGCCTGACCGGTCCGAGCGCGGCGGGGGTCAGCCCGCGACGAGCTTGCCGCCCGTGGCGGTGACCGGGACGGCGGGCAGCGGGTCGGTGGCCGGACCGCGCAGGACCTTGCCGGTGTTCACGTCGAAGCGGCTGCCGTGGCAGGGGCAGTTGCCCTCGCCTTCGACGATCTTGTCCAGGACGCAGCCGGCGTGCGTGCACTGGGCGCTGAACGCCTTGTACTGGCCCTCCGCCGGGCAGCTGACGATCAGCTTCTGCTCCCGGTAGAGCTTGGTCCCGCCGACCGGCACGTCGGCGGCGGCCCCCAGCTCCACCGGGGCGGTGGGCGTCGCCGGGGTGTTCCCGCCGCTGTTGGTCGCGGTCGAGCAGGCCGTGAGGGCCGCTCCGGCGCCCGCTGCTCCCGCGAGCGCGGCGGCGCCCCGCAGGACGGTACGGCGGGCGGGGGACGGCGACGCGGGCATGGGAGTCTCCTGGAGCAACGGTGGCGACGGGTGGTGCACGGTGCACGGTGAACCGTGCACCCGACGATACCGCCGCCGGATTCCACCGCCGGATGGGGTAACTTCCCCCGCGTGATCGTCGTCGGTGGAGAAGCCCTGATCGACCTCGTGCCCGTGGCGCGGCCACCGGGCGCGCTACTGCCGCGGCCCGGCGGCGGGCCGTACAACACCGCGCTGGCGCTGGGGCGGCTCGGCGCCGAGGTGGCCTTCTGCTCCAGGGTCTCGGCGGACGGCTTCGGCGAGACCCTGCTGGCCGGGCTGCGGGCGGCCGGAGTGGACCTGTCGCTGGTCCAGCGCGGTCCGGAGCCGACCACCCTCGCCGTGCCCTCGCTGGGCCCGGACGGCTCGGCCTCGTACGGCTTCTACGTCGAGGGCACCGCGGACCGGCTGTTCACCTTGCCCCCCGCCCTCCCGGAGGGCGTACGGGCCCTGGCGCTCGGCACCTGCTCCCTGGTCCTGGAGCCGGGCGCGAGTGCGTACGAGGCCCTGCTGCGCCGGGAGTCGCGGCGCGGGCTGCTGACCCTGCTGGACCCCAACATCCGGCCCGCGCTGATCGCGGACCCCGCGGCGTACCGGGCGCGGTTCCTGGACCGGCTGCTGCCGTCCGCGACCGTCCTGAAGCTGTCGGAGGAGGACGCGCGGTGGCTGGGCGGCCGGGCCTCGGACTGGCTGGCGGCGGGACCGTCGGCGGTGGTGCTGACCCGCGGCGCGTCGGGGCTGACGGTGTGGACCCGCGAGGGCGCGGAGCACACCGTGGCGGCCCGCGAGGTCGCCGTGGCCGACACGATCGGGGCGGGCGACACCGTCAACGCGGCTCTGCTGCACCGGCTTTCGGCCGCGCCCGGCGGCCCGGTGGACTGGCCGGACGTCCTCACGTACGCGGCGCACGCGGCGGCCCTGACCTGTAGCCGGCCGGGCGCGGAGCCCCCGTACGCGGCCGAGCTCACGGACGAGGGCTAGGACAACCCAGGGCCTGTGGACCGGCATCGAGCCGGAGCCGTCCGCGGCTCCGCCCGCCCGGGAGAGGATGGCGCCATGAAACTCACGGTATTCGGGGCCACCGGCGGCGTGGGCCGGGAGGTCGTCCTGCAGGCGCTGGCCGCCGGCCACGAGGTGACGGCCGTCGTCCGCGACCCGGCCCGGCTGGCCGTGGCGCCGCACGACCGGCTCCAGGTGGCGGTCGTGCCGGACCTGACGGACGCGGATGCGCTCGTGCCCGTGCTGGAGGGGCGGTCGGCGGTGGTCTCGGCCCTCGGCTCGGCCAACAACAAGCAGGCCAAGGCGGCCCCGGTCACCGGTCCGGCGCTCCGGGGCATCCTCGCAGCGATGGAGCGGACCGGAGTGACCCGGCTGACGGCCGTCAGCGCGGCCCCGGTCGGCCCGGACGTGCCGGGCGACGGGTTCTTCACGCGGGCGGTGTTCCTCCCCGTCCTGCGGCGGGTCCTGCGGGACCTGTACGCGGACCTGGCGGTGATGGAGGCGGCCATCGCCGCCAGCCGCACGCAGTGGACGGTGATCCGCCCGCCCCGCCTGCTGAACCGGCCCGGCACGGGCACCTACCGCCGCACCATCGGCGGCAACGTCCCCGGCGGCCGGTTCATCCCCCGCGCGGACGTGGCCCACGCCCTCCTGGCCACCCTGACCGACCCCGCGACGACCGGCCACGCGGTGGGCGTAGCCACCTGACCGGCCCCTCCAGCCCATCCCGCCCCGCCGACGTCCGATACCCCGGGGCCCAGCCTCGCCACCGCCCGGGGCCGGGGGCAATCCAGCCCCGCCGGCGTTTGAGGCGCGGGGGTCCGGCGGCGGAGCCCCCGGCAGCGGCGCGGCGCGGCGCCGCACACGCAGCAGGGGCCCGGCCACAGGCCGAGCCCCACCGCCGAGCACAGCGCAGCGGCTACGCCTTGCGGGCCCGCGCCGTCTTCTTCGCCGGTGCGGCCTGCTTCACCACAGCGGCCGCCGCCGACTTCTTCACCGCAGCGGCGACCCGCTTGGCCGGGGCCTTCTTCGCCGCGACCCGCGCCGGAGGCACCCCCGCGTCGGAGACCCGGTCCGCCCCCAGGATGTCCCGCAGGAACTTGCCGGTGTGGCTCGCCCCCACCGAGGCGACCTGCTCGGGCGTGCCCTCGGCGACGACCAGACCGCCGCCGTAGCCGCCTTCCGGGCCCATGTCGATGACCCAGTCCGCGGTCTTGACGACGTCCAGGTTGTGCTCGATGACGATCACCGAGTTCCCCTTGTCCACCAGCCCCGACAGCACCTTGATCAGTTTCGAGATGTCCTCGAAGTGCAGACCCGTCGTCGGCTCGTCCAGGACGTACACCGTCCGGCCCGTCGAGCGCTTCTGGAGCTCGGAGGCCAGCTTCACGCGCTGCGCCTCACCACCCGAGAGCGTCGGCGCCGACTGGCCGAGCCGGACGTAGCCCAGCCCCACCTCGTTCAGCGTCCGCAGGTGCCGCGAGATCGTCGGCACCGCCTCGAAGAAGTCCAGCGCCTCCTCGATCGGCATGTTGAGGACTTCCGCGATGGACTTGCCCTTGTAGTGGACCTCCAGGGTCTCCCGGTTGTACCGGTCGCCGTGGCAGACCTCGCAAGGAACGTAGACGTCCGGCAGGAAGTTCATCTCGATCTTGATCGTGCCGTCGCCGGAGCAGTTCTCGCACCGGCCGCCCTTCACGTTGAAGGAGAAGCGGCCCGGCAGGTAACCGCGCACCTTCGCCTCCATCGTCTCCGCGAAGAGCTTGCGCACGTGGTCGAAGACGCCGGTGTACGTGGCCGGGTTGGACCTCGGGGTCCGGCCGATCGGCGACTGGTCGACGTGCACGACCTTGTCGACGAGGTCGTCCCCCTCCACCCGGGTGTGGCGTCCCGGCACCGAGCGGGCGCCGTTCAGCTCGCGCGCCAGGTGCGTGTAGAGGATGTCGTTGACCAGGGTGGACTTGCCCGAGCCGGACACACCGGTGACGGCGGTGAGGACGCCCAGCGGGAAGGACACGTCGATGTCCCGCAGGTTGTTCTCCTTGGCGCCGTGGACGGTCAGCTTCCGCTCGCCGTTCACGGGCCGCCGTACGTCCGGGATCGCGATGGACCGCTTGCCCGACAGGTACTGCCCGGTCATCGAGTCGGTGTTCTTCAGCAGATCCTTCAGCGAGCCGCTGTGCACCACCTTGCCGCCGTGCTCGCCCGCGCCCGGGCCGATGTCCACGACCCAGTCGGCCACCTTGATGGTGTCCTCGTCGTGCTCGACCACGATGAGCGTGTTGCCCATGTCCCGCAGTCGCACCAGCGTCTCGATCAGCCGGTGGTTGTCCCGCTGGTGCAGGCCGATGGAGGGCTCGTCCAGTACGTAGAGCACGCCCACCAGGCCGGAGCCGATCTGCGTGGCGAGGCGGATCCGCTGGGCCTCGCCGCCCGACAGGGTGCCGGCGGCGCGGTTGAGCGAGAGGTAGTCCAGGCCGACGTCCACGAGGAAGCGCAGCCGCTCGTTGACCTCCTTGAGGACCCGCTCGGCGATCTTCTTGTCGCGGGCGTCCAGGCGCATCCGCCCCAGGAAGTCCGCGCACTCGCTGATCGACATCGCGGCGACCTCGGCGATGGACTTTTCCATCACCGTCACCGCGAGCACGATCGGCTTGAGCCGGGTCCCGTCACAGGTGGGGCAGGGCACCTCGCGCATGTAGCCCTCGAAGCGCTCACGGCTGGCGTCGCTCTCCGACTCCGCGTGCCGCCGCTTGACGAAGGGCACGGCGCCCTCGAAGGCCGTGGTGTAGGCCCGCTCCCGCCCGTACCGGTTGCGGTAGCGGACCTCGATCTGCGTCTTGTGCCCGTACAGCAGGGCCTTCCTGGCCCGCAGCGGCAGTCCGGCCCATGCGATGTCCGTACGGAAGCCCAGCTCCTGGGCGAGCGCGCCGATCAGCCGCTGGAAGTAGTCCTTGGTGTGGCCGAGCGACCACGGCGAGACCGCTCCCTCGTCCAGGGACTTGTCCTCGTCCGGAACGATCAGCTCCGGGTCCACCTCCATGCGCGTGCCGATGCCCGTGCACTCCGGGCAGGCGCCGAAGGGCGAGTTGAAGGAGAAGGAGCGCGGCTCCAGCTCCTCGAAGGACAGGTCGTCGTACGGGCAGTAGAGGTGCTCGGAGTACATCCGCTCGCGCTCGGGGTCGTCCTCGGCGAGGTCGACGAAGTCCAGGATGACCATGCCGCCGGACAGGCCGAGGGCGGTCTCCACCGAGTCGGTGAGCCGGCGCTTGGCGCTCTCCTTCACGGTGAGGCGGTCGATGACCACCTCGATGGTGTGCTTCTCCTGCTTCTTCAGCGTGGGCGGCTCGGAGAGCTGGATGGTCTCCCCGTCCACCCGCGCCCGGCTGTAGCCCTTGGTCTGCAGGTCGGCGAAGAGGTCGACGAACTCGCCCTTGCGCTCGCGCACCAGCGGCGAGAGCACCTGGAAGCGGCTGCCCTCGGGGAGCGCGAGCACCTTGTCGACGATCGCCTGTGGCGACTGGCGCGAGATGGGGCGCCGGCACTCGGGGCAGTGCGGCTTGCCGATACGGGCGAAGAGGAGGCGGAGGTAGTCGTAGACCTCGGTGATGGTGCCCACGGTCGAGCGCGGGTTGCGCGAGGTCGACTTCTGGTCGATCGAGACGGCCGGGGAGAGGCCCTCGATGAAGTCGACGTCGGGCTTGTCCATCTGCCCGAGGAACTGGCGGGCGTACGACGAGAGCGACTCGACGTAGCGGCGCTGGCCCTCGGCGAAGATCGTGTCGAAGGCCAGGGAGGACTTGCCCGACCCTGAGAGTCCGGTGAAGACGATGAGTGAGTCGCGGGGCAAGTCGAGCGAGACGTTCTTCAGGTTGTGCTCGCGAGCGCCACGAACGATGAGACGGTCGGTCACGCCGGTCCGCACCTTTCTTGAGAGAGCGGGGGCACGGGCCCCC
Organism: Streptomyces sp. NBC_01408; assembly: GCF_026340255.1. GTDB lineage: Bacteria > Actinomycetota > Actinomycetes > Streptomycetales > Streptomycetaceae > Streptomyces. The sequence continues at coordinate 3,610,160 of NZ_JAPEPJ010000001.1, read as the reverse complement.
GTCCCAGGGTATGGGGGGCACCCTCTGCGATGGACTGGGTCCTTGGACTTCCGAGCGTATAGCACGCACATTCGATTTACGGCACTCCGCAGACCGCATCACCCGATCGTGTGGCCGCGGGCCACGAGCCACTAGGCTCGAGTTCATGACTGATCATGTGCACGACCTGCGATCTGTACGTGAAGCCACGGACCGACTGCTGACCGCTGTCGCGAAACTGGACAACGCGGCCCTGGCCGAGGAGTCACATCTCCCCGGCTGGAGCCGCGGCCACATCCTGGCCCACCTCGCACGCAACGCGGACGCGCTCGTCAACGTCTTCGAGGGGCGCCCGATGTACGAGAGCGCCTCCGCGCGCGACGCGGACATCGCACGTGACGCCGGCCGGCCCCTGGAAGAACAACTGACGGACCTCCGTGATTCCGCGGCCCGCTTCCTCGCCACCACCGAGCCCGCCCAGGACTGGTCCCGCACGGTCGAACTGCGCAACGGCGTGACGGACCTCGCCGCCAACGTGCCGTTCCGCCGCTGGGTCGAGGTCGAGCTGCACCACGTAGACCTGAACATCGGCTACGAGCTCCGCGACCTCCCCGGGGAGTTCACCGACCGGGAGATCGCCTTCCTCGCCGACCGCTGGTCCGGGCGTCCGGAGGTGCCGCCGGTGACCCTGAACGCCTCCTACGGCGGCCAGGTCTGGCACACCGGCGGCACGGAGGGCACCCCGGTGGTCCTCGAAGGCCCCAAGGACGAGCTGCTCGGCTGGCTGGCCGGGCGCGGCCTCCAGGGCGCCCACCTCGCCGTCATGGCCGGCGACGGCCTGCCCGAGCTCCCCCCTCTGTAGGAACACGCACCCCACCGGAACACGCACCCCTAGGATCGGCACATGACGTACAGCGGAGCGGTCAAGGTCGGCGGTCCGGCCGACGTGCACGAACTCGCGGACCTGATGATTTCCAAGGTCGCAGTGGGCTCGATGAACAACAACGCGTACCTGCTGCGCTGCCGGGCCACCGGCAAGCAGCTCCTGATCGACGCGGCGGCGGACGCGGACGCGCTGCTGAGCCTGATCGGCGACGACGGCATCGAGTCCGTCGTCACCACCCACCGGCACGGCGACCACTGGGGCGCGCTCCAGAGCGTGGTCGAGGCCACGGGCGCGACCACGTACGCGGGCGCGTACGACGCCGAGGGCATCCCGGTGCCGACCGACGTCCCGGTCGCGGACGGGGACACCGTACGCGTCGGACGGGTCGAGCTGACCGCGCGGCACCTGGTCGGCCACACCCCCGGTTCGATCGCCCTGATCTACGACGACCCGCACGGGCACCCGCACGTGTTCACCGGCGACTGCCTCTTCCCGGGCGGCGTCGGCAACACCTGGGGCGATCCGAAGGCCTTCGAGCAGCTGGTCGACGACGTGCAGCGCAAGCTCTTCGAGCAGCTGCCGGACGAGGCCTGGGTCTACCCGGGACACGGCAACGACACCACCCTCGGCGCCGAGCGGCCGCACCTGGCCGAATGGCGCGAGCGCGGCTGGTAGACCGGCCCACGCGTCAACTTCCGTACTCGATGGACTCCTTCCGGTCGATGATGACCGAACGCACGTCCTGAGGGCCGGGGAAGGGGTATTTGCTGCTCCATGCAACAAGACCCCTCCCCGGCCCCGACCCCGTCCGGCACCGCCGGACCCGGAATGCTGCGGCTCGCCTCGGCCTCGCTCGCCGGGACAGCCATCGAGTTCTACGACTTCTTCGTCTACGGCACGGCCGCCGCCCTCGTGCTCGGCCCGCTCTTCTTCCCCTCCTTCTCCCCGCTCGCCGGGACCCTCGCCGCGTTCGGCACCTTCGGCGTCGGCTTCCTCGCCCGCCCGCTGGGCTCGGCCGTTTTCGGCCACATCGGCGACCGCTACGGGCGGCGCCCGGTGCTGCTGGGCTCCCTGCTGCTCACCGGCCTCGCCACGGTGGCCGTCGGCTGCGTGCCGACGTACGCCTCGATCGGCGTGGCCGCGCCCGTCCTGCTGCTCCTGCTGCGCTTCCTGCAAGGGCTGGGCCTGGGCGGTGAGTGGGGCGGCGCGGTGCTGCTGACCGCCGAGCACGCCCCCGAGCGGCGGCGCGGGCTGTGGTCGAGCTTCCCGCAGATCGGCCCGGCGGTAGGCTTCCTGCTGGCCAACGGCATGGTCCTGGCCCTGTCGGCGACCCTGACCGACGCCCAGTTCACCTCCTGGGGCTGGCGGGTGCCGTTCTGGGCGGCGGGGCTGCTGGCGCTCGCCGGACTGTGGCTGCGCCGCTCGGTGGAGGAGACTCCGCAGTTCCGCGCGCTCGCCGCGACCGGGCGGCGGTCGCAGGCCCCGCTGGCGGAGGTGGTGCGCGGCCACTGGCGGCTGCTCCTGCTGACCGGCGGCGCGCTCGCCGTGGGCTACGCCGTCTTCTACGCGGTCACCACCTGGTCCCTCGCGTACGCCACCGAGCACCTCGGGGTGGGCCGCACGGTGATGCTGTCCTGCATCATGGGCGCGGTCGCGCTGAAGGGCCTCGTCACCCCGCTGGTGGCGGTGCTGGGCGACCGCTACGGGCGGCGGCCGCTGTGCCTGGCCGGGTGCGCGGCCTGCGCCCTGTGGATGTTCCCGCTGGTGGCGCTGCTGAGCACGGCCGACCCGCTGCTGATGACGCTGGGCTTCGTCGGGGCGCTGCTGGGCATGGTGACGATGTTCGCGGTGGTGGGTGCGTACCTGCCGGAGCTGTACGCCCCGCGGATCCGCTGCACGGGCGCGGCCGTCGGCTACAACCTCGGGGGCGTACTGGGCGGGGCGCTGACCCCGATCGTGGCGACGGCGCTGGCGGACGGCTCCGGCCGACCGTGGGGCGTGGCGGTGTACCTGACCGCGATCGCGCTGCTCAGCCTGGGTTGCTTCGCGCTGCTCCCGGAGACGAATCCGGTGATCGTCCGGCAGCGGTCGGGCAAGGACGCGGGGACGGGGACGGGCGCGGAAACGGGGGCGGCCGAAGCGGCCGCCCCCGCGTAGGGCTTCAGGGCCTCAGGGCCCGGCCCGCTTACGCGTCGACGCTCTCCGGGCGGGCGGCGGCCTCGGCCGCCGCCTGCTTCTTCGAGGCGATCAGGCTGGTGACCGTGGTGATCACCAGGACGCCGCAGATGACGCCGAGGGAGACCGGGATCGAGATCACCGGGACGTGCACCCCGGACTCGTGCAGGGCGTGCAGCACCAGCTTGACGCCGATGAAGCCCAGGATGACCGACAGGCCGTAGCTGAGGTGGACCAGCTTCTTGAGCAGGCCGCCGATGAGGAAGTACAGCTGGCGCAGACCCATCAGGGCGAAGGCGTTGGCGGTGAAGACGATGTACGGGTCCTGGGTGAGGCCGAAGATCGCGGGGATGGAGTCCAGCGCGAACAGCACGTCGGTGGTGCCGATGGCGAGCATGACGACCATCAGCGGGGTCAGGACGCGCTTGCCGTTGCTCTGGATGAAGAGCTTGGTGCCGTGGTACTTGTCGGCGACGCCGAACTTCTTCTCGACGGACTTGAGGAGACGGTTCTCCTCGAACTCGTCCTCGTCCTCGTCCTTGCGGGCCTCCTGGATCAGCTTCCAGGCGGTGTAGATCAGGAACGCGCCGAAGATGTAGAAGACCCAGGAGAAGCTGGCGATGATCGCCGCGCCGGCCGCGATGAAGATCGCCCGCAGTACCAGGGCGATGAGCACGCCCACGAGCAGGACGCGCTGCTGGAGGTGGGAGGGCACCGCGAACTTCGCCATGATCAGGACGAAGACGAAGAGGTTGTCGACGCTCAGGGACTTCTCGGTGATGAAGCCGGCGAAGAACTCCTGGGAGGCCTGGCTGTTGCCGAAGAACCACAGGCCGAGGCCGAAGAGTCCGGCGAGGACGATCCAGACGACCGTCCAGGTGCCCGCTTCCTTGATCGAAACGTCGTGGGGTTTGCGGCCGATGAAGAAATCGGCGCCGATGAGGAGGGACAGACCAAGAATGGTCAGGGCCCACAGGGTCCAGGAAACTTCCACGGTAAACACGCCTCCGGCGGATGGCTCAGCACTTCGTCAGCGTCATCGCTGCCGGAGGTCTCTTCCACCCGGGCGGCCTGGAGGCCGTGGGCCGGCGCCCCGGGACGGCCGCGCTCAGAAAAGCGCGGCGGTCCGTATTGACGGGCACGCCGTAGCAAGAAAGCAGGAATACTCCCCTCCGCGCTCTACAGCCTACCCTCCGGAGGCGGAGAAGGTAAAGGGAGTCCCAAGGGCTGGTCAGCGGCAGGTCATCCCCCTGCCGCTCCCGTCACGGGCGGGCGGTCCGACGGGCCTCCGCGATCCGGTCCAGTGCCTGGTCGAGGACCCGGCTGCCCTGCGGGGGCAGGTCCGGCTCGAAAGTCCAGGCGTGGCCGACCCAGGGGTCGGCGAGGTGGTTGTCCGGGACCGGCGACAGCCGCATCAGCGAACGCCACAGCGGGTCCAGCAGCGGCCCGTAGGCGGAGGCCTCGTCACGGTCCGCGACCATCAGCAGGTGCACGCCGACCGCCGAGCCCTCGTCGGCGAGGTAGCGCAGCTGGGTGACCGCGCGGTCGTCGAACCCGTGCGGGAAGTCGTGCACGATCAGCAGCTGCTCGGCCGTGTCCACGTCCGGCGGCAGGTCCTCGGGGGCACCGGCCCGCAGCGCCATCTGTACGAGGTCCACCCGGCGGGTCAGCCCCGCCAGGGTCTGGGTGACCCCCGCGGCCCCGGCGGCGGGCGGCGCGGCCAGCACCCCGGCGCGCACCAGGGGTGCGAGGGAGGCGGCTCCGGCGCCGGCCGCGTCGATGACGTGGACGGAGAACCGGTCGCCGGGGTGGACCGCGAGCAGCCGCACGGCGTGCGCGACGGCCATGTCCATGGCGGCCCGGCGCAGCCGGTCGGTGTCCATGGTCATCGCGGCCTCGGAGCCGGTACGGCCGTTGTCGATCCAGAGCCCGCGCTCCAGCGGGACCCGGACCAGCATGGGAATGCGCAGGGCGGGCCGCTCGGGCAGGTGCAGGTCGCCCAGGCGCAGGGCCAGCGGGCCCTCCTCGGGCACCCGGTGGCCGTGCCAGACAGGGTTGTCCCAGCGGGCGTACGAGGCCGGCAGCGCGGGCTCGACCACCTCGCACTCGGCGGTCAGCTGGGCGAGGTCCCGGTCGAGGACGGTCTTGGCCTGGGCGACGAGCTCCTCGCGCCGGGCCCGGGCGGTGTCGCGGGCGGCGTTTCCGGAGCCGCCGAGGCGGTGGCGCGGGTCGGACAGGGCTTCGTCGAGCTCGCGGTCCATGCGGGAGTCGGCGAACTCGACGGCGCTGCGGTAGGCGGCGACGGTCCGGGCCATGTCCTCGAACATGCCCCACACCTGGTTGTAGAGCCGCTCCTCCATGGACCAGCCGCTGGCGTCCCCGGCGACGGGGAGCGGGGGCTGTCCGGGCTGCGGCGCCGCTGCGGGCCGCGGCGCGGGCTCGGGCGGCTCGGTGCTGGCGCGACGGCGGCGCGGGTGGGCGTAGCTGATGGTGGGCGGGGAGCCGTCGGGCGGGGAGGTGTCGGGCACGGAGGCGTCGGGCACGGAGGCGTCGGGCGGAGAGCCCGCGGTGTCACCGCCGGGGGCGGGGCCCGGCGTGCCGGCGTAGGGGACTGCGGACACCGGGACCGGATGCGGCGGCTCGGGCGCGGGCTCCTGCGGGGTGCGCAGATCCCGTGCCAGCGAGGGGAGCGGGGCGAGCGTGCGGTCGCTCTCGCCGCTCCGCGCGGCCGTCCGCAGGGCGGCGGCGGCCAGCGAGGTGGCCTCGGCCGGGGCCATGCCGCCGTCGGCGAGCAGGGCGCCGAGGCCGTCCGCGTACCCCTGGCCGACGGCCCTGACCTTCCAGGTGCCCAGGCGCCGGTAGAGCTCCAGGGCGACGACAGCGGTCTCGGCTTCCAGTCCGGTGAGGGTGAAGCCGGCGATCTCGGTGCCGGCCCCGTCCGCCACGGCGACGTAGGAGGCGGGGACCGCTCCGAAGCGGACCGGCCCGCCGGGCGGCAGGACGAGGAGCACGCCGACCCGGTGGACGCCGACGGCGACCGCGTCGAGGTCGACGGCGAAGGCGTGCCGTTCGGCGGCCTCCCCCGGCACCTGGAGGCCGGGGAGGGAGCGGGCGCCCGGGTGGGCCAGTACCTCGGCGCCGGAGAACCGGCCCTGTTCGTCAGCGAGCGAGGCCAGGGCGAGCACGGCGGTGCCCGCCGAGACCCTGACCTCCACCCTGCTGTGGGACACGGGGTGGTTCTGCCCCCGGACCAGTTCGGCCGTCATCGTGCAGCCCCTCCCCCGTGCCTTCTTCTCTTCTTCCGTACGTCCCTACGTCCTACAGGTGCGGCAGGATCGACGGCATCAGGTCCTGGAACGTCCGGCCGTTGGCCGGGTTGCCGAGGGCCGTCATCTGCCAGCCCGCGCCCGCGCGGGACACCTTCGCCATGATCTGCGCGGTGTACTGGCCGCCGCCGTCGAGGGTGTAACGGGCCAGTTCCTGGCCGTTGGTCTCGTCGACGATGCGGCAGAACGCGTTCTGCACTTCCTGGAAGGTCTGCCCGGTGAAGGAGTTCACCGTGAAGACGATCTGGTCGATGTGCACCGGTACGCGCTGGAGGTCGACGAGGATCGCCTCGTCGTCCCCGCCCTGGCCGACGCCGCCGACGAGGTTGTCGCCGGTGTGCCGGACCGAGCCGTCGTCGCTCTGCAGGTGCCGGAAGAAGACGACGTCCACGGGCTGCTTGTCGGCGAAGAGTACCGCCGAGGCGTCCAGGTCGATCTCCCGGGTCCGCGAACCGAACAGACCGCGGCGCTTCGCCGCCTGCCAGCCGAGGCCCATCCGGACCGCGGTCAGCGTACCCCCGTCCGCCTTCTGCAGACTGATGGCCTGACCCTTGGTCATGTTGACCGTCACGTGCTGTCCCCTCTCCATAGCCCGCCCCGTTCGACGGCGCGGCGCAGCATGTACCTGCGGCTGTGGCACAACCCTACTGACAGGGTCCCTGTCAGGCGAGGCCCGCTTCCTTCATCTGCCGCAGCTCCTTCTTCAGCTCGCTCACCTCGTCGCGGATCCGGGCCGCCACCTCGAACTGCAACTCGGCGGCGGCGCCGCGCATGCGCTCGGTCATCTGCTCGATGAGCGAGGCCAGTTCCGCGGCGGGCCGGTCGGTGAGCACCTCCGCGGCCCGCGCCCCCTTGGCACCCTTGGCTGCCTTGCCCGCCTTGGCAGCGGTCGCCTTGCCGCCGAGCGCGGGCACCGGCGCCTTGGCGCCCTTGCCGTCGGCCGCCTGCCGGTAGCCGGTGCCGAGGAGCTCCTCGGTGTCGAGTTCCTCGCGGGCGATGGTGGCGACGATGTCGTTGATCTTCTTGCGCAGCGGCTGCGGGTCGATCCCGTTGGCCGTGTTGTAGGCGACCTGCTTCTCCCGGCGGCGGTTGGTCTCGTCGATCGCCTGCGCCATCGCCGGGGTGATGCTGTCCGCGTACATGTGGACCTGGCCCGACACATTGCGCGCCGCGCGGCCGATGGTCTGGATCAGGGAGGTCCCGGAGCGCAGGAAGCCCTGCTTGTCGGCGTCGAGGATCGCCACCAGGGACACCTCGGGCAGGTCGAGGCCCTCGCGCAGCAGGTTGATGCCGACCAGGACGTCGTACTCGCCGGACCGCAGCTCGCGCAGCAGCTCGATGCGGCGCAGGGTGTCCACGTCGCTGTGCAGGTAGCGGACCTGGATGCCGAGCTCCAGGAAGTAGTCCGTGAGGTCCTCGGCCATCTTCTTGGTGAGGGTGGTGACCAGGACCCGCTCGTCCTTCTCCACCCGCTGCCGGATCTCGTGCACCAGGTCGTCGATCTGACCCTCGGTCGGCTTGACCACGACCTCGGGGTCGATGAGGCCGGTGGGGCGGATGATCTGCTCGACGAAGCCGTCGCCGCGCGAGAGCTCGTACTTGCCGGGGGTCGCCGACAGGTAGACGGTCTGGCCGATCCGCTCCTGGAACTCTTCCCACTTCAGCGGCCGGTTGTCGAGCGCGGACGGCAGCCGGAAGCCGTGGTCGACCAGGGTCCGCTTGCGCGAGGCGTCACCCTCGTACATCGCGCCGATCTGCGGCACGGTGACGTGCGACTCGTCGATGACGAGGAGGAAGTCCTCGGGGAAGTAGTCGATGAGCGTGTTGGGCGCGGAGCCGCGCTCGCGGTCGTCCATGTGCAGCGAGTAGTTCTCGATGCCGGAGCAGGACCCGATCTGACGCATCATCTCCAGGTCGTACGTGGTGCGCATGCGCAGCCGCTGCGCCTCCAGCATCTTGCCCTGCTTCTCCAGCTCGTCGAGGCGCCCGGCCAGCTCGGCCTCGATCCCGCGGACCGCCTTCTCCATGCGCTCGGGTCCGGCGACGTAGTGGCTGGCGGGGAAGACGTACAGCTCGCGGTCCTCGCTGATGACCTCGCCGGTCAGCGGGTGCAGGGTGGAGAGGGCCTCGATCTCGTCGCCGAACATCTCGATGCGGACGGCCAGTTCCTCGTAGACCGGGAAGATCTCGATGGTGTCGCCGCGCACCCGGAAGGTGCCGCGGGTGAAGGCCACGTCGTTGCGGGTGTACTGGATGTCGACGAAGCGGCGCAGCAGCTGGTCCCGGTCGGTCTCCTCGCCGACCTTGAGGGAGACCATCCGGTCCACGTACTCCTGCGGGGTGCCGAGGCCGTAGATGCAGGACACGGAGGCGACGACGATCACGTCGCGCCGGGTCAGCAGCGAATTGGTCGCGGAGTGGCGCAGCCGCTCCACCTCCTCGTTGATGGAGGAGTCCTTCTCGATGTAGGTGTCCGACTGCGGTACGTAGGCCTCGGGCTGGTAGTAGTCGTAGTACGAGACGAAGTACTCGACGGCGTTGTTCGGCAGGAGCTCGCGGAACTCGTTCGCCAGCTGGGCGGCGAGGGTCTTGTTCGGCGCCATGACCAGGGTGGGGCGCTGGAGCTTCTCGATCATCCAGGCGGTGGTCGCCGACTTGCCGGTGCCGGTCGCACCCAGCAGGACGACATCCTTCTCACCTGCACGGATGCGCTTCTCCAGCTCGGCGATGGCCGCCGGCTGGTCGCCGCTGGGCTGGTAGGAGCTGACGACCTCGAAAGGCGCCACCGTGCGTTCGATCTTCGATACGGGCCGCATGACTCCACCGTACGACCCCCCACTGACACTCACGCGGCCTCCCGGCTCCGCGCGCCCCCGGGCGGGTCCGCCAGGCCGTACGACTCTCACACGTTCTGGTCCGTTTGTCGTAGTTCGGTGGCGGCCCGGTGATCTTCAACCCCATGATCGCGGTACAGGCTCCGCCGTGAAGTGCACCGCCGCAACGTCTGCCGTTGCGCACATGTCTGACGCAGGACCAGGGCTCACGACCCGAGGAGAACGCACATGCACCTCGTCCGACCGGCCGCCGCGGCCGCCGCCGCCTTCCTGGGCTTCACCCTGACCGTGCTCGGCGGGACAGCCGCCACCTCCTCCACCCCGTCCGCCACCTCCGCCGGATCCGCCGGAGCCCCCCTGGACGTACTGTCGGGGCCCGTCGTCTACGCCCACCGGGGGGCCTCGGCCTACGCCCCGGAGAACACCCTCGACGCGATCGACCTGGCCATGCGGCTGGGCTTCGACTGGGTCGAGAACGACGTCCAGCGCACCAGGGACGGCGAGCTGGTGGTGATCCACGACGACACCCTCTCCCGGACGACCGACGTCGAGCAGGTGTTCCCCGGCCGCTCCCCGTGGAAGGTCAAGGACTTCACGGCCGCCGAGATCGCCCGGCTCGACGCGGGGAGCTGGTTCGGCGAGGAGTTCACGGGAGCCCGGGTGCCGACCCTGCGGGAGTACATGGACCGGGTGCAGCGCAACCAGCAGCGGCTGCTCCTGGAGATCAAGAAGCCGGAGCTCTACCCCGGGATCGAGGAGCAGACCCTGAAGGTGCTGGACGAGGCCGGCTGGCTCGACGAGCGGCACGTCTCGGAGCGCCTGGTCGTACAGAGCTTCAGCGCCGACTGCGTACGCATCGTGCACGGGCTGCGCCCGGACCTCGTGACGGCCTTCCTGGGCACCCCGACGGTGGCGGACCTTCCCCGGTACGCGCAGTTCACCGACCGGATCAACCCGTGGCACACCACGATCTCGGCCGACTGGGTCGCGGCGGTGCACGGTCTGCTGGGGGCCCACGGCAAGGCCATGGAGGTGGACACCTGGATCGTCGACGACGCGGCGACCGCCCGGAAGGTCCGGGACATGGGCGTGGACGGGATCATCACCAACGCCCCGGACGTGGTCCAGGACGCCGTCGACGGGTTCTGAGCGGCGGGCGCAGCCCGTTGTCGGAGGGGCGCCGTACGGTGGAGCCGTGGACAGCACCGAGCGGCCCCGCGGGCCGCACCTCGAATGGACCGTCGTCCCCAGCGACATCGGTCCCCTGCTCCTGGCCGCGACCCCGGAGGGTCTGGTCCGGGTCGAGTTCCATGCCGGGCCCGACCGGGTCGATTCCATGATCGGCCCGCTCGTCTCCCGGCTCGGCGCCGACGCCTGGCGGCCCGCGCCGGGCGAGGAGGTGCTGCTGGCCGAGCCCATACGCCAGCTGGCCGCGTACTTCGCCGGATCGCTGCGGCGCTTCGAGCTCCCGCTGGACTGGCGGCTCAGCTCCGGCTTCAACCGGCAGGTGCTCCAGGAGCTGGACCGCTCCGTGCCCTACGGAGCGGTCGTCGGGTACGGGGAGCTGGCCGCCCGGGTGGGGCAGCCCGGTGCCGCCCAGGCGGTGGGCAACGCCATGGGGTCGAACCCGCTGCCGCTGGTGGTGGCCTGCCACCGGGTCGTGGAGAACGACGGCGGCATCGGCGGGTTCGGCGGCGGGGTGGAGACCAAGCGGCTCCTGCTCGCGCTGGAGGGCGTCCTGCCGCAGCCGCTGTTCTGAGCCCGGACCGCCTCCCCGGCACAAGGTCCTGGTCAGCGGAGCGCCGGGCCCGGTGTACCCGCTTTCGCGGCGCGGTAAGGGGTGGGACACTGCCGCGGTGACTACTCCTGCCGTCGCCCCCCGCCCCGCCGCCTCCCGCCCCGCCGCCTCCCGTCCCGCCGCCTCCCGCCGCGTCCCGCACCCGCGCAGGGGGTGCACGGCGTGAGCGCCTCACCGGACACCGGCCGCCCGGCCGCGGTCGTCACCGCGCAGGACCTGCCCCGGCTCCAGCGGCGCACCTCCGGGGTGCTGATCGCCAGCCAGATCCTGGGCGGGCTCGGCATCCCGATCAGCATCGCCCTGGCCCCGGTCCTGGCCACCGAGGTCAGCGGCACCGAGGCCATGTCCGGCCTGGCCTCCACCGCCTCGGTGATCGGCACCGCCCTGCTCTCGCTCCCGCTCGCCGCCCTGATGACCGCGCGCGGGCGCAGGCCCGGGCTGGTCCTGGCCTACGCGATCGGCGCGACCGGAGCGTGCCTCGTCGTGCTCGCCGCCACGATCAGGAACTTCCCGCTGCTGCTGCTCGGCATGGCCGCGTTCGGCGCCGCCTCCTCCGCCAACCTCCAGTCCCGGTTCGCCGCCGCCGACCTCGCCGCCCCGGACCGCAGGGCCCGGGCGATCTCCCTCGTCGTGTGGGCCTCCACCATCGGCGCGGTGCTCGGCCCCAACCTGTCCGCCCCGGCCAGCCGCAGCTTCGCCGGGACCTCCATACCCCAGACGGCCGGGCCCTTCGTGTGGGCCGCGGCCGTCTTCCTGCTCACCGGCGCCCTGATCGGCGTACTCCTGCGACCGGACCCGCTGCTGACGGCGCGGGCGCTGGCCGCGCCCGAGGAGCAGACCCGCGAGGGGCGTTCGCTGCGCGCCGGGTTCGCGGCCGTCAAGGCCTCCCCGCGGGCACGGCTCGCCCTGCTGACCGTCACGGTGTCCCACACCACCATGGTCTCGATCATGGTGATGACCCCGATGGACCTCGGCCACCACGGCGCCGGGCTGGAGCTCATCGGGCTGGTGATCAGCGGTCACATCGCGGGCATGTTCGCCTTCTCGCCGCTGATGGGGTGGCTCGCGGACCGCCTCGGCCGGCTGTCGGTGATCGGCCTGGCGGCCGGGCTGCTGTCCGTCGCCACCCTGCTCGCGGGCACGGCCGGGCCGAGCCACGGCCAGACCGCGCTCGGCCTCTTCCTGCTCGGCCTCGGCTGGTCCGCCGGGATGGTGTCCGGCTCGGCCCTGCTGACCGACTCGGTGCCACAGCCCGCACGGGCCGCCGTACAGGGCCTGAGCGACCTGACGATGAACACGGCCGCGGGCGTGGGCGGGGCCGCCGCCGGGCTGGTCATGGCCCAGGCGGGCTACGGCTGGCTGAACGCCATCGGCGCCGGGCTGCTGCTGCCGATGGCGGCGCTCGCGCTGTTCACCTCGCGCCGCCACCCCGTGCCGGCGAAGGCCGCGCCGGCCACGGCCCTGCCGACGAAGGCCGCACCTGCGGAAGGGGTCACGGAAGGCTGATGTGGTAGGCCTTGCGGAGCGTCTCGTGCACGGTCCAGGTGGTCTTGTCGCCCTCCCGGAGCACGCAGGCGGAACCGGGGCCCACCTCCAGCGTGGCGCCGCCCTCCACCTCGATGGTGGCCCGGCCGCTGACCACCACGAACAGCTCGTCGGCCTCGGTGTCGGTGACCACGCCCGGGGTGATCTGCCAGATCCCGCGCAGCTGCTTGCCGTCCGGGGACTCCCACAGCACCTTGCCCGTCACCACGGGCGTACCGGAGACGATCTGCCCCGGATCGAGGTCCTCCACCTCCAGCTCGGCGTCCGGTACCTCCGGTACGCGGACGGCGAAGGAGGCGGGGGCGGTGACGTCGGCGGGGGCGGGCCCGGCGGCGGCGTTGTGATCACTGGTGCTCATGACGCGCACCCTAATCCGCCGGGGCCGCCCGCCGCGGTGACCAGAGCGTCCAGCGCTGCCGGGGCGGACGAGTCACCCTGTCCAGCGCCCGGTCAGGGCCCGGGCCGCCGCGCGCCGAGGACCGGCTGGTGGAATCCGCTGTCCGCCGGAGCGTGCCACACCGTGTCGCGGAAGCCGGCCCGCCGGGCGAATTCCGCGGTCTGCTCCTCCGGCAGCGCCCAGTAGGTGGCGCTCGACGTCCGCGTGGTCCAGGTGTCCCCGGCCGGCAGCAGCTGGAAGAGCTCCAGGTCGTACCGTTCCCCGTCGGCGTGCCAGTGCCACAGCTGGAAGGTGATGGTCCGCCCCTCTGCCCCCTCGCGCACGTGCGGGGCCTCGCTCCGCGGCCGGGTGCGCAGCAGTTCCCCGTACGGGCGGGTGGAGAGCAGCAGCAGTCCGCCGGGGCGCAGCACCCGCAGGGTTTCGGCCAGGGCGGTGTGTACGTCCTGGGCCGTCAGCAGGTGCGGCAGGGCGTTGTCGGCGCAGACCACGGCGTCGAAGGAGGCGTCCGCGAAGGGCAGGGCCCGCATGTCGGCCGCCAGGACCGGCAGGGCGAGCCCGCGCCCGGCCGCCTCGCGTGCGGCGCGGGCGACGGAGACGGGGCTCAGGTCGGCCCCGGTGACCCGGTGGCCCAGTGCCGCCAGCCCCAGCGCCTGGGTGCCGATGCCGCAGGCGCTGTCCAGGACCGTGTGCGGACCCGGGCCGAGCGCGGCGGTGAGCAGGGCGTCGAGGGACCGGCCCTGGCGGGCGGTGCTCGCGTCCCAGTCCGCGTACAGGAGGTCGTAGCGGTCGGCCAGTTCGTCGTAGAAGGGCCGCGGGTCCATGCGGCAACGCTACTCGGACACCTTGGGACGGGTGTGGCGGGAGCGCGTTTGGGGGCGCGGATCCGGTGCCATGGATGGGGACATGTCACAGCACAGAGCAGCTGAGGTCCCGGTCCTGTCGGAAGAGGTACGCGAGGCACTCGCCGGGCGGCGGCCCGTCGTGGCCCTGGAGTCGACGATCATCGCCCACGGTCTGCCCCGCCCCCGCAATCTGGCGGTGGGCGGGGAACTGGAGGCGCTGGTCCGGGCGGAGGGAGCCGTTCCGGCGACGATCGCGGTGGTGGACGGGGTGGCGTACGCGGGACTCGACAAGGCGCAGCTGGAGCGGATCGCGGGCGGCGAGGGCGTGCGCAAGCTCGGCCACCGGGACCTGGCGCCCGCGCTCGCCACGGGGGCGACCGGGGCGACGACGGTGTCCGCGACGGCCTTCCTGGCGGCGCGGGCGGGGCTGCGGGTCTTCGCCACGGGCGGGCTGGGCGGCGTGCACCGGGAATGGGCGCAGACGCAGGACGAGTCGGCGGACCTGTCGCTCCTGGCACGGACCCGGATCACGGTGGTGTGCGCGGGGGTGAAGTCGATCCTGGACGTGCCGGCCACGCTCCAGCGGCTGGAGACGCTGGGCGTGGGGGTACTGGGGTACCGGACGCGCCGGTTCCCCGGTTTCTACCTGGCCGATTCCGGAGAGCCGGTGGACTGGAGCGTGGAGGGGCCCGAGGAGGTCGCGGCGGTGATGGCCGCTCAGGACGCGCTGGGAGGACCGGAGTCGGCTCTGCTGGTGGCCAACCCGGTGGCGGAGGCGGAGCAGCTGGATCCGGAACTCCACGACCGGGTGCTGGCCGAGGCGCTCGCCGCCTGCCGCAAGCAGGGGATCACGGGGCAGGCAGTGACCCCGTTCCTGCTGGGGTTCCTGGTACGGGCGACCGGCGGGGCCTCGCTGGAGGCGAACCTCGCGGCGGTACGGGGCAACGTGCGGCTCGGGGCCCGGATCGCGGGGGCCTGGGCGGAGCGGGCATGACCGGGGCGGGGGCACTGCTGGTCGTCGGGGACGTGGTGACGGACGTGGTGGCGGTGCATCCGGAGCCGCTGGCCCCGGCCACCGACACGGCCGCCCGCATCCGCACCCTGCCGGGCGGCGCGGGCGCCAACGCGGCCTGCTGGGCGGCCCGTACGGGGGCGCCGGAGGTACGGCTCCTCGCCCGGGTGGGCGCCGAGTCCGCGCGGTGGCACGAGCGGGCGCTGGAGGAGGCGGGGGTGCGGCCGCGGCTGGTGATCGACGCGCAGGAGCCCACGGGGACGGTGGTGGCGCTGGTCGGCAAGGACGCGGAGCGGACCTTCCTGACCGACAGCGGGGCCTCGCTGCGGCTCTCCCCCGCCGACTGGGCTCCGTCCCTGCTGGACGGGGTGGCCCATCTGCACCTCTCCGGCTACTTGTTCTTCGCCGACAGCAGCCGGGAGCTGGCCCTCGTCGCCCTGCGGGCGGCCCGGGCGCGGGGGGTGCCGGTGAGCGTGGACCCCGCCTCGGCAGGGTTCCTGCGCACCCTGGGGCCGCGGCGGTTCCTCGACTCCGTAGTGGGGGCCGGCGTACTGCTGCCCAACGAGGACGAGGCCCGGCTGCTGGCCGGGCTGCCGGAGCCGGCCGGGGCGGCGCGGGCGGCGGCGGAGCTGAGCCTGCGGGTGCCGCTGGTGGTGATGACCCGGGGTGCGGCCGGGGCCCTGGTCGCCGAGGAGGGCCGCGTCACGGCCGAGGTCGCCGCGGAGCCGGCCGGGGCGGTGGACTCCACGGGCGCCGGGGACGCGTTCACCGGCGGCTTCCTCGCGGCCCGGCTGACGGGCGCCACCCCGGCGGAAGCGGCCCGCGCGGGCTGCCGGGCGGCGGCCCTGGCGATAACCCGGCTGGGCGGCAGACCGTAGGACGGCCTCGGGGCGAGCGCAGGCCGGCGGGGCCGCGGGACGGCGGACCGGCCGCAGTTCAGGGGGCTGCCCAGGCCCCGGCGTCACTCGGGACCCGGCCAGCCCCCGCGGCCTGGCGGCGTCCGCGACACGGGTCCCGGCGGAGCCGGGAAGCAGGTCCGGGCGAAGCCCGGGACCCGCCCCGGCGGCCTGGCGGCTCAAGGCACGAATCCCGGCGGAGCCGGGAAACCGGTCCGGGCAGAGCCCGGGAAACGGGTCCGGGCGGAGCCCGGGAAACGGAGAAAGGGCGGGGCGGGGACGAGCTCCGCGCAGCGGCACCCGCACCGGCACCCGACCCGAGCCCCGACCCGGGCCCCGCCCCCGCCCCTACCCACCCGGCCGGGCCGACGCCTACGACCCGCGAAGGCCGCCCCAGGCGGGATGGCGGGGGTCGTCCGCCCGGACCACCGCGTCGGCGGTCGACGCCGGGTCGGTGTCGGCCTCGTAGCGGGCGAAGGCGGGCAGCGTCCAGCGCGCGGACTCCTCGGTGCGGCGGGCGAGTGCCCCCGGGGAGAGCCTGATGTGGACGCTGAGGTCGAAGGGGAACCAGTGGCCCAGCAGCAGCGGGCCGTGCACGATCACCACGGCGCCCGGCGGGAGTTCGGCGTACGGGCTGCGGGTCGCCCGGTCGGTCACCGGGTCCCAGAGGTCGGGCAGTACCCGGCCGGTGCCGCCGGGGTCCGTCGGGCCGAACACCTCGCGCCAGAGCGCGGCCGTGTCGTACCAGCCGCTGAGGTAGGTGTCCACGTCCTCACGGCCGAACTCGAAGCGCAGGGAGGCCGGTCGCAGGAAGCCCTCGGCCGCAACCACCAGGGCCGACCGGCCGCGCAGCCGCAGCTCCTCGGCGAGGTGGGCGGCGAGCACGCCGGTGCCTGCGGCGGGCGCCCCGTCGATGCCCACCCGCTGCCAGACGTCCTGCCCGGGGCCGGGCGCGCGGTCGTCGAGGTGACCGGCGAGCCGCTCGGCCATCCGCTGCCATGTGATCGCTTCCAGCTGCACCAGCCCATTGTCAGTGGTGGCCCGTAGCGTCTTTCACGAGGGATCACCGGCGGAAAGGGCGCCGGTGGCCCGGCCTTCGGGGAGGGGTCTGTCATGGCTCGGGAGACGACGTATCTGGAGCTTTCGCAGGATGGCGGCGGAGCGCACAAGTTCTACGAGTTGACCGTGGACGGCACCGCGGTCTCTGTGCGTTACGGACGCATCGGTGCGGACGGGGCCCTGCAGAGCTCTTCCTTCCCGACCGCCGAGAAGGCGAGGGCGGCGGCCGCGAAGAAGATCGGGGAGAAGGTCCGCAAGGGGTACGCCCCGGCGGTGCGCGGGCAGCGCGTGGCGCGGTCGGTGACCCGCCGCCAGGTCACGTCGGCGCCGTCGACGGCGCGGGCGGTGGCCCCCGTGCTGTGGCGCTTCCGCACCGGCTCCTCGGCCTTCGGGATCCATGTGGACGAGGACCGCTGCTGGGTCGGCAACCAGGCGGGCGACGTCTACACGCTGAGCCACGGCGGTGAGGTGCTGGCCCGCTACTCCCTGCCGGACGGGGTGAAGTGCCTGGTGGCGGACGAGTTCTGGATATACGCGGGCTGCGACGACGGCACGGTGTACGACCTGTCGTCGAAGGTGCCGTTCGGGGCGTACGACATCGCGGCGGACGTGGATATCTTCTGGCTCGACATCCGCGAGGGCGTGCTGAACGTGTCCGACCGCAGCGGCGGGCTGACGGTCATCGACCACGAGGACGAGTTCCAGTGGTCGCGGCGCTCGGCGGGCTCCAACGCGTGGATGGTCCGGGCGGACGCGGACGGGGTCTACCACGGGCACAGCAAGGGGGTCACGGCGTACGCCCCCGACGGCGGCCGGGAGTTGTGGCACACGGCGACCAACGGCTCGGTGCTGTTCGGCTGGCAGGAGGAGCACGCGGTGTACGCGGGCACCGGGCGCAACACCGTGCAGCGGCTGTCGAAGGCGACCGGCGCGGTGGAGGCCACCTACCGGTGCGACGCGGCGGTGTACTCGTGCGCGACCTCGCCGGACGGCCGGCACGTCTTCGCGGGCGACCTGTCCTCCTCGGTGTACTGCTTCGACGCCGACGGGCAGCGGCTGTGGAAGCTGGGCACGGGCAGCGGGGCGGCGCTGTCCATGCAGTACCTCGACGGGCGGCTGTACCTGGTCACGACCGACGGTTCGCTGGTGTGCGTGGACGCGAGCGAGCAGGCGATCGCGGCGGCGCAGCAAGGTTCGGTGCCGACGGCGATGGACGTCAAGTCGGCGGCCGCGCTGCCGGTGTTCACCCCGGCCGCGTCCGCCTCGGCGGTGGCGACGGTGTCGGTGGCCGCGGCGCCGGCGGGCGGTGTGGTGGTGGAGTGCGTGCAGCAGGGTGGCCGGATGCGGGTCCAGGTGGTGTCGGCCGGGTTCGAGTCCTCCTGGAACGTGCAGTTCCCGCGCGGGATCCGGGAGCCCGGCGCCCGGTACGTGGTGGACGGGCTGCACGCGGCGTCGGGGGGCTTCTACCGGGTGCGCGGGGAGATACGCCGACTGGTGTGAGCCCGAGGTGCGGGGCTGGAGTGCGCGGCCGGGGCGCGGGGCCGGAGCGCGCTGCCGGGGGCGCGGGGCGGGGGCGCCGGGCCCGGCGGACTCAGGCGGTGTGCTCCTGGCACACCGCGGGCGTGGCCCCGGAGGGGGGCGGGGTGGGTATGGAGAAGGGGGTCCCCTCGGGGAGCGCCGGGGTCACGTAGAGCACGACCGGGTCCGTGCCGAGGTTGTGGCCCAAGTGGACGTGCCCGATGCCCGCGGGTTCCACGAAGGTGGTCCCCGCCCGGTGCACCTCGATCGTGCGGTCGTACAGGACGCGGGTCAGCGTCCCCGCCAGGACGACGGCGTCCAGCCGCACCCGGTGGTAGTGCCAGCCCGTGCAGCCGCCCGGCGCTATGACGATCTCCCGGCCGGCCGGCGCGAAGGCGGGGCGTGGTCTCGCCGGTCGTACCGTCGTCTGCTGTCCCCGCATGTGCCCTCCCCGGCGGGCCGGCCGTCGTCCACCAGCCACACCGTAGAAGGACAGCACGACATCGAGGAAGAGTTGGTGGAACATCAACAGCCCCTCTCCACCAGGTGATATGAGGCTCCTTCGGCGGTATCACACCTGTATGAGCCTGGTCGTCTTCGAGTCAGCGAAGCAGATCCACTGCGCGGAGTGCCGGCACGGTCCGCTGCGGCACCTCGTGCGCGAGGCGGGCGTGCCGCGCTGCCTGGACTGCGCGGATCTCGGACACCTGGTCTACCTTCCGCGCGGGGACGCGGCGCTCACCCGCCGCTCCCGTGAGGCGAGTTCACTGTCCGCGGTCGTCGTCCGCTTCAACCGGCGCCGCCGCCGGTACGAGCGTCAGGGGATCCTCGTCGAGGATGCCGCCCTGGCCCGGGCCGAGCGTGCCTGCCTCGCGGACGCGGAGGCGCGTTCCCGGCGCCGGGAACGCGACCGGGTGCGCCGCGCGGCCGAGGACACCCGGTTCACGGCGGCCTTCGCCGCCGAGATAGTACGGCTGTTCCCCGGGTGCCCGGCGGGTCGGGCCGTGGCGATCGCCACCCACGCCTCGGTGCGCGGCAGCGGCCGGGTGGGCCGCAGCGCGGCCGGCCGGGCCCTCGACGAACTCGCGGTCTCGTACGCAGTCCGGGCTGCCGTGCGGCACACCGACACCGAGTACGACGCCCTGCTGATGGCGGGTGTCCCGCGCTTCGCCGCCCGTGCCCGGCTCGCCGCGCGGATCGACGCCGTCCTGGACAGCTGGCGCCCGGTACCGCCCCGGCCCTGACGTGCCGCGTCCGACTTCGCCGGACCCGACCCCCGCGTCCCCCGACCCGCCGGACCCGGCCCCGGGTCCCGACCCGCCTGACCTGACCCACCGGACCTGACCCGCCGGGCCTGGCTCGCCGGGCCCGACCCACTGGACCTGACCGCCGGGCCTGATGCGCCGGGCCTAGTGCGCCGCCGGGCGGAAGCGCCGGTAGAGGAAGGCGCCGCCGAGCAGCAGTGCTCCGCCGCCGGGGAGCAGGTAGCCGAGGCCGTCGGCTCCGGTCTGGGCGAGTGCCTCGGTGTGGCGCGGCGGCGCCGGCGGCTGGGCCACGGGCCGTTCGGCGACGGGCGGCTGGGGCGGCTTGCCGACGCTGGGCACCTCGCCGTTGACGGAGGTGTTGCCGCTGGAGCTGTTGCCGACCCCGACGACGCTCACCGCGTTCCCGCTGATGTTCAGCGGGACCTCGACCGGGAGCTGGAGTCCGTTGCCGGACAGCAGCCCAGGTGAATCCTTTCCGCTTCCGTGAGCGGCGGCCCCGCCTCCGTTGCCCGAGCCGTGGCCCGTGCCGGGTTTCGACGGGTGGGCGGATGGGGCCGACGGCTGCGAGGGCCCCGGCCCGGGATGCCCGCCGCCCTTCGGCGTCGCGTTGGTACAGCGGTTCCCGGCGGCGGAGTTGAGCACACCGATCACGCTCACGGTGTTCCCGCACACGTTCACCGGGGCGTGCACGGGCAGTTGCACCAGATTCCCCGAGAGCAGCCCGGGCGACCGCTCGGCCGCACCGGCCGCGTCCGCATCGGCGTAGGCGAGTCCGCTCACGCCCGCGACCGCCAGTCCGCCTCCCGCAACCACCGCCGCGATCAAGCCATTCCGACGACTGTGACGCATCAGTTTTCCTGCCTTCCGGAGAGGTTCCCGGGCGTTGCACCCGTACCGGAGACAACGCGCTGAACCCGTTCGGGTTATAGAGCCGGTAGGCATTTCACTCCATCGTGTACTGGGTACTGCCTATTTCATGACTGCTCGCCCGCTGCTCCTCCTCGATGTGGACGGCCCCCTGAACCCGTTCCGGTCCCTCTTCGCCGGTCTCCGGGGATACACGAGCCACCGGATGCGCCCGGACGTCTGGCTCTCCTACCGCGACCCGGAGTCCCGCCGCGCCCGGCGCGGCGCGCGGGTGCGCCTCCACCCGTCCCACGGGGCCCGGTTGCAGGCACTGCCCTTCGACCTCACCTGGGCCACCGCCTGGACGCACCAGGCCAACACGCTGATCGCCCCGCACATCGGCCTTCCCGGCGATCTCCCCGTCGTCGACTGGCCGGAACTCTTCGCCCGCGACCCGGAGGGCCTGTCGTGGAAGACCCGCCCCCTCGTCGACTGGGCGGCCGGCCGCCCGTTCGCCTGGGTCGACGACATGATCACCCCCCTCGACCGGGCCTGGGTCGCGGCCCACCACCCGTCCCCCGCGCTCCTCCTGCGCATCCACCCCCGCCACGGCCTGCGCGACCGCGACTTCACCGCGTTGACCCGCTGGGCGGCCGAACTGGCCGGATGAGAGGGGCACTTGTCAAAGATCCAGATTCGCCCCTTGGATCCCCTGCCGCGTCCTAACATCGCGTGTGGGGGATCACGGTGTGCGTGTGCCGGCCAGTGTGTCGTCGGGTCCTCCGCCGGACGGACCACCCTTCGCCGCCTCGTCAGGAGTTCCAGGTGCCGTACACCGCCGAGATCAGCCGCAGCAATCCGACGAGCATCATCTTCCTTGTCGACCAGTCGACTTCGATGAGCGATCCCATCGGGGGCGAGGTTCCCCAGCAGAAGGCCGATGTCGTCGCCGACGCGATCAACCGGCTGCTGACGGAACTCTCCATCAAGTGCGCCAAGGAAGAGGGCGTGCGCGACTACTTCCACGTCGCGGTGATCGGCTACGGCGCCAGTGTCGGCTCCGCCTTCGCCGGCTCGCTGGCCGGGCGGGACATCGTGCCGCTGAGTGAGGTCGCGGACCATCCGGCGCGCGTCGACGAGCGCAGCAAGAAGGTTCCGGACGGCGCCGGCGGTCTCGTCGAGACCACAGTCAACTTCCCTCTGTGGATGGACCCCGTCGCCCACGGCGGCACGCCCATGACCCGCGCCCTGAAGTACGCCGAGACGCTGGTCGCCGGCTGGACCGAGCGCTTCCCCGCGAGCTTCCCGCCCATCGTGATCAACCTGACGGACGGCGAGTCGACCGACGGCGATCCGTCGGCCGCGGCCGACGCCATCACCTCGCACGCCACCGCCGACGGCGCCGCCCTGCTCTTCAACCTGCACGTCTCGGCCTCGGGCGGCACCCCGACCGCCTTCCCCGACAGCGCCGACGGCCTGCCCGACAGCTATGCCCGCACCCTCTTCAGGATGTCGAGCCCGCTGCCCAGCCACATGCGCTCGTACGCCGCGTCCCAGGGCCGGCGCGTGAGCGAGACGACCCGGGGATTCGTCTACAACGCGGACATCACCACGATCGTCCAGTTCCTGGACATCGGTACCCGCGCCACCGAGCTGCGGTGAGCACAGCGCCCTTCCTGTTCGTCACCCACCTGGTGGCGCCCAAACACGGGAGCACGGAGGCGGAGTGCGAGGACGCCGTGGCCGTGCTCCCGGCCTGCACGCACGTCGACATGGTCCGGGAGCCGTTGACGGCGGGCATCTGCGACGGTGCCACGGAAAGCGTGCTGGCCAAGGACTGGGCCCGGCTCCTGTCCGGGGCGGCGGCCACGGAGGCCATGGACCGGCCGGGCGTCCTGGCGGGCGGTCCGGCCTTCGAGGAGTTCACGGCGCGTGCCGTGGCCCGGTGGGAGCCCTGGCTGGAGGAGTACACGCGGACCCGCGCCGACGAAGGACGGCCGTTGAAGTGGTACGAGCAGGCCAAGCTGGCCTCCGGTGCGTTCGCGACGCTCCTCGTGGTCCGCGTCGACCCCGAACCCCCGACCGGACCCGGATCGGCCTGGCACTGGCAGGCGGCCGCCCTGGGCGACAGCTGCCTCTTCCACCTGCGCGACGACCGGCTGCTGAGCTCGTTCCCGGTGCAGCGGCCGGAGGACTTCGACACCACGCCCGACCTGTTCAGCAGCCGCAACCACGACACGGTGCTGCTGGAGGAACGCACCCGGTTCGCCGACGGGAAGGCGCTGCCGGGAGACCGGCTGCTCCTGATGACGGACGCCCTCGCGGCGTGGTTCCTCTCCGCCGCGGACCCCACCGCCGCCCTCCACGAACTGCTGGACTTCTCGGGACCGGGAGACCTCGGCGCGTTCACGCGATGGCTCACGGGACTCCGCGAGGGTCGGCTCCTGCGCAACGATGACGTGGCCGTCGTACGGATCGACTTCGAAGGACGGTGAACCGTGGGCGCGCCCACCGGTCCGCACAGGCTGTTCCCCAGCGGCGCGGCCTACGCGGAGGCTCTTCAGCACACGGAGCTCTGCTTCCGGCACCCCGAACTGAAGGGGGCCCGGCCCGAACTCACCCGGCTCGGCCTTCCCCGCGCCATCTCGGGTGCCTTCGCGAGCGTGTTCTCGCTGACCTCCGCGGCGTCCGGGAAGCGGTACGCGGTCAAGTGCTTCACCCGGCACGTCCCCGACCAGGAGCTGCGCTACCAGGAGATCAGCGCCGAGCTCGCCGCCCTCGACCTCGGCGAGCTGTCCCAGCCGTGGAAACTCGGCTTCGACTACCTCCCGGACGCCATCCGGGTGGGCAAGGACCGGTTCCCCGTCCTGAAGATGGACTGGATCGAGGCGGTCACCCTCTCCTCGTGGCTGGACAGCCACCATGGCGACAGTGCCGCCGTCGACCGTCTCGCGGGCCGCTTCGCGGACCTGACGGCAGACCTCTCCTCGCACGGCATCGCCCACGGAGACCTCCAGCACGGCAACCTCCTGGTCGCGCGCGACGGCACCTTCCGGCTCGTGGACTACGACGGGATGTACGTACCAGCGCTGGCCGGCCACGGCGGGACCGAACGCGGCCACCGCAACTACCAGTCACCCGCTCGCGGGAACGACGACTTCGGAGCCGAACTCGACCGGTTCTCCTCCTGGGTCATCTTCCTGGCCTTGAAGGCCGTCGCCGCCGATCCCGGACTGTGGAGCCGTCTGCACGAGCCGAGCGGCGAGTTCCTGCTGCTCACGGAGGAGGACTTCAAGAGCCCGTCCACCTCGGCCGGTCTGCTGACCCTGCTGTCCCACCCCGACCGGACCGTGAGCGGGCTCGCCGACCACGTGAGGTCGCTGGCGTACCAGCCCCTCGACGCCCTGCCCCCGCTCACCCCGGCCGGCCCCGCCATCCCGGCGCAGGTCACCGCCGCACAGGCCGGTGCGGCCTCGCCGTCGACGCCGTCCCCCTCCGGTGCGGGCCCGCTTCCCCGCTGGATGGCCGACCACCTCCCCGCGCCGGAGCCTGCGGCTCCCCCCTCGCCGCAGGTCGCCGGCGCCGGGCGGCAGGCCGGCTTCCTCGGGCGCCGGCTGTCCGACGTGGTCACCGCCGTCCTGCTGCCGCTCTCGATCGCCGCCTCCGTGCTGATGGTGCTCGCCGGCCTTCTCGTGCCGACGGGCACGCAGCTGGCGCCGCTCGCGTTCACGGCTCTGGTCTGCGCCTTCGCCCGGCGTCGGCGTACGGAGACCAGGCACGCCCGGCAGGTCCTGACAGACCTGCACCACCGCATGAAGCAGCTCGACAGCCCTGAGCGGAGTGCCGAGAAGCTCCGCAAGGAGCGGGCCGGTTTCGACGACTCGGAGACCGACCGCAAGGCCCGGCTGCCGCGCGAGCAGCAGAAGCTGAACTCCCGCTACCACAAGGACCTGAAGGCCGCGGAAGAGGCCAAGGTCCGCACCCTGCGCGACACCGACCAGAAGATCGCCGCCGTCGACAGCGACCTCCGCCAGGCCCTCGTCAAGGCGCTCACCGCCCGGCAGGCCGACTTCGTCCAGGACCGGCTGAGCCGCAAGCAGATCGCCCACGCCCAGGTACGCGGCATCGGGGAAGCCCTGACCCACCAGCTGGCCCTGGCGGGGATCCGCACCGCCGCGGACTTCACCGGCTACCGCAGCGTGCAGAACGCCGCGTACAACAGTGTCGGCGCGGTGCTCGTGCTCCGGGGCGGCCGCGCGGTGAAGGTGCCCGGCATCGGCGAGGCCAAGGCCAAGGCCCTGGTCGGCTGGCGCAGGCGGGAGGCCGCCGCGGCCGAAGCCGTCCGGCCCACCCGCCTCCCCGCCGCGGAGCGCGCCTCGATCGAACGGGACTTCGAGCGTCGGCGCACCCTGCTCGCCCGCCGGCGCAAGGACGCGGACGCCGCGGCCGACACCGCGCGCGCAGGGGCGAAGAGCCGGCTGGAAGACGGCCTCGCCCGGCTGGCTCAGGAGGACGCCGCCGCCACCCTGCGGGCACAGCAGGAACGGCAGGAGTTCAGCCGGCGCAGCATCCGGCTCCAGCAGGACAAGGCCCGGTACGAGGCCCTGCGCGGCGCCCTGGACGAAGCACGGCGCCACAGCCGAGAGCTCACGTACGCCCGCTACCTCCGCTTCCTCTACGTGGGCCGCTGAGGCAGCGGCCTCAGGATCCGAGCGCCGTGAGCGGGTCCGGGGAGGGGCGGCCCGTGGGCCACCAGTCCTCGTCGTCCGGACGGGACTCGTAGGCGTACCAGAGGGCGTCGCGGCCGAGGCGGAGTTGGCGGGTGGTGGCCGTGAGGCGGTTGCGCTCGGGACGGAAGGAGCCCTGGGCCGCGGCGAGGAGCACCGGACGGGCCCGGTCGAAGGGGCCCGCCGGGGGGTCCCAGGGCTCTTCGAGGGCGGCGAGGGCCGGACGGCCGCCCTGGCGCCAGGCCGCGGCGGCGCGGGCCAGGTCGGTGGTGCTGCGGCCGGTGGCGGCGGCCAGGTCGCGGTACAGGGCGCGGGCGGCGCCCGTGAGCCCGGCCGTGGAATGCGCGGAGGCCAGCCGGACGGCGTCCTGCCAGAGGCTGAGCCCGGCGATCGGGTCCTCGGCGGTGGTCAGCAGGGCGAAGGCGCGGGCGGCGGCGTCGGAGGCGAGCTGGTCCAGGGCCAGCGGATCCGGGGCGGCGGGGTCGGCCGGGTACGCCGGAGGAAGCCCCGCGGCGGCGGGCGCGGCGAGCGGCGCCGGCAGCGGGGGCAGGACGGTGCGGGCGAGCGCGGCGCGGGCCGGGACCCCCGCGAGGTCCGGTGTGCTGTCGGGCCGTTCCCGAGCGGCGTGGGCGGCGTTGCGGCGGGTGAGCTCCTCGAGCAGCTCCCGCTCGCCGCGACCGCGCACGAGCAGCAGGACGAACGGGTCGTCGTCCAGGAGGCGGGCCGCCCGGTAGCAGAGGGCCGCCGCGTGCTTGCACGGCGGACGCGCCACGTCCGGGCAGGAGCAGCGCGGGACGAGCTCGCCGGCGCGAGGCAGGACCGTGTCCGCGAGGCTCCGCGGGACCTCCCGCTCCAGCAGGGCGGCGAGCGCCGCGGGATCGGCCGCGACCGCTTCCAGGAGTTCGCTCCACTGCGCGTCCGGGAAGGCGGGCAGGAGCAGTTCGGTGCGGTAGGGGCGGGGCCGGCTGCCCCGCACGTACGCCACGATCCGGCCCGGGGTGACGGTGACCGCGTCGACGTGGCCGCCGTCCGCGTACGTACGGCCCCGGGCCAGGCGGGCGGCGTCGCGGGCGACCTCCTCCAGCGCCGACACCCAGGCCCGGCCCCACCAGCTCACCGCATCCGCTCCGGCGGGCACGGTCTCGAAGGTGCGGCGGCGGTCGTCCTTCGCGGTGATCATCCGGGCCTCCGCAGGGACACGAGGTCGGCCAGCTCCCGGTCGGTGAGCTCGGTCAGCGCCGACTCGCCGGAGCCGAGGACGGCATCGGCCAGGGCCCGCTTGGCCTCCAGCATCTCGGCGATCCGGTCCTCGACCGTGCCCTCGGCGATGATCCGGTGCACCTGCACGGGCTGGGTCTGGCCGATCCGGTAGGCACGGTCGGTGGCCTGCTCCTCGACCGCCGGGTTCCACCAGCGGTCGAAGTGGATGACATGGCCGGCCCTGGTCAGGTTCAGCCCGGTGCCCGCGGCCTTCAGCGACAGCAGGAAGACGGGGACC
Organism: Streptomyces sp. NBC_01408; assembly: GCF_026340255.1. Classification (GTDB taxonomy): domain Bacteria; phylum Actinomycetota; class Actinomycetes; order Streptomycetales; family Streptomycetaceae; genus Streptomyces. The sequence goes on along the minus strand of NZ_JAPEPJ010000001.1, from coordinate 3,583,557 downwards.
TCGCCCGCCTGGAAGCGGTCCACGAGCTCCTCGCGGCGCGGCACCGGCGTCCCGCCGTGCAGGAGCTGGTGGGAGATCCCCCTGGCCGACAGGTGCTGCTCGATGAGCCGGGCCATCGTCACGTACTGGGTGAAGACCAGCACCGAGCCGTCCTCGGCGAGGATCGTGTCCAGGAGCTCGTCCAGCAGGGCGAGTTTGCCCGAGCGGTGCGGGATCCTGGGCTGCTCCTCCTTCAGGTACTGCGCCGGGTGGTTGCAGATCTGCTTCAGCGAGGCCAGCAACTTCATGATCATGCCGCGGCGCTCGATGCCCTCGCTCGCCCCGATCACGGCCATCGCCTCGTCCACCGCGGCCTGGTAGAGCGAGGCCTGCTCGCGCGTCAGCGAGACCGGATGATCCGTTTCCGTCTTCGGCGGCAGCTCGGGCGCGATGCCGGGGTCGGACTTCTTGCGCCGCAGCAGGAACGGCCGTACGAGGGCGGCCAGTCGGGCGACCGCCGCGTCATTGCCCCCGTCCTCCTCCTGCTGGTGCTCCACCGGCCGGGCGTGGCGGGCCCGGAAGGCGGTGAGCGGGCCCAGCAGACCGGGCGTGGTCCAGTCGAGGAGCGCCCACAGCTCGGAGAGGTTGTTCTCCACCGGGGTACCGGTGAGGGCCACCCGGGCGGGCGCGGGGATCGTGCGCAGCGCCTTCGCGGTCGCCGAGTGCGGGTTCTTGACGTGCTGGGCCTCATCGGCGACGACCATGCCCCAGCACTGCCCGGCCAGCCGGGGGGCGCTGGCGCGCATCGTGCCGTACGTGGTGAGGACGAAGCCGCCGTCGAGCCCGTCCAGACTGCGGGTGCCGCCGTGGAAGCGGCGCACCGGCACCCCGGGCGCGAACCTCTCGATCTCCCGCTGCCAGTTGCCCAGCAGGGATGCCGGGCACACGACGAGCGTCGGCTCGGGCCGGTCCCGGTGCAGGTGCAGGGCGATCAGGGTGACGGTCTTGCCGAGGCCCATGTCGTCGGCGAGGCAGCCGCCGAGCCCGAGCGAGGTCATCAGGTCCAGCCAGGCCAGACCGCGGGCCTGGTAGTCGCGCAGGGTGGCCTTCAGCGCCGCGGGCTGCGGAAGCGGAGTCAGCTCTCCCGTCAGCCGCTCGCGCAGGGCGGCCAGGGCCCCCACCGGGACCGCCTCAACCGGCTCGCCGTCGATCTCCGTGGTGCCCGAGAGGGCGACGGCCAGCGCGTCCACCGGGTCCAGGAGGCCCAGCTCCCGCTTGCGCGCCTTGCGCACCAGCTCGGGATCGACCCGCACCCACTGGTCCCGCAGCCGTACGACGGGCCGGTGGGCCTGGGCCAGGGAGTCCATCTCCCCCGGGGTGAGCCGGTCACCGCCCAGGGCCAGCTCCCAGGAGAAGGCGAAGAGGTGCTCGGCGTCGAAGAAGGCGGTGCCGTCGGTCGCGGACCCGGGCGCGGTGGACCGTACGACGGCGGTCGCGGAGAGCGTACGGGCGAGCTCGCGCGGCCAGTGGACCAGGACCCCGGCGGCCGCCAGCCGGTTCGCGGCCACGCCCAGCAGGTCTTCGAGCTCCGGGTCCGACAGGGCGAGGACGTCGGGCGCGGGCTGGTCCAGCAGCCGCAGCAGGGGCGGCCAGACCCGCGCGGCCCGGCGCAGCGCGAGCACGGCGTCGATCCGGGCGCGGGGACCGAACCCGGCGGCGGCCGCGCCCGCCCACAGCAGCCCGGCGTCGGTGACCAGGGTGGGGTCGGCGAGGCTGTGCACCTGGACGACGGCGGCCCCGGCCCGCCGGACGTCCTCCACGGGCCCGGTGTCCTCCTCGGGTCCGCCGAAGAGGCGGAAGGACGACAGGTCGAGCCGCAGCGAGATCCCCACGCCGGTGTCGGCGCCGGCCGCGACCTGCGCGGCCCAGTCCGCCATCCCGGGCACCTGCTGCGCCTCCCGTGCGGCGAAGGGCCGCCCGGCGGCCAGGGGAGCGGCCGGGGTACGGGGCAGGGTGTCGGCCACGGCGTCGAGGAACGCGCGGACCAGCGCCTCCGGTTCGGGCAGCTGGAGGGGGCGGCGCCCGGGCAGGGGCGTGGCGTACCCCTCGTGCGGCAGCGCGGCGGCGACCGCCCGGAGGTGGCCGACATCGGCGGCGTCGAGCGGCCCGGCGCGCCAGGCGTCGACCCCCTCGGGGGTGAGGCCGGGCAGCAGCCGGCCCCGGGCGACCAGGGTGAGTGCCTGGGCGGCGGCCGTGCCCCAGGCGCGGGTGGCGGGATGCGCGGCGGGGCTGCGGGGCGCCCGGGCGAGCAGGGGCAGGGCGTCGGCGACGGAGAAGGCCACGGCGGGCACGGTCCGGCTGCGGACCCCGTCCCCGTGCGGGCGTACGACCGTGAGCGGTGTCGGCGTACCCGCGGCGGGCAGCGCGTCCCCGTCGGGCGCCCAGAAGGCGATCCGTCCCTCACGGGGGACGGCGGCGGGCAGGAAGACGGCGGCATGGCGCAGCAGTGCGCGGGCGGCGTCCGTCTCCCGCGGCTGTGGCGGCGACGGCCACGGCGACGGCGACACCCACTGCTGTGACGGCGACGGCTGTGTCATGGTGTCCCCCCTCCCCCGGTCGCTGCGGATCTCCTCTGCACCGAGTCTAGGTCCGGGTACTGACAACACCGCTGACCTGGGCATACTTCCGCCGGCTCAGCGTGCCCAGCGGCCCTGTTCCGTCGCGTAGCCGTAGACCGGGCGGCCGGTGGTGGCGCTCGTGCGCAGCGGCCGTCCGTTGTCGTCGACGCGGAGGGTGCCGGAACCGGAGGGTCCGGTCCAGCGCAGGTCGAGTACCCAGTCGCAGTCACAGGCCTTGGTGGCGGCCTCCACCCGCAGCACCACCGGCTCCGCCGCCGAGACCCTCAGCGGGAAGGAGGGGGCGGGAACGGCGGCCCCGGCGTCGTTCCCGGCGACGGGCCGGGCGAGCGGACGCGAAGCGTCCAGGTTGACCGCGAACCCGGCCGGGGTGATGGCCCCGCCGCAGCCCTGGGACATCTCGTAGACGTTCCAAGCCGGCGGGGTGCGCCTGGCGGCCACCCGTACCTCCAGGTCCTCCAGGACCACGGCGCCCGGACCCGTGCCGTGCAGGGTGATCTCCACGATCTGCGTCCCCGCGTGCACCGCGCGCTGCGAGGAGGCCCAGGCGGGCGCGTCCGCCTCCAGGGGCGGCGGGGGCAGCGCCCCGGGGCCCTGCTCGGCCAGGTAGGCGTGGTCGCAGCCGTAGGCCCACACGTGCGACCGGACGGCCGCCCTGAGCGGCGCCGCCGTGGCCGGGCCCCCGCCGGGCCCCGTGCCAGGCTCCGTCCCGGGCGGCGGTGCGGGCACCTGCCCCGGGGCGGAAGGCGACGCGGAGGCCGACGCGGGGGCGGAAGCCGGGGCCGAGGGCGATCCGGTGGCCGGCGTCGGCGTCGGCGTCGCGGGGGTGCCCGTCCCCGCCGGGGAGGACCCCGTGGCCGCCGCCGAAGCCCTCGGCCCGGCCCCGGCCGACGGCGTACCCCCTTCGGGCAGGGCCGCCGTCAGCACCGCCACGGCCACCGCGCCCGCCGCCGCCCCGGCGACGGCCACCGCGGCCCCGCGCCGCCGGTACCAGGGCAGTCGGCCCGGCTCCGGTACGTCCACCCGCGCGGGCCCGGCCACCGGCGCCGGGCCCGTACGGGTGGGCGTACCGGCAGCCCGACCGGTGCCCACCTCGGCGCCAGGCGCGCCCGTCGCGCCAGTCGGCTCGGCGACCGGCCCGGCCCCGGACTCCACAGCCGCCCCGGCAGCCGGCTCCGCGCCCCGCCCCGCCTCAGACTCCCCACCCCGCCCGGCCCCGGGCCCCGCAATCGGCCCCCCGACGGGCTCCGGTGCTGCCGAGGCCGGTGCTGCCGTTCCCGGTGCCGGCTCCGGTGCGCCAGGCGCCGGTGCCGTCCGCACCTCCCCGGCCACCGGCGGCGCGGCCACCGGAGCGGCCGCCCGCGCCGCCGCCCGCCGCCGGGCGTCCGCCAGCAGCCACGCCCGGTGCAGTTCCACCGCCTCGGCCGCCGAGGCACCGCAGAGCCGTGCGAAGCGGTCCACCACCGCGAACTCCGTCGGCACGGCCTCCCCGTTGCAGTAGCGGTGCAGCGTCGAGGTGCTCGTGTGCAGCTTGCGCGCCAGCAGCCCGTAACTCAGCCCGGCGCGCCCCTTCAGCTCCCGCATCAGCCGGGCGAACCGCTGCGCCTCTCCCTCTCCCTCTCCCTCTCCCACGTTCTCGCCCCCGCCCACGCCCACACGCACACCCACGGCGTTCCCCCCGTCCCACGACTGCGTTCCATGCAGGGGGTGTTCCCCCAGGTGACAGCACGTACGGCCATTCCAGTGTCCCGAATCCGCCGCGATCCGTCGTCCGACACCCCGGCCCGGGGAAAGGCTGTTGGCGTAAGCATCCGCACCGACGACACGCCTCGTCGAGACGCGTCCTGCTGAGCCACTGGGGAGAACCGACCATGTTCCGACGTTCCGGTACCGCCGCCACCTTCACCACCGCCCTGCTCGCGGCGGCCGCCGCCCTCGTCCTCACCGCCTCGACCACCGCTACGGCCGCCACCGCGCCGGGGTTCCTCAACGGCACCGACCTGCCGCCGCACCCCACCTCGCCCTGGTTCGCGGGCCAGGTCACCAAGGGCCTGCCCGAGTTCGCGCCGTTCTGCCTGGACGGGGTGCTTCCGGCGACGGGCACCTGGCACCGCCAGTTCGGCACCGAGTTCGACACCGGCGCCGTGCAGGTCTCCGTACGGTCCGCCTCGGCCTCCGCGGCCACCAAGCTGGTCGGCACGCTGGAACGCGAGGTCGCGGCCTGCGCCGCCGACTGGCTGCGCACGACCCCGGGCGGCACCGCCTCCTGGCAGGACTACGGGACCCTCCCCGTCGAGGAGGGCGCGCACGTCTACGGGGTGCACGTCTCCATCCCCGAATCCGAGCCGAGCGTGCACCTCTTCGGCATCGGGCGGGACGGTTCGACCGTGACCGTCGTCCAGTGGGGCCAGATGGGCAACCTGTCGCACGCCCCGGTCGGCGACTTCAAGAAGACGACCACCAAGGCCGTGAACAAGCTCAATCCCTGACCGCCGCGTGCGGGCGCTCCCGGTGGGACCATGGAACGGAGGACCTTCGCGCGATCCGAGGCGAGAGCCATGCGTTCCGGAAACGAACCCGTGACCGCCCGCAGTCCCCTGCGGCTGCGGTTCTGGCTGAGTCTCTGGGGGCTGATCTGGGCCGCTGCCGGGACGGTCGCGTTCTCGCTGGCCGGCCGCCCCGGGTGGGCGGCGGCCTGCGGGGTGATCGCGGTGCTGGCCGCCGTGGACCTGGCCGTGGTGATCCGCCACATCCGCCAGGGCCCGCACTACCAGCCGGGCCGCGACATCCCGCCGTACGAGCCCCCGCACGGCTGACGGGCGGCCCAGTGCCACGGCTGACGGGTGGCCCAGGGCGCCACAGCGCTAGAGGGTGTCCGGTGGATCAGGGCCGGGCCCAGCCCGCCTGGCACCGCGGCTTGCCGCGTTGTCGTCGGTCGTCAATGCTCCGCAGTGACTCCCTCCTCCGCCTTGCAATCCACGGCACCAGCCGACCCGGGCTCTCCGACCCTGATCCACCGGACACCCCCTAGTCCTCGAAGCGGGCCGCCGCCAGGTACTCCGGCTGGGGGTCGAGGGCGGCGGCCAGCCGGAAGTGCTTGCGGGCCTGCTCGGGCCGGCCGGACCGCTGATGGGTGCGGGCCAGTGCGAAGTGGGCGAAGGCGTTGTCCGGCTCCCGCTCCAGCACCAGCTCGAACTCCAGCTCCGCCGGTCGCAGTTGGGCGGCCGCGAAGAAGGCCCGGGCGCGCAGCAGCCGGGCCGCCGTGTTCTCCGGGTGGGCGGCTATCACCGAGTCGAGCAGCTTGACGGCGCCGCGCGGGTCACGGGCGGCCAGCAGTTGCTCGGCGGCCCGGTAGTCGATGACGTGCGTCTCCGGGCTGGCCCCGCCGGACGGCGAGGACGGCGCGGACGGGGACGGCGGGGGCGGCGGGGGCGGCGGCGTGGTGTCGGACACGGTCTGTTCCTTCCCTCTACGAGGGCGTTCAACGCCCCGCCGCGCGCCTGCTATTCCATGAGCACGTCAAGCCCCCGGGCTCGCTCCGTCCGCTTCCGCCGCACGGGTGACGGCCCGCGCGGTGAGCTCGGCCCACACCTTGCGCACCTGCGGCTCCAGCGCCTCCAGCGGGCCGTCGTTGTCGATCACCAGGTTCGCCACGGCGAGCCGCTGCTCGCGCGTGGCCTGCGCGGCCATCCGGGCCCGCGCCTCGTCCTCGGTCATCCCGCGCAGCGCGGTCAGCCGCGCCAGCTGCGTCCGCGGGGCCGCGTCCACGACGACCACGAGGTCGTACAGCGGCGCCAGCCCGTTCTCGGCGAGCAGCGGTACGTCGTGCACCACGATCGCGTCGGGGCCCGCGGCGGCCTCCAGCTCGGCGGACCGGGCCCCGACCAGCGGGTGCACGATCGCGTTGAGGGTCTGGAGCTTCGCCGGGTCGGCGAACACGATGGTTCCCAGCTTGGGCCGGTCGAGCGCCCCCTCGGGGGTCAGTACGTCCTCGCCGAAGGCGGCGACGACGGCGGCGAGCCCGGGGGTGCCGGGCTCGACGACCTCCCGCGCGATCCGGTCGGCGTCGACGAGGACCGCCCCGTACCCCGCCAGCAGCCGCGAGACCTCGCTCTTGCCGGCACCTATTCCGCCCGTCAGGCCCACTTTCAGCATGCCCGCAGCCTAGTGCTGTGACCGGCGGGGCTCGCCGGAACCCCCGGTGTCAGTTCTCGCCCTCGCGCTCCGCCAGGAACCGCTCGAACTCGCGGCCGATCTCGTCCGCCGACGGGATCTCGGCCGGTTCGGCGATCATGTTGCCGCGGGTCTCGGCGCCGGCCGCCGCGTCGTACTGGTGCTCCAGGCCCTGTACCAGGGTGACGAGCTCGTCGTCGCCCTCGCGGATCTGCCGGTCGATCTCCGTCTGGGTGCGGTGCGCCTCGGTGCGCAGCGCGTGCGCCACGGCCGGCAGGACCAGTCCGGTCGCCGCCGTGATGGCCTCCAGCACCGTCAGCGCGGCGTCCGGGTACGGGGAGCGGGCGACGTAGTGCGGTACGTGGGCGGCGACGCCCAGCACGTCGTGCCCGGCCTGGCCGAGGCGGAACTCCACCAGCGACTCCGCGCTGCCGGGTACCTGCGCCTCGTCGAAGGGGCTGCGGTGGCCGGGCATGAGGTCGGTCCGGTTGCCGTGCGGGGTGATGCCGACGGGCCGGGTGTGCGGGACGCCCATCGGGATGCCGTGGAAGTTGACCGAGAGCCGGACCCCGAGCCGCTCGACGATCTGCCGGACGGCGACCGCGAACCGCTCCCACTCCACGTCCGGCTCGGGGCCGGAGAACAGCAGGAAGGGCGCGCCGGTGGCGTCCTGGACGAGGCGGACCTCCAGCCGGGGCTCCTCGAACTCGGTCCAGTGGTCGCGCTGGAAGGTGAGCAGCGGGCGGCGGGCCCGGTAGTCCACCAGCCGGTCCGCGTCGAAGCGGGCCACCACCTGGTGGGGGAGGGTGTCCAGGAGCCGCTCGACGATCTGCTCGCCGGCCTCACCCGCGTCGATGTACCCCTCGAAGTGGTAGAGCATGACCAGGCCGGCCGAGTCCTGGGCCAGCGCCAGGTCGGCCACCGCCAGGCCCTTGGCGTCCCATTCGTACAACCCCTGCGGATCAAGCACCGTCACCACTCCTCCTCGCCGCGTTCTCTGCCAAGAACGTCCAAGGCAGCCGCGCCATTCCCCAGTTGGCCCCTTTCACAGGAAAGCAACACGCGGTGGGGGCGGCGGAAGGGAAGGAGGGAGGGGAAACGGACGCGGAAGCGGAGGGCCTGCGGCGAGCCCTCCGCAACAGCAGTAAGGCCCGCCCCCCTGAGGGGACGGGCCTTACTTTTCAGCTCAGCTCACACCGGGGTGTGATGCGCTGCGATCAGCTCTGGCCGCCGGCCAGCTTCTCGCGGAGCGCGGCCAGGGCCTCGTCCGACGCCAGGGCGCCGGAGGTCTCGTCCGACTCCGAGGAGTACGAACCACCCGAGATGCCCGCACCGGCGCTGGCACCGGCGGCCGGGGCGGCAGCGCCCTCGGCAGCGGCGGCCTCGTCGGCCTCGCGGCTCTTGATGACCTGGGCCTGGTGCTGCTCGAAGCGCTGCTGCGCCTCGGCGTACTGGGTCTCCCAGGCCTCGCGCTGCTTGTCGAAGCCCTCGAGCCAGTCGTTGGTCTCCGGGTCGAAGCCCTCGGGGTAGATGTAGTTCCCCTGGTCGTCGTACGACGCGGCCATGCCGTAGAGGGTCGGGTCGAACTCGACCGAGGCCGGGTCGGCACCGAAGGACTCGTTGGCCTGCTTCAGCGACAGCGAGATCCGGCGACGCTCGAGGTCGATGTCGATGACCTTGACGAAGATCTCGTCGTTGACCTGGACGACCTGCTCCGGGATCTCCACGTGGCGCTCGGCCAGCTCGGAGATGTGGACCAGACCCTCGATGCCCTCGTCCACGCGGACGAACGCACCGAACGGAACCAGCTTGGTGACCTTACCCGGGACGACCTGACCGATCTGGTGGGTCCGGGCGAACTGCTGCCACGGGTCCTCCTGCGTCGCCTTCAGCGACAGGGAGACACGCTCGCGGTCCATGTCGACGTCGAGGACCTCGACGGTGACTTCCTGGCCGACCTCGACAACCTCGGACGGGTGGTCGATGTGCTTCCAGGACAGCTCGGAGACGTGCACGAGACCGTCGACGCCACCCAGGTCCACGAAGGCACCGAAGTTGACGATCGAGGAGACGACGCCGGAGCGGACCTGACCCTTCTGCAGGGTGGTGAGGAACGTCTGGCGAACCTCGGACTGGGTCTGCTCCAGCCAGGCGCGGCGCGACAGGACCACGTTGTTGCGGTTCTTGTCGAGCTCGATGATCTTCGCCTCGAGCTCCTTGCCCACGTAGGGCTGGAGGTCGCGGACGCGACGCATCTCGACGAGAGAGGCCGGCAGGAAGCCGCGGAGGCCGATGTCGAGGATGAGACCACCCTTGACGACCTCGATGACGGTACCGGTGACGATGCCGTCTTCTTCCTTGATCTTCTCGATGGTGCCCCAGGCACGCTCGTACTGAGCGCGCTTCTTCGAGAGGATCAGGCGGCCTTCCTTGTCCTCCTTCTGGAGAACCAGGGCCTCGATCTCGTCGCCGACCTTGACGACCTCGTTCGGGTCGACGTCGTGCTTGATCGAGAGCTCGCGGCTCGGGATGACGCCTTCGGTCTTGTAACCGATGTCGAGGAGAACCTCGTCCCGGTCAACCTTGACGATGACGCCGTCGACGATGTCGCCATCGTTGAAGTACTTGATCGTCTCGTCGATCGCCGCGAGGAACGCGTCCGCGTCGCCGATGTCGTTGACCGCAACCTGCGGAGTGGTGGCGGTGGTCTCGGTGCTGCTCGTCATGTGGGAAAGGGCTCCGGTTACGGACAGAAAGTCGTAGGTACTGCTACGCCGGGAGCCCTTATCGGCATCTGCCGATGAAGCCGGACAGCCAAGGAGGCCCATGCTTCCCGAAGGGAGGGCCTCGAAAACCGAGGGGACATCAACAGAAACAAGCGCAGCCTGCTAGGTCTGAGGAGCACAGGCTCGCAGCGCAACTTGTAGCATACGGGGGCAGCCGGACAGGGTCAATGCGCGAAGCCGCACACCCCGGGCGGATCGCCGGATAACCGGCACAATTCGTAGGCGGGGAGGCACCAATGGCCCTTCCTGCCCTCATCGCAGACTACGACGACGGGCCCCATGAACCAAGAGTCCTACGACAAGCTCGCCCCCGAAGACGCTCACAGAGCCGACGGCGGCGCCCCGGACGACGCCGAGGCCACCCGGCGTGACGCCGGGGAAGCGGAGAGCAGCCGGGCGAGCCGGGGCTGGTGGGACCGCAACGCCGACGAGTACCAGAGCGAGCACGGGGCCTTCCTCGGCGACGACCGCTTCGTCTGGGGCCCCGAGGGCCTGGACGAGGCACAGGCCGCCCTCCTGGGCCCCGCGGCCTCCCTCAAGGACAAGGACGTCCTGGAGATCGGCGCCGGCGCCGCCCAGTGCTCGCGCTGGCTGGCCGCCCAGGGCGCCCGCGCGGTCGCCCTCGACCTCTCCCACCGCCAGCTCCAGCACGCCCTGCGCATCGGCGATGACGTACCCCTCGTCGAGGCCGACGCCGGGAAGCTGCCCTTCCGCGACGCCTCCTTCGACCTCGCCTGCTCCGCCTACGGCGCCGTCCCCTTCGTCTCCGACCCCGTGAACGTGATGCGCGAGGTCCACCGCGTACTGCGCCCCGGCGGCCGCTGGGTCTTCTCCGTCACCCACCCCATCCGCTGGGCCTTCCCCGACGAGCCCGGCCCCGAAGGCCTGTCCGTCTCCGCCTCCTACTTCGACCGGACCCCCTACGTCGAGCAGGACGAGCAGGGCCGCGCCGTGTACGTGGAGCACCACCGCACGATCGGCGACCGCGTCCGCGACGTGGTCGCGGGCGGCTTCCGCCTCGTCGACCTGGTCGAGCCGGAGTGGCCCGAATGGAACAGCCAGGAGTGGGGCGGCTGGTCCCCGCTGCGCGGCAATCTGATCCCCGGCACCGCGATCTTCGTGTGCGAGAGGGACTGACCCCCGTTGACCTCCGCGTCCTCCGCGTCCCCCGCGTCCGCCGCGACCCCCGCGCCCTCCGCCGACCGGACCGCCGCCCTCGACGCCCTCCCCGTACGGGAGGCCGTGCCCGCGCTCGTCTCCGCGCTGGACGGCCACGGCACCGCCGTGCTCTGCGCCCCGCCCGGCACCGGCAAGACCACCCTGGTGCCGCTGGTCCTGGCCGGGCTGGTCGGCGGCGGGCCGCGGCGCCGGGTGATCGTCGCCGAGCCCCGGCGGATCGCCGCCCGGGCGGCCGCCCGGCGGATGGCGTGGCTGCTGGGCGAGCAAGCCGGCGCGTCGGTGGGCTTCACCGTGCGCGGGGAGCGGGTCGTGGGCCCCGGAACGCTGGTGGAGGTCGTGACCACCGGAGTGCTGCTCCAGCGGCTCCAGCGCGACCAGGAGCTCTCCGGCACCGACCTGGTCGTCCTGGACGAATGCCACGAGCGGCACCTGGACGCCGACACCGTCGCCGCCTTTCTGCTGGACGTACGGGAGACCCTGCGGCCGGAGCTGCGCCTCGTCGCGGCCTCGGCGACGACCGACGCGGCCGGCTGGTCCCGGCTGCTCGGCGGCGCGCCCGTGGTGGAGGCCGCGGGGGTCTCGTACCCGGTGGAGACGGTCTGGGCTCCCCCGGCCCGGCCGGTGCGGCCCCCGCACGGGATGCGGGTGGACCCCGCGCAGCTGACGCACGTGGCCTCGGTGGTGCGGCGGGCCCTCGCGGAGCGCGACGGCGACGTCCTGTGCTTCCTGCCCGGCGTCGGGGAGATCGCCCGGGTCGCCGGGCAGCTCGGCGGTGTGGACGCGGAGGTGCTCCAGATCCACGGCCGGGCCCCGGCGGCCGTGCAGGACGCGGCGCTGACCGCAGCGGCGCACCGCCGCGTGATCCTCTCCACCGCCGTGGCCGAGTCGAGCCTGACCGTGCCCGGCGTACGCGTGGTCGTGGACTCGGGTCTGGCCCGCGAACCCCGGGTGGACCACGCCCGGGGTCTGGGCGCGCTGGCGACCGTACGGGCCTCCCGCGCGGCCGGGCGCCAGCGGGCGGGCCGGGCGGGCCGCGAGGCGCCGGGCACCGTGTACCGCTGCTGGGCCGAGGCCGAGGACATCCGGCTGCCCTCCTTCCCCGCGCCGGAGATCCGCATCGCCGACCTGACGCAGTTCGCCCTCCAGGCCGCCTGCTGGGGCGACCCGGATGCGGCCGGACTGGCGCTGCTGGACCCGCCGCCGGCCGGCGCGATGGCCGCGGCGCGGGAGGTGCTGGTGGCCGTCGGAGCCGTGGACGCGGCGGGCCGGCCGACCCCGCGCGGCCTGCGGATGTCCCGGCTGGGGCTGCACCCGCGGCTGGCCCGGGCCCTGCTCGACGGTTCCGCCGCCCTCGGCGTCCGCCGGGCGGCGGAGGTGGTGGCGCTGCTCAGCGAGGAGCCGCCGCGGGAGTACGGGGACGACCTGGCGAGTGCCTGGCGGGCAGCTCGGCGGGGGTCGGACGGTTACGCGGCGCGGTGGCGGGCGGAGGCCCGGCGGCTGGAGCGGGCTGCCGCGCAGGCGGGCCCTGCGGGGGCTCCGCCCCCGTACCCCCGCGCCTCAAACGCCGGCGAGGCTGTCCTTTCAGCCCCTCCGGCGATTGAGGAGCGGGGTCTGGGGCGGAGCCCCGGCAACGGCGCCGCGCCCGATGACGCCGCCGCCGGGCTCGTCGCCGCGCTCGCGTTTCCCGAGCGGGTGGCGAAAGCCAGGGGGCAGGGGGCGTTCCTGATGGCCTCCGGGACCGGCGCCGAGCTCGGCGAGGGTTCGGGGCTGCGCCACGCGCCCTGGCTGGCCGTGGCCGTCGCCGACCGGCCCCCGCACTCCGCCTCCGCCCGGATCCGGCTCGCTGCCGTCATCGACGGGGACACCGCCCTGGCCGCGGCCGCCCATCTGCGGACCGAGGGCGAAGAGGTGCACTGGGAGGACGGGGACCTCGTGGCCCGCACAGCGGAACGGCTCGGGGCGATCGAGCTCGCCGCGCGACCGCTGCGCACCCCCGACCCGGCCCTCGTCCGGGCGGCGCTCCTCGACGGGCTGCGCACCGAGGGCCTCGGCCTGCTGCGCTGGACCCAGGACGCGCAAGGGCTCCGGGCCCGGCTGGCCTTCCTGCACCGGACGCTCGGCGGCGCCTGGCCCGACGTGGCCGATGACGGCGCCCTGCTGGAGCGCGCCGACGACTGGCTGGAGCCCGAGCTGTCCCGGGCCCGGCGGCGCGCGGACCTCGGCCGCATCGACGCCGGGCAGGCCCTGAACCGGCTGCTGCCCTGGGCCACCGGTGAGGCCGCCCGGCTGGACGAGCTGGCGCCCGAACGGATCGAGGTGCCCAGCGGTTCCCGGATCCGGGTCGACTACTCCGCGGAGCACGGGCAGCCGGTGCTCGCCGTGAAGCTCCAGGAGCTGTTCGGGCTGGCCGAGACCCCCGAGGTCGCGGGCGTGCCCGTACTCGTCCACCTGCTGTCGCCCGCGGGACGGCCCGCGGCCGTCACCGCCGACCTCGCCTCCTTCTGGCAGGGCGGCTACCGGGCCGTCCGCGCCGAGCTGCGCGGCCGCTACCCCAAGCACCCCTGGCCGGAGGACCCGGCCACCGCCGAGCCCACCCGGCACACCAACGCCCGGCTCAGGCGCTGACCTCTCCTGCTCCGTCCCGCACCCGTCGGCCGCGGGCCTCCAGCCACAGCGCCAGCCCGAGGAACAGCAGCCCGCCCGCCGCCAGGCCGATCGGGGCGTAGGTGTGCAGCGCGAGGACCTTCGTACGGTTCGAGGCGACCAGGTCGAGGGTGTACTTCGCGTAGTCCTCGCGCATCTTGACGTGCCCGGCGAAGGCGGTGAGCTTCCCGTCGGGGCCGCCCGCCGCGATCCCGCCGCGCATCTCCTGCTGGATCACCTGCTCGGCGTTGACGGGCGCGCCGGTCACCGGGTCGACCCAGAACATCGCCTTGACCGTGTACCAGAGGCTGGTGCCGGTGGTCTGCTCGATCGTCGCCGGGTCGATGCCCTCGATCGGCATCTTCTTCGGCATGGCGACCTTGGTCCACGGGACGGTCTGCTCGAAGTAGTAGACCTCCATCCCCCGGTACGTGCGCGGGCCCACGTAGTGGATCGGCGAGGAGGTACGGGTCTGGGCGTCGAAGTAGAGGTAGTCGCGCGGCTCGGTGAAGAACGGCCACTTGAACTCGATGCCCTCGCGTGTGACCGGGTCGCCGTCGACCATCTCGCCGGTGGCGTGCACCGGGTCCTGGGTGTGCGCGTCGAAGATGTAGCGCTCGGGTATCTGGGAGACCATCTTCCCGTCCGGCCCGATGATGTAGGACAGGGTGTCCCAGACGACCACGTCCTTGCCGGCGTCGGCCTCGATCTCCTTCGACGCCTCCACGTTGCCCTTGAGGGTCTGGACGATCGTGACCTTGTCCACCTTCTTGGGCTTCATGCCGTCGTTGTAGTCGATGAGGGTCGCGTCCTTCGCCTCCAGGACCATCTCCTGGTACTGGTTCGGCGGGATCTTCGCGAGCCGCGGGTACGCGTACCAGCGCAGCAGTGGCGCGAGGGCCGCGCAGAACACGGCGAGGGCCAGCAGGACAAGGCTCGCTCTGCGTCGCATGGCCGGGCCCTCCTCTACATTCCGGGCGCGGCGGGCGCGGTGGTGAGCAGCGGCTTGGGCGAGGTCTTGCCTTCGGGCGCCCCGAGTGCCGTGACGGCGAGGACGAGGAGCACCGCGAGGACGAGCCCGCTGGCGGCGGCGACGAGTGCGCGCATGCCGGGCCTCCGGAATCTGATAGGGCGTCAGGGCGGAGGCACCGTAGCAACGCCGGGGCGAGATGAGAACCGTCTGGGCCTGCGCGTTCACGGCAGGACGCGGCTTCTCCCCTGAGTACCCGTACTCATGTCCCGGCGCCCGCCCCCGGGCAGGCTGGCGGGCATGACCCCTTCACGCGCCGGTACCGGGCAGCGCAGGAACCTGGGCTCGGACATCGCCTCGGCCGTCTTCCTGATCGTGCTCGAACTGCTCGGTCTCGCCGCGGTCTTCTTCCTGTGGGTGCTCGCCAACCTGAGCTTCGGTCCTCCCTCGACCGACCCCACCCCGGTCTGGGGCTACCTCGTGGCCGCCGGGGTGCTGGCGGCGCTGATGACCTGGGCGAGCCTGCGCGCCTCCCGGCGGAACGCGGGCGTCACCGCCGTGACGCAGGCCCTCATGGCCATGGGCACGGCGGTGCTGATCCTGGCCGGGGCGTATTACCAGCACCGGGAGGACACCCCGCCCCCGCCGAGCCCGTGCCTCCAGTCGCCGTCCGCGCCGTGGTGCAACGGCTGACCTGCCCCGCCTCCTCGGCTACGGGGTCCCGGTCGGGCTCGGGCTCGGCGAGGGCGCGGGGCCGGCCTTGCCGGTGGCCGTGGGCGTGGGCGTCGGCGTCGGCTGCGCGCTGGCGGAGGGGCTGGGCTTCGGGGTGGGGGTGGAACTCGGCGCGGGGGTCGGCGTAGGAGTCGGCGTCGGCGTCGGCGTAGGGACGGGAGTCGGCGTGGGGGTCGGCGTCGGCGTAGGGGTGGGAGTCGGCGTAGGAGTTGGCGTAGGCGTCGGCTTCGGCGATGGGGTCGGGCTCGGCTCCGGCTTCGGGTCCGGCTTGGGGTCCGGCTTGGGCTCCGGCTTCGGCTTCGGCGGGGTCACCGCGGGCACGCCCGCCCCCGCGCCCCCGCCGTCCGGGACCTCGTGCGTCCCCTTGAGGTAGTACGTGAACCAGGACCGCACCGTCCGCAGGTAGGCGCTGGACTGGTTGTACGAGAGCACGGCCCGGTCCAGGTCCGCGTCCAACCGCAGGTCCCGGCTGCCCGCGCACAGGTACCGTCCGGCCGCGAGGGCGGCGTCGTACACGTTGTTCGGGTTGCGCCGGCCGTCGCCGTCCGCGTCCTGGCCCCACGCCGCCCACGTGGACGGGATGAACTGCATCGGCCCGACCGCCCGGTCGTAGCGGCCGTCGCCGTCGTACGCGCCGCCGTCCGTGTCGGGGATGTTCGCGAAGCCGTTGCCGTCGAGCACGGGCCCGAGGATCGGGCGCAGCGTGGTCCCCGCCGCGTCCACCTGGCCGCCGCGGGCCTGCCCGGACTCCACCTTGCCGATCGCCGCGAGCAGTTGCCAGCGCAGCCCGCAGCCGGGGTCGTTCGCCCCCACCGTCAACTCCGCCCGCCGGTACGCAGCGAGCACGCTCGCCGGTATCCCCTGCGCGCCCTCGCCGGCGCCGGTGACCACCTGTTCCGTACCCGGTCCGGTCCCGGCCGCCGGCTGCTCCGCCGTCGCCGGCTCCGGCGCGGCCGTCGGCGGCTGCCCGTCACCCTCGGGCAGCAGTACGGCGGGCGGCTCGGGGCTGATGAGAGGCGGCAGTTCGGTGAAGTAGGCGGAGTCGCCTCCGGTCGCGGGCGCCGGTAGGGGCGCCGCGCCGTCCTCCCCCGCCGCGGTCATCCGCTCGGTGCCTACGGCGGCCGGGCCCTGGGATGCGGTCACCGCGGCGACCACCAGTGCGGAGACCAGAGCCGCGGCGCCGCCCCGGCGCAGCCTGCGTCCGAATATTCGAGCCGACATGAGCCGGACCCCTCCCCCTCGACGTCCGCGTGACCCTATGTCAGCTCCCTGCACAGGGCACGCACGGTGACGGGGATTTCACCACATCCCCACGTCCCTGCGCAGGTCACGCATACTGTCCAGACCCTTCATGGGCATTGGCCCGAAGTAAGGATCCTGTGCCGCCCGTTGCGCCGGCGGACGTCGAACACCGAGGAGAGGTGCCATGCCGTTCACCCTCAGCCATGCGGCCGCCGTACTTCCGGCCATCCGCCGGACCGGACGCGCGCGGGGGCCGCTCGTCGCCTCGGCCCTGGTCCTGGGATCGTTCGCGCCGGACACCTTCTACTTCGCGGACGCGGTGGTCGGAGGCCTGATGGCCTACGGGACGTATCTGCACTCCCCCGTCGGCGTGCTCACGGCGGACGCGGCCCTCACCGCCGCCCTCGTGGCCTGCTGGCTGCTGCTGCGCGAACCCCTGATCGCGCTCCTGCCGGGCGGCTGGCGGGGCCGGGTGCACACCTTCGTGCGCGGCGAGCACTGGCGGGGGCGCCGACTCCTGTCGCTCGCGCTCTGGTTCTACCTCTCGGCGGTGGCCGGCTCCCTGACGCACATCGTGTGGGACAGCTTCACGCACCTGGACCGCTGGGGGACCGACGTCCTGCCGGAGCTCGGTGAGCCGCTCGCCTTCGGGCTGCCGCTCTACTCGTACCTCCAGTACGGCAGTTCGGCGGTGGCGGCCTGCGCGCTGGCATGGTTCACGGCGACCGCCCTGCGCCGCCTGCCGCGCACCCCGGCCCCCGCGTCCGTGCCGGTGCTGACCCGCGCGGAGGTCGTGGGCGCGCTCGCGCTGGTGGTGGTGTGCGTGGGGGCCGGAATCACCCTGCGGGTCATCCGCTTCTTCACCTTCTTCGACCGGATCCGCACCCCGTTCGACATCATCCCGACCGTCTGCTTCGGCGCGGGCGGCGGCCTCGCCGTGGCGCTCCTGCTGTACGGGACCCTCGTACGGCTGCGCCACCGCCACGACCGGAACCGCGACGGCAGCGGCAGCAGCGGCAGCGGCCGGGACGCGCGAACGCCCGTCCCCACCGCGTAGCGGGGCCGGGCGTTCGCGCGCGGTCACAGCACCAGGCGGGTCAGTGCGCGGCGGACTCCCAGTCGGCGCCGACGCCCACCGACACGTCCAGCGGGGCCCGGAGGTCGACGGCGGCGCCCATTTCGCGGCGCACCAGCTCCTCCACCTTCTTCCGCTCGCCCGGGGCGATCTCCAGCACGATTTCGTCGTGGACCTGGAGCAGCATCCGCGACTTCAGCCCGGCCGCCGCGATCGCCTGGTCCACGCGCAGCATCGCGACCTTGACGATGTCGGCCGCCGTGCCCTGGATCGGGGCGTTCAGCGCCATCCGCTCGGCGGCCTCGCGACGCTGGCGGTTGTCGCTGTTGAGGTCCGGCAGGTAGCGGCGGCGGCCGAAGACCGTCGCCGTGTACCCGGTGGCCCGGGCCTCGTCGACGACGCGCTGGAGGTACTCCCGCACCCCGCCGAACCGCTCGAAGAAGGTCTCCATCAGGCCGCGCGCCTCGGCGGGCTCGATGTTCAGCTGCTGGGCGAGACCGAAGGCGGACAGCCCGTACGCGAGCCCGTACGACATGGCCTTGATCTTGCGGCGCATCTCGGCGTCGACCTGGGACCGCTCCACCCCGAACACCTGGGAGGCGACGGTGGTGTGCAGGTCCTCGCCGGTCGCGAAGGCCTCGATGAGGCCCTCGTCCTCGGAGAGGTGCGCCATCACGCGCAGCTCGATCTGGCTGTAGTCGGCGGTCATCAGGGACTCGAAGCCCTCGCCGACGACGAAGCCGCGGCGGATGGCCCGGCCCTCGTCGGTGCGCACCGGCACGTTCTGCAGGTTGGGGTCGGTGGAGGACAGCCGGCCCGTCGCGGCGACGGTCTGGCTGAAGCTGGTGTGCACGCGGCCGTCGGCGGCGACGGTCTTGACCAGGCCCTCCACGGTGACGCGCAGCTTGGCCTGCTCCCGGTGCCGCAGCATGATCACCGGCAGTTCGTGGTCGGTCTGCGTGGCCAGCCAGGCCAGCGCGTCCGCGTCCGTGGTGTACCCGGTCTTCGTCTTCTTCGTCTTCGGCAGGTCCAGCTCGCCGAAGAAGACCTCCTGGAGCTGCTTGGGCGAGCCGAGGTTGAACTCGTGGCCGACCGCCTCGTGCGCCTCCTTCACCGCCTGCTGCACGGCGCCCGCGAACTGCTGCTCCATGGCCTCCAGGTGATCGCGGTCGGCGGCGATGCCGGAACGCTCTATCCGCGCCAGCAGCTCGGAGGTGGGCAGCTCCATGTCGTGGAGCAGCTCGGCCGCGCCCACCTCGGCGAGCTTGCCGGTGAAGGCCTCGCCCAGGTCCAGGACGGCGCGGGCCTGCCCCATCAGCGCCTCCGCCTCGGCCGTGTCGTCGGCCCCGAAGGCCAGCTGACCGTCAGCGGCGGCCGGCGCCAGCTCCCGGTGCAGGTACTCGTTGGACAGCACGTCCAGGGCGAAGGAGCGGCGGCCCGGCTTGACCAGGTACGCGGCGAGCGCGGTGTCCATGGTGACGCCCGCGAGGGTCCAGCCGTGCTCCGGGAAGACCCGCATCAGGCCCTTGGCGTTGTGCACGACCTTCGGCTTCGCCGGGTCGGCGGCCCAGGCGGCGAAGGCCCGCTCGTCGGCCTCGTCCAGCCCGGACGGCTCGAACCAGGCGGCCGGACCCGTCGCGGCGGCCAGCGCGATCTCGCTGACGTTGCCCTGGCCCAGCGCCCAGCTGTCGACGGTGGACACGCCCAGCGGTCCGCCGGCGTTCGCCTGGAGCCACGGCGCCAGCTCGCCCGCGCCCAGCACGGAGCCGTCCAGCTCCACACCCGCCGCGACCGGAGCCGGAGCCTCGGCCTCGTCCGCGCCCGGGTCCACCGCCAGCAGCCGCTCGCGCAGCGAGGCGTTGCGGATCTCCAGCACATCCAGGACCCCGGTCACGGCGGACCGGTCGTACGCGGTACGCGCCAGGTCGGCGGGCGTCCGGGGCAGCTCGACGTCCTTGACCATCTCGGTCAGGACCCGGTTGAGCTTGACGGACTCCAGGTGGTCCCGGAAGTTCTGCCCGGCCTTGCCCTTGACCTCCTCGGCCCGCTCCACGAGCTCCTTGAACGAACCGAACTGGGTGATCCACTTGGCGGCCGTCTTCTCACCGACGCCCGGGATGCCCGGCAGGTTGTCGGACGGGTCGCCGCGCAGCGCCGCGAAGTCCGGGTACTGCTGGGGAGTGAGGCCGTACTTCTCCTCGACCTTCTCCGGCGTGAAACGGGTGAGCTCGGAGACGCCCTTCGTCGGATAGAGCACGGTGGTGTGCTCGGACACCAGCTGGAAGGAGTCCCGGTCACCGGTGACGATCAGGACGTCGAAGCCGAGAGCCTCCGCCTGCGTCGCCAGCGTCGCGATCACGTCGTCCGCCTCGAAGCCGTCGACCGCGAACCGCGGCACCCGCATCGCGTCGAGGAGCTCGCCGATCAGCTCGACCTGCCCCTTGAACTCGTCGGGGGTCTTGGAACGGTTCGCCTTGTACTCGGGGAACTCGGTCGAGCGCCACGTCTTGCGGGACACGTCGAACGCCACCGCGAAATGCGTGGGCGCCTCGTCGCGCAGCGTGTTCGCCAGCATCGACGCGAAGCCGTAGATGGCGTTCGTCGGCTGGCCCGTCGCCGTCGTGAAATTCTCCGCGGGCAGCGCGAAGAACGCCCGGTACGCCAGGGAGTGCCCGTCCATGAGCATCAGGCGGGGGCGGTCCGCTGCGGTCGTCTGGTCGGTCTTCTTCGATGCTGAATCTGCCACGCCCCCGATCCTAGGGGGCCCCGCCGACAAATCCCCCGTCGGCGATGTCCGCGGACCGTGACAGGATCGGATGAGTACGAAAACACTGCTCGAAGGGGAGCGACATGGCCGCCAAGCCGCCCGCAGGTGACCCGGTACAGGACGCGCCGCAGGTCGCGCCCCCTCAGCACGCGGCCGCCGGGCTGCCCGCCATCGGGCACACCCTGAAGGCCGCCCAGCAGCAGATGGGCCTGGTCCGCACCGCCCGTACCCTGCTCAAGGTCAACCAGAAGAACGGCTTCGACTGCCCCGGCTGCGCCTGGCCCGAGGGCGACAAGCGGCACACCGCCGAATTCTGCGAGAACGGCGCCAAGGCCGTCGCGGAGGAGGCCACGCTGCGCCGGGTCACCCCCGAGTTCTTCGCCGCGCACCCCCTGGCCGACCTGGCCACCCGCTCCGGCTACTGGCTGGGGCAGCAGGGCCGGATCACCGAGCCGATGCTCCTGGAACGAGGGGCCCTGCCCGAGGGCGCCGACCGGTACGAGGCCATCAGCTGGGAGCGGGCCTTCGCGATCATCGCCGAGGAGCTGACCGCCCTCGACTCCCCCGACGAGGCCGTCTTCTACACCTCGGGCCGCACCAGCAACGAGGCCGCGTTCCTCTTCCAGCTCTTCGTCCGCGAGTTCGGCACCAACAACCTGCCCGACTGCTCCAACATGTGCCACGAGTCCTCGGGCTCCGCACTGAACGAGACCATAGGCATCGGCAAGGGCAGCGTCTCCCTCGAAGACCTCCACCAGGCCGAACTGATCATCGTCGCCGGACAGAACCCGGGCACCAACCACCCCCGCATGCTCTCCGCCCTGGAGAAGGCCAAATCCGCCGGCGCGAAGATCATCTCGGTGAACCCGCTGCCCGAAGCCGGCATGGAACGGTTCAAGAACCCCCAGACCCCCCTCGGCATGCTCAAGGGCACCGCCCTCAACGACCTGTTCCTCCAGATCCGCATCGGCGGCGACCAGGCCCTCTTCCGCCTCCTGAACAAGCTCGTCATCGAGGCGGACGGCGCCACCGACGAGGAGTTCATCCGCGAACACACCCACGGCTACGAGGAGCTCGCGGCCGCCGCCAAGGAAGCCGACTGGGACGAGACCCTCACCGCCACCGGCCTGACCCGGCCCGAGATCGAACGCGCCCTGGCCATGATCCTCGCCTCGAAGCGCACCATCGTCTGCTGGGCCATGGGCCTCACCCAGCACAAGCACGCCGTCGCCACCATCCGCGAGGTCGTCAACCTCCTCCTGCTGCGCGGCGACATAGGCCGCCCCGGCGCCGGCGTCTGCCCGGTCCGCGGCCACTCCAACGTCCAGGGCGACCGCACCATGGGGATCTTCGAACGCCCCGCACCCGCCTTCCTCGACGCCCTCGACCGCGAATTCCGGATCACCTCACCGCGCCACCACGGCTTCGACGTGGTCCGCTCCATCCAGGCCCTGCGCGACGGCGAGGCCAAGGTCTTCTTCGCCATGGGCGGCAACTTCGTCGGAGCCACCCCCGACACCGAGGTCACCGAGGCCGCGATCCGCCGCGCCTCCCTGACCGTGCACGTCTCCACCAAACTCAACCGCTCCCACGCCGTCACCGGCCGGCGCGCCCTGATCCTGCCCACCCTCGGCCGCACCGACAAGGACGTCCAGGCCGGTGGCAAGCAGTTCGTGACCGTCGAGGACTCCATGGGCATGGTCCACGCCTCCCGCGGCAACCTCACCCCCGCCGGACCCCGCCTGCTCTCCGAACCCGCCATCGTGGCCCGCATGGCCCGTGCCGTCCTCGGAGAGGCCTCGAAGACCCCCTGGGAGGAGTTCGAGCGGGACTACGCCACCATCCGCGACCGGATCTCCCGCGTCGTCCCCGGCTTCGAGGACTTCAACGCCAAGGTGGCCCGCCCGGGCGGCTTCCAGCTCCCGCACGCCCCGCGCGACGAACGCCGCTTCCCCACCACGACCGGCAAGGCCAATTTCACCGCCGCGCCCGTGGAGTACCCGAAGGTCCCCGAGGGCCGGCTGCTCCTGCAGACCCTGCGCAGCCACGACCAGTACAACACCACCATCTACGGCCTCGACGACCGCTACCGCGGGATCACCGGCGGCCGCCGCGTCGTCATGGTCAACCCCGAGGACGCCGCCGAGCTGGGGCTCGCAGACGGCTCCTACACGGACCTCGTCAGCGAGTGGAAGGACGGCGTGGAACGACGCGCCCCCGGCTTCCGCGTCGTGCACTACCCGACCGCCCGCGGCTGCGCCGCCGCCTACTACCCCGAGACCAACGTCCTCGTCCCCCTCGACTCCACCGCGGACACCAGCAATACCCCGGCCAGCAAGTCCGTCGTCATCCGCTTCGAACCGGCCTGATAGAACGACCTCAGGACAAGATGGTTAACGAGCGTTGACGAACGGAGCCGGCCCATGGGCGAGCAGCACACAGTGAAGTTCCCGCAAGAAGTCCTCGACGAGTACGCGGCCCTGGGCATCGACCTGCCCTCGCTCTTCTCGGCGGGCCACCTCGGCGAGCGCATGGACATCAAGATCCTGGAGGCCTCGGCCGAACGCGTCGTGGCCACCATGCCCGTCGAGGGCAACACCCAGCCCTACGGACTGCTCCACGGCGGCGCCTCCGCCGTACTGGCCGAAACCCTCGGCTCGGTCGGCTCCATGCTCCACGGCGGCATCACCAAGATCGCCGTCGGCGTCGACCTGAACTGCACCCACCACCGCGGCGCCCGCTCCGGCCTGGTCACCGGCATCGCCACCCCCGTACACCGCGGCCGCTCCACCGCCACCTACGAGATCGTGATCACCGACGAGCAGGGCCGCCGCGTCTGCACCGCCCGACTGACCTGCCTGCTGCGCGACGCAGACCCGCAACACCCCGGCAACGCCTGACCGTTGTGCCTTCCCCGGCGCCGGTCTAGCGTTCCCCGCATGGGATCGGGACCGGCGCCGCGGAGCGCCCGCACGGCAGGCGCGGCAGCAGCCCTCACCACCGCGCTCGCCCTCGGCATCACCACACTCACCCTCGGCTGCTCCCCCGGCGCCGCCCGGGCCCCCGCCACCGGCCCGCCCGCCCCCGCCCCGCACACCACCTCCTCCGAGGAACTGTGCGTCAGCCTGCTCACCCACTGGAGCGGCGTCCTCCTCGACGCCGAACCCGGCCAGGACCCCGTAGGCCGCGACTACCAGGCCATGGGACTCTCCGGCGACCAGTACGACATCCTGCGCGCCGTCGTCGCCTCCGCCCGCACCGAAACGCAGACCAGGGGCCGGGACGCCGGACGCGACCTCGCCGACCGCCAGATCCGCCTGCGCTGCGCCGAGCGCCACCGCGGCGGCGACCCCACCGGCAGCCCATGGTGACGAGGACCACTCACCCTCCGTGTCGGCGCACCCGCCGGCCCATGGATCACCGCCCACCGGACACACACACCGAACGGACACGGACAGTGACATGTCGGCGACGCACACGCTCCGTTGCCAGTACAGGAGCGGTGCGTGGGACGGAGGAGCGATTCGGTCGACGAATGGGTGCATACGACACGGAATTCAGGGCTCCTATTTCCGGGGGTAACTCTGCGCAATGACCATCGAAAAGAAGGTCCCGGCTCCACTCCGGGTGACCGTTATACGGAGAACTCCTCAAGGCCCTGACCAGCGCTTGTCCCGGAGATCGAGACGCGGGGGCCCTGGAACCGTCAGGACCAAAACCCCCAAGAGTCCTGGAGAGTCAGGACTCAAACCCGCGGACAGTCCTGCCGCATCTCAGCATGCGGACAAGACGAACCGGCCGGAATTCCCCCGTTCCACCCCCGGAGATCCGCTATGTATTACGCCGTGGCATAACAAGAGAGTCACATCATTGGCCCGAGCCCTCCATATCGGCCTATCAGCCGCTTAGAGTCACGGCCAGTCACCGCGACCACCGGATTCCTTTCAGTTCGGTTCCCCGCGTTACGACTCGGCGCGTCCCACGGGGGACGCCGTGCCTGGAAAGGACTGATCGTGCGTCATCGTTCCCTCATTGCCGTGACGGCCGCGCTTGCCGCTGGTGCCCTCACTCTCACCGCCTGTGGATCGCGCGACGACAAGGGCGGGAACGACGCCGGCGGCGGCGACACCACGGTCGTCATCGGCGTCGACTCCCCGACGACCGGCGACCTGTCGGCCCTCGGCCTCGGCATCCGCAACTCCGTCGACCTGGCTGTCCGCCAGGCCAACGAGAAGAAGTACGTCAAGGGCGTCACCTTCAAGCTCGAAGCCCTCGACGACCAGGCTCAGGCCTCGTCCGGCCAGCAGAACGCGACCAAGCTCGTCGCGAACAAGGACGTCCTCGGCGTCGTCGGCCCGCTGAACTCCTCGGTCTCCGAGTCCATGCAGAAGGTCTTCGACGACGCCAAGCTCGTCCAGATCTCCCCCGCCAACACCAGCCCCTCCCTCACCCAGGGCCCCAAGTGGGCCACCGGCGAGAAGGCGCGCACCTACAAGAGCTACTTCCGCACCGCCACCACGGACGCCATCCAGGGCCCGTTCGCGGCGCAGTACCTCTTCAACAAGGCCGGCAAGAAGAAGGTCTTCATCATTGATGACAAGAAGACCTACGGCGCAGGCCTCGCCGGCACCTTCAAGGGCGAGTTCACCAAGCTCGGCGGCTCCGTCGTCGGCGAGGGCCACATCGACCCGGAGAGCAAGGACTTCTCCGCCGTCGTGACCCAGGTCAAGAGCTCCGGCGCCGACGTCGTCTACTACGGCGGCGAGTACCCGGCAGCCGGCCCGCTCAGCAAGCAGATCAAGGCCTCCGGCACCAACATCCCGCTCGCCGGCGGCGACGGCATCAAGGACAAGAAGTACGTCGAGCTCGCCGGTGAAGGCGCCCAGGGCGACTTCAGCACCTCGGTCGGCGCCCCCGTCGAGACCCTGCCCTCCGCGCAGGAGTTCATCGCGAACTACAAGAAGGCCGGCTTCAAGGACGACTTCTCCGCCTACGGCGGCTACTCGTACGACTCGGCCTGGGCCATCATCGAGGCCATCAAGTCCGTCGTCGACGCCAACGGCGGCAAGCTCCCCACCGACGCCCGCGCCAAGGTCCTCGACGCCGTCCAGAAGGTCAACTTCGACGGAGTCACCGGCAAGGTCTCCTTCGACGAGTTCGGCGACGCCACCAACAAGCAGCTGACCGTCTACAAGGTCGAGGGCGACGACTTCAAGACCGTCGAGTCCGGCACCCTCAGCTGACCTCCCACCCGCTAGCCGGCCCCCCGGCCACCCGCTAGCACCTCACCCCTCTCTGCCGCGCGGGGCGCGCACACAAAGCGCCCCGCGCGGTGTCACATCCGTCGAAAGACTCGGAGGACCTGCGGTGCACGAACTGCCGCAACAGCTGGTCAACGGCCTGCTACTGGGATCCATGTACGGGCTCGTCGCCATCGGCTACACGATGGTTTATGGCATTGTCCAGCTCATCAACTTCGCCCACGGCGAGATCTTCATGACCGGCGGCTTCGGCGCGCTCACGGTCTGGCTGATGCTCCCCGGCGGCACCACCATGTGGGTAGCCCTACCGCTCATGCTCATAGGCGCGGTCATAGTGGCCACCACCATCGCCGTCGGCGCGGAACGCTTCGCCTACCGCCCCCTGCGCAACGCACCACGCCTCGCCCCGCTCATCACCGCCATCGGCCTCTCCATCGCCCTCCAGCAGGCGGTATGGGCCTGGTACCCGGGCGCAACCAGCTCCATCATCTTCCCCGAGATCCCCGGCGGACCCTTCCACCTCGGCAACATCACCATCCAGACCGGTGACATCTTCCTGCTGATCGCCGCACCCGTCTCCATGGCCTTCCTCGGCTTCTTCGTCAAGAAGACCCGCACCGGCCGCGGCATGCAGGCCACCGCCCAGGACCCCGACACCGCCAAGCTCATGGGTGTCAACACCGACCGCATCATCACCACCGCGTTCGCCCTCGGCGCCCTCTTCGCCGCCATCGGAGCCGTCGCCTACGGCCTCAAGTACGGCGAAGTCAACTTCAAGATGGGCTTCCTCCTCGGACTCAAGGCCTTCACCGCCGCCGTCCTCGGAGGCATCGGCAACATCTACGGCGCCATGGTCGGCGGCCTCGTCCTCGGCCTCGCCGAGACCCTCACCACGGTCTACGTCGACGACATCCCCGGCCTCCAGCAGCTCGGCGGCCAGTCCTGGGGCAACACCTGGGCGTTCGTACTTCTCATCCTCGTGCTCCTCTTCCGGCCACAAGGCCTGTTGGGCCAGCGCGTGTCGGACAGGGTGTGACCTCCATGACGACCATCACCGCGGACCTCGCGAAGACCCCCACCGCCCCGGAGAAGGGCTTCATCGCCCTCCCCGAGAAGACCGCCCGCGCCCTGGCCACCGGCGGCGGCGCCCTCACCGTCCTCTCCGCCTTCCTCGCCTGGACCTGGACCTCCGCCTTCCCCGGCGACCTCACCGTCTACGGCTACCCCGGCGGCCTCCAGTGGCTCGCCCTCATCGGCGGCGCCCTCACCACCCTCTTCGGCCTCGCCTCCTACGGAGTCAAGGGCCTCGGCTGGCTCACCCCCGCCGGCGCCGACGCAGCGATCAAGCTCTCCGCCCTCGCCGCGTTCGCCGTCACCTGGTACACCGTCATCGCCATCGTGGTGAAGCTCGGCGCGATCGTCGACCTCGAACCCGGCGCCGGCGTAGCCGCCATCGTCACCCTCCTCGCCGTCATCGGAGCCCTCGCACTCCCCTTCAAGCGCCCCACGCTCGAAGGACCCGACCCCGACGACAACGACTGGGACAAGTTCAAGCACGAAGCCGGCAACACCTGGACCACCGTCAAGGCAGCCTTCGCCTCCGGCCCCATCACCCCCGCGAAGGTCCTCCCCGCCTGGACCGAAATCCTCCTGATCGCAGCCGTCCTCGGCCTCGCGCTCACCGTCTTCACCTACGGCATCACCACGGCCTACCAGGAACTCTTCATCGGCTTCCTGATCACCACCGGCTTCGGCGCCGCAGCACTCAACAAGGCAGGCCTCATGGCCCGCCTCACCACCCTCACCGCCCGCCACCGCAACGTCGCCCTCGTCGGCGCCTTCGCCGCCGCGGCCGCCTTCCCCCTCACCCAGACCGACGACCAGTACGCGAGCCTCGGGGTCAACATCCTGATCTTCGCCACCGTCGCCCTCGGCCTGAACATCGTCGTCGGCCTCACCGGCCTCCTCGACCTCGGCTACGTCGCCTTCCTCGGCGTCGGCGCCTACACCGCGGCCCTCGTCTCCGGCTCCCCCAACTCGCCCTTCGGCGTACAGCTGCCCTTCTGGGCCGCACTGCTCGCCGGCGCAGCCGCATCCATGATCTTCGGCGTCCTCATCGGCGCCCCGACCCTGCGACTGCGCGGCGACTACCTCGCCATCGTGACGCTCGGCTTCGGAGAGATCTTCCGCATCTCCATGAACAACCTCGACGGCGTCTCCGGCCCCGACGTCACCAACGGCCCCAACGGCGTCGCCAACATCCCGAACATCAACCTCTTCGGGTTCGACTTCGGAGCCGCACACACCTTCGCCGGATTCACCATCGGCCGCTTCGCGAACTACTTCCTGCTGATGCTGGCGATCACCCTCATCGTGGTCCTCGTCTTCCGCCGAAGCGCCGAATCCCGCATCGGCCGCGCCTGGGTCGCCATCCGCGAAGACGAAACCGCCGCCGAAGCCATGGGCATCAACGGCTTCCGCGTCAAACTCATCGCCTTCGCCCTCGGCGCCACCCTCGCCGGCCTCGCCGGCGTCGTCCAGGCACACGTCCAGTACACGGTCACCCCCGACCAGTACCAGTTCGCCAACGCCGTACCCCCGAACTCCGCGTTCCTGCTCGCCGCGGTAGTCCTCGGCGGCATGGGCACCATCTCAGGACCCCTCGTCGGCGGATCACTGCTCTTCCTGATCCCCAACAAGCTCCAGTTCCTGGGCGAATACCAGCTCCTCGTCTTCGGCTTCGCCCTCATCATCCTGATGCGACTGCGCCCCGAAGGCCTCATCCCCAACCGGCGCAACCAGCTCGAACTCCACGAGCAGGCTGCCGCTCCTACAGTCCTCGGCAAGGCAGGGGTCTGACCCATGACGACCACCACCACCGCCCCCACCACGGCGGAGACCGTCCTCGACGCACGTGGCGTCACGATGCGCTTCGGCGGCCTCACCGCCGTCAAGAACGTCGACCTCACCGTGCGCAGCGGCGAGATCGTCGGCCTCATCGGCCCCAACGGCGCCGGCAAGACGACCTTCTTCAACTGCCTCACCGGCCTCTACATCCCCACCGAGGGTGAAGTCCGGTACAAGGACACCGTCCTCCCGCCCAAGTCCTACAAGGTGACCGCCGCCGGCGTCGCCCGCACCTTCCAGAACATCCGTCTCTTCAACAACATGACGGTCCTGGAAAACGTGCTCGTCGGCCGCCACACCCGCACGAAGCAGGGCCTGTGGTCCTCCCTCCTGCGCCTGCCCGTCTTCCACCGGGAGGAAGCCGCCAGCCGCGAGCGGGCCATGGAACTCCTGGAGTTCATCGGCCTCGAGCACAAGGCCGACCACCTCGCCCGGAACCTCCCCTACGGCGAACAGCGCAAGCTCGAAATCGCCCGCGCACTCGCCAGCGACCCCGGCCTCATCCTCCTGGACGAGCCCACCGCCGGCATGAACCCGCAGGAGACCCGAGCCACCGAAGAACTCATCTTCGCCATCCGGGACCAGGGCATCGCCGTCCTCGTCATCGAGCACGACATGCGCTTCATCTTCAACCTCTGCGACCGCGTCGCCTGCCTCGTCCAGGGCGAAAAGCTCATCGAAGGCACCGCCAGCGAGGTCCAGGGCGACGAACGCGTCATCGCCGCCTACCTCGGCGAACCCTTCGAAGGCGCCCCCGGCGCCGAAGAAGCCGCCGCGGTCGAAGCCGCCGAGGCCGCCGCCGCAGCCGAGGTCGAAGCCGAGGTCGAAGCCGAGGTCGAAGCCGCCGAGGCAGAGGCCGCCGAAGCGCAGAGCACCACCAGCACCACCAGCACGGACGGAGAGGCCAAGTGACCGCACTCCTTGAGGTCGAAGACCTCCGCGTCGCCTACGGCAAGATCGAAGCCGTCAAGGGCATCTCGTTCAGCGTCGACGCCGGTCAGATCGTCACCCTCATCGGCACCAACGGCGCGGGCAAGACCACCACCCTGCGGACCCTCTCCGGCCTGATCAAACCGCGCGGCGGCCAGATCAAGTTCATGGGCAAGTCGCTCAAGAAGATCCCCGCGCACGACATCGTCGCGCTCGGACTCGCCCACTCCCCCGAGGGGCGGCACATCTTCCCGCGCATGTCCATCGAGGACAACCTCCTCCTCGGCGCCTTCCTCCGCAAGGACAAGGAAGGCATCCAGCAGGACGTCCAGCGCGCCTACGAGCTCTTCCCCATCCTGGGAGAACGCCGCAAGCAGGCCGCAGGCACCCTCTCCGGCGGCGAACAGCAGATGCTCGCCATGGGCCGCGCACTCATGTCCCGCCCCAAGCTGCTCATGCTCGACGAGCCCTCCATGGGCCTCTCCCCGATCATGATGCAGAAGATCATGGCGACCATCGCAGAGCTCAAGGCCCAGGGCACGACCATCCTCCTGGTCGAGCAGAACGCCCAGGCCGCGCTCTCCCTGGCCGACCAGGGCCACGTCATGGAGATCGGCAACGTCGTCCTCTCCGGCCCCGGCCGCGAGCTCCTGGTCAACGAGGACGTCCGCAAGGCGTACCTCGGCGAGGACTGACACACCCCGCTCCACACACACGTGAGGCCCGCCTCCCCTCGGGGGGAGGCGGGCCTCACGTACGTTCGGGGCCGTCAGTCCTTGGCCGCGTTCTTCTTCTCCTCGGCGTCCTCGATGACCGCCTCCGCCACCTGCTGCATCGACATGCGGCGGTCCATCGAGGTCTTCTGGATCCACCGGAAGGCGGCCGGCTCGGTCAGCCCGTACTGGGTCTGGAGCACGCTCTTCGCCCGGTCCACCAGCTTGCGGGTCTCCAGACGCTGGGAGAGGTCCTCGACCTCCTTCTCCAGCGCCCGCAGCTCCGCGAACCGCGACACCGCCATCTCGATGGCCGGCACGACGTCGCTCTTGCTGAACGGCTTCACCAGGTACGCCATGGCCCCGGCGTCACGGGCCCGCTCGACCAGGTCGCGCTGCGAGAACGCGGTCAGCATGAGCACGGGGGCGATGGACTCCTCCGCGATCTTCTCGGCCGCCGAGATCCCGTCCAGCACGGGCATCTTCACGTCGAGGATCACCAGGTCGGGCCGGTGCTCACGCGCCAGCTCCACGGCCGTCTGCCCGTCCCCGGCCTCGCCGACGACGGAGTACCCCTCCTCCTCCAGCATCTCTTTCAGGTCCAGGCGGATGAGCGCCTCGTCCTCGGCGATGACGACCCGGGTCGTCAGCGGCGGAACGTGCGACTGGTCGGCGTCGGGCATGGGCGTCGACTCGTGCTCGGCGGTCACGGGGGCTCCTCTTTGCGGGGCTCTGCTGCTTGTATGAGCCTACCTAGCAGCGGAGCCACATGGTCACCCGGTACACTCCCACAAGCAGCTCCAGCCGGGTTGGCGCAACTGGTTGACGCGGAGGTCTCAAACACCTCTGTCCGAAAGGACGTGTGGGTTCGAATCCCATACCCGGCACAGCATCGATGAGCGGACGTTCACCTTCGCGTGAACGTTCGCTTTTTGCTGCGTAGGGCCACCTTCCGTCACGCACAGTGGCCTCATGGAGTTTCACAGCCTCGAAGTACGACAGGCAGCCATCACCCTGCTGCGCGATGGTGCACGGAACGCGGAGGTGGCCCGGCGCCTGAACGTGCCACTCGGCACGATCAGCTACTGGAAGCACGTGGACCGCAGGAAACGCGGCGAGGCGGTCTCGATACGCCCCTCCCTTCTCTGCCCACGATGCGACCAGCGAGGTCTCGACGTTGTCGCCTACGCGTACCTCTTGGGCCTTTACCTGGGCGACGGCCACATCAGTCACTACGCCAAGCACAAGGTGCCGAGCCTAATGATCACGCTCGACAATGCATGGCCCGGGATCCAAGACGCGGCGGAAGCTGCTCTCCAAGCCGTGTTCCCTCACAATGCGACCTGCCGCGTCCGAACCGTTGGCGCCCAGAACATCAAGGTCTACTTCAAGCACCTCCCCTGCCTGTTTCCACAGCATGGCCCCGGCCGCAAACACGAGCGGCGCATCATCCTTGAGGACTGGCAGCAACAGATCGTCGACGCCCACCCCTGGGAGTTCATCCGGGGGCTGATCCACTCCGACGGGTGCCGGATCATCAACTGGACCGTCCGCAACGGCAAGCGCTACGAGTACCCGCGGTACTTCTTCACCAACAAGTCCGACGACATCCGTCGGCTCTGTACCGACACGCTCACCAAGGTCGGCGTCGAGTGGACGGTCCTGGCGCGGGGCAGTGACCCCTTCAACGTGTCCATCGCCCGGCGGGCGTCCGTCGCGCTCCTGGACGCTCACATCGGGGCGAAGTACTAGGGGAGGTCGCCGTTGCCGCCGAGGTTGGCGACCAGGCGGCGGAGGGTGTCGATGGTGGCCGCGTAGGCCGCGTCGTCGATGCCCTCGCGCATGCGGGCGTGGACCTCCGCGTTGCGGGCGTGGGCGCGCAGGCGGCCTGCTTCGCCGGCGTCGGTGAGGGTCAGGGTGCCGTCGGTTTCGGTGAGCCAGCCGCGGGCGGTGAGGTCGTCGTAGAGGGCCTCGAAGTCGGTGTGCTGGTCGTCGTAGGGGGCCAGCTTCGCGGTCAGGGTGGTACGGGTCCAGTGGCCGGAGGTGCCCGCGACGTGGTTGAGGGTCCACCAGTGGGGCTGGGTGAGGTCTTCTTCGGCGAGGGCGGTGCGGATGGCGCCGATGGCCAGGTTGGCGGTTTCGCGGCTCCAGTATCCGATGGGCTGGGCGGCGAGTTGGGCCTGGGTGTATTCCTTGATCGTCATGATGCGAGCGTAGGACCTCGACTTTGGTTGAGGTCAAGGAGTTCCCGGGGGCGTACCGCGTCGGGCTGTGCGGTGGTGCCCGACGCGGTGGGTGGGGTCGGCGGCTAGCGGACGGCGTCGCCGATGCGGTGGACGCGGACGAGGTTGGTGGAGCCGCTGACGCCGGGGGGTGAGCCGGCGGTGATGACGACTACGTCGCCGGTGACGCAGCGGCCGATGCGCAGGAGTTCTTCTTCGACCTGGGCGACCATGGCGTCGGTGGAGTCGACGTGGGGGCCGAGGAAGGTTTCGACGCCCCAGGTGAGGGTGAGTTGGGAGCGGGTGGCGGGGTCGGGGGTGAAGGCGAGGAGGGGGATGGGTGAGCGGTAGCGGGAGAGTCGGCGGACGGTGTCGCCGCTCTGGGTGAAGGCGACGAGGAATTTGGCGTCGAGGAAGTCGCCCATTTCGGCGGCTGCGCGGGCGACGGCTCCGCCTTGGGTGCGGGGCTTGTTGCGGTCGGTGAGTGGGGGGAGGCCCTTGGCGAGGATGTCCTCTTCGGCCGCTTCCACGATGCGGGACATGGTCCGGACCGTCTCGACGGGGTATTTGCCGACGCTGGTTTCGCCGGAGAGCATGACGGCGTCGGTGCCGTCGATGACGGCGTTGGCGACGTCGGAGGCTTCTGCGCGGGTGGGGCGGGAGTTTTCGATCATCGAGTCGAGCATCTGGGTGGCGACGATGACGGGTTTGGCGTTGCGCTTGGCGAGTTTGACGGCGCGCTTTTGGACGATGGGGACTTGTTCCAGGGGCATTTCGACGCCGAGGTCGCCGCGGGCGACCATGATGCCGTCGAAGGCGGCGACGATGGCGTCGATGTTCTCGACGGCCTGGGGTTTTTCGATCTTGGCGATGACGGGGAGGCGGCGGCCTTCTTCGTCCATGATGCGGTGGACGTCTTCGATGTCGTGGCCGCTGCGGACGAAGGAGAGGGCGATGACGTCGGCGCCGGTGCGCAGGGCCCAGCGGAGGTCTTCGATGTCTTTTTCGGAGAGGGCGGGGACGGAGACGGCGACGCCGGGGAGGTTGAGTCCCTTGTGGTCGGAGACCATGCCGCCTTCGATGACGGTGGTGCGGACGTGGGGGCCGTCTACTGCGGTGACTTCGAGGGTGACGCGGCCGTCGTCTACGAGGATGCGTTCGCCGGTGGTGACGTCGGTGGCGAGTCCTTTGTAGGTGGTGCCGCAGGTGTGGCGGTCGCCTTCGTGGTCTTCGACGGTGATGGTGAACTCGTCGCCGCGTTCAAGGAGTACGGGGCCTTCGCGGAAGCGGCCGAGGCGGATCTTCGGGCCTTGAAGGTCGGCGAGGATGCCGACGCTGCGGCCGGTCTCGTCGGAGGCCTTGCGTACGCGCTGGTAGCGCTCCTCGTGTTCGGCGTAGGTGCCGTGGCTGAGGTTGAGGCGGGCGATGTCCATTCCGGCTTCGACCAGTGCTTTGATCTGGTCGTATGAGTCGGTGGCGGGGCCCAGGGTACATACGATTTTCGCTCGGCGCATAAGGCGAGCGTATGCCCCTACCAGGCAGTAGGAAATTGGTTCCGGGTGTCCACTCAACAACCTTTGTGCAAAAGCTTGTTGACAACTGTTGAATGTGCATGGGGGTGCTCTGATGAGCACCCCCGGGGGTGCGGCTGGACGTGGTTTCAGAGCTGTGGAGGGGTCATCGTGAAGCGGGCGTTCACCTGGGCGTAGACGGTCTGGCGTTGCGGTTCGAGGTCGAGGGGCGGGGCTGTGGTGTCTTCGGTGGTACTGAAGGCCATGGTGCGCATTCCGGAGCCTGGGGCGGACTGGAAGGGGGCGGCGTTCTCGGCGCCGAGGTCGGCGAGTTCGACGAGGGCGGCGAGTTGGGCGCCGAGGGCTTCGGCGTATTCGCGGGCGCGTTGGACGGCTTCGTGTACGGCTTGGCGGCGGGCTTCGCCGTGGGCGGGGGAGGTGGGGCGCAGGGCCCACCAGGGGCCGTCGACCTGGGTGAGTTCGAGGTCGGCGAGGCGGGTGGTGAGTTCGCCCAGGGTGGTGAAGTCGTTGAGTTCGGCGGTGATGTGCACGCGGCCGTGGTAGGCGCGGATGCGTTCGCCGCGGCCGTGGCGGGTGAGTTCGGGGCTGATGGAGAAGGCGCCGGTTTCGAGTTTTTCGACGGGGTCGCCGTAGCTCTTGATGAGCTCGAGGGCGGTGTTGTTGCGGCGGGTGAGGTCTTCGAGGGCGGTGCGCCGGTCGGTGCCGCGGGCGTTGACGGTGATGCCGATGCGGGCGATCTCGGGGTCGACTTCGAGGCGGGCTTCGCCGCGGACGGCGACGCGGGGGACTTCGGGGGTTCCGTAGGGCTGGTGCGCTGCGTCCTGGGTCATGGTTTCACTCTCGCACTGTGGCCTGTGGGGGTGTGGTCATCGGATCGAAACGTGGTGGGGGTGTTGTCCCTTGTTACCGCTGGGTCAGAATCTACGCGCGCTGTCTACGCGCGTTGTCGAGGGCTCACAAAGGGAGATGGCATGGCGTTCGACCGCAGGGCTTTTCTGGGTACGACGGCTGCGACGGGTGCGGCGGTGGCGCTGACGGGGGCGGCGGGTGCTCCGGCTGCCGCGCATTCGGGGCGGCCGCGGACGTACTCGTTCACGGTGATGGGCACGACGGACCTGCACGGGAACGTCTTCAACTGGGATTACTTCACGGACCGGGAGTTCGACGACAAGGCGCACAACGATGTGGGTCTGGCGAAGATCTCGACGTTGGTGAATGAGGTGCGGGCGGCGAAGGGGCGGCGCAACACGCTGCTGATCGACGCGGGTGACACGATCCAGGGCACGCAGTTGTCGTACTACTACGCGAAGGTGGATCCGATCACGGCGCGGCGGGGTCCGGTGCATCCGATGGCGCAGGCGATGAACGCGATCGGGTACGACGCGGCGGCGTTGGGGAACCACGAGTTCAATTACGGGATTCCGGTGCTGCGGAAGTTCGAGGAGCAGTGCGAGTTCCCGTTGCTGGGGGCGAACGCGCTGGATGCGAAGACGTTGCGGCCGGCGTTCCCGCCGTACAGCGTGCACCGGCTGCGGACTCCGTTCGGGCGGGATGTGAAGGTGGCGGTGCTGGGGCTGACGAATCCGGGGATCGCGATCTGGGACAAGGCCAATGTGCAGGGGAAGATGACGTTCCCGGGTCTGGAGGAGCAGGCGGCGAAGTATGTGCCGCGGTTGCGTTCGATGGGTGCGGACGTGGTGATCGTGTCGGCGCACTCGGGGTCGAGCGGTACGTCTTCGTACGGGGACCAGTTGCCGTATGTGGAGAACGCGGCGGGGCTGGTGGCGGAGCAGGTTCCGGGGATCGACGCGATTCTGGTGGGGCACGCGCACACGGAGATTCCGGAGTACCGGGTCAAGAACAGGGCGACCGGCAAGGACGTGGTGTTGTCGGAGCCGCTCAAGTGGGGTCAGCGGCTGACGCTGTTCGACTTCGAGCTGGTGTGGGAGAAGGGCCGCTGGTCGGTGGTGAAGGTGGCGGCGAGCGTGCTGAACTCGAACACGGCGGCGGAGGACCCGAAGATCACGGGGTTGTTGTCGGACGAGCACCGCAAGGTGGTGGCGTACGTGAACCAGGTGATCGGTACGTCGACGGAGGCGATGTCGTCGGCGGAGGGTCCGGTGAAGGACGTGCCGGTGATCGATCTGATCAACCATGTGCAGGCGGAGACGGTGAAGGCGGCTCTGGCGGGTACCGAGTGGGCGGCGCTGCCGGTGGTGTCGCAGGCTTCGTGTTTCTCGCGGACGGCGGGGATACCGGCGGGGCAGGTGACGATCAGGGATGCGGCGGGTCTTTATCCGTTCGAGAACACGCTGGAGGCGCGGCTGCTGACGGGTGCGCAGCTGAAGGATTATCTGGAGTATTCGGCTCGGTACTTCGTCCGGACGGCTCCCGGTGAGGTGGTGGATCCGGCGAAGCTGACGAATTCCGAGGGGATTCCGGACTACAACTACGACGCGGTGTACGGGTTCGCGTACGACATCGACATCGCGCAGCCGGTGGGTTCGCGGATCGTGGGGTTGTCGTTCCTGGGGCAGCCGGTGGATCCGGCGGCGCGGTTCGTGCTGGCGGTGAACAACTACCGGGCCTCGGGGGGCGGGAACTTCCCGCATGTCCCGCAGGCCAGGCAGTTGTGGGCGGATTCGGATGAGATCCGCAACACGATCGTCTCGTGGGTGAAGGCGAAGGGGACGGTGGATCCGGCGCGGTTCGCTTCGGTGGACTGGCGGCTGACCCGGGGGTCCGTGCCGGTCTTCTAGACGGCTTAGGGGTGTTCGACCAGGGGGAGCAGTTCGCCTGCGGGTTGTGGGCGGGTGTGCTCCCTCTGTTCGAGGCCGAAGGTGGTGAAGGCGGTGCGGTGGGGCTGGGGGTAGGGCTCTTTTCCGGTGAGGGTGTTGAGGATGGCGGCGCTGCGCCAGGCTGCGAGGCCGAGGTCGGGGGCGCCGACGCCGTGGGTGTGGCGTTCGCCGTTCTGGACGAAGATGCTGCCGGTGACGGCGGGGTCGGTGATCATCCGGTAGTGGTCGTCGATGCGGGGGCGGCCGGAGGAGTCCTTGCGCAGGTAGGGGTCGAGTCCGGCGAGGAGGCTGCCGAGGGGGCGTTCGCGGTAGCCGGTGGCGAGGACGACGGCGTCGGTGGTGAGGCGGGAGCGGGTGCCCTGTTCCTGGTGTTCGAGGTGGAGTTCGACTTTGGTGGTGGCGACGCGGCCGGCGGTGCGGACGGTGACTCCGGGGGTGAGGACGGTGTCGGGCCAGCCTCCGTGGAGGGTGCGGCGGTAGAGCTCCTGGTGGATGGCGGCGATGGTGTCGGCGTCGATGCCTTTGTGGAGTTGCCACTGGGAGGGTACGAGGCGGTCGCGTACGGGTTCGGGGAGTGCGTGGAAGTAGCGGGTGTAGTCGGGGGTGAAGTGTTCGAGGCCGAGTTTGGAGTACTCCATGGGGGCGAAGGAGGGGGTCCGGGCGAGCCAGGTGAGGCGTTCGCGGCCGTCGGGGCGGGCGCGCAGGAGGTCGAGGAAGACTTCGGCGCCGGACTGGCCTGAGCCGATGACGGTGACGTGTTCGGCGCCGAGGATGCGTTGGCGGTTGTCGAGGTAGTCGGCGGAGTGGATGACGGGGACGGTGGGGGCTTCGGCGAGGGGGCGCAGGGGTTCGGGGATGTAGGGGGTGGTGCCGATGCCGAGGGCGAGGTGGTGGGTGTAGGTGCGGCCGAGGGCTTCGGCTTCGCCGTCGGTGTCGAGTTGGGTGAAGTCGACTTCGAAGAGGTCGCGTTCGGGGTTCCAGCGGACGGCGTCGACCTGGTGGCCGAAGTGGAGTCCGGGGATGCGGCCGGCGACCCAGCGGCAGTAGGCGTCGTATTCGGCGCGGTGGATGTGGAACTGCTCGGCGAAGTAGAAGGGGAAGAGCCGTTCCTTGTGCTTGAGGTAGTTGAGGAAGCTCCAGGGGCTGGTGGGGTCGGCGAGGGTGACGAGGTCGGCGAGGAAGGGGACTTGGAGGGTGGCTCCTTCGATGAGGAGTCCGGGGTGCCAGCGGAAGTCGCGGCGCTGGTCGTAGAAGGCGGTGGCGAGTTCGCCTGTTCCTTGGTGCGGGAGGCCGTGGGCGAGGGCCGCGAGGGACAGGTTGAAGGGGCCGATGCCGATTCCGACGAGGTCGTGGGGTGCATCGAGCTGGGCGGTCATCGGTGGGTGCTGCCTTCCAGGAGGGCGATGAGGGTGTCCAGGTCCCCCGCCGTGGTGTGGGGGTTGAGGAGGGTGGCTTTGAGCCAGAGGCGGCCGGCGGTGTGGGTGCGGCCGAGGACTGCGCGGCCCTCGTGGAGGAGGGTGCGGCGCAGGGCGGCGACCTGGGTGTCGTCGGCGTCGGTGGGCCGGAAGAGCACGGTGCTGATGGTGGGCGCCGAGTGGAGCTCGAAGCGGGGGTGGGCGTCGAGGAGTCGTGCGAGGTGGTCGGCGAGGTCGACGGTGTGGTCGATGAGCTGGGCGAGGCCGTCGCGGCCGAGTGAGCGGAGGGTGGCTGCGATCTTGAAGGCGTCGGGGCGTCGGGTGGTGCGCAGGGAGCGGCCGAGGAGGTCGGGCAGGCCTGCTTCGGTGTCGTCGGTGGCGTTGAGGTAGTCGGCCTGGTGGGCGAGGGGGGCGAGCAGGGCGGTGTCGGGGACGGTGAGGAGTCCGGCGGCGACGGGCTGCCAGCCGAGTTTGTGCAGGTCGACGGTGATGGAGCGGGCGCGGTGGAGTCCGGCGAGTTTGTGGCGGTGGCGGGGGCTGAGGGTGAGGAGGCCTCCGTAGGCGGCGTCGATGTGGAGGTCGGCGCCGTGGTGGTCGCAGAGGTCGGCGATGGGGTGGAGGGGGTCGATGAGTCCGGCGTCGGTGGTGCCGGCGGTGGCGGTGACGAGGACGGGGCCGGGGGTGGTGGCCAGGGCCTGGGCGAGGTCGGCGGGGTCGAGGGTGCCGGTGGGGGTGGGCAGGGCGATGGCCGGGGGGAGGCCGAGGAGCCAGGCGGCGCGGGGGATGGAGTGGTGGGCTGCTGCTCCGTGGATGACGGTGAGGTGGGGGCCGTGGCGTTCGCGGGCGAGGAGCAGGGCGAGTTGGTTGGCTTCGGTGCCGCCGGTGGTGACGAGGGCGTCGGGGTGGGGGGCGTGGGGGTGGAACTCGGCGGCGAGGGTGCGGGTGAGGAGGTGTTCGAGGGCGGAGGCGGCGGGGGCCTGGTCCCAGGAGTCGAGGGACGGGTTGAGGGCGCTGGCGGCGAGGTCTGCGGCGGTGGCGACGGCGAGGGGTGGGCTGTGGAGGTGGGCCGCGCAGAGGGGTTCGGCGGGGTCGGCGGCGCCGGCGGCCATGGTGTGGACGAGGGTGCGCAGGGCTTCGTGGTCGCCGGTTCCTCGGGCGGGCAGTACGTCGCCCAGTGCGGCCTGGACGCGGGCGGCTTGGGTGTCGGGGCCGCCGGCGGGGATGGGGCCGCCGCGTTCCTGGGCTCCGCTGTGCAGGGCTTCGAGGACGGTGTCGAGCAGTGGCCGCAGGGCGTGGGGGCCGGTGGAGCCGCCGGCTAGCGGGGACGGTGTCATCGGAGTCCTCCGGAGGCGGGTTCGGCGCTGCCGTTGGGGTGGCTGGGGCGGGGCACCCGGCCGGTACAACGATCCGACCCGAATGGGGTAACCGCCGGGGTTTGTCCGGGCTCACCGTTTGCCCTGCGGGCGGCTCGGCCGTCGCTGCGCGTACGAGCCCGGTTGCGCCGTGCCCCTGGGGCTCCGCCCCGGACCCCGCGCCTCAAACGCCGGCGGGGCTGGATTTGGCCCTGCCTTCGCCCCTGGGGCTTCGCCTCTGGCGGGGTGGGTTCGGCTGCGCCGGGCCTGGTCGGTGGGGTCGGTCCGCGGGGCCGCTCCGGGTTGTCTCCTCGGCTCGCGCACTGAGCCCGATCTGACGTCCTCGGCCTGGGTTGCGCGCTCGTCCTGCGGGGACAACCCTGCGCGTCCCCACTCCCCTCCACCCCGGCTTCCGCTTCCGGAGCCCGGGCGTGGGGCGGGGTCGCGCAGGAGAGTCCCCGCAGGACGAGCGCGCAACCCAGGCCGGGCTTTCGTAGCCGGGGCTCAGTGCGCGAGCCGAGGAGACGCTCCGGAGCGGCACCGACCCACACCCCGCCAAGCCCCCGCCAGGGCCAAGGCCAAACCCAGCCCCGCCGGCGATTGAGGCGCGGGGTCCGGGGCAGAGCCCCGTGCAACGGCGCCGCAGAGGCCCCCGGAACTGCTAAGCCCCCCGCAGGGGCAGCGCTCGGGCCAGGTCCGCGAGTTGGTCGTCGAGCTTGCGGCGCAGCGTCGGGAGGATGTCCGGGTCGGCGAGGCAGGCGCGGCCTGCCTGGAGGTTGGCCTCGTCGATGGCGTACGCGGGGAACGCCCAGCGGCCGGCGGCCTCTCCGATGGCCGGGCCGCGGCGGGCGGCGAGGGCGACGGCTTCGGGGTAGTAGCGCGACACGT
Organism: Streptomyces sp. NBC_01408; assembly: GCF_026340255.1. Classification (GTDB taxonomy): domain Bacteria; phylum Actinomycetota; class Actinomycetes; order Streptomycetales; family Streptomycetaceae; genus Streptomyces. The sequence goes on along the minus strand of NZ_JAPEPJ010000001.1, from coordinate 3,543,357 downwards.
AGTCCCGTACGAGTTCGGTCTGTTCGGGCTGCCAGAAGCCTTGGGCGACGGCGGTGAACAGGTAGTTGGAGAGGCTGTCGTCGTGGAAGAGGCGCTGCCAGGCGGCTGTCTTGGCCTGGGCGGTGGGGAGGGCGGCGCGGCAGCGGGCGGCGCCTTCCTCTCCGGTGGCGCTGGGGTCGGCGGTGAGGGCGGCTTCGATGTCGCTCTCTCCGACGGCGCCGAGGACGCTGAGGCGGGCGAGGATGCGCCAGCGCAGCTCGGGGTCGAGTTCGGGGCCTCCGGGGACGGTGTCGTCGGCGAGCCAGGCGGCGAGGGTGTCGGGCTGGGTGGCGCTGTCGATGGCGGTGCGTACGGCGGCGAGCCGCAGGCCGGGGTCGGAGCCGTCTTCGGTGCGGCGCAGGAGGGCGCGGGCGATGGAGGTGATGGTGGAGAGGGTGGCGTTGCGGTTCTCGGGGAGGACGTAGCGGTCGGCGATCTGGGTGCGGGCGAAGGAGAGGACGCCTTGGACGACGGCCAGGTCGTCTTCTGCGGGCAGGTGTGCGCCGGCGGTGGTGAGGTAGTCCTGCGGGTCGAGTTCGCCGTCGCGGACCATGTCGCGCAGGGAGTTCCAGACGACGGCTCGGGTGAGCGGGTCGGGGATGCCGGAGAGGTTGCGCAGGACGGTTTCGACGGAGGTGTCGTCGAGCCGGACCTTGGCGTAGGTGAAGTCGCCGTCGTTGAGGACGAGGAGTGCGGGGCGGGGGCCGCCGACGGAGACGATTTCGTCGGAGGGGACGTCGAGGTCGAGGAGTTCGCGCAGTTCCAGGACGCGGCCGTCGGCGGGGTCGTGGTCGTAGACGCCGGCTGCGATGCGGTGGGGGCGGGTGCCGCGGTGGTCGACGGTGAGGGTCCAGCCGGGGGTGTCGTCGGTGCTCACGTGGATCTTGGGGGTGAGGGTGTCGATGCCGGTGGTGCGCAGCCAGATGTCGGCCCAGGCGTGGACGTCGCGTTCGGTGTGGGCGGCGAGGGAGTCGACGAAGTCGGCGAGTGAGGCGTTGGCGAACTTGTGGCGGGTGAAGTGGGTGTTGATGCCGGCCAGGAAGTCCTTCTCGCCGAGCCAGGCGACGAGCTGGCGCAGGACGGAGGCGCCCTTGGCGTAGGAGATGCCGTCGAAGTTGAGGAGGGCGGAGGCGGTGTCGGGGACGTCTTCGGGGGCGGGGGCGACGGGGTGGGTGGAGGGGCGCTGGTCGGCGTCGTAGCCCCAGGACTTGCGGGCGACGCCGAACTCGGTCCAGGTGCCGGTGAAGCGGGTGGCTTCGGCGAGGGTCTGGTAGCCCATGTATTCGGCGAAGGACTCGTTGAGCCAGATGTCGTCGAACCAGCGCATGGTGACGAGGTCGCCGAACCACATGTGGGCCATTTCGTGGGCGATGACCATGGCGCGGTGCTGGCGTTCGGTGTCGGTGACGGCGGAGCGGTAGATGAACTCGTCGCGGAAGGTGACGAGGCCGGGGTTCTCCATGGCGCCGGAGTTGAATTCGGGGACGAAGGCCTGGTCGTAGGAGTCGAAGGGGTAGGGCTCGGTGAACTTCTGCTGGTAGCGGTCGAAGCAGTCCTTGGTGACGGAGAGGATCTCTTCGGCGTCGTCGTCCAGGTGGGGGGCGAGGGACTGGCGGCAGTGGATGCCGAAGGGCAGGCCGGCGTGTCGGGTGGTCACGCTGTGCCAGGGGCCTGCGGCGACGGCGGCGAGGTAGGTGGGGATGGGGGGTGTGGCGGCGGACCGCCACACGGCGGCCGCGCCGTCCGTGCCGGCTGCGGCGCCCGTAGCGCCCGTGCTGCCCGTGCCGCCCGTACTGCCCGTGCTGCCTGTGTCGTCGACGCGTGTGGTGATGCCGTTGGCGAGGACGGTCCAGTGTGCGGGGGCGGTGACGGTGAACTCGAAGACGGCCTTCAGGTCGGGCTGGTCGAAGGCGGGGAAGACCCGTTGGACGTCGTCGAGGAACATCTGGCTGTAGACGTACGTGTGCCCGTCCGCGGGGTCGGTGAAGCGGTGCAGGCCCTCGCCGGTGCGGGAGTAGCGCATGCGGGTGTCGGCGCGCAGTTCGTGGGGGCCTTCGGCCAGCCCGGTGAGGGGGAGGCGGTTGCCGGTGAGGGTGGCGGGGTCGAGGGGGTGGCCGTCGAGCGTGACGGAGCGCAGTTCGTCCGGTTTCAGCTCCAGGAAGGTGTCACCGGCCGCGCGGGCGCTGAAGCGGATGACGGTGGTGGAGTCGAAGGTTTCGTCGTCGCCGGTGAGGTCGAGGGTGACGGCGTAGTGGTGGACTTCGAGGAGCTGGGCTCGGTGCTGCGCTTCGTTGCGCGTCAGTGCGGACATGGGCCCATGCTGCCGCAAGGGGCGGCCGGTCCCCCAGTGGGTGTGATCGAGATCGTCTCTTGCTGATCCTGTCGGTCTAGCCCGCGTTGTACTGGACGTACTCGGGCGCTCCGGCAACGCGGCGAGGCGCCGTGCCGGGCGGCGCGACCCGGCGGACCCCACCGGACACCCCCTAGGAGGGGGCGTCTTCGCCCGCGGCGATGGTCTCGTGGTGGCGGATGACCTCGGCGATGATGAAGTTGAGGAGCTTCTCGGCGAAGGCCGGGTCGAGCTTGGCGTTCTCGGCGAGCTGGCGCAGCCGGGCGATCTGGCTGGCCTCGCGGTTCGGGTCGGCCGGGGGCAGCTGGTGCTTGGCCTTGAGGTGGCCGACCTGCTGGGTGCACTTGAAGCGCTCGGCGAGCATGTGGACCACGGCCGCGTCGATGTTGTCGATGCTGTCCCGCAGTCGGGCCAGCTCGGCGGTGACGTCCGCGTCGATCCCGCCGGTGCCGTTGTCGCTGTCGCTCTTGTTCATGGTCACCGAGAATACGTGGCGGGGGCCGGTGGTTCTTCGGCCAGTCAGTCAGTGAGACGCCCTGGGGAATGTCCTAGTGCTGTGGCCGGCGCGACCCGGTGAACCTTTCCGGCCACAGCACTAGACGAGCGGCAGGACCGCGGTGACGAGCCAGCCGCCTTCGGGGGCGGGGCCGGCGGTGAGGGAGCCGCCGAGGGCTTCGGCGCGTTCGGCCATGCCGGCGAGGCCGTAGCCGCCGCCGCGGGCCTGTTCGGAGAGGCGGGCGGGGCGGCCGCCGCCGTCGGCGATGCGGACTTCGAGGCCGGCGGGGACGGTGCGCAGGCCGATGCGTACGGCGGTGGCGGTGGCGGCGTGTTTGCCGATGTTGGTGAGGGCTTCGAGGACGATGCGGTGGGCGGTGGCGGCGACGTCTCCGGGGAGGCGGTTGGCCAGGCCTTCCTCGATGTAGAGGACGACGGGCGGGCCGGTCACGGAGAAGCGTTCGGTGAGCCCGCGGATGTCGGCGAGGCCGGCGACGGGGGCGGTGCCCGCGCGGCTGCCGGCCGCTGCTCCGGAGCTGGCTCCGGCTCCGGCTCCGGCTCCGGGCGCCGTTGCGGCCTCGTCCTCCCGGAGGATCTTGACGAGGCGGCGCATCGAGCCGAGGGCCTCGTCGCCCGCGGTCTCGATGCGGCCGAAGATCTCGGCGGCGCGGTCCGCGGAGACCTTGGTGTACCGGGCGGCGCGGGCCTCGACGACGATCCCGGTGACGTGGTGGGCGACGAGGTCGTGGAGTTCGCGGGCGAGTTCGAGGCGTTCGGCGGTGCGTACGGCGCGCAGTTCGCGCACGCGCTGGACGGACTGGAGGCGCAGCAGGAGCGAGTACGCGCCGACGACGACGGTCAGGACGGAGAAGAGGAGGGTGAAGCGCCCGGGGTCGGTGTCCCGGACGGGGACGGCCGTGCAGCCGAGTCCGAGGAGCGGGCCGAGGACTGCGGCGGTGCGGGCGGGGGCGCGGAGCAGGACCTGGGAGAGGAGGACGAGGAGGGCGATGGCCTCGCCGCCGCCCCAGACGACGAGGGGGTGGTTGCCGAAGATGAGGAGGAGGGTGGCGGTCCAGGTGACGGCGGCGGCGAACCAGGCGCGGGCGAGGAGGGGGACGGCGGGCCAGGGTGCGGCGCTGAGGCAGACGAGGATGCCGGAGACCCATACGGCGGCGTGCGGGAGGCTGGGCTGGCGGGCGAGCACGACGCCCTCGAAGGTGACGAGGGCGAGCAGGACGAGGGAGAGGCAGAGCCGGATCCAGTCGGCGGCGTGCGGGTGCCGTCGCGCCCAGCTGGCGAGCGGACTCACGGCGCTCCCCCGCCGCCGCTACGGGGCCCGCCGCCGCGCCCGCGCCTTGTTCCGGCAGCGGCGCTCAGGCCCGACCCCGGTCCGCCGCCGCTACGGGACCCTGCCGGCCGCACCGCCGGCACCGCGAACGCCCCCGCCGCGGCAGCGGCAGCGGCAGCGGCACGGCGCAGCCCGGGCCGCGGCGCGGGCCGCAGCCACCGCACGGCAAACCTCGGGCACGCCCAGCCATCGCGGCGGACCGCCCGGACCCGGCCCGGTACGGGCGCCCGTGCGCCCGTGCAGGGCCCAGCCGATCGGGGGAACCACGCAACGCGACCCGACGGAAACCGCCCGACGGCGAGCCCGAACCGCGGCGCAGCCCCGAACTGCCCCGCGAGCCCAGACCACAGCACAGCCCCGAACCGCTGCGCAGGCCGGGACAGCAGCGCAGCCTCGAACCGCTGCGCAGCCCCGAACCGCCGCGCAGCCCAGGACCGCAGCGCAGGCCGGAACCGCAGCGCGGGCCCGGGCCCGGACCCCAGCGCTGGCTGGAACCGTGGCGCAGGCCGGGGCAGCGGCGCAGCCCCGAACCACAGCGCGAGTCCAGACCACAGCACAAGCCCAAACCGCAGCGCGGCCCCGAACCACAGGGCAGGCCGGGGCAGCAGCCCGGGCCCCAGCACGGGCCGGAACCGGGGCGCAGGCAGTGGCAGCAGCCCGGGCCCGAACCGCAGCGCAGGCAGTGGCAGCAGCGCGGGCGCAGGCCCGAACCGCAGCGCAGGCAGTGGCAGCAGCGCGGGCGCAGCCCCGAACCGCCCCGCGGGCCCGAACCGCGGCGCAGCCCCGGACCGCCCCCCGGCCCCGCCCCGCAGGCGCCTGGGCGTGGCGGGGCCGGGGGGTGGGGGGTGGTTGGGGGTGCGGCGTCACGCCGTACTGGCGGCGAGGCCGCTTTCCCAGGCCCAGGCGGCGATCTCGACGCGGTTGCGGGCGTCGAGTTTGGCCTGGACGTTGGCCAGGTGGGTCTTGACGGTGGAGAGGGATACGAAGAGTTCCCCGGCGATCTCGGCGTTGGTCAGGCCGCGCGCCAGGCAGCGTACGACGTCCCGCTCGCGTTCGGTGAGGGGCTCGGCGGGGCGGCGGGCCGCGGCGGCGGCGGGGGTTCGCAGGGCCATCTCGCGCAGCAGCCGCACGGTGATGGCGGGTGAGACGAGGGAGTCGCCGACGGCTGCCGCCCGTACGGCCTCAACCAGCATGGCCGGGCTGGCGTCTTTCAGGAGGAAGCCGGATGCTCCGCCATGGAGCGCCGCGTGGACGTACTCGTCGAGGTCGAAGGTGGTGACGATGACGATGCGCGGTCCGTTGTGGGCGGAGAGCCGTCGGGTGACTTCGAGGCCGTCGAGCTTCGGCATGCGGATGTCGAGGAGGAGGACGTCCGGCCGGTGTTCGGCGACGGCGGCGAGGGCGGCTTCTCCGTCGACGACGTCGGCGACGACCTCGATGTCGGGCTGGCTCTCGAGGATCATCCGGAATCCGGTCCTGACCATGTCCTGGTCGTCCGCGATGACCACTCTGATCGCCATGCGCCACCTGCCCCACTGTCGCCCGCTGCCGGTTTCCTCTTCCCCGGCGGGTTCTTTCCATGGGACCGGCGTGCGGGTCGGCCCGCAACCGCACCGCGGACCGTCGGGTGGGTGCCGCGGGGCGGGGACGGCGGTGTTCCGGCCTCGCGGTACTGCGTCCGACGATACGTACGTCCGGGGGGCGGCGCCTCGTCCTTCCGGCCGGTTCCCGCCCGGCCGGAAGGACGACGGGTTCGGGCTACATGCCGGCTGCTGCGCTCTTGATCTGGGCGGCGAAGGTGGAGACCTCGGTGTAGACGCCGGGGTAGTCGGGCCGGGCGCAGCCCTGGCCCCAGCTGACGATGCCGACCTGGATCCAGGCGTTGGTGTTGTCGCGGCGGAACATGGGGCCGCCGGAGTCGCCCTGGCAGGTGTCGACGCCGCCCTGGTCGAAGCCGGCGCAGATCTCCTCGCTCGGGACGAGGGAGCTGCCGTAGGAGGCCTGGCAGCTGGCGTCGGAGACGAAGGGGACGGTGGCCTTCATCAGGTAGCGCTGTTGTCCGCCGCCTTCGCGGGTGGCGCCCCAGCCGGCGACGGTGAAGGTGCCGTTGTCGTACTGCTTGGTCTCGGCGATCTTGAGGGTGGGCAGGTTGATGGGTTTGGCGAGCTTGATCAGGGCCCAGTCCTTGCCGGTGCCGTTGTAGCCGGGGGCCTGGAGGACCTTGGTGGACTTGACCTTGATGGCGCTGGAGCTGTTGAGGTCGACGACTCCGGCGGTGGCGGTGATGGAGGTGTTGTTGCCGGAGCCGTTCACGCAGTGGGCGGCGGTGAGGACGATCTGCTGGGTGTAGAGCGCGCCTCCGCAGCCCATGGAGAGGCGGACCATGAAGGGGAATTCGCCCTGGGCGGCGCGGGTGCCGCCGACGACGGGGGCCGTTCCGGCGGTGGCGGAGCCGGGCTGGAGGCTGACGGCCGCGAGGGCGACGGCGCCGACGGCGAGGGTGCGCTTCATGAACCTCGTGAGGCTGGACACAGTCAACACACTGCCTTTCGTGGGGGGTTGGGCTGTGCGCGTCATCGGGTGAATGACGGGTCCATGACACATCGAAGGTATGGCGGGCATCAAGAACGCACTTTCGGCCAACTCCCGCCCAAGGCGGCAAGGATTGCGGCGAGGAGGGCCCGGTGAAGCAGAACAGCGGGGCGCGCGGCCCGATCGAGCACGGATTTCCGCATCTGGCGACCGTGCGCGCCTGCATCACCGCCCTCTTCCGGCGCCTGTCCCCCGAGGGGATCCGCGCCTACGGGACGAGCTTCGCCCCCGCCGACGCGGCCTTCGACGCCGCCGACGACCTGCACCTGGGGGCGCAGCGGGTGGCCTCGGCGATGGTGCGCCACCTGCGCCTGCCCGAGGCGCGCATGGTGGTGGCCTTCCGGCCGATGGAGGAGGCGGCCACCGTGGAACTGACCGCGGGTCCCGAGTACTTCATCGAGGTCAACGACCGCTTCCGCACGCACCGCCGCGATCTGGCCGCGGCGCTGGCCCACGAGGTCACCCACGTGCTGCTGCATCGCCTGGACCTGCGCCTCCCGGCCACCGCGGACAACGAGATCCTGACCGACACGGCCGCCGCCTTCCTGGGGGCGGGCTGGCTGCTGCTCGACGCCTATCGCGAGGACGACCTCACCCACCAGAAGCTGGGCTACCTCACGCCGGAGGAGTTCGGCTACGTCCTGGCCCGACGCGGCAGCCTGCTCGGCGAGGACCTCTCCCCCTGGTTCACGAGCCCCCAGGCGTACGTGGCCTACGTGCGCGGCCGCTCGCTGGCGGAGCGGGACCACCGCCGGGCCCCCCTCGCCGCGGCGAGCAGGGCGGACCGGCTGCGCTACGCCAGGGACCGGCGCGCCGGCACCACGCGGGCGGGCGGGGCCCCGTACCGCTTCGACCGGGACGGTTCCGGTCTGCCGCGGGTGGAGTTCCCCTGCCCGGTGTGCGAGCAGCGGCTGCGGCTGCCGGTGCGGCGCGGGCCGCTGCGGGCGCGGTGCGGGCTGTGCGGCACGGTCCTGGAGTGCGACACCTAGGTTTGCGGTGCCGTCGGGGCGCCGGGGGTGATCATTCACCCCTCGGCCACGAAAAGTTCCTTACCGGCCAGTAGACATGGGGCCGAGGTTGACCGAATCTGGTCGCGTACATGCCAATTGCGTGACCGAGGAGCGTCCCCCATGCGCAGCACCCGCCGCACCCGCACCGCCCATGCCACCCGTACCGCCGCCGTCGGAGCGGCCGCCGCCGGCGCGATCCTGGCGCTGGTTCCGGCCACCGCCGCACAGGCGGCCCCGGCTCCGGCCCCCGTCCCCGCGGCCGCCGCCGTCACCGCCTCCGCACCCGGCGGCAACGCGGCGATCCTGGGCATCGACTACGCCACCTGGCAGCGGGACGTCGCGGCCGTCATCGACGCGGCCCGCCCCGCCATCGAGCAGCGCATCGCCGCCTCGCCCGCCGGCGAGAAGCCCGCCCTCGTCCTCGACATCGACAACACGTCGCTGGAGACGGACTTCCACTGGTTCTGGACCTTCCCGACGCCCGCGATCGCCAAGGTCCGCGCACTCACCCAGTACGCGCACGAGCGCGGGGTCGCCGTCTTCTTCGTGACCGCCCGCCCCGGGATCATCCACTCCCTCACCGAGCGCAACCTCAAGGCCGTCAGCTACCCGGTCTCGGGGCTCTACGTCCGCGATCTGCCGGACCTGTTCGACGAGGTCAGCGCGTACAAGACGGGCAAGCGCGCCGAGATCGAGGCGCGCGGCTACACGATCATCGCCAACATCGGCAACAGCCCGACCGACCTCGTCGGCGGGCACGCCGAACGCACCGTCAAGCTGCCGGACTACGGCGGCAAGCTGTCCTGAACCGCAAGCCGCTGCGGGCCGCCGCGGCCGAACCGGGCACAACATGATGGGGCGGTCGCGGTTCAGCACACGCCCGTAGCGGGTACAGATACCCCATCGCACGATTGACGGACCCGGTCCCGACCCCTCGCCAGGGGGCCGGGCCCGGCCGCGTCCGGGGGTGTTTCCCCGGTCCCGGGCGTTTCCCCGGTCCCGGGCGTTTCCCCGGTCCCGCGCCGCCTATCGGGCGGGGCACACCTGCCAGGCCAGGTGGTAGAGGGTGCTGACACTGGCGTCCGTGGAGTCCATGGCCATGAAGCTCGTCACGGCCTGCGGGTTGGACGTGCCCGCGTTCACGCGCAGTTCGGTGTTGATGTTGAAGTTGCGCTTCTCGCCGCAGGGCGCCCAGACCAGATCGGCGTACTCGGTCCTGTCGGTCGCCTGCCAGTTGTCGTTGAACGGACCGTTGAACTGATGCGTCCGCTGGGAAGTTTGGGGCATTCCCTGGAAGTAGTAGCTCGCCTTCTCCTGACCCCACGCGCCGGGCTGCAGGAAGGCGAATCCGCGGTAGTCGGCCTGCACGATCGCGTAGGTGAATCCGGAAGGCACGTGGACGCGGAGATTGAGCTGGCAGTTCTTGCGGAACGCCGTCGGCGGGGCGCCGGGGCCGACCTGCGCGAGGTATTCGCTGTAGGTGACCGTGAAGGCGGTGTTGTCGGGCGCGACGGCCACCTCGGCGGTGCCCTCCCGGCAGCCGGAGCCGTTGACCGTGGCGAGCTCGATCACGATCTTGTCGGGCGGCGCCGTGATCGGGCCGCCGCGGCCGGATCCTGAGCCGGGGCCGGCCGCGCCGGCCGCGCCGGCAGGGGTCGCGGCGGCGACGAGGGCGGCGATGGCGCAGCCGGTGAGCAGGGTGCGGGACAGGGGAAGGGACATCGTTGTCACTCCTGGCCGTGAGTCGGGTTTCCTGCACGCGGGGTACGTCAGGCCGCGGTGCATTCCTTCCACTCGAAGTGGTAGACGGTGCTGACGCTGCCGTCGGTCGAGTCCATGCTCATGAAGCTCAGGGCCTGCGGGTTCGACGTCCCCGCGTAGACGCGCAGTTCGGTGTTGACGTTGAGGTTGCGCTCCTCGCCGCAGGGGGCCCAGACGAGGTCCGAGTACTCCGTGCGGTCGCTCGCCTGCCAGTTGTCCGAGTGCGGGCCGTTGAACTGGTGGGTCGTGCGGGCCGTCTGGGCCTCGCCCTGGAAGTAGTAGTTGGCGCGCTCCTGGCCGAAGGCGCCGCGCTGGAGGTGGGCGAAGCCGCGGTAGTCGGCGCGGGCGATGGCGTAGGTGAATCCCTGGGGCACGTGGACGCGCAGGGCGAGCTGGCAGTTCTTGCGGAAGGCGGTGCCGCCGGAGCCGGCTCCCGCCTGGGCGAGGTAGTCGCTGTAGGTGACGGTGAAGGAGGTGTTGTCGGAGGCGGCGGCGACGGACGCGGTCCCCTGCGGGCAGCCCGAGCCGTTGACTCCGACCACCTCGACGGTGATTCTCCCGGGCGGTGTGGAGCCGGTATCGGCCCCCGCGGGTGCGGCGACGGCCAGGAGGGCCACCGCCGCCGCACCGACGGTCAGTCTGCGGAGCGACGTCATTGTTTCTCCATGTTCGTCCGGACCGGTCCGGACGTCCGGACCCGTCCACGATTCGACGTGGACATGCCATCACGCTGGCCGCGGTGCCGATAAGACTGCGTTACGGCCAACGCCCGCCGCCCGCGCCCCCTGGCCGGAACTCAGGCGTCCGCCACCGCTCCCCGCCGCGCGCATCAGCCCCGCGACCCGGGACGGCGGGCGGTACGGACCCCCGTGGGGCGGAAGATGACCGGAACCGTTCCTATCCAGTGTGCAGGAGTGAGTCTTGGACCCACTGGTGCGTACTGGGCGCATCCCGAACGGTTTTGGATGCACTGGGTCCCCGCGTTCTCGTCCCGTTCGGCGACGGCCCTCCGGGGGCACGGTCCGTTGCGGGTGGGCGGTTTCCGTCACGCTCTGGGGCACCCGGTGCGGCCTGGACTGTCCGATGCCCGTAGCGATCACTCTGGTCGTTACGGGGCGGTGCCGTCCGTCGCCGGATCGGGTGTCCGAGGGCGCGTCGCCCGATCGCGATACCGGCGGCATCGTGACGGGACATCTTACGGCGCGGGTTGACCAGCGGTTTCCGCCAGTGCTGGCCTCCCCACTGGGAGGTGTAGGCGGGATCGACCGCGACGACGACGAGACCGTGTTCGGCGGCCATCGATAGGAGTCGGGCTTTGAGCTTGCCGGTCGGGATGCCGGAGATGAGCTGCCGGAACCGTTTCCTGCGGCCGTGTTTCTCCCGGGTCTTCTCGGCGGTGAAGTCGAGGTCTTCGATCGCGATGGCGTTGACGCCCACTTTGCCTGGCCCAGTGCAGTACCTGGGTGAGGGCGTGGCGGATCTGGGCGTCGCGGTGATCAGCGGTGCCGGACAGGTCGTAGGGGAAGCGGCGTGGCTCGCCGATGGGGTTGCCGTGCGGGTCGAGTCGGTAGGCGGCGAAGTGGCCGGCGTTGGTATCGACGCCGATCATGCCGTTCGCGCGGGCGGTGGCGAGTGGGATCGTCTGAATGACGGGGCGCTGCCAGGAGGCGGTGAGGTACCAGCGGCCGCGTGTGGCGTCCAGGTGGATGCGGTAGGCCACGGCCCGGTTGAGTGTGATGCGGTCGGCCCATTCTTCGCCCCGGTGCCTGAACGCGATACGGCAGGTCAGGACGTACCGGCCGTGCTTGCTGTTGGCCAGGTGCGCGAGTGGGGCGGGCAGCTTGAGCGACACCTCGCCGTCGGGGGTGACGCGGATCGTCTCGTTCCCGAACCGTTTTCCGGACTCGCCGTCAGCGGCGAGAAACCGGCGTTCGGCTTCCCAGCGGGCGCGCCACTGCTCCTCGGTGAGCTGGGCCTTGTCCAGGTTGTGGCGGGTGTTCGCCAGCCGCTTCCCGCCCCGCACCACCCGGACCCGACCCGCATGCCAATCGGCGACAGCAGACGCATGCTTCTCTTCCAGGGCTGCGAGACGGCGGGACTTGTGAAACCACTCGCTCTTGGAGCGGTAGCCGCCCGCAGCCCGCTTGTTGCCCTTCTCCCCGACGGGGAGGGCGAGATGGTGGCGCAGTGTTCGGATGCCTGCGTCCAGGTTCTGGATGTGCGCGGCCTGGCAACGCCGGGCGAGCGCCCACTGATCGTGGCTGGCCTTGGTGATCGCCCCGGCGATCCGCGAAGACGACTCCCTCGTCAGCCCCCGCTTACGGGCCGCCCACGTGTCGGCGCAATGGTCGGGGCCGTCCGCGCAACGCTGCTTGAGGTCACGGGAAGCCAGAGCACCCTGATGCTCGCCGACCAGCCGCAGGACCTCCTCGTCCTCGACGCTCAGATTCCTCAGGCGGTCGCGTACCGCCACACCGGACGGACCGAGCGCCACAAACGAGGGAGCGATCGCACGCAACTTCCTGACCGGCTCAGCCATCGCCGGCCGCCACGGACAGGGCCCTGCGCGCCCGCATCTTCACGAAGCGGTGTCCGTACAACCGGGCACAGAACGACGTCAGCAAACCACCCTCACGAAACCAGCGATACGCACGCTGGGGACACACACCCCGCGCCTTCGCCGACTCCCAGAGATTCACACACCCGACCGTAACGACACTCACCCAAATGAACCATCACTCACAAGAGTGGACCAAAGAACCAGCAGCTCCCTACCCCGCCCCTGTCCGGCCCCCCGGCGGGATCCGGAAGCTAGCGCGCCCCGTACACCGGGAGCGGGGGCTGCGCGGACGACAGGAGTTTCGCCGCCGCCTCGCCCACCTCGGCGGGGGTCCAGCGGGCCCCGCGGTCCGCCGTGGGGCCCGGCCGCCAGCCCTCCATGACGGTGATCCGCCCGCCCTCCACCTCGAAGACCCGGCCGCTGACCCCCGCCGAGGCCTCCGAACCCAGCCAGACCACCAGCGGGGACACGTTCTCCGGGGCCATCGCGTCGAAGCCGCCCTCCCCCGGGGCCATGGTCTCGGCGAAGGTCTGTTCCGTCATGCGGGTCCGCGCCGCGGGGGCGATCGCGTTGACCTGGACCCCGTACCGGCCCATCTCCGCGGCCGCGACCAGGGTCATGCCGAGGATCCCGGCCTTGGCCGCGCTGTAGTTGCCCTGCCCGACCGAGCCCAGCAGCCCGGCCCCCGAGGAGGTGTTGACCACCCGGGCCGCCACCGGCCGGCCGGCCTTCGCCTCCGCCCGCCACCACGCGGCCGCCGACCGCAGCGGCAGGAAGTGCCCCTTCAGATGCACCCTCATGACGGCGTCCCAGTCCTCCTCGTCCAGGTTGACGAGCATCCGGTCGCGCAGGAAGCCGGCGTTGTTCACCAGCGTGTCCAGCCGGCCGAACTCCGCCACCGCGCACTCCACCAGCGAGGCCGCCCCCTCGCCCGTGGCGATGTCCCCGCCGTGCGCCACGGCCTGCCCGCCGAGCTCCCGGATCTGCGCCACCACCCGCCCGGCCGGGCCGTCCGCCTCGGGCGCCCCGTCCAGGCCCACCCCGAGGTCGTTGACGACGACCTTCGCCCCCTCGGCCGCGAAGGCCAGCGCATGGGCCCGTCCCAGCCCCCGCCCCGCGCCCGTCACGATGACCACCCGTCCTTCGGCAATGCCCATCTCAGCTCTCCTTGTTCACAGTTGCCGCATCCAGAAACGCCGGGCGCTCCCCGCCCCCGTGCACCAGCAGGCTCGCCCCGCTCACGTATCCGGCCCGGTCGGAGGCCAGGAACACGGCCGCCTCGCCCACGTCCGCGGGCTCGGCCAGCCGCCCCAGCGGTACGGTCGCGCCCACCGCCGCGATCCCGGCCTCGTCCCCGTAGTGCAGGTGGGACAGCTCGGTCCGCACCATGCCCAGGACCAGCGAGTTCACCCGTACCTCGGGCGCCCACTCCACGGCCATGGACCGGGCCAGGTTCTCCAGGCCCGCCTTGGCCGCCCCGTACGCCGCCGTCCCCGGTGAGGGCCGGGTCCCGCTGACGCTGCCGATCATCACCACCGAGCCGCGGGCCTCCCGCAGCCAGGGGTAGGCCAGCAGCGAGGCGGTCATCGGGGCGAGCAGGTTCAGTTCGAGGACCCGTGCGTGGCGCTGTGCCCCGCCCTCCCCCAGCGGCCGGTACGGGGTGCCGCCCGCATTGTTGACCAGGCAGTCGAGGCGCCCGTAGCGGTGGGCGACCGCGCCGAAGAACTCCTCCACGGCGGCGGGATCGCGCAGGTCGAGGGCGGTGAAGTCCGCCTCCCGGCCGCCCGCCGCCACCGGTTGCCGTGGCGGGCGGCGGGCGCAGACGACGACGTGCGCGCCGGCCGCGAGGAACGACCGGGCGATCCCGGCGCCGACGCCCCGGGTTCCGCCGGTGACGACGGCGACCCTCCCGTCCAGCTCCATAGGCTGCTACCTTCCTCGCCTAACAAATGTTTGGTGGAAAGGTAGCTGATCCGTTCATGGGTGTCTCCACCTCAAGCCCCGGCAAGGGCATCGCTCGTGTCACCGTCGACTTCCCGCCCGTCAACGCGCTGCCCGTACAGGGCTGGTACGACCTCGCGGACGCCCTGCGCGCCGCCGGCCGCGACCCCGGGGTCCGGTGCGTGGTCCTGGCCGCCGAGGGCCGCGGCTTCAACGCGGGCGTCGACATCAAGGAGTTGCAGCGCGACACCGGCCACGCCTCGCTCATCGGCGCCAACCGCGGCTGCTACGAGGCCTTCGCCGCCGTGTACGAGTGCGAGGTGCCGGTCGTCGCGGCCGTGAACGGCTTCTGTCTGGGCGGCGGCATCGGCCTCGTCGGCAACGCCGACGCGATCGTCGCCTCCGACGACGCGACCTTCGGGCTGCCCGAGCTCGACCGGGGTGCGCTCGGGGCGGCCACCCATCTGGCCCGCCTCGTCCCGCAGCACCTGATGCGCGCGCTCTACTACACCTCGCGCACCGCGACGGCCGCCGAACTGCACGCGCACGGCTCGGTCTGGAAGGTGGTCCCGCGCGCGGAACTGCCCTCCGCGGCCCTGGAACTGGCCGCCGAGATCGCCCGAAAGGACGGCCACCTGATCCGGCTGGCCAAGGCCGCCATCAACGGTATCGACCCCGTGGACGTGCGCCGCAGCTACCGCTTCGAGCAGGGCTTCACCTTCGAGGCCAACCTCAGCGGGGTGGCCGACCGGGTCCGCGACACCTTCGGGAAGGAACCGCGTCCATGACCGACAAGAGCATGACCCCGGAAGAGGTCGTCGGCCGGCTGCACAGCGGGATGACCCTCGGCATCGGCGGCTGGGGGTCCCGGCGCAAGCCCATGGCCCTGGTGCGAGCACTGCTCCGGTCCGAGATCACCGATCTCACCGTGATCTCCTACGGTGGCCCCGACGTCGGCCTGCTGGCCGCCGCCGGCCGGATCACACGGCTCGTCGCCCCCTTCGCCACCCTCGACTCCATCCCCCTGGAGCCCCACTTCCGGGCCGCCCGCGAGCGCGCCGCCTTCACCCTCACCGAGCTCGACGAGGCCATGTTCATGTGGGGCCTGCACGCCGCAGCCAACCGGCTGCCGTTCCTCCCCGTCCGCGCCGGCCTCGGCTCCGACGTGATGCGGGTCAACCCGGAGCTGCGCACCGTCACCTCCCCCTACGCGGACGGCGAGGAGTTCGTCGCCGTCCCCGCCCTGCGCATGGACGCCGCCCTGGTCCACCTCAACCGGGCCGACCGCCTCGGCAACGCCCAGTACCTGGGCCCGGACCCCTACTTCGACGACCTGTTCTGCGAGGCCGCCGACGCCGCCTACGTCTCCTGCGAGCAGCTGGTGGAGAGCGCCGAGCTCGCCAAGGCCGGCCCACCGCAGTCCCTGCTCGTCAGCCGGCACTCCGTCACCGGGGTGGTGGAGACCCCGAACGGCGCCCACTTCACCTCCTGCGCACCCGAATACGACCGCGACGAGGCCTTCCAGAAGCTGTACGCGACCACCCCCTGGCCCGAGTTCGCCGCCCGCTTCCTGTCCGGCGGGAGCGAGCACGCCTACCAGTCCGCCGTCCGGACCTGGCACGAGGAGCAGCAGTGACCACCGTGACCGTCACCCGGGCCGAGTACTGTGTCGTCGCCTGCGCCGAGGCCTGGCGCGGCGACGGCGAGGTGCTCGCCAGCCCCATGGGCCTGATCCCCTCCTTCGGGGCCCGGCTCGCGAAGCGGACCTTCTCCCCCGACCTGCTGCTGACCGACGGCGAAGCCCTGCTGGTCGGCCTCGACGGCACGGTCGAGGGCTGGCTCCCGTACCGGCGGCACCTGGCCATGGTGACCGGGGGCAGGCGCCACGTGATGATGGGGGCCAGCCAGATCGACCGGTTCGGCAACCAGAACATCTCCTGCATCGGCGACTGGGAGCGCCCGGCCCGCCAGCTCCTGGGGGTGCGCGGGGCGCCGGTCAACACCCTGAACAATCCGGTGAGTTACTGGGTGCCGAAGCATTCCACCCGGGTGTTCGTGGAGCGCGTGGACATGGTGAGCGGTGTCGGCTACGACCGTGCCGAGGCGGCCGGTGTGACCCGCTTCCACCGGCTCCCCCGGGTGGTCAGCGACCTCGGCGTCTTCGATTTCGCCGGCCCCGGCCACAGCATGCGCCTGGCCTCCCTCCACCCGGGGGTCACCGTGGAGGAGGTCCGGGCGGCCACCGGCTTCGAGCTGGCCGCCGCCGACGAGGTCCCGTACACGCGGGAGCCGGCGGCGCAGGAGCTGCGGCTGATCCGCGAGGTGATCGACCCCGAGGGGCTGCGCGAGCGGGAAGTGCGGGGCTGATCCGATGGAGACGGCATTCACGAAGCTGGTCGGGGTCGAGCATCCGATCGTGCAGACGGGCATGGGCTGGGTCGCCGGTCCGCGGCTGGTGTCGGGAGCGGCCGGCGCGGGCGCTCTGGGGATCCTGGCCTCGGCGACGATGACGATGGACCAGCTGCGGTCGGCGGTGCGCGAGGTCAAGTCCCGCACCGGGGGCGGCACGCCCTTCGGGGTCAATCTGCGTGCGGACGCCGGGGACGCGGCCGAGCGCGCCCAGCTGATCATCGACGAGGGGGTACGGGTCGCCTCGTTCGCTCTCGCGCCCTCTCAGGAGCTGATCGGGCGGCTCAAGGACGCGGGCGTGGTCGTCATCCCGTCGGTCGGGGCCCGGCGGCACGCGGAGAAGGTGGCCGCCTGGGGCGCCGACGCGGTGATCGTGCAGGGCGGCGAGGGCGGCGGCCACACCGGGGACGTGGCCACGACCGTGCTGCTGCCGCAGGTCGTGGACGCCGTGGACATCCCGGTGGTCGCGGCGGGCGGCTTCAGCGACGGACGGGGTCTGGTCGCGGCCCTCTCGTACGGGGCGGCGGGCATCGCCATGGGCACCCGCTTCCTGCTGACGTCCGACTCCACGGTCCCGGACGCCGTGAAGGCCGAGTACCTGAAGGCCACGGTCAGGGACGTCACCGTCACCACGGCCGTCGACGGTCTGCCGCACCGCATGCTCCGCTCGGAGCTGGTCGAGTCCCTGGAGCGGGCTGGCCGCGCCGGGGCGCTGCTGCGGGCGGTGCGGCACGCGGCGGGCTTCAAGCGGCTTTCCGGCCTGACCTGGGCGCAGATGGTGCGCGACGGCCTCGCGATGAAACACGGCAAGGACCTGTCCTGGAGCCAGGTCCTGCTCGCCGCGAACACCCCCATGCTCCTCAAGGCGTCCATGGTCGAGGGCCGTACGGACCTCGGAGTCATGGCATCGGGCCAGGTCGCGGGCGTGATCGATGATCTCCCGTCCTGCGCGGAGCTCGTCTCCCGCGTCATGGCCGAGGCACATTCCGTGCTGCGTCACCTGGAACAGCTGCATCTCGACCGTCCGCACTCGCTCGGCACCCTGCCACCACCAGGGTGATCCCCCTTCTCCGCCACAGGAGTCGAAACAGATGAGCCGTGCCCGAATCCGCCTGGCGACCGCGGTGCTCGCCTCCACTCTCGCCGCCCTGGTCCTGCCCGCTTCCGCGCACGCCACGGCGGCGCCCGGAGCCGGGGTCGGCGCCCTTCAGCCGTACCGGTACCACGCCGGGGTGCAGCCGATCGCCCAGATCCCCCTCCAGGGCGCGGTCAACGTCCGTGACGTGGGCGGCTACTACACGTACACGGGCGGCCAGGTCCGCAAGGGGCTGGTCTACCGCGCCGACGCGCTGAGCAAGCTGACCGCCGCGGACATCTCCGCCGTCGGCGCTCTGGGCCTCAAGAAGGTCGTCGACTTCCGCATCCCGATGGAGGTCCAGTACGACGGCGCCGACAAGTTGCCGGCGGGGCTCACCGCCACCTCGCGCCCGGTCAGTGACCTGGGCCTCTACGGCACCCTGGTGGGCGCCATCTCCAGCGGCGACCCCGTGAAGCAGGAGCAGATGCTCGGCGGTGGCCGCGCCGAGGCCTACATGCGCGACATCTACCGCACGTTCGTGACCAGTCCCGAGAACCGGGTGCAGTTCGCGACGACCCTGCGGGAGATCGCCGACGGCAAGCAGGGCCCGCTGCTGTACCACTGCACGTCCGGCAAGGACCGTACGGGCTGGATGAGTTACGTGCTGCTGCGCGCCCTGGCCGTGCCCGAGGCCACGGCCGAGGGTGACTACCTGGCGTCGAACACGTTCCGTGCCGCCTACGACGCCCAGGTGCGGGCCGGGCTGAAGCAGTCGGGGCGGATGCAGAACCCGGACCTGCTGATTCCGCTCCAGGAGGTCCGCCAGGACTACCTGGACTCGGCCACGGCCCAGCTGGAGGCCGACTTCGGCGGTTTCTACGGCTACCTGACCGACGGCCTGGGCCTGGACCTGCGGACCCTGGCCAAGCTCCAGGACAAGCTGGTCCGCTGACCGCGACCGGCCCCGGGACGGCGAAGAGCCGGGTGGTGCGCAGTGCGCACCACCCGGCTCTTGTGTGTCTGCCTGCGGTCAGGCGGAGCGTCGGCGGCCCTGGCCGGCGCCGCCGACCCGGCTGCGCGCCGAAGCCGCCGCCGCGCCGCCGCCGGCAGCGCCGCCTGCGGTACGCCGGCCGCGCTCGCCGGAGCCGCCCGCCGCGCCGCTCTGGCCGCCCTGGCCGCGTCGCGGCTGGCCCGAGCCGGCGGCCGGAGCCTGACCGGCGGCGGGGCCGCCGCGGCGTCCGCGACTGCCCGCGGCCGGAGCCGCGCCGGTGGCGGAGCCGGTGCGGGCCCCGCCGGAGCGGCGGCGTCCGCCGCCGCCCGCGCCCGAACCGCCCTGGCCGCCGGCGGAACGCTGGCGCGGCGGGGTGGCCTGCGGAACTTCCATGACCACGGGGATGCCCGAGGGCGCCTTGGCGCCGGTCAGCCGGGCCAGCTCCTCGTCGGAGGACTTGATCTGCGCGGTGCGCGGGGAGATCCCGGCGTCCGACATGAGGCGGGTCATGTCCCGCTTCTGGTCGGGGAGCACCAGGGTGACCACGCTGCCGGACTCGCCGGCCCGGGCGGTACGGCCGCCGCGGTGCAGGTAGTCCTTGTGGTCGGTCGGCGGGTCCACGTTAACGACGAGGTCCAGGTCGTCGATGTGGATGCCGCGCGCGGCGACGTTGGTGGCCACCAGCGCGGTGACCTCGCCCGTCTTGAACCAGTCCAGGGTCCGGTTGCGCTGCGGCTGGGAGCGGCCGCCGTGCAGGCCGGAGGCGCGGACGCCGTCCGCCAGGAGCTTCTTGACCATGCGGTCGACCCCGCGCTTGGTGTCGACGAACATGATCACCCGGCCGTCGCGAGCGGCTATACGCGTCGCCACGGCCTTCTTGTCGGTCTCGTCCATGACGTACAGGACGTGGTGCTCCATGGTGGTGACCGCGCCGGCCGACGGGTCGACGGAGTGGCCGACGGGGTCGGTGAGGAACATCTTGACGAGCTTGTCGATGTTCTTGTCCAGCGTCGCCGAGAACAGCATGGTCTGGCCGCCGGCCTCGACCTGCTTGAGCAGTGCGGTGACCTGCGGCATGAAGCCCATGTCGGTCATCTGGTCGGCCTCGTCGAGGACCGTGATCGCGACCTGGGAGAGGTCGGCGTCACCGCGGTCGATGAGGTCCTTGAGACGGCCGGGGGTGGCGACGAGCACCTCGGCGCCGCGGCGCAGGGCGCCGGACTGCCGGTTGATCGACATGCCGCCGACGACGGTGGCGATGCGCAGGTTGACGGCCGTGGCGTAGGGGGCCAGGGCGTCGGTGACCTGCTGGGCGAGCTCGCGGGTCGGTACGAGGACCAGCGCGAGCGGCGCCTTCGGCTGCGCGCGGCGGCCGGCGGTACGGGCCAGCAGCGCCAGGCCGAAGGCCAGGGTCTTGCCGGAGCCGGTGCGGCCGCGGCCGAGCAGGTCACGGCCGGCGAGGGAGTTCGGCAGCGTGGCGGCCTGGATCGGGAACGGCTCGGTGACGCCCTGGGCGGCGAGGGTCTTCAGCAGCGCCTCGGGCATGCCCATGTCCTCGAACGCGTCGACGGCCGGGAGTGCCGGGGTCAGCGGGTCGGGCATGGTGAATTCTTGGGGCCTGGCAACGGGGGCGGACTTCTGCCGTCCCGCGCCAGCCTTCGGACGTCCCTGGGCCGCACCTCGGCCCCGGGTGGGGCGGCGGCTGGGTCGTGCGGAGCTGGAGCTGGTCATGCGGAAATGCCCTCCTGAAACCGGCAGGTACAACAAAAAGGTCGAAACAGCAGACAAGCCGGGGCCCGCACCTCGCGGTGCGGACCCCGGCAAGCTGAAATACTTAGTTGGCGGGGAGGATGTTCTCCGCCTGGGGGCCCTTCTGGCCCTGGGTGACGTCGAAGGACACGCGCTGGCCCTCCTGGAGCTCACGGAAGCCCTGGGTGGCGATGTTCGAGTAGTGGGCGAAGACGTCCGGGCCGCCACCGTCCTGCTCGATGAAGCCGAAGCCCTTTTCCGAGTTGAACCACTTCACGGTGCCAAGTGCCATTTTAAATCTCCTGAATAGGCGGCAAAGGGCCCCATCCGGAGAGTCCGGCAAAACAATAAAAGCGCCTGAGGAACATTCCCGTCAGGCGCACATAAAGTTCATGGGTACCACAACTGCAACGCCTCAAAGCTAGCACACCTTGGCCGGAGCGCGCGACGACTGGTGTGTCACATCACTTCGCCGTGGTACCCGCGCGCCCACCTGTCACCCCTCCGGCGAGGCCGCGCACAGGGCCCTGCGGGCCCGTCCGCGCGGCTTTTCGGAATCCGGGCCGCTACAGCCGCTCGATGATCGTCACATTGGCCTGGCCGCCGCCCTCGCACATGGTCTGGAGGCCGAACCGGCCGCCCGTGCGCTCCAGTTCGTGGAGCAGGGTGGTCATCAGCTTGACTCCGGTCGCGCCCAGCGGGTGGCCCAGGGCGATGGCGCCGCCGTTGACGTTGACCCGTTCCGGGTCCGCTCCCGTCTCCTTCAGCCAAGCCAGCACCACCGGCGCGAAGGCCTCGTTGATCTCCACCAGATCGATGTCGGCCAGGGACATGCCGGTCTTCTTCAGGGCGTGGGCGGTGGCCGGGATGGGGGCCGACAGCATGCGGATGGGGTCCTCGCCCCGGACCGAGAGGTGGTGGATGCGGGCGCGCGGGCGCAGGCCGTGCTCGCGGACCGCGCGCCCCGAGGCGATCAGCAGGGCCGCCGCGCCGTCCGAGACCTGCGAGGAGACCGCCGCCGTGATGGTGCCGCCCTCGGCCACCGGCTTGAGGGCGGCCATCTTCTCCAGGGTGGTGTCGCGGCGCGGGCCCTCGTCCACGGTCACCTCCCCGTACGCCACCGTCTCGCGCACGAAGCGGCCCTCGTCGATCGCGCGCAGTGCCCGCTGGTGGGAGCGCAGGGCGAATTCCTCCATGTCGCGGCGCGAGATCCCCCACTTCCGTGCGATCAGCTCGGCTCCGTGGAACTGGTTGACGGGGGCGTCGCCGTACCGGGCCCGCCAGCCCTCGCTGCCCGCGTACGGGCCCTCGGTGAGGCCCAGGGGCTCCGCGGCCTGCCGGGAGGCGAAGGCGATCGGGATCATCGACATGTTCTGGGTGCCGCCCGCGACGACCAGGTCCTGGGTGCCGGAGAGCACGCCCTGGGCCGCGAAGTGCACGGCCTGCTGGGAGGAGCCGCACTGGCGGTCGACGGTGACCCCCGGCACCTCCTCCGGCAGGCCGGCCGCCAGCCAGGCAGTCCGGGCGATGTCCCCGGCCTGCGGCCCGACCGTGTCGAGGCAGCCGAAGACCACGTCCTCCACGGCGGCCGGGTCCACCCCGGACCGTTCGACCAGCGCCTTCAGGACGTGCGCGCCCAGGTCGGCGGGGTGGACCGCGGACAGGCCGCCCTTCCGCCGCCCCACGGGGGTGCGGACCGCGTCGACTATGTAGGCCTCGGGCATCGGGACTCCTCGGATCGGGTTACGTACGCAGGGCGATCCCGTCCAGCACCATCGACAGGTACTGGCGGGCGATCTCCTCGGGGCTGTGCTGTCCGCCCGGCCGGTACCAGGAGGCCGCCACCCACACCGTGTCGCGGACGAAGCGGTAGGTGAGGCGGACGTCGAGGTCGGCGCGGAAGACCTTGGCCGCGACCCCCCGCTCCAGCGTGCCCAGCCAGGCCTTCTCGAACTTCTGCTGCGAGTCGGAGAGGTAGTGGAAGCGGGGCTGCGCGGAGAGGGTGCGGGACTCCTTCTGGTAGATCGCTACGGCGGCGCGGTGCCGGTCGATCTCCCGGAAGGACTCGGTGACCAGGGCCTCGATGGTCTCCCGCGGGCCGAGACCGGCCGCGAGGACGGTGTCGTAGCCCTCCCACAGCTCGGTCAGGAAGGCGGAGAGGATCTCGTCGAGCATCGATTCCTTGGAATCGAAGTGGTAGTAGAGGCTGCCGGCGAGCATCCCGGCGGCGTCGGCGATCTTCCGGACGGTGGTGGCGTTGTAGCCCTGCGCGGCGAAGACCTCGGCGGCTGTGGCGAGGAGCTCCTTGCGGCGCTCGGGCGTAGCGGTCACCTGCGGCTTCTTCTTGGCTGTCGGCTTGTTCGTTGGCACGCGCCCATTCTCGGCCTACGCGTGCTGGCTGCTGACCGAGACGGTCTCGCCGGTCATGTACGACGAGTAGCCGCTGGCGAGGAAGACGATGACGTTGGCGACCTCCCAGGGCTCGGCGTACCGGCCGAAGGCCTCGCGGGCGGTCAGTTCGGCGAGCAGTTCCTCGCTGGTGACCTTCACCAGGTGCGGGTGCATGGCCAGGCTCGGCGCGACCGCGTTGACCCGTACGCCGAACTCGGCGGCCTCCAGGGCCGCGCAGCGGGTCAGGGCCATCACCCCGGCCTTCGCGGCGGCGTAGTGGGCCTGGCCGGTCTGGGCGCGCCAGCCGACGACGGAGGCGTTGTTGACGACGACCCCGCCGCGCCCGGAGGCCTTGAGTGAGCGCAGTGCGGCTCGGGTGCAGCGGAAGGTGCCGTTCAGGGTGACGTCGAGGACGCGGGACCACTGCTCGTCGGCCATGTCGACGAGCGCGGCGGTGCCGCCGAGGCCGGCGTTGTTGACGACGATGTCGAGGCCGCCGTGGAGCCGTCCGGCCTGCGCGAAGAAGGCCTGTACCTGCTCCTCGTCGGTGACGTCGCAGGTGAGGGAGGCGACGCGGTCGGACCCGAACTCGGCGGCGAGCGCCTCCTCGGTCTCCTTGAGGCGGCGGGCGTGGGCGTCGCCGATGAGGATGCGGGCGCCCTCCTCCAGGAAGCGGCGGGCGGTGGCGCCGCCGATCCCGGCGCCGGCCGCGGCGGTGATGACGGCGGTGCGGCCCTCCAGCAGGCGGTGGCCGGCGACGTACCGGGGCTCGTTCATGCGCACTCCTCGACGCTGCTCATGGCCGTACGTTAACCTACCAAACACTTGTTAGGGAAGCGTGGAGGGGGCGGGCACCTGATGGATCTGACCCAGACGGCGGAGGTGGCGGCCTTCCGGGCCGAGGCCCGGGCCTGGCTGGCCCGGCACGTGCCGGCCTCGCCGCTGCCCTCCCTGGAGACGGAGGCGGGCTTCGCGGCCCACCGGGAGTGGGAGGCGCTGCTGCACGCGGACCGCTGGGCGGTGGTGTCCTGGCCCGAGGAGTACGGCGGCCGGGGCGCGGACATCGTGCGGTGGCTGGTCTTCGAGGAGGAGTACTGGGCCGCGGGCGCGCCCGGCCGGGTCTCGCAGAACGGCATCAGCCTGCTCGCCCCGACCCTCTTCGACCACGCGACGCACGAGCAGCGGGCGCGGGTGCTGCCGTCCATGGCGAGCGGCGAGGTGGTCTGGGCCCAGGCCTGGTCGGAGCCGGAGGCGGGCTCCGACCTGGCCTCGCTGACCTCGCGGGCCGAGCGCACCGGGGGCGGCTGGCTGCTGTCGGGGCAGAAGACCTGGTCCTCGCGGGCGGCCTTCGCGGACCGCGCGTTCGGCATCTTCCGCACGGACCCCGGGGCGGCCAGACCCCACCAGGGGCTGACGTATCTGATGTTCGACCTGCGGGCGCCGGGGGTGACGGTGCGGCCCATCGGCCGCCTCGACGGCAAGCCCGCCTTCGCGGAGCTGTTCCTGGACCGGGTCTTCGTACCCGACGAGGACGTGATCGGGCAGCCGGGCGAGGGCTGGCGGATCGCGATGTCGACCACCGGCAACGAGCGGGGGCTCACCCTGCGCTCCCCCGGCCGGTTCCTGGCGGCCGCCGGCCGGCTCCACGCGCTGTGGCAGGCGGCCGGCGACCCCGCCGACACCGCGCTGCGCGACCGGGTGGCGGACGCGCTGGTCGGCGCCCGCGCCTACGAGCTGTTCACCTGGGCCAACGCCTCGCGCTTCGCGGCGGGGAAAAGGATCGGCGCCGAGTCCAGCCTGAACAAGGTGTTCTGGTCGGAGTACGACATCGCCCTGCACGAGACGGCCCTGGACCTGCTGGGGGCGGACGCGGAGCTCGCCGACGGCGAATGGGCCGAGCCGTGGCTCTTCTCCCTGGCCGGGCCGATCTACGCCGGGACCAACGAGATCCAGCGCGACATCATCGCCGAGCGGCTGCTCGGCCTGCCGAAGGGCCGCCGCTGATGCGCTTCCTGCTGACCGACGAGCAGTCCGACTTCGCCCGTACGCTGCGCTCCCTGCTGGCCGCCTCCGACGTGCCGGCGGCGGTACGGGCCTGGGCGGACGGCGACCACGCGCCGGGGCGGGCGCTCTGGTCGAGGCTGGCGGACACGGGCCTGTCCGCGCTGGCCGCGCCCGAGCCGTACGAGGGCGCCGGCCTGCTCCCGCTGGAGCTGTCCCTCGGCCTCGTGGAGCTGGGCCGGGCCGGGGTGCCGGGGCCGGTGGTGGAGAGCGCGGCCGCCTCCGTGCTGCTCTCGGAGCTGGGGGACGACGCGCTGGCGAAGCGGTTCCTGCCGGGCCTGGTCGCGGGCGGGGCCGCGGCCACGCTGACGCTGCCGGGCGGGAGCCCGTACGCCCTGGACGCGGACGCCGCGGCGCACTGCTTCACGGTGTCGGGGGCGGGCGAGCTCCGGCTGGCCGGCGGCCCGGGGCAGCCGCACCGGTCCACGGACCCGGCGCGCCGGCTGTTCCTCCCCCTGGCCGCCGGGGGCGAGCTGCTGGCGCACGGTCCCCGGGTGACGGCGGCGGCTCGGACGGCCGCGCGCTGGGCGCGGCTGCTGACGGCGGCCCAGTGCCTGGGCGTGGGCGAGGCGCTGCTGTCCCGCACGGTGGAGTACGCGAAGCAGCGCAGGCAGTTCGGGGCTCCGATCGGCGGCTTCCAGGCGGTCAGGCACCGGCTGGCGGACACCCTGCTGGGCCTGGAGTTCGCCCGGCCGCTGGTGCGGGCGGCGGCGCTGTCGCTGGCGCCGGGCGATGTGGCGGCGGCCAAGCTGTCGGCGGGCGAGGCCTGCTACCGGGCGGCGATGACGGCGCTCCAACTGCACGGCGCGGTGGGCTACACGGAGGAACTCGACCTGTCCCTGTGGCTGCGCAAGGCCCGCCCGCTGCGCGACGCGTGGGGCACGCCGTCGCAGTGCCGGGCGGAGGTCGTGCGGTGCTTCGGTGGCGAGAGCGGTGATACGTGACGAGAGCAGTGCTCAAGAGCACTGCTCTCCGCGAACGCCCCGGGCAGGACCGC
This sequence comes from Streptomyces sp. NBC_01408, assembly GCF_026340255.1. GTDB lineage: Bacteria > Actinomycetota > Actinomycetes > Streptomycetales > Streptomycetaceae > Streptomyces. The sequence continues at coordinate 3,517,585 of NZ_JAPEPJ010000001.1, read as the reverse complement.
GTCACACCAGGGCGACGCCGAGGGTGACGACGTACTGCTCCTCGACGGTGCCGTCGGGGAAGAGCGGGGCCAGCAGCTCCCGTTCGGCGGCCAAGTAAGCGCGGGTGCGGGCCTCGCCCAGCACCAGGAAGGCGGAGTGGCTGGCGAGGTTGGCGAGGTGGTCGTCCAGCGTGACGCGCCGGGACCACCGCAGGGAGCGGGTGGTGAACTCGCCTAGCCCCCGCGGCAGCGTGCGGAAGCTCTGCGCGTGCCCCTGCTGCTGCCCCTGCCCCTGCGCCTGCGCCTGCCCCTGCCCCTGCCCCTGCCCCTGCCCCTGCGGCGACCCGAAGAACACCCGGAGCCGTTCCTCCTGTTCGGCGACCCACGGGACGGCCGAGTCCGTGTCGTTCCACCAGATGGCGAGCGCGCCGCCCGGGCGCAGTACGCGGCGGGCCTCGGGGACGGAGCGGGCCGGGTCGGTCCAGTGCCAGGCCTGGGCGTAGGTGAGGAGGTCGAACGCGCCGGTCGCCAGCGGCAGCCGGTCCCCGTCCCCGCGCACGAGCGGGATCCCGGGGTTCGCCCGGCGGAACTCGGCCGCCATCCCGTCCCCGGGCTCCACGGCGACGACTTCGGCCCCGCGCTCGCGCAGCAGCGCGCTGGCGATCCCGGTCCCCGCCCCCACATCGGCCACCCGGGCCCCGGCGAGCGACCGTCCGGCGAGGGTCTCGACGGCGTCGAACAGGGCCGGCGGATAGCCGGGCCGGTGCGCGCCGTACAGCGCGGCGGCGGAATCGAAGGAGCGGGCACGGGCGCGTGTCGTCATGCGGCCATTGTTTTCGATCACATCCGCCGACACCAGTTCGGAGAAGCCGTTCCGGATGTGATGAGATCCCCCGTGATCCGAACAGCCGCTTCGAACAACGCGCGATGAGCGGCGAGCGACGAGAACGAGGTACGGGGAACATGCGAAGGACAATGACCGGGATGACGCTGTGCGCCGCGGTGGCGGTGCTGCTCACCGGCTGCGGGAGCGAGGACCCGAAGGCTGCCGGGGAGGGCGGCAAGCCCGCACCCACGGCTTCGCCGTCCGCGACGCCGCCGGCAGGGTGGGGCTCCTCCTCCGCGCCGGCCAAGTCCGGTGGCGCGACCCACCAGGTGACCCTGGAGGTCGGGGGCACGGGCCAGACGGCGATCATGTTCAGCGGCATCGGGAGCGGCTTCGAGCAGCAGACCCTGCCGTGGTCGAAGTCGGGCACGGCCGAACTCACCGCCGCGGAGCAGAAGGTGGGCTACCTGGTGAACGTCGTGCCGGGCACGATCACGGGCGCCGGCGGCAAGCTGCAGCAGGCCCCCTGCAAGATCACGGTGGACGGCAAGACGGTCGCGGAGAGCGACGGGGTCACGACCACGAAGGGCTGCTCGTACACCATCAAGCAGTAGCCACCGTCCGGGCCCGGGGCCGGGGCCGGGCCTTGGGCTAAGTGGTCAGCTCCGGAAGTCCTTCGGGGGTTGACCGAACCTCAGGCCGAGGCTGCTTGGAGAACGGTTTCGGCCGCGGCAGTGCGGGCGTAGAGGACGGAGCGGCCCGCGCGGTGGGCGCTGACCAGGCCCGCGTGGCGTAGTGCGGTGAGGTATTGGGATACCCCGGCCGGGGAGAGTCCGGTGCGGTGGGCCAACTGTGTGGTGGAGGCCGGCGCCTCCAGTTCGGTCAGGAGCAGGGTCCGCGAGCGGCCTAGAACGGCAGCGAGGGCGTCGCCCTGAGTGACGGGCCGTGTCTTCCAGAGCGATCCGACACCCCTTGCGGGATAGGCGAGTTGGGGTGGATCCGGCGGCGTCGTCCGGGTGCGCAGTCCCGGTCCGGTGAAGGCCGAGGGAATCAGCAGCAGACCCGTGCCTGCCGTCTTGCGATTCAGCGGCTGCTTTCGGCGGGCCAGTCGCAGTTCGTTGTCGTCCCAGCTCACCGAGGTGTGCAGTTCGTTGAAGAGGCGGCCCGTACCGTGCTCGGCGACCATGCGGGTCCGGTAGAAGATGTCTGCGTCCAGCACTTCGCGGATCCGTGCCCAGTAGGGGGCGAGCGCCAGCTCCCAGTACGTTTCGATCTCTTCGACGACCTTGGCCAGCCGCGTCTGCGGGTCGGCATGCAGGGTTCGCAACCGGGGGCCGAGATTCCCCTGGTGGCGGGCCAGGTGGTCGAGGTCCTGGCGTACCCGTTCGGCGGGCAAGGCCAGGATCGCATCCCGCTCTGCCGCCGGCGTGGGGGCCGGTCCGGCGGGGGCGGGGTTGAGGAAGTCGGGAACGTAGCCGGTGGGCGGGATCATCTCGGAGAGCCAGCCCCGGTCCAGCCCGGCAGCCACCATGCGCGGCCGTACCTGGTCGGCCCAGGTCCGGTGGACCGGATGCGTGGCGGCGGACGTCAGCAGCCCAGATCCGGCTGGCGTGGACCCTGCACCAGGGCCCCCACGTCCTGGCCATCCCCGGCACCGGAGACCCCGACCACCTCACTCAGAACGTAGCCGCCGGCGCTCTTCGCCTTTCCGCGGACGAACTCACCGTCCTGGACTCCCTCCACCACGAAACCGCATGAACAACACCCGTGATGTTGTGATCCACTTCTGCTGATCGGCTTGTCTGCCCTGCCTGTTCCTGCCGCCCGCCCGATAGCCCTGACCGCTGCCGAGCGGCACCGGTTGAAGAAGGCGGCCCGTGGTCATCTGACTCCGCACCAGGCCAGGGTCCGGTCACGGATCGCGCCGCTGTCACGTTGGTCGTGCCCAGAACCGGCCCGCGAGGCCGTCGCCCGCCGGATCGCCCCGGCCCTTTCCGCGTCCACCGTGCGCCGCTGGCTCGGCCGGGACGCAAGCAAGCCCTGGCAGCACCGCTCCTGGATCTTCATCAGCGACCCGGACTTCCACCCCAAGGCAGCGCGCGTCCTGGACCTGTACGCCAGCAGCTGGGGCGGGGTACCGCTCGGCACGGACGAGTACCAGCTCGCGTCCCGTGCCCCCCGAGGGAAGGAACAGGATCGGAGAGCCCCCTCCAGGACGGTTCGTAGCCGATCTAGATCTCTGGGGCGTTGTCCACGAGCCGCTAGCCGTGTCGGCGGTCCCAGACCAGCGGCGGCAGGGAGTCGGCCGCGGCCACCTGGCGCAGGAGCGAAGACCTCTCACGCCGGACAGCGAGTTCCGGAAGACCGTACGAAATCCCCTTGCCTAATGGTCAAGAGTCGTTGACCATTAGGCGCATGCCTGCCGATGATCTTCCCGAGACGTTTCACGTCACCACTGACGAGCAGCTACGCGCCGTCTCCAACCTCACGCGTCACCGGATCATGGCCGTGCTCCGCTTCGAGCCGGCGACGATTACGCAGATCGCCGGGCGAGTGGGCCTTGCGAAGGGGAGTTCCAGCTACCACGTACGGCTGCTCGAACGGGCCGGCCTGGTGAAGGTGGTACGAACGCGGAAGGTCCGGGGGGTCACCGAGCGGTACTACGCAATGGCCGCGCGGGCGATCGTGCTGCCGGATCCGGGCGAGGGAGGGCCGGATGTGCTGATGCGGCATGCGGTGGCGGACCTGGAGGCAGCGCCGGCGGATGGCGAGCGGCACGTACGGATGGCGCATCTTCGGCTCACCGAGAAGCAGTTCGCGGAGCTGGGGTCGCGGCTGCAGGCACTGGCGGACGAGTACCGGGAGCTGTCCGATCCATCGCTGCCGGACGCGTCACTCGTCTTCGCGCTGTTCCACCCGACACCGCGCGAGCAGGCCGAAGGGGACGCCAAGTGACTTCAGACGTTCGGAAGCTGCCGACCGGGTTCGGACGGCTGTGGACTGCGCAGACGGTGTCCTCGCTCGGTGACGGGGTGATGCATGCCGCGCTGCCGCTGCTCGCGTTGACGCTGACGCGGGATCCGATGGCGCTCGCCGTCGTCACGGCCGCCGGGACGCTGCCGTGGCTGCTCTTCGGGGTGCTCGGCGGTGCGTTGGTGGACCGCTGGGACCGCCGGCGCACGATGTGGGTCGCGGACGCGGCACGCGCGGTGCTGCTCGCGATACCGGCGGCAGCGGCCGCGCTCGACGTGCTGAGCATTCCACTGCTCGCCGCCGTCGCTTTCCTGCTCGGCCTCGGCGGACTCTTCTTCGACACGGCCGCCACGGCCTATCTGCCGGATCTGCTCGGCCGCGATCCCGCGCTCCTGGAGCGCGCCAACTCCCGCCTGCGTGGCACCCAGACAGCCGCGTCCGGCTTCGCGGGGCCGCCTGCGGGCAGTGCCCTGCTCGCGCTCGGGCGGGCGGTTCCGCTGCTCGCCGACGCGGTGTCGTTCGCGCTCTCCGCACTGCTCGTACGGTCGCTGCCTGCCGCGCCCCGGCCCGCACCGCAGGCCCGTGAGTCGCTGCTGCGGCAGGCGCGGGCCGGCGCCTCGTACGTCTTCCGGGACCGGTTGCTGCTCGGGCTGGCGCTGCGTCCGGCGGTCGGGAACATCGCCTTCCTCGCCGTGGAGACCGTACTCGCCCTCTTCGCGCACGATCGTCTCGGCATCGACACCTTCGGCTTCGGCCTGCTCCTCACGGCGGAGGCCACCGGCGGCCTGCTCGGCGCGGGCATCGCCTCCTCCCTCGGCCGCCGACTCGGCACCGGCACCGCGCTCACCTGCACGGCCGCAGTCGAGGGACTCGCCATCCTGGGCCTTGCCGTCGCCCCGAACCCGTACGTCGCCGGCCTCGCGCTCGCCGTCTGCGGAGCGGGCATGGGCGCCACGATGGTGCTCGGCCCCTCCCTCCGACAGGCGATCGTCCCCGCCCACCTGATGGGCCGGGTCGCCTCCACCTCCCGCATGCTCGCCATGTGCGCCGCCCCGTTCGGCGCCTTCCTCGGCGGCTGGCTGGCCACCACCTACGACATACGCACCCCGCTCTACGCCGCCGCCGGCCTTCTCCTCACCATGACCGCCATCACGGCGAACATGACCAGCAACCGCCGAGTCGAGGCAGCACTGCGCGGCGCTGCCTCGACCGGCGGTCCAGGACACCCGGAATTCGAGGATCCCGTTCAGGAGGGTGCACCCGGATCGTTGTGACGCTTGCGCGGAAAGTGTCACGAAGGCTTCGGGGCCGGGGCCGACCGGCGGGCCGTCATCAGTGCCAGCCACCGCTCTCGCCGCTGCCGCGAGGCCCGCGAGGCCCGCGAGGCCCGCGAGGCCCGCGAGGGAGAAGCACAGCGGGAGGAGATCGAGGGCGCCGTCAGGCGGTTCCGGTGGAACTGCCTGACCGAGTACGCAACGCGGGCCTGGTCAGCGCCCACCGCGCCGGCCGCTCCGTCCTCTACGCCCGCACCGCCGCAGCCGAAGCCCTTCCCCAAGGTTCCTCCGCCTGAGACTTGATCACCCTCCGAAGGACTTCCGGAGCCGACCGCTAAGCTTCCGGCCTGGCGGGGTCGTAGCACAGAGGCAGTGCGCCTGACCCAGTTCAGGAGGACGCCGGTTCGAATCCGGCCGCCCCGCCGCCTTGGCCGAGGGCGCCCGCCAATCACCCGGCCGTCGTCCCGCCGTCCACGGCGAACTCGCTGCCCGTCACGTACGAGGACGCGTCCGAGCAGAGGAAGAGGACGAGCTCCGCGACCTCCTCCGGTCGGCCCATGCGCCCCAGCGGTACGTGCGACCAGTCCCGCCCCGCGACCGCCTCGGCCACCATCGGGGTGTCGATCGCCCCCGGATGCACCGAGTTGACCCGGATCCCGTCCCCGGCCAGGTCCAGCGCCGCCGACCGGGTCAGCCCGCGCAGGGCGAACTTGGTGGAGCCGTAGGCCGCGTGGCCCGGTATCCCGGCCAGCCCGGCCGTCGAGGAGATGTTGACGATCGAGCCGCCCCCGCCCGCCCGCAGCACCGGCGCCACCGCCTGGATGCCGAGGAAGGGGCCCAGCAGGTTGACCCGTAGCAGCGTCTGGAACTCCTCCAGCGTCTGCCGCTCCACGTGGGCCGTGCGCCACAGGGCCGCGTTGTTGACCAGCGCGGAGAGCGTGCCGAAGGCGCCGACGGCCCGCGCCACCACCTCGGTCCAGCTCTCCGGGTCGGCCACGTCGTGCCAGACGTACAGGCCCTGGTCGCCGAGTTCCGCCGCCACCGCCCGGCCCTCGTCCTCCCGTACGTCCGTGACGACGACCCGCGCGCCCGCCCGCGCGCACAGCCGGGCCCCGGCGGCGCCCTGGCCGCGTCCGGCGCCGGTGATGACGACGACCTTTCCGTCGAGGCAGACGCCCACGCCACACCCTTCCTCACCAGACGTTCATATACCTACTAGAAATACTTCTAGCAGTAACACCACAACGCCGGAAGGGGGCCGCGGAGACCGGTCGTAGACTGCGCTGCGTGGCAGACGAGACGAACAGGCGCCCGCTCCCCGCTACCAGCTGGGCGGTCCTCGGACTGCTCTCCTTCGGGGAGGAGCTCTCCGGCTACGACCTGAAGAAGCGGTCGGACCGGTCGCTGCGCTTCTTCTACTGGAGTCCGTCCTTCAGCCAGATCTACAGCGAGCTCAAGCGCCTGGAGCGGGCCGGCTACGCCTCCTCCCGGACGGTCGCCCAGGAGACCGGCACCCGCGACAAGCGGGTGTACCGGATCACCGGAACCGGCATGACGGCCGTACGGGAATGGGCCCGCGAGACCCCGCCCGACCCCCCGGTCCTCAAGCACGGACCGATGCTGCGCCTATGGCTGGGCCACCTCCTGGAACCGGAGCAGATGCGCGAACTCCTGCTCCAGCAACAGGAGTTCGCGGAGGAGATGCGCCTGCGCGCGGTGGCCGACAAGACGGACGCGCAGGACGGCCCGTCGCAGGACGGCCCGTCGTCGGCGTACCCGGCGCTCACCCTCAAGTGGGCCGAGCGGTACTACGCCTCCGAGCGCGACCTGGCGGCCGCCATGCTCGAAGACCTCGAAGACCTCGAAGACCCCGCAGTTCCGCCCACCGCACGCGGCGAACAGCCGTAGGCGCGTACCGGTGGTGTTCTTCTCCACGGACGTCGACGCCATGGAGGAGATCTCCCTGTCCGGTGTCCTTTGACAAGGAAGTTAGTCCAGCGCGGCTCCCTGACCTGGAGCGACTAAGTTGGATGTCAAACGGCCCGTCTTACCCAGCTCGCCCATGGGGTTGTGCTGGCGTGTTTCGAGGGACTGTGTAACGTCGAGACGGTCCGTGACACCCTGGGGCAATGCTTTTGGGTGATCACGCAAGCAGTGTCGAGCTCTGCCCGCTGCGGTACCAGTTCTCCGAGGTCCGCGGCGACTCCTACGATGACAACTGGCTCGTCATCGGCGGCACTGCGATGACTCCGGAGGGCATCTGGTCTTTCACTGATCCTTGTCTGCTGACCGATGAGGCCCGTGAGGTGTCCGCTTGGCTGCGCGCGGTGGCTGCAGGGACGGTTGAGGTGACCGGGCCAGATGCCGACGGCTACCTGTCCCCGGACAAGTGGTTCGTCGAGCCGGTCCTGGCCTTCAGCCTCGTCGGTCGAAGTGACGACGGCGCGGTGATTCGCGTGCACCTGTCCATGGAGGCGGCACCCCCATGGCAGCAGGGTGAGAACGGAGCAGACATCTACCAGCACTTCGTGGAGGCTCGGGTAGATACAGCTGCTCTACTTCACGCAGCTGACCAGTGGGATCTTGCTTTGGCTTCGTTTCCGGCCCGCTGATCAGTGTCAACTCACCAGAGCACCATCGACAGGATGTGGTCTGCGGAGTCTTGATCGAAATTCGACTTGGCTAGGAGCTGTCCCGGCCGATCTTGATAGACCGTCTGCAGTATCTGTTGCCGTACGATCTCGGCAGTTGAGGGGGAGGGCATGGAAGACGTATTCGATCTGACTGGACGGCCACCGAGCGGCTGGATGCACGCCATCTTCGGCGGAGGGCCCTATGGCGAGGACGTCGGCCGCTGTATCCCCGGCCCGCCGGCGCCTGCGACCATCACGGTTCCGCTTCCAGACAGCGGCGAGTTCGTCTACCGGCTGGTGACGGTCGGCTCATGGTCCGATCCGAACGACCCCATCGCCCTCTACAACGACACCGGCCCGGTGCCACCGCCACCGCTGTCGGAACTGGAGAAGTCCTGGCTCAACCGCCGCGCCGGCCAGTAGCTTCAGCCGTCGATTGGTCATGACCGCAGCCAGATGACCAGCGACGCTGCGGTCACGGTGCCCAGGAAGACGTAGCCGCGCTTGATGCCCCTATGGATGTCAAGCTGCCAGGAGGTGGGTGTGTGGGTCTGCGCTGGCAAAGGTGATCAGCCGGTGGATCTCGCGTGCGACGTAGCGTTTGAGGCAGCGGAGCGCTTCGCGTCGGGTCTTGCCTTCGGAGACACGTCTGTCGACGTAGGTGCGGGTGCGGGTGTCCCAGCGGAGACGGGCCAGCACGACGGTATAGAGGGCGGAGTTGGCCTGCCGGTTTCCGCCCCGGTTGAGGCGCCGCCGCTGGGTCTTCCCGGAGGAGGCTTCGACTGGGCTGACGCCACAGAGAGCTGCGAACGAGGCCTCGCTGCGGAGCCGTTCCGGGTTGTCGCCCGCTGCGATCAGAAGGGTCGCGGCGGTGTCCGGGCCGACGCCGTAGCACCCCAGGAGCTGCGGGTTGTGCTGCGTGATGACGTCTCTGATCCGCGTGGTGAGATCTTCGATCTCATCGGTGAGGTGCTGAATCCGCCGGGCCAGGAGCTTGAGCGTGTGGGCGGCGGCGCCGGCTGTTCCGGGGGCCGAGCCGTCGAGCCCGGCGCAGGCGCGTATCAGTTTCGGGTTGCTCAGGGTGTCCGGCACGATCACCGGCCTCGCGGCCGCGTGCTCCAGCCGCTCGTCCAAGCCCAGCAGCCGCCGGTGGGGCAATGCCGACCTCGACATCCGAAGGGCTTCTGACCAGCCAGGACACATCAGCTCAGGAGTGACACTCCGGGCCAGGAGAGCAGAAGCATCAGCCGCTTTCGTCGTCGGCCGAAGCACCGCAGCGGGAAGGGACCTGGTGGCCAGGTCGACCATTCCTGTCAGTTCGACCTTCTCGGCGATCCCCTCGTCCAACCGCACCAGGATGTCCAGCGGCGTGGAGTCGATCTGCATCCACTCGCCCGGTGCGCAAGCTGGCACTTCCCCGAGCGGTCCGGCCGGACGCGCGGCCGATGAACGGCGGGCGGTCGCCGAGCCCGTCGCGTGGGTGCCGATGGCCATCTTGTCGAACAGCCGGTAGAGCATGCGCTGTGAGGGCACCTCGATGTCCGCCGCGTCCTCACGGGCCGCCAGGATCTGCGTCGCCCGCCAGACCACGAAGCCGATCGTCTTCGACGATGCCTCGGCCGTCTCGGCGATCGCCTGCTGCATTGCCTCGGTCACAGCCGGAGCAACCCTGCCGAAGGCCGGCATCCGCTTGGCTGACCGGCCGTCGGCCAGTCCGACCAGACCGTCGCGCTGGTAACGCTGGCGCCGCTGCTTGATGCCGCTGGCCGACATCGCGTGTCCGGCCGCCGTCAGCTCGTCTGCCTTGGCCCGCTCGCGCTGGGCGAGCGAGTTCACCCTCGGATCGAACTCCGGCCGTGGGGAAGTCCCCTCGGGAGCATCAGCAGGCAGTCCGTCCAGGACCTCGAGAATGTGGTTCTCCCACCAGCGAGCCTGTCCGGCAGCCGTCTCGGGGAACTCCGCGATCCTGGCCGTCGGAGGAACCCGCCGCTCTCTCCCCGTCACCGGACACCTCCACTCACCAGGCGCACGATCGTGGACGGGCCAAGCAACTCCACCGTCATCTCCTCGTGTCGGCGTACGGCCTTGGCTCCCCAGCTCAACCACCCAGCATCACAAGATCAGCGACAGAGCCGGTGAACGTCCCCAGGTGTTAGTACGCGTTCGTGAGCGGACCTCGTGAGGTCACAAGATCGTCCCTACGGCAGGCGGGTTGGCTCAGGCATCCGACTCATCACTGCCCGACTCGCCGCGCGGCCCGGAACGTACCGTACTTCGCACGACAGTCTCCTTGAAGGCCGCCGCGGCGCGTCCTGTCAGGACGAACCCGCGCGGGCTGTCGTCGGCGTGGGTGAACTGGACGACACCGTCACGCCGGCCGAGGCTGATGTTGGTGAAGGCGTAACCGATCCGAACGGGCCCGGGTTCCCGGCCCGTCAGCCGAGCCGCAACGACATCGGCCACACCCCGGCCCATGGGCAGCGCTGTCTGGCAGGACATGCGGCTCGGTGCCCCGCCCACCGACACCCCGGCAGCCGCGTCACCGACGGCGTACACCTCAGGGTGCGAGACCGAGCGCAGAGTGGCGTCGACGAGCATCCGGCCGCTCTCGTCCGTGGCGAACCCTGCCGCGCGGGCCAGCTCCGGCGCACGGAACCCGGTGGTCCACACAACGGCGTCAGCGGCGAACGGCGCGCCATCGCGGGTGTCCAGGCCGTCCTCCCGCACCGCCGCGACGAAGGTCTTCGGATGCACCGAGACGCCCAGCCGGTCCAGAGTGCGCCGCAGGTGGGTCCGGGCTCGCGGCGCGAGCCCGGACCCCACGTCATCGGCACCGGTGAACAGCCGGACTCGCAACTCGGGGTAACTCTCGGCCAGTTCCGAGGCGGTTTCCAGCCCGGTCAGCCCTGCGCCGACCACCGCGACAGTGCCGCCTGACGCCACCTCGGCAACCCTGTGCCGCAACCGCGTCGCCTGCTCAGAGCCGGCGACAGCGTACGCGTGCTCGACTGCCCCCGGGACATCGTCGAGCCGCGCCCGGCTGCCCACCGCGTACACCAGGGTGTCGTAGCCGATCGCTCCGGGCGCGACGTCCATACACACGGTCCGGCCAGTGGTGTCGATCGCGGTCACGCGTCCGACGACCAGCTGGACCGATGTCCCGCGGAGCTGTTGACGCAACGACGGCGCCGCCCATCGCTGCCCGGCGGCCAGCTGATGGAGCCGGACCCGTTCCACGAACCGGTCTGAGGCATTGACCAGCGTGATGGTGACATCGCTGCGGCGCAGCTTGCGGGCGAGGCGCTTGGCCGCCAGCAGACCGGCGTAGCCGGCACCTACGACGACGAGGCGATGACTCATGGCATGACTTCCTTTGGGACTTGGGGGCTACGGGCGGCTTCGGCGCCACCTCTGACAAATCGGTCACCGCGCATCGGCATCAGGGCGCGGATCTGGCCACGGCAACCGCCCAGGCGATGTACAGGACGTTCACCACCAGCCGGGCCACCGCACCGGCCGGCCGCTCCAGCAGCCGGGGCCGGTCCGGCCGCGCGCGGCGCAGCGCGTCCACGTGGGACACCAGGTAACAGGTGATCAGGACGGCGGCGGCCCAGCCCCCGGCCGGCCTGCTGCACGGAACCAGCACCAGCGCACCCACCACGACCTCCGCCGCCCCACTGACGGCCACGAGGAACCGCTCCCGGCGGAGCCATGCGGGTATCAGCATGCGGAAGTAGCCGGGGGCCAGAAAATGCATGACCCCCGTGACGACCAGGAACATCGCCAAGGCGACGGCAGCGATAGCGTGCATGGCACCATGATCCGTTCACCTCGTGCCTGGGCGCTTGAACAAAACGATCGCCGCATCGTCTTCGCCTCCGGCCCCGAAGCGACGATGTTCGCCGAGTCCCGCCCATTCCGCGTCGCCCAACACCGGCTGCCCGCGTGGAAAGCCGTGCTCCCGATCGGCGGCCACGCCCAACTCCTCCAGCCGGGACGGCACATGGTGACGGCGCCCGGGCTGATCGTTCCGCCCCAACTGGCCCATACCTGTGCGGCGACCTCGCCCTACATCGCCCTATTCATCGACCCCTGGCTGCTGCCGTCCTGCCCAGGGCCGATACCGCTTGATGCAGGCGAGGTCCGCCGCCTGCTCGCCGCGCTCGGCACCACCGATTCCGACGGCCCCGGCACCGGTGTGGACCTGGCCGCCGGATACGCCGAGCTGCGGACACTCGCCGGGTGCCCGACCCCGCTCGATCCGAGAGTCGCCCA